>JAHEFF010000044.1 GCA_024640315.1 Woeseiaceae bacterium
GGTTCCTTGTTCGTTGTAGGCAACATCGCTCTTGCGGGCAGTTTGCAGTACGTCCGCGCAAAGCTGATCGATTGGCACAACGTCCTTGTTTTCGGCGTCCCCGGTATGGCCGGGACTTATCTCGGCGCAATGATCGCTGCCTATGTTTCCGGCATTATGCAGCTCGCGCTGTTTGCCCTGGTGATGTTGCTGGCTTCCTACATGATGCTGCGCCCGGTAGCACTGACCGACAAGCCGCATGAGCCGCGGGCGAGCTGGAAAATCGCGGGTGACGGCCTGGTTGTTGGCATCATCACGGGTCTCGTTGGGGTCGGCGGTGGCTTCCTGATTGTTCCAGCACTGGTATTGCTTGGTGGCATGGCCATTCATGCGGCCGTTGCTACAAGCCTGGTTATCATCGCGTTAAAGTCATACAGCGGCTTCTACAAGTATATCGATGTGCTCGATGCGCAAAATCTTGAGCTCGACTGGCGCACGCTTATGATTGTTACGGGACTTGGAATTGTCGGCAGCTTCGCTGGCGCGAAGATCGCCAACCGGATGCCGCAGGACAAGCTGAAACGATGGTTTGGCTATTTCCTGATTATTATGGGCATCTATATACTGGCGCGCTCGGCGCCGGAAGCATTGGGGTTTGGGGTGTGAAACAGGATTACTTGCAGATGAGAGTGCTGGAGCTCGCGCCCCAGGTCTATGTTTCCGGACAGTTGTTCGCGGATGACCTGAAGCTCGCGGCGAACCAGGGCGTCCGAAGCGTCATGAATAACCGGCCGGATGATGAGTCAATGGGTCAGCCAAAGTCGGCGGATCTCGCGAAAATAGCCGGGGACCTGGGGATGACTTTTGTGCACGTCCCGGTTGTCTCCGGAAGGCTCACAGAGCAAAACGTCCAGGATTTCCAGCTGGCTTGTGACAAGCTGGAAAGGCCCCTGCTGATTTTCTGCCGCTCCGGCGCTCGCTCGACGATGTTGTGGCAAATGGTCGAGGCAAGGCAGGAAAGCGAAAGTTGACACGGATTCCCGTTCGGCGACTTGCCAGATCAAGGACAATTTGGGGCCGACTTGCTGTAAAATCCTGCGCTCGGTTTTCAGTCAGACACTACTAATCAGGGGTTACCGTGAGCAACGCAGAACAGCTAAAGAAGATCAAAACCGCGCCGGGCTTTATCGCCGCATTGGACCAAAGTGGCGGTAGCACGCCAAAAGCGCTGGGGCTCTATGGAGTCACGCCGGACGCATGGTCGAATGACGAAGAAATGTTCACGGTCGTTCACGAGATGCGCAGTCGTATTATGACGAGTCCCTCATTCGGTGGTGACCGAATCCTGGGGGCAATCCTTTTCGAGAACACCATGGATCGTGAAGTCGAGGGACAATCGACGGCTTCCTATCTCTGGAACGTCAAGAACGTGGTTCCTTTTTTGAAAGTGGACAAGGGCCTTGCTGACGAGGTGGACGGCGCCCAGGTCATGAAGCCGAATCCCGGACTCGGCGATTTGCTGACAAAAGCCAAGGCTGCGGGCATTTTCGGCACCAAGATGCGCTCGGTTATCAAGCAGGCGAATGAGGCCGGCATCAAGGCAGTGGTCGACCAACAGTTTGAGGTGGGTCGTCAGATTGTTGCGGCGGGCCTCGTGCCCATCATCGAACCGGAAGTTGATATCCATTGCCCGGATAAAGCGGCCGCCGAAGATATGTTGCATGCGGCAATCATGGAGCAACTGAACAGCCTCGATGCAGACGAAATTGTAATGTTGAAACTCACGCTTCCCGAGAAGGATAATCTGTACGCGGATTGCGTAGCGCACCCGAATGTCGCGCGCGTTGTTGCATTATCCGGTGGTTATTCACGCGAAGAAGCGAACGACCGTTTGTCACGACAGAATGGCATGGTAGCGAGTTTCTCGAGAGCGCTGGCCGAGGGCTTGAGCGCACAGCAGTCTGCACAAGAGTTCGACGCTACGCTGGATGCTTCGATTGCGAGCATTGCAGCAGCCTCTGCTACCTGATTCAAATCAGGCAACGGAAATAATAAAGCCGGGCCGCGATGATGCGGCCCGGCTTTTTTTGTGATTGGTTGGGGCATTTACCCGGCACGTTTGCTGTAAAGACGCACGGGTTGAGTCGTCCGTCTTTGCAAATGCCGTTGAACAAGTCCTGGCGCAATATTCGCAAGACATTGATTATGTACGGTTTGTGACGCCCATCTTAACGACTTTGGCACCATTAGGGGTTAGTCTCTGTATATCGACGCTACGAGTGCCGCGACTTGAGTAATCGCGAAAACATGTTCATCTGGCTTGCCGGTCTGACTGCGTTGTGCGTTGCAAGCGCAGCCAATGCCCAGATGGTCGATGCAACCGGGAAGCGCATCGACGCGTTTATGGTGGATGAGGCGCCGGTACTCGATGGCGTTCTGGACGACGATGCCTGGGCATTTGCTGCGGTCATCGAGGATTTGTACCAGGTAACGCCGGAGGAATTCGCGCGACCCTCTGAAGAATCCCAAATTTACGTTGTTTATACGAAGGATGCGCTTTACGTAGGCGCCAGGTTTTACGATCGGGAGCCGGACAAAATTGGCGCACTGGTTTTGCGGCAGGGCGATTTCTCGTGGGGCGAGGACACGATCACCGTCATGATCGATCCACTGAACCAGGGGCGTAGCGGCTACGCGTTCGACCTCACCGCCAACGGCCTGCGTAACCAGGCGCTGTACCAGAACGTCACCAAGCAAAATTGGGCCTGGCAGGGAATCTGGCATGGCGAGGCGCGGCTCGATGACCAGGGTTGGGTGGCGGAGATAGAGATTCCGTTCAAGACATTGTCTTTCGATCCTTCCAACGACATCTGGGGCCTGAACGTCGGCAGGTATATCGGCCGAAAGACGGAGCAAATTGGCTGGACGTCACGGAACCGTGACATGAATCCGTCTGCCTTCGGTGAAATGACCGGTATGTCGGGTGCGCAAAAGGGCGTTGGGCTGGACATCGTTCCATCAGCGCGCGTCAGTCAGTCGAAAGATTTCGAGGCTGGCGTTACTTCCGATTCGGTGGAGCCGGCAATCGACGTTTTCTACAAGCTCACGTCGTCGCTCACCGCATCACTCACGGTGAATACAGACTTTTCAGGCACCAGTGCCGACGCGCGCCAGGTTAACCTGACCCGTTTCGGCCTGTTCTTTCCCGAGAAGCGTGTCTTTTTCCTGCAGGACACGGACATTTTCGAGTTTGGTCAGATTGGTGGTCGAAGCTTTGATGATCGGTCGACCATTTCGCGAGTGGAGAAAGAGAGCGGCCGGCCGTTCTTCTCCAGGCGAATCGGCTTGAGTGGTGGAGGAGAAACCATTCCGATCGACTATGGCGGCAAGTTAACCGGCCGGGCTGGCGGCTGGGAGATTGGCACACTGGGTATTCGCCAGGAGCCATTCCAGTCACTGGGCGCGAGCGATCTTTTCGTAGCGCGGGTTTCCAGAAATGTCTTTGAAGAATCAAGCCTGGGGTTCATTTTTACCAGTGGCGACCCGGACTCAGACCTCGGCAATACACTGGCCGGGGTCGATTACCGCTATCTCAATACCCGCTTGTCCAGTGGCTCTACGCTGGAAGGATCGCTCTGGTACCAGCAGTCGGACTCCGAGGGCGTCGATGGGGACGATGCCGCGTACGGCATCAGTCTTCGCGTCCCTACTGCCGAAGGGCTGCGTTATGGGTTGTCCTACAAGGAACTTCAGGAAAATTATTACCCCGCACTTGGTTTCGTTAATCGCAATAACGTTCGTGATTTGACCGTCGATGTTGGTTACACCTGGTTTCCGGCAGGCGGGTCGATTCAACGAGCATTCAGCGGCGTCGACTACCAGCGAATCGAGACGCTTCAAAATCAGCTGCAATCTGAGCTGGTGTCTATTCGTGCGCTGGAAATCGTCAATGGATCCGGGGACTCAATCGAGCTCCAATACCAGTTGATCGATGAAGTGCTGGATACGCCGTTCGAAGTTTCTGAAGGCGTCACCATCCCGGTTGGTGAATACGGGTTCGATCAGTACTGCATCAATATTGGCACCGGGCAGCATCGACGCATTGCCGTGGAAGGTTACTACTGTGGTGGCGAGTTTTACGGCGGCGACATTTCCGCCCCCGGCGCCGACATTACCTGGCGCCCAAACGAGCACTTCCGCTTTGCGCTGGGCTATCACGTGAGCGACATCGATCTGCCAAATGGCGCGTTCATCACACGGCTCGCGTCGCTCCGTGCGGATATTGCCTTTACCAATACCCTTTACTGGGAAAACACCGTGCAGTACGACAACGTTTCCTACGGTCTGGGCCTGAACAGTATCCTGCGCTGGGTGCCGCGTGCAGGCCGGGAAGTGATCCTCGTCGTGAACCGGGAGTTCGTCGACTACACCCGCGACCGGACATTCACCTCGGTCACCGGCGATATTACATTCAAGTTCGGCTATACCTTTCGCTTCTGAAAAAAAATGGGGTCAGAGTACATTTCTCTGAAGAATTCAGAGAAATGTACTCTGACCCCATTTTTTTAGAGAAATGTACTCTGACCCCATTTATTCCCCATTTTTTTAGAGAAATGTACTCTGACCCCATTTATTCCTACTTCTGCCTTTCGTAAATCAGGTGCTGTTCGCTGACGCCATCCTGGTTACGCATTACGATGTAGCCATCGATGCGATCGTCACTTCGCTTGTAAAAACTGATTCCCCCGAAGTGCAATTCGTTTTCCGATAATTTCACCAGTTTGAAATCGACATAATCCGGCTTGTCTTCCCAGGCGCTGAAGTCCGCATTGAAGTGTTTAACTTTCAACACCAGCGTGCCGTCTTCAACGGTTAGCAGCATCAACTCATACATGGCGGGCTCATCGCCATTGAACAACTTGAAGGTCCCGACCATCGATCCGCCCGTCGGCGCGCTCCAGGACTCCTCCATGCGCTCGCCAAATGCGGTGCCTGTCCAGGAACCGACGAGGAAGCTGGCATCCTCCAGGGTCGCTGCCGGGCGTTTTTCATTGTCTTCCAGCGCATAGGTATGCCCGGTCCGGGGCTCTGCAGCAAATGCCGCGCCCCCGGTTACCAGTGCAGTCGCAAGCAGGGCCTTTAGTATTTTCATGGGCGTGCTCCGGAAGATTCTGAATGCAGGCCATTGTCTGCCCGCGCGGGCTTTTAAATCAACATAAGCTGACTAATCGGCCGCTCCGACTGGTGGCGTTTCAGGTGAGGTAACTCCTCATTTAGGCCGCATTGCTTATGCGGGTCTACTCGCAGATAATCGCGCCAGACAAATCGGAGGCAAGTGCATGAAGATCGGTGTACCGAAGGAAATTCACACGGGTGAGCGGCGCGTTGCGACGACCCCGGACGTTGTCACCCAGCTCAAGAAACTGGGTTTTGACGTGGCTGTGGAGGCTGGCGCTGGTGCGGCGGCAAACTATTCCGACGAGGCGTATGAGGCGGCAGGCTGTGAAATCGTCGCCTCACGAAAGGATATCTGGAAGCACTCGGACATCATCCTCAAAGTGCGGGCGCCGGACGCCAAAGAGAGAGAATGGCTGCAGTCGGGACAAACGCTGATCAGCTTCCTCTGGCCGGCGCAGAATCCGGACCTGTTGAAAGAGCTCACCGATTGCGGCGTGACCGCGATGGCGATGGATTACATTCCAAGAATTTCCCGCGCGCAGAAAATGGACGCGCTGAGCTCAATGGCTAACATCGGTGGTTATCGCGCGGTGGTTGAGGCCGCTCAGCACTTCGGCCGCTTCTTCACCGGCCAGATCACCGCCGCCGGCAAGGTGCCGCCGGCCAAAGTGCTGGTTATCGGCGCCGGCGTTGCCGGCCTGGCGGCGATCGGCGCTGCCAAGAGTATGGGCGCCATCGTGCGGTCGTTCGATACCCGGCCGGAAGTCAAAGAGCAGATTGAAAGCATGGACGCCGAGTTCCTGTTGCTGGACTTTGAAGACGAAGACGGTTCAGGCGAAGGCGGCTACGCGAAAGTGATGAGTGAAGAATTCATCAAGGCCGAGATGGCGCTGTTTGCCGAACAGGCAAAAGACGTGGATATCATCATTACCACCGCGCTCATTCCGGGCAAGCCGGCGCCAAGACTCATCACCGCCGAAATGGTCGAATCAATGAAAGACGGCAGCGTCATTGTCGATCTTGCGGCGGAGCAGGGCGGTAATTGTGAACTGACCGAGCCGGAAAAGGTTGTCGTGAAGCACGGGGTCACAGTGATTGGCTACACGGACCTGCCCAGCAGAATGGCTGCCCAGGCGAGTCAGCTTTACGGAACCAATCTTCGTCATCTCCTGACCGACATGACGCCGGAGAAAGACGGCAATATTGTGGTCGACTTCGACGACGAAGTCGTTCGCGGAGCAACCGTCTGCAAAGATGGCGAAACGACCTGGCCGCCACCGCCGCCGAAGCTGACGGCAGCGCCAAAAAAAGCGGAGCCCGAGCCTGCTCCCGTGGTGGTCGAAAAGAAAAAGTCCGCAGCAGGGCCGGTTATTGCGGCTGCAATTGGCGGGCTCGCGCTGCTCGGCCTGGGAGCGGTTGCACCGCCCTCGTTCATGGCGCATTTCACGGTTTTCGTGCTGGCCTGTTTTGTGGGTTACATGGTGATCTGGAATGTCTCGCCGGCATTGCACACTCCGTTGATGAGCGTGACCAATGCGATATCGAGCATCATCGTCATCGGAGCACTGATTCAAATAAGTTCGGCAGACAACATGATCAAGTGGATCGCCGTCTTCACCCTATTAATAACGAGCATCAATATCGCAGGTGGCTTTGCCGTTACGCGACGAATGCTCGAAATGTTCCGCAAGTGAGGTCGTCATGATTAGCCCTGGTATCGTAACTGTCTCGTACATCGCTGCGACGATTCTCTTTATCCTGGCATTAGGCGGTTTGTCTAACCAGGAAACTGCACGTCGCGGCAACTGGTACGGCATATCTGGCATGGCGATCGCGCTGCTCGCGACTGTCTTCGGTGTTGTCACGCAAAACTATGTAGAGCTGATGGCCGCATTGGTTATTGGTGGAAGCATCGGCATCCTGCTCGCGAAGCGTGTGCAGATGACCGAGATGCCCGAGCTTGTCGCTATATTGCACAGCCTGGTGGGTCTCGCAGCCGTCATGGTCGGTTATGCGAACTTCATGGATTCGTCGGTGCACTTTGAAGGCGTCGAACTCACAATTCACGATGTCGAGACTTACCTGGGTATCCTTATAGGTGCGGTCACTTTCTCTGGCTCCGTCATTGCGTTTGGCAAGCTTAGCGGAAAGATCGGTGGCAAGCCGATGACATTGCCCGGGCGCCACCTGTTCAATCTCGGCCTGCTTATTGCTGCGTTCTGGTTTTGCCGCGAGTTTGTCATCCAGTCAGCGGCCGGCGATGGAATGACCCCGCTAATCATCATGACGGTCATTGCATTGGTATTCGGCATTCACATGGTGATGGCTATTGGCGGCGCCGATATGCCGGTTGTCGTTTCCATGCTGAACAGCTATTCCGGCTGGGCTGCGTCAGCGACCGGCTTTATGCTGAACAACGATCTGCTGATTGTGACCGGCGCGCTTGTCGGTTCCAGTGGTGCGATCCTGAGCTACATCATGTGCCGCGCGATGAATCGCAAGTTCCTGTCAGTCATTGCCGGCGGCTTCGGCACGGGTGGTGGCACTACTGCCAAGGTCGGTGGTGAAGACCAGGGCGAAGTCGTGCCAATCGACGCGGAGGAAACAGCCGCGCTGCTCGCTAATGCGAAAGAGGTCATGATCATTCCGGGATACGGAATGGCAGTTGCCCAGGCGCAGCACATTGTCTATGAGATTACGTCGGCACTCAGAAAGAAGGGCGTCAACGTGCGCTTCGGCATTCATCCGGTGGCAGGGCGTATGCCGGGGCACATGAATGTATTGTTGGCCGAGGCAAAAGTGCCTTATGACATCGTCTTCGAAATGGACGAAATCAATGAAGACTTTCCGGACGTGGACGTCTCCGTCGTTATTGGCGCTAACGACATCGTCAACCCGTCGGCGCTCGACGAGCCGGACAGCCCCATTGCCGGTATGCCGGTGCTCGAGTGCTGGAAGGGAACGACGTCAATCGTACTGAAGCGCAGCATGGCCACAGGCTACGCTGGCGTACAGAACCCGTTGTTCTTTAAAGAGAACACGCGGATGCTGTTCGGCGACGCCAAAGACACGCTCGACGCGGTTTTCAAGGCCCTTTAGGGCCAAAAACGTGGTATTACTTGGGGCCTGAGACTGATTCGGGAGAGTCCCGGGCACACGATGCCCAGCCAAGCCACCATGTCCTTGTTCGCCGAGCTCAAGCGCCGTAACGTCTTCAGGATTGGCATCGCCTACCTGATCGTAGCGTGGTTGCTCATGCAGGTGGCTGCGCTGGCAGTGCCGGCCCTGCGCTTGCCCGACTGGGTGACCACCTTCGTCGTTTTCATTCTGTTACTCGGCTTCCCGGTCGCACTGCTGCTTGCCTGGGCATACGAAATAACACCCGACGGAATCAAGAAGGCAAAAGAAGTGCCACTCGAGAAGAGTGTCAGCAATCTGACAGCGAAGAAACTGAACTATCTCGTTATTGGATTGTTGGTGATATCCGTCGGGCTGTTATTGGCTGATAAGTTCGGCTCTGATCGGAATCTGCCCGGGACCGCAACTGCGCAGCTTGACGCTGAGCCCTCCCTCGCAGTGCTGCCCTTCACCAATATGTCGGCAGATCCCGGGCAGGAGCATTTCGCCGACGGGCTGACCGAGGAGCTGCTCAATGCCTTGGCAAGCATAGATGGTCTTCGGCTGGTATCCCGAACATCGTCATTCTCCTTTAAAGGCGAAAATATTCCGCTTGCCGAAATCGCGGCGCAGCTTGGTGTCGAGCACATTCTCGAGGGCAGTGTGCGGCGCGCTGGTAATCAAATCAGGGTCACCGCCCAGTTGATCGAGGCAGACAGCGATTCACATCTCTGGTCGCAAACCTACGACAGGGAGTTAAGTGTCAGTAACGTAATTGAAGTTCAGGAAGACGTGGCTACCGCCGTAACCGCAGTTCTGCATGCCAGCCTTCGACCTGCAGATCAAAGATCATTGCGCTTGAAAGGCCCGGCGAGCATTGAAGCGCTGGATCAGTACCACGAGGGCATGACTCATCTGCAGAAAATTATGCTCGGCGAAGTTGATTTCGAAGACCGTTCCGTATTTGAGGCGGCAGTTCGGGCATTTGAAGCTTCAATCGAGATTGATCGCGAGTGGGCGCCGTCCCACGCAGGTCTCGGCAGGGTCCATCACTTCTGGAAACATATTAATGAAGAAGAGCAGCTTCGAATTTCCAGGGAGCATGTCATGGATGCCATTCGTCTCGATGACCGCTATGGACCCGCGTATGCATCGCTTGGATATCTTGAGAGTCTCGCTGGAAACTACCAGGAAGCCTTTGATGCTTACGACAGGGCCACAGCACTGGGTGCGGGCAATAACTGGGGTCGCGCTATCTTGTTGAGTGAACTCGCCCGGTACGATCAGGCGGTTTCTGAGTATCGAAAGGCGGTCGCCTGGATGCCACTCTCACTTGCTGTCAAGCGGCAAATGATGAATGCATTGTACTGTGCTGATCAAACAAGTGAGCTTGAGGCGGTCGCACGGGAAATGGTCGGTTTAGTACAGGATTCGGCCGGGCCGCGGTCGATGCTGGCATATGCGCTTGCCCGCAATGGCAAAAAGGACGAAGCACTTCGGCTTGCAGATGAGGTTGCCGCCAATGATGGAAATGAACTCGGCATAGTGCGCGTTTTGGCGGTTGCGGGCAGAGAAGAGCGCGCGCGAGCTGCCATCCATAGCGTAAATGATGGCACCTGGTGGTGGACCAGAGTGCCGGCCGCGGTGATACTTGGCGATACAAATGTTGCCGTGGACATTCTGGAGCTGGCTGAGCGCGAATCACGAGCCGGACTCACAGAAGTTCGTTGCCCGCCGGAAATTCGCACCCTTGCCGGGAATCCGCGTTTCGACGCCTTGCTGTTGCGGCTGAACCTGCCGGAATAGCGAGGGAAACGATGACAGCGGTCATGCAGTTGCACAACCTGCGGCACGGGTCCCATTGATACGGTGACCAGGTCCATTCGTCGCCGCCTCTGGCACAGACCACTACCGGATGGGCTGTCATTTACGGGCGACGCTCACGACGCCTCGTCTGTGAGATTCCTTGCCGATAAGACGTGGGTGGACGATAAGGGTGTGCGTCACAGCGAGCAGCAGATCTTCGACGCCGCGTTTTCGATCATCGAGAAGTCCTGCAAGTTCCTGCTGCTGGACATGTTTCTTTATAACGATTTCCAGGGCAAGGAGCAGGAGACAACCCGGCTGTTGTCCGGCGAGCTGACCGATCTGTTGGTCGCACAGAAGAAGCGTTATCCGCAGATGAGGGTTGTTGTCATCACGGATCCGATTAATGTCGTATACGGATCGCTCCCCTCCGCTCAGTTCGAAAGGCTCAAACAAGCCGGGGTTGAGCTTGTGATAACAGACCTGACCCGACTGCGTGACAGCAACCCGGCTTATTCGATTTTCTGGCGCCTGCTGGCGAAGCCCTTTGGTAACTCGACGAAGGGCAGGCTCAGGAACCCGTTCGGTGGCAAGGGCAATGTCACGCTCCGCAGTTATCTCGAGGCGTTCAACTTCAAGGCCAATCACCGCAAAGTCGTTATTGCGGACGACGGAGATGACTGGAGCGCGCTTGTAACTTCCGCCAATCCACACGACGCGAGCAGTGCACATACGAATGTCGCGATCAGTTTTGGCGGCCCGGCGGTCAGGGATTTGCTGCACACAGAGAATGCGGTACTCGCAATGTCCGGGAGTGATCCCGTGGTCGTGGCTATGGATACGCCTGTGCAAGTACCCGGTACAGCGGCACAGGTACTGACGGAAGGAGCTATCAAAACCGTCGCGCTAACGCTCATCGAACAATCGCAGCGCAGCGAGCGGCTTGGCGTCGCGACTTTCTATTTGTCGGATCGCGACGTTATAGAGGCGTTAAAACTTGCACGCCGCAGGGGCGTCGCCTTGCGCTTGCTGCTTGACCCGAACAAGGATGCTTTCGGCAATAACAAGTTCGGCATTCCCAACAGACCGGTGGCGCATGAGCTGAGGAAAGCAGGGATCGAGATTCGCTGGATTCACACACACGGTGAACAATGTCATACGAAAATGGTCCTGCGCGAGGACATGTCCGGCAAAGCATCGGTGCTGTTGGGATCGGCCAATCTGACGAGGCGCAACCTGGCGGACTTCAATCTTGAAACCAACGTGTTAATACGGACGTCGTCATCAGCGCGGGTATTCAAGGACGCCAAGTTTCATTTCGATTTGCTCTGGTATAACCAGCCGGGTCGGACATTCTCAGTACCATACGAGCACTATTGCGACGAGTCGGTGGTTAAGCGGTGGCTTTACCGCTTCGGCGAGGCATCGGGGTTCAGCACGTTTTAAGACCGTTCCCGGCGCGCTGCCTGGATTGCGCCCGAACCCGGGTTTTCGTATCCGGATCTGCCGACATCAGATGATTTCATCTTCGTCAAACAGCGGTGCGGCGTCCAAAGTTGCGGTTAGAGAATCGAGCGTAGACTCCGCATCCTCGTGCTTGCTGATCCTGGCGATGTGGAAAATTCCATCGCCTTCATTGACCACAGGCAGGTTGGCACGGCCGATCACGAGACCATTGAACTCGGCAAGAATCTCCGTCTCGGTTTCACCGAAGGGATCGGAAATCGCGCCAAGGACATCATTAACCGCTACCTGTTCACCGATCGTCTTGAAATTTCTCAGCAAACCGCCGGCGGGTGCCCGAACCCAGGTACTTGAACTCGAACCAATTGATTCAACTTTCAACCTGGGGACGCCCTTATCGGGAATCATTCCCATATCGCGCATGACTCGCAGAATTCCGGTGACCCCGGAACGAACTGAAAATTCGTCGAATCGCAGGCCTTCGCCGGCCTCATAAACCAGCACGTCAACGCCTTTTTCCTGGGCTGCATGGCGAAGAGAACCTTCACGAATTTTGGACGTCAGATAGAAGGGCGCGCCGAATCCCTTGGCGCGTTCAATTGCCGCCTGCTGCGATGCTGAAACCCGAATTTGCGGCAGGTTGGTTCTGTGCACCGCTGCCGAGTGCAGATCGATGCCGAAATCCGACTTGGCCACGATCTCTGTCATGAATATGTGCGCCAGTCTGCTGGCGAGCGATCCCGTTGCCGTGCCTGGAAAAGAGCGGTTCAGGTCGCGGCGATCCGGCAGATAACGGGAGCGGTTCAGAAAGCCGAATGAATTGACGACAGGTATTGCGAGCAATGTGCCGCGCAGGCTCCTTACCTGCCTTGACCGAAGCAACCGGCGGACTATTTCGACGCCGATTATTTCGTCACCATGTATGGCTGCACTGACAAAAAGCGTCGGACCGGAGCGGCGTCCGTGAATAACGTGAACGGACATGGATACCGGCGTATGGTCCGACAATACGCTGATTGGTATGTCGATAGTCCTTCGCTTCCCGGCCGCAACCGACTGGTTTCCGATCTCGAAGTCTTGCTGTGTCGGCATCAACCTTTACCGCGCGTCTTCGTTTTGTTGGGCTTGGCTTCCTTCTCCATGAATTCAATGATACGTCCTGCCACGTCGATTCCCGTCGCCTTTTCCACGCCTTCCAGTCCGGGCGAAGAATTTACCTCCATGACTACAGGTCCGTGATTCGACCGCAGCATGTCTACGCCGCACACATTAAGGCCCATGCTCTTGGCCGCACGCACGGCTGTCAGCCGCTCCTCCGGTGAAATTTTCGCTCGTTCTGCGGAGCCTCCCCGGTGCAGGTTCGAGCGGAATTCCTCGGGCGCCCCGGTTCGCTTCATGGACGCGACCACTTTGCCGCCGACAACCAAAACCCGAATGTCCGTTCCGCCCGCTTCCTTGATAAATTCCTGGACGAGGATATTGACGCCGGCGCCGCGAAAGGCCTCGATGACCGATTTTGCAGATCGATTGGTATCTGCCAGCACAACGCCGATGCCTTGCGTGCCTTCCAGCAGTTTGACAACAACCGGCGCATCGCCCGCAAGTCGCATGACTTCGTCAGTCTGCTTTGGGTCGTGGGCGAAGGTTGTTACGGGCAGGCCGATGCCATCTCGTGCGAGCAACTGCAGTGATCGCAGTTTGTCCCTCGATCTGCCAATTGCGACGGATTCATTCAGCGGGTAAACGCCCATCATTTCGAACTGGCGAAGGACCGCCGTGCCATAGAAGGTCACGGATGCGCCGATCCTTGGAATGACCGCGTCGTAAAGCGGCAGCTTTTCGCCGTTGTACCAAATGGTCGGCCGGCGCGATGCGATATTCATGTAGCAGCGCAGGGTGTTGATAATGTGCAGCGAATGGCCGCGTTGTTCCGCGGCCTCCTTGAGGCGCTTGTGTGAGTACAGATTGGCATTTCTGGCCAGCATGGCAATTTTCATTTGTGTCTCCTGTCAAAGCAAAGAACTGGTAGTTAATGATCGACGTACGTCAATACTTCGACATCAATGAGTCTGTCTGACCTGTTTCCTGTCAGTGGGCCGTCGCAATTCAACGAGGTAGGATCGCCCGGGATCGACCAGCAGCTTGCGCCCGCGGATCGCGGTGCGGCCGAGAATCAGGTCGAAACCCATGTTTTCCCGGTCCGCAAGTGATAATTCAATTGGCCATCGTCTTCCGCCGAGTACCAATTTTGTTTTGACGATGTAGCGTTCCTCAGCGAGGCCGCTGGTATTCTTTATGCGCCTGACTCCTGCCAAAGGCATTGAACAGCGAGTGGTGCGAGGCGTACCCGGCACAGGAACGTGAAACTCAATCCATTTTTCCCCTTCCTTCGTGAATACTCGCTGGTTGGTCGCGTGCAACGCAGATGTCCGTGCGCCGGTGTCGATCTTGGCGCGAAACCGCGAAATACCAAGATCGGGCATGGCCACAAATTCACGCCAGCCAATTTCAGTCACCGCTTTTCGCGCTTTCTTCTTCTTGCCAGTCTTCTTTGTACCGACCGCTTTCATTTGTTGATACTGACTTCATTGGTACGCCGGTAATTGACGAAGGAATTCGCACTCATCACGACGAAAAAGCTGTCCATATCGATCAGGACGTATCCCCGTTCGAGGAGTGCGCGCGCTATGTTCTGCACATCCTCCTGGTACAGGCGGCGACGACCTGCTAACTGCCGCATCAGCTTCATCGCAATCCGGTAACGACCCTTTTCCTTGCCACCAAATGGCCGCTCATAGAGCGAGGCCAGACGATCGGCCACCGACGACAATGACTTGGAGCTTTCATTCATGAGGCCGGATTATAGATAGACAAATAAATATTGTCTATAGCAATTTAAACTTACCTTTATGGCGAGGTTCGGCTAGAATCGGGTGATGCAGAAACGCGCCGGAGGGCAGTACATGCCACAAACGAATGACGTTGCAGAGGTAGACGCTGGCCAGCCGCTGGTACCTCAATTCCGACAACTGCTTGAGCAGCGGGATGCTGACGCGCTTGCCGACCTTGTCCACTCGCGGCCAATCAGCGACGCGCTGCGCGGCTTCCTGCGCCTGGGTACGGACGAGCGGGCAATGGTGTTGTCGCTGCTGCCGGCAGAAACCGCCGCAGAGCTTATCGACGAGGCGCCCACTGAGGTTGCGGCGGACCTCATGGAACACCTGCTTTCCGACACGGCGGCCGACATCATCGATGAACTCGATTCGGACGTCCAGGCGGATGTTATCGGTGAACTCGACGATTCTGATGCCGAAGCAATTCTCGCGGAAATGGACATCGAGGATGCCGCCGATGTGCGGCGCCTGGTTGCTTATGAAGATGAAACGGCGGGCGGCCTGATGCAGGCTGAGGCATTCACTTTTCATGAAGATGATACCGTCGGTGCAGTTTTGCAGCGCGTCATCGATGGTGAAGAGGACTTCGAGCGCCACCGCGGTCAACACCCCTACATCCTCGATACCGACAATCGCCCGGTCGGCGTTGTTTCGTTGCGCAGCCTGCTTACTGCACCGCGCAAAGCAACACTTGCGCAGATCATGGTTGAGCCCAAGACAGTTTCCGTGTCAACGCCCCTCGGTGAACTGGACGATTTGTTCGAAATGCACCCGTTCCTGGGCGTGCCGGTTATCGAGTCCGATGGGCGAATCGTTGGCGTGGTGTCGCGCACGGCCGTTGCTGACGCGATGCGGGAGCACCTCGAATCCGATTCATTGAAATTACAGGGTGTTGTCGGAGACGAGCTCCGCTCGATGCCTTTGTGGTTACGTTCTCGTCGCCGGCTTGCATGGTTGTCCGCGAACATCTTCCTGAACATTCTTGCGGCGACGGTCATTGCGAGCTACGAGGAGGTGCTGACCGCAGTCATTGCAATTGCCTTCTTTTTGCCGATGGTGTCGGACATGAGCGGCTGCTCCGGGAACCAGGCTGTAGCGGTGACAATGCGCGAGTTGTCACTCGGCCTGGTTCGACCGATTGATGTGTTTCGCGTCTGGGTCAAAGAGGCCTCCATCGGTGTTATCAACGGTACGGTGCTAGGCATTCTGATAGGCATCGTTGCCTGGCTATGGATGGACAACGTATATCTGGGTCTGGTTATCGGCGCGGCACTGGCAATCAACACCCTGATCGCGGTATCCATCGGCGGCGTTGTGCCGTTGCTGGTCAAGCGCGCGGGTCAGGATCCGGCGGCGGCAAGCGGGCCCCTTTTGACGACCATCACCGACATAGCGGGATTCTTTCTTGTGCTGAGCATCGCAACGCTGTTTATGCCTGCACTAACTTCCTGAAAGGGCAGAATTCAGGCAATAACTCCGAATATCTGTGACGCTATCGGCTCCGCATCGCTATGTGTTTTCCGTCATATCGCCGATGCTCGAGCCGAAGCAAAATTAGACGAGAGTGGACAGGAGGACGCCGACATGAAGATCCATTTAGCCTGGCTTGTATTTCCTGCGTTATTGTTCGGCTGCGCGTCGGACGACTACTACGACCCTCTCAAGGATTATGAGGAGATGGATGCGGTTACGATCCTCGACGCGCCTTCTCCATCCGGTGTTGCGCCGGAAAATCAGGCATTGGTCGATCGCGGGGAATACCTGATAGAGCTCCTGGGCTGCGGCACTTGCCATACTGACGGCGCGTTGATCGGTGAACCCGACCTGAGCAAGTCACTCGCCGGTTCGGGAATAGGAATTGCCTACACCAACCCGCTTCGGAACAGGTATCCGGGGGTTGTATTCGCACCGAATATCACGCCTGATCGGGATACCGGCATTGGACGGTGGACCGATAACGAGATCGCCGACGCCGTGCGAACCGGCCTCGGCAGACACGGTCCTCAGCGGATTCTGGTAATGCCGTGGCAGGGCTACGCAAAGATATCGGACGAAGATGTGTGGGCTATTGTCGGCTATCTGCGCAGCGTGGACCCGATTGAACATCAGGTACCGAACGATGTTCCTGCAGGCACCCGAACCAGCGAACCATTCGTACACTTCGGTATTTATCGCACTCGCAGCTTATGAGGACTGGTGCTTCTGCTCGAAACCATGCAACTTTGCATCGTGAGTACTGAAGTGCACGGTAAACCAGCGCTCCAGTTCCGCTGAAAGGCGTTGTTCTTCGAAACTGCCATCATCTTCGACGCGGTCCATAATGTCGCGCAGCTCGTCGAGCAGTTCCTCGTGGTTTTCCTTGTGCGATGAATAGCCTGCGTAGCGACTGGTGCGCATAAATTTTTCCTCGAGCGCAAAATGCGCGGAGATCTGTGCATAAATCTCACCCAGCGTATCCACCACCTTTTCGTACGTCGCACCCTTGCCCATCAACGCATGCAGGTCATTGATCAGATCGATAAGGCCCCGATGCTCGAGATCAACCTCGGCGACACCGACACTGTATGCCTCTTTCCATTCAATCAGGCTCATCGGTAGTTGAATCCTCCGGTTGCTTCCTTGAACGTTATTGTGAAGTAGCGGGCGGCCTCAAGCACGACCTCTTCACTCTTGACGTAATCCCAACCCTCGGTCCGGGCGGTGTCCCGCAGTCTCACAGTAATGCGGTGCCGTCCTGGATCGAGATTGATACGTTCGTATATTGATGATGGTCCATCACCCCAAATTCCGGATGGTGGCGCCTCGATAGTCAGGACTCTCGCGCCATCCACGTCGAACTCGAAAAACAGTGGCAGGCGCTGACGCTCACAGGTCTCTGTGCGTCGCATATTGGCGGCGAACTCTGCGATCTCTTCCTGGGTCAGCTGCACGCACGGAGCTACCTTATCGGCAGCGTGGCTGAGCGAGATCTTGACGCTTGCGGCTCCTGCGTCAGCGTAGCGGTAGGCCGGCATGCTCGCAAAGTATCCGACCGTCATCGCAAACGCAGCATAGCTAATTGCCTGGAGGAACAGTCTGCCAAACCTATTCATCGCGCGACTTCTTGTGGCTGGCTGGTGGCAGATCAGCAAGTGTTGCCGCAAAGTCGGCAAATTCTGCCTGTCGCTGTTTGCCGCTGCCTGGACGCGTTCGCATGAAGCACACGCGGTTTCTATCGACCCGCTTGCGTAAATAAGGGTCCCGCTCCCCATTCAGGCGTTGCAAGGTCCAGTGTCCGCCGAGCCTGTAGTAACAGTCACCCTCCGCACAACCTGCGAGTACCACGCCATCGGCGAGGTTTCGAGATAGCGTGAAGTCGATAAAGGACGGTGGCAGCATGGCGATGCAGGGCATCGTGATGACCTGTGCGCCCTCATTGCGCAGCTTGTCGGCACCTGAATATTCGCAGGTGTAAACGAGGACACGAGGACCCTCCCCGAACTGGCTCGAGGCGGCAATCGTGCTTTCGCGGAGTCCCGTGATCGGGTATTCCGGCAGTTCGATGCCGGGGACGATTTCGGTCGCCCGCCGGAACGGGGTAGAGGTCGGGCACGCCCCAACACAAAGGCCGCAACTCAGACAGTGTTCCAGGCTGACCGCAGCCTCGGTTTCGTAGCCTTTGCCATCGCTGCGGCGGACCATCGAGATAGCCCCAAATGGACAATCGTCGAAACACCGGGCACAGCCATTGCAGTTATCGAGCGAAACAACCGCCGCAGGCGCAGGCTTTTGCGGCGGCAACCAGGGAAACAGCGCGAGCACTGCCAGGCCGCCGACGATGACCAGCCAAAGCTGGCCACCGGGAATCATGTCGAGCAGCGGATAGGCGGCCAGGTAGAACCAGTCGAATGCGAGCTCGGTTGGAACGGCATCCAGGTCTGCCGGACCCTGGCTTACGGCGGGGTGCAGCAGCGACAATACGATGAGTGTGATTGCGGTGCCAATGGCAAGGGGGCGTGGCGGATTCACCCTGGCGCGGGCATGTCGCTGAATATGAATCCACATCAGCAGCAACATGAAAAGCGGGGCGAAGATGTGAATAAACACCATCAAGGTGAAGAACCGGCCGCCGAGAGTCGTGCTGTTGAGAAAATTATTGGCAATCGGTTCAGCAAAAAAGGGCAGGGCATCCAGCCACTCCGTGGTCGCGATCGCAATGAACTGGGCAAGCTCATCCCAAACCAGCCAGTAGCCGCTGATACCGCATAGATAGATAAAAAAGAGCGCCGGAACGCCCGTTAGCCAGGCAAAAAATCGTTTGCCGCGCAGACGGTCCAGCGAGAACTCGCGCAGTAAATGCACGACAACAACGATAACCAGCGCGTCGGACGCGTAGCGGTGCAGACTGCGCATGACACCAGCCGCGTACCACTGGTCATTGGTGATGTATTCGACGGACGCATAGGCATCTGTAATTCCGGTATCGAAAAATATATACAGGTAGACGCCGGTACCGGCGACAATCCAGAAAAAATACCAACCCAGCGAGCCAAGCCACGATAGCGGATTGCACTTTTGGCCGAATGCCATATCGAACGCATATTCGGCGCGCACAAAAAGAATGCGGAAAAAACTTTTCAGTTTGGCCATCCGTTGCCCGTCAACGCAACCATCACGTCGAGCGTCTCCACTCCAGGATGATGAAAGAGAAAATTGCACCCAGGCATAAAACGCCGACGAAGATCGTCATGGCAATCGAGTAGTCAAATTTGTAGCGGCCGCTGTTCGGATCATAAACGGTGCAAAAAAGTTTGAAGGTGTCGACCCAGTGATCGACGAGGCTTGCATCCCGCGGTGTATCGAAGACCAGTTCCTTGAGCGGCTCAACAAATGATGTTGGCTCGATATCCACACCATAGATTTGCCGATATACGATACCGTCGGCGTTGATAACCGTTGTCTGCGTCAGGTGGTCGAAGCCCTTGGCGCTCGGAAAGAACTGAAAGCCGAGGCTTCGACTGAGCTCGCCGATAGAAATCGAGTCTCCCGCGAGAAAATGCCAGCCAGGTACGTCGATGTTCCTTTCCGAGGCATAAAGCCGCATACGATTCGGCGTGTCCACCGCCCAGTCGAATCCAACCGTGATGACTGAAAAAGAATCTTCGCCGAGCGCCTCGTGGGCGATGTCGACCGCACTACCAAGGTTCTTTGTGATCGTCGGACACACGTGGTGGCAGCTCGTGTAGATCATGCTGATGACCAGAGGCTTACCCCTTAGGCTTGCCAAATTGAAGGTCCGGCCATCCGTATCTCTCAGTGTCGGGTTCGCGATCGGCTCTCCAAGCACTGACTGGCTGAGTTGCAGCGCGTCCTTCCGGTCGTATTCGCGTGCACACACATCGGCTGCGGCCAGCGTCAGTACGAGCGACAAAATGATTGGGCAAGAGATCTTCATGAATAAGCCTTAAGCCACGCTAACATTGTTGCAACAGGAAAGCTGCAAAGGGTGCCGGCCGCGCGCCGGCACCCTTATGCATAACTAGCTTAGCGGCCAGACTTCGGAGAGATACTTCCAGTTAACGAAGTAGTAAAGCACGAAGGCAATAAAGAAGATGCTCACGAGCATTACAGTGCCGGGTATGTGCAGCTTCTCTGCGCTGCCATAGTGGCTGAGGCTTTCGCTGGCTTGCGGTGGAACCTCGGGGTAGCTCGGCTTCTCATCAATGCCGAGTTTGCGGCCGAAGAAAACGGATCCGACCACCACCACGATGAACATGAGGCCACCAACTGCCGCCATGACGGCGGCCATGCCATTCAGGCCCATCATCAGGAACGCTGCCGACGGGTAGTCAAATGGCAGCTGCGCATCCGCAAAAGTCATGTCCCATTGGCGGCGCGCCACACCCAGCGTACCGGCCCCCATCATGAACATGGATATGCCGGCAACGCCAATGCCGAAGACATAGGGCTGCCACTGGGCGAGTTTCTTGAACATCAACTCACGCCGGAATATCAGTGGCACCAGCAGGTAGGTAATCGACATGAAAGCCAACGTCGTGCCCGCTACTACCGTGCCGTGAAAGTGCCCGGGTACATAGATCGTGTTGTGCATGATCAGGTTGATCTGCTCGGTACCCATGACGACCCCGGAGATGCCGCCGATGAAGCCGAAGAACACCAGCGACATGAACATGCCGGCAAATGCCGGGTTACTCCACGGCGCCTTGCGCAGCCATTCGAACATTCCCTTGGTCAGGCCCCGTGCACGCTGGGCGGCTTCAATCGACCCTGGTACGGTCATGCCATGCACCATGCTGCCGAGTACCGCGAGGTACATCGCGTAACTGGTGTTAAAGATCTTCCACTCGGAACTCATTCCCGGCTCCACCAGCAGGTGATGCGCACTGGCAAGCTGCAGGAACAGGATGTACATGAGAAATGCCATGCGGCTGACTTTCTCTGACAACGGTTTCGCGCCGAACACCATGGCGGCAATGGCATACCAGACTGCGACATGAGCCGCGACGTTAATCTGTTGCGACGAATGTCCCATGCCCCACCAGATTGTCTTGTAAAGCAGTGGATCGATGTAGCTGATGAAGCCCAGCGACCACAATAGCGTTGGTATGAGAATGATGGCCCCGGAGGCGATCGTAAACACGGCGATAATTGCCGCTGTTAAGGCACCGAAGGTCACCAGTGGAATGGAGCCCTCGTAGGTCTTTTCCTGCTTTGCGACGACCAGTGTGCCGAAGAAGACAAAGACCCCGATGAGTGCCCCGACCGCAAATAAAATGATGCCGAGGTAGAACGACGGTTCGGCCATCATGGGCACATAGGACGTGAACATAACGCTCGACTGTCCGCGCAATACCGCAACATTGGTGATTAACGCGCCGACGAGCATCAGGACGAACCCGGCCCAGGCGAATTTTGGCCCCGCGAGCCGACTCCCCAATAAGACAGCGGACGCGAAATACAGCACCGCCATTTCAAAGAAGATGATCCACACGAGCAGGACGTCGAATCCGTGCGCAGTCAGCGCGAGATAGAACCAGTCGGCCGGAAGGAAGTGGACGGCCGGCCAGCGCGTTAGCGCTACCAGCAAGCCGAACAAACCACCAATAGCGAGGAATACAACCGCCACGACGGCGTTTGCCTTGATCAGTCTTTCCGCAGTCAGGTCAACTTTGAGGCCCGTTGTGGGACAAGTTCTGAATTCTGCTGTTTTAGCCATGTCAGAGCCCCCTTATTCGACTACGTAGATCTTGCCAACCATGTTGTGGTGGCCGATCCCGCAGAATTCGTTACAAACCACCCCGTACTCGCCAGCCTGATCGGGCTTGACGGTCACGACCATGTCGTAGCCGGGGTGAACCTGGATATTGATATTTACCGGCTGGAGAGAGAAGCCGTGCTGCCAATCCATCGATGACAGATGCAGTCGATAGCTTTGGTCCTTCTCCAGTTCGAGTATCGGCCACCATTGCCAGAGCCTGGCAATCAGGTAGACGTCACTCCCGGGTGGTGGACGTACGACTGGAAAACCGTTCTCTTGTCGTACCGTGTACTCGTCGATCATGGTCTGCGCTTTTTCCGCAAACCTGACTGGCGTTATTTTGTAGGCCTCGTTGGAGAGGTTTTGTTCGCCGGCACCGTGCCAGTAAATCATCATGAAGAACATGATGAGGCCCCAGATAAAGGCAACGATGATCCAGATGAGTTCTATCCTGGCGATCGGTTGCTTCCACCAAATACGTTCACTCGGTGATGTAATAGCCATCAGATTCCCCCCCTCTAATTCGCGATTGGAATCTGGGTAATTTCCATCACACCCCAGATAATGTAGAACACAGCAGGAACAAGGATGCCGAGCAGCAACAGCAGGAACGGGTTGTCCAGTAGCCGTTGCATCATTGGTATCGGTTCCTGTTCAGGATCGTCCGGTGGTGCGGCACCGGTATTGGTATCGTTCATGGTTGCTCCTCCCCGAAGTAACGTGACGGCCCGTTAACATATCCGCGGCGGATGGCGGAACGGGTCATGGTCAAACTTTCAAAAGTACCGCCATTCAAGCATCAGGAGCTTCCCGAATACTGTTGAATCAATGAAAACGTCGTGATCGCCAGTGACAGCAGGATCGCGAAGAATATGAGCGAACGATGTTCGAACCGTTTACCGGAACGAACTTCGAACTGCTGTAGAATCCAGTCCGATACCAGGTACAGGATGGCGGCGACTGCGGTGAAGTAGAGAATGCTCATCAATATAGTCGTCGTCAGTCATATGGCCTTAGTCGCGCAAGACTGTGAACAAAGATGACGCGATCTTCCGCAGTGAGGATTCCTTCGTCGACCAGGTTTCGGAGTAACCTCGACAAGGTCTCGGGTGTAATCGACAGGCGCGATGCAATGACGTGCCTGGGCAGGTCCAGGCGAATCGTCGCTTCGTCATCAGTTGATTCGATTACATGATCGAGCAAATAGCTCACCAGCCGGCTTTGTGCGTTTTGCACCGTCAGTCTTTCGATTTCACGTACTCGCGCATGAAGGTGACGGCTGATATCGCTGAGTAGCCTCATGCAGGCATCGGGATTGGACGACACGAGTTGAATGTATTCCGGGTTGGGAATCTGGCATAGCACGCTGTCTGTCAGCGCTTCGCAGGTTACCGGGTATTTGAGCTCACGCATAAACGCCACAGCTTCAGCGAACGTGCGGTCCGGCCCAACGACTTCGAGCACTTTCTTCTGCCCGGTGGCGGCAATCATGCTCAGTTCGAGCTGGCCAGTATCAACGAAGTAGAAATAATTGGCGGCGTCACCGCGATGAAACAGCACTTCGCCTTTCTCCAGGGACGCACGTGTGACGTGAAGCATCAGGGAGTCGAACTCTTCCTGATCCAGCCCGGAGAAAAGGTAGTGCCGCCGGATGCTCTCGTACTCGCGGCAGTCATTATCCATAACTTTGCAGTCTAGCACCGCGTAGCTGCGAGCGAAGCTGCCGTAGTGATTCACCCTCAGTCCTCAGGTTTCGGAAATCACCTACGAGTTTAGGGACTTACAAAGGTCTGTCCTTGATGTAGGTCAAGGTGAATCGCGCACTACGAGCCTACTTTGGCTTCAACATCCGGTCTCCAGCGCATTCAGGCGACAATATGACAATTCTTTCAAGGGCGGAGCTCGGTTTGGGAGCCGCTTTCCTCGTTTGCAGCGCGTCTGTGGTCGCGCAGGACGAGGGCTCGCAGACGGAGGTAATCGACCAGATCGTGGTCGTGGCCAGCAAGTCGGAGCGCTCCATCCGGGACGTCGCAGCGAACGTTACGGTCGTGTCGCGCGACGACATCGCCGACTCACTCGCAACGTCCACAGCGGATGTATTCCGCTATTCACCCGGCATCGACTACGAGGCCTCAGGCTCTCGCTTTGGCACCGAGGGCATCAATATCCGTGGCATCGGCGGCAACCGGGTCGCGATGTTGATTGACGGTGTACCGCTGTCCGACCAGTTCGACATCGGCAGTTATTCCAACGCAACGCGGGACTTCATCAACGCTGGCCTGATCCAGCGCGTTGAGGTGCTGCATGGCCCTGCTTCAGCGCTCTACGGCAGCGCTGCGATTGGTGGCGTCGTGGCGATTCGCACCCCGGACCCGGGAGATCTCCTGGGTGCAGGCCTGGTTGGCGGTGATGTTCTCGGCACCTGGCGTGGCGCGGACCAGTCATTGCACGGTAGCGGTATGTTCGCCGTCGGGAGTGAGGCAAGGGGCCTGCTCATTGGCGGCAGCCTGAGAAGCGGGCAGGAACTGGCGTCGGCCGCCGCGCCGGACAGTCTCGATTTGCGTGACTACGAGCGCCGGTCGGCGCTCGTCAAATTTGTTGCGGACGACCGCCGCGGCAATACCTGGCGGCTCGGCTATATCCACCAGGACTCCTCTGTACTGTCAGACCTGAACTCGATGCTTGGCACTGGCCGGTACGGCACGACATCGGCGCTTGAGGGTGATGACGAGTACACGATGGACCTGTTAAATGCCGCCTATGAATTCGGCTCGCCGGAGTCCTGGATAGACGGCGGCTTCATTCGGGCCTTCTACCAGACAACCGATATCAGCCAAAAGACCCTGGACGAGCGCGCCTTGTCGCCCACGCCGACCTCAATCGATCGCTATTTCAGTTTCGATCAGGATATTCGCGGCGCCGAGCTGAATCTGCAGAAGTCTTTCGACTTCGATCGCGTTGGCCACAAGCTTGGCTTCGGCATCGAATACCGTGAGCGTGAGACGACGGAGTATCGAGACGGTCTGTCGACCAACCTGCAGGATGGTACTACGACGAACGTCATTCTCGGTGAGGCTTTCCCGCTGCGGGATTTTCCGATTAGTGAATCCCGGGAGTGGGGCGCCTACCTGGAAGATGTGATGACGATCGGGGACTGGTCGATCATCGGGGCACTGCGAGCCGACAGCTTCGATCTGTCACCTGTTAATGACGCGATGTACGTCGAGGATTTTCCGTTTGCGGAGCCCGTCTCAGTGTCGGAATCTGATTTGTCGCCCAAGCTCGGCGTCATCTATAGACTGAATTCCGAAACCGATATCTACGTTCAGTATGCGCACGGCTTCCGCGCGCCACCCTATGAAGACGCCAATATCGGTCTCGAAATCCCCGTCTTCAATATTCGCGCAATCCCGAACCCGGACCTGAAGTCCGAATCATCTGACGGTTTCGATCTGGGCATGCGCTGGCTGGGTCTGAATTCAGGGATCCGGATGTCGCTATTCCGCACGCGCTACACCGACTTCATCGAGACCAAGATCCGGATCGGTGTCGATCCGGTTAGCGGCCGTCTTCTGTTCCAGTCGCAAAACCTGGCGAGGACCGTCATCGAGGGCATCGAGGCGGGCGGCCATGTCGAGCTGCAGGGCGCCCTGGAACGATTTCGAATCGACGGCTCCTTCTACCTGGCGCGTGGAGAAAACCGTGAGAACGGCCAGCCGTTGAACTCGGTAGGGCCGGCCCAGGGTGTTGTCGGGCTCACCTGGCACGGCATGAATGCCGAGCGCCAGGTCCGGTTGCAGGGAACCTTCACTGCCGCATGGGATGACCGTGACGAAAGCGGTGGCGAGTTATTCAAACCGGCAGGCCACGGTGTGCTCGACCTTTTTTATATGCAGCGGATCGGCGAGCAAACGATGTTCCGCGCCGGAATCCTGAACCTGACAGACAAAACTTACTGGAACTGGTCGGATGTTCGGGGTCTCAGCCCGACGGATCCGGTTCTGCCTTATTTGGCACAGCCAGGCATAAATGCCTCGGTGAGCCTCAATTTTAGCTGGCAATGACTTGCCGGTGTTTTAGCAATATCAGGAGTGGGGAAATGAAAGCGTCAAATTATCTTGGAATCTTGCTGCTCGCTCTTGCAGCGCTGGTGATGAATGCCTGCGCGCAGGAGGGTGATGGTAATCAGGCCGCGCCGGCGGCATCGGATACCGCGGTGCACGATGCAGAAGTCGCCAGTGGCGACATGGCGGACGTAATGGCAAGAGGTGAAGCGGTTTACCTCGGTAACTGCGCGGCGTGTCATCAGCCAACAGGACTGGGCTTGCCGGGCGCATTCCCACCCCTTGCACAATCGGATTTCCTGCAGGGCAACCGCCAGGAGGTCATGCAGGCGGCGTTGTTTGGCATGTCAGGACCCCTTACGGTTAATG
>JAHEFF010000085.1 GCA_024640315.1 Woeseiaceae bacterium
GACTGCATGTTTTGGCGCGGCCGTAATGACGACTCAAACGAGCGTCAAGAAGAAGCTGGCCTATTCGACCATCGCGCAGATGGGTTTCATGTTGCTGCAGTGTGGCCTGGGTGCATTTTCAGCCGCGATGCTGCATATCCTGGCCCACTCGTTGTACAAAGCCCACGCATTCCTCAGTAGTGGCAGCGTAATGCAGCTGCGCAGCGCGACAAATGGAGCTGCCAAGTTGAATATGCCGTTGACTTGGATCAAGTTGCTTGCTGTCGGGTTGGCCGTAGCCGCCATGGTCGGGACTTCGTTCCTGATGTTCGGGGTCGACCTGCGGTCGAAACCCGGCGGGATCATTGTGGCCGGAATTCTCTGTCTGGCACTGACGCAGTGGTTGGGTCAGGTTTTGCGGTCTGGCCGGACTCGATTACTGGTCCCTGCGGCGGTCGGGGTGGCTGCTCTCTGTCTCGTTTATGTTGCCAGTTTTGTTGCCGTTGACAAAATGATCGCCGGTAGCCTGCCAACGCCAACCGTTCCGGCATTCAGTCGGCTGCTCAACGGTTGGTTGCTGCTTGGTTTTGTTGCCTTGCTGGCTTTGCAAATCGCGGTTTCCTCATCGCGTCGACCAGCCTGGCTCAATGCTTGCTACGTCCATGTTGCCAATGGCTTTTACGTTGAAAATCATTTGCGGCGACAGTTGAGAAAAACCAGTCAGACGCTCGGAAAGGTCAACCAGAATCTAAACCCGCACGCCACCACGACTCCGTAGTTCTTGGTCAAGGTTTGATGAAAGGGTCAACCGTTCTGGCAGTAGTCGCAGTTGACCAACCAGTAACCGTAGCTACTGCCAAAACAGCTGGAATCTCAACCCGTATCGTCAAACCGGAAGCACACCCGGCGCTGCAACACGATTGTTTCGTCCACGATTACCGGCAGGCAAATTGATTATCGGTGAGTGTCACCGAGAGACCACAACCAACCAATGAAATTCAAATCAGGGAATAATATGAGTGACTTGGATCAGGCCAAATATTCTAAGCATCGTGATTCAATTGTTTCCGATAGCGATCCCCGGACGACCGGGCAATTGAAGAAAATGATCAAACAGGTGAGTGAGGTGGTGGCCCCGGTGTGGCCGTTGAAAGACTATGTCGCAGTGAATCCCTACTTCGGTATCCACGAGCGCAAGTTCATGGACGCAAGGGCATTCCTGAAAGTCTTTTCCGATTGCGAAACCCTGATGCCGGTCAGCTATTACGCCCATCAGTACCAACAGTCGAGTTTTGACCGAAGCGATCTCACCGCGGCGATCGCTGAATTACCCGAAGCCGGTTTGAGTTCCCAGCTATCAATCGACGAAATCGCAGCGCAATTGGAATGCGAAATCACGGAACACTCGACGCTCGACCAACCAGCACCGGAGCCGAACTCCTACCGGTGCGTCAAGACGATCGCGGAAATCGCGACGGAATCGGGGTCTGTCGACTGGACCGAAGCGATTCGTGACGAGGTGACCAAATGTTGCGCAGCTCATTACGACGATGGGCAGGCAAGTTGGAAAAGTCCATGGCGGGATTTGCCGCTGTTCCAGGCCTGGCGTTCGATGTCGATTCACGACCGCAGTGTGGAGTCGCTGGGGATGATTGGGTTTCGCGATTACGTTCAACGAATGCCGGACACAGCCGAGCTCGCGATCCTGTACTCGCTGCGGCGGATGAACGTCCCGCAACCGTTGTGGCCGACATTCATGTTATGTCAAGCCTTTTCGATTCCAGGCTGGAGCGCTTGGACCAAGTATCAAGATGCGGAATCAAACCAACCCGACAGCGACGATTTCCAGGCGTTATTGGCGATGCGATTGGCCTACGACGCGGTGCTCGGCGAGACGATTGGGATCTCCGGGCAGTGGGACGAATTCGTTCGTGACGATGCCGTTCGCTTTCCGATGCCAACGTCCGGTAACGATTCGGTATTGCGGTATATCCTGCTGCGGGCGAGTGAAATCGGTTTTCGTAAATCGCTGCTGGGGTCGCTTCATTCAGCGATGACATCCCCTGCGGAGACATCGAGAAAACTGGCACAGATGGTGTTTTGTATCGACGTGAGATCGGAACGCATCCGGCGCCAGATCGAGTCCGTAACCGACGATGTGGAGACATTTGGTTTCGCCGGATTTTTTGGAATGCCGATCGCCTGTCGCGCGATCAGCGAGCCCGAGTGCGTGGCGCATTTGCCGGTCCTCCTGAAACCCCAATTCGTTGTCAGCGAGGGTGTTGCTGACGGTGGTGATTCTGTTAACGAAGCACGCCAGTGCCCGGAACAGCAACTCCAAATAAACCGCGTCGAGATCCGGTCGTGGCGTAAACTCTGGCGCGGGTTCCAGACATCGGCCGTCGGCTGTTTTTCCTTCGTGGAAACCACCGGCGCGTTTTTTGGGTTGAAACTTCTGCGGCGCGTGCTCGGATGGCCATCATCGGATTCGGCCAAGTGCGATGGCGTTGCAACTGCAGACCGCCACCGGATCGGGCCAACGTTGCAAGGGCTGGCCGAACAGGGGATCACGCTGCAACGGCAAATCGAACTGGTCGAGGGAATGCTCACCAACCTGGGAATACGGCAGGATTTTGGCCGATTGATCGTTCTGTGCGGGCATGCCAGCCAGACCGAGAATAACCCGTTGTCGGCGGGGCTGGATTGTGGTGCCTGTGGCGGGCATTCGGGGGAACCCAATGCTCGATTCGCGGCCCTGTTGGCCAACCGGCCCGAGATCCGTGCGGCGCTTCGCGAGAAGGGCATTGTGATTCCTGCAGATACGCATTTTCTCGGGGCCATTCATAATACAACGACTGACGCCATTGAGTTCTTTGACTTGCAGCAGCTGCCCGCAACTCATCAATCCGATTTGGAAAAACTGCGTGAAGCGACGACGGTTGCGTCCGCCCAGACCCGGTTGGAACGGATGCCGATCGTGGCGAGCAAAACGCTCTCGGATCTGATGCGCCGGGCGGCAGACTGGTCCGAAGTTCGACCCGAATGGGGCTTGGCGGGTAACGCGGCCTTGATCGTCGCGCCACGAGCGATGACTCTGGGCGCGAACCTGAACGGGCGATCGTTCCTGCACAGCTATGACCACCAGCTTGACCCGGACGGCAAGGTGTTGGAGTTGATCATGACCGCGCCGATGATCGTTGCCAACTGGATCAACATGCAGTACTACGCTTCCACGGTTGATAACCATCACTTTGGAAGCGGTAACAAGACCGTGCATAACGTGGTCGGGCAGTTTGGCGTACTGTCGGGTAACGGCGGGGATTTGAGAACCGGGTTGCCTTGGCAATCATTGCATACCGGCGACGCCTATCAGCATTTACCGGTGCGGCTGCAGGTTGTGATCGCAGCTCCCCGGTCGGCGATCGAGCGCGTCATTGCAAAACACGAGCTTGTCGCGAGCCTGGTCACCAACGGCTGGCTGCACCTGTTGGCAATCGAGCAGGACAACCACCGCTATCGCTACACCGCCAATGAAACCTGGGAACGGATCTGAATCGGCGTGCATCGAAATGTCTGCCGGTACTTCCGGCAGCTTCGGCCTTTATCGCCGACAGGATTCGCTCGCCATGCAAGTTTCGGATCGTGCTGTTTCGTTCCTGGTTACTGCGCATTACGAACGTGGTGCTATCAAGTATAGCGCCGTCAAACGACTCAATCCCTGCATCCGAACGCGCTTGCAGTGCGGCGCTGGCTTGGCTTTTTTCCGGCTTTAATGGCGATTCAACCCATCAACTGCTTGATCGAGCCGGTTTGAGGCAGTTTCTTGCGTGACATCTCCGGGTCAAGATCACCGTAGTGTTTGATCGGATTGCCATGGGAGTTCAGCAACGTGGTGTACCAGTTTCCGAGGGTTTGGTGACCTTCGTTTCCGTGGTAAGGCAAGCGTACATAGCGGCCCGAAATATTCAGGTTGCAGTTGTTGCCGGCCATGATCAGAAACGGTGACTCCGACCCAATACCGTGATGAGTTTCGCCATTCTCGGGAAAGTACATGATCATCGTGTTATCAAACATCGTTCCGTTCCCCTCGGGAACCTGCTGTAGTGCCTCGACGATTGACTTGATCTGATTCACGTGGCTGATCCGAATTTGCTCCCGTGTCTTCCAGGCGGGCACACCTCCGAATGCTTCGTCGTGCCCCAACGGATGGATGCCGACGCGATCGGTTTCATTTCCGGGGAGACCAGTGATCGGTGTCCCCAAGCCATCAATGGTGTACGTAACGACGTTGGTCAAACCTGCCTTGAGAGCAGCGATCAAAACCTCGGTCATGGCCGCTTGCTTCTCGGGTGTGCTCGCATTGGGGCCTCCGTCTGCATGTACTGGGTCAAGTTCAGGCAGAAATTCGGCCAGTGATCCGGAAAGCTTGATCAGTTCCGAGTTGCGCTGGCGGATTGCGTCAATCGAATTGATCTGCAGCTCCTGGCGTTGCCTTTCATGACCTTTGATGCTGCCGACTTTCAACCCTTCTTTGGTTTGCAAGAACGAAAGCATGTCATTATCCGAGTTGACTGCGTCCGGGTTGAGAACCGATTTGAACAGTTCATTTCGAGCGGTTTCCGGGTCGGCATAGCAATAATTTCGCGTCTGCGGTGCGGGAGCGGAGTAACCGTCGACAATGCCCGTCCGGCCCCCGGCAAATGAAAGTTCGACGTGCCCAAACGGCGAAGGGAACAGCCTTGCCAATTCAAAATCGACCGTGGCTCGTTTGATGGCGCTGAGCGTATTTCGATTCGACTTGAAGCAGCCCATGACGGACGAGAATGACCAGTGGACGTTTTCGCTCATCTTCGCCGAAAGTCCCTGCAGGATGGTCATGTGCTCCTTGTGCGCATCCAATCCCCGCAACCACTTGGGCAGTTCGTGCTTGTCCAGACTGACTGCGAATGGTTGTTTTTTCTCGTCCAGGGCTTTGTCACTGTCTGAAAAGCTGCGCAACGCCATTTCGAGCGGTCGGATGCCGCTGGACTTTCGAATGAAAATGAAGCGCTTCGGGACAGCTTGGGAGTGGGGCGCGGCGAATAACTGATCGAAGGACGGAGCCAAGGCCATCGCTCCCAGGCCGAGTGCGGACGTTTTCAGGAAGTCTTTTCTGTTGAGCATGGATTCAGTCCGTGATGGTCTTGCGAAAAATGAAGGAATCGGAGGTCAACAGCGATACGATGACGGCATCGAAACTGCCATCGCTATCGACGTAGGCCTGTTCGGCATCGATCAACGCCTTCGAATCCGAAAGAGTCTCATTGCGACCCATAAAATATCGAAAGGCATAGCGGATGATCGATTGACGTACCCTTCGTGATTTTGCGAGCCGTTGGGCCATGTCTATCGCGCCTCGTACTTCGCCATCCAACGAATCATCTCCAGTGCCGTCAAGATACCCGGTCGTATCAATCGCTCGCGTCCTGTAAATGTCTTGAGTATCGACGAGGTGGTCGCCACGTTGTTCTGGGCCCTTCTGGATCAGGTTGTCTGGATGTTCGAGGGATTCTTCCAAACGGTATCGGCCAAAGTCATCGTAGGCTTCGAACGCATAGCCCAGTGGATTCATGTGCTGGTGACATTTCCAGCAATAGTTTGTTTCCGTCGCACTGGCCAGCCGCTCGCGTAGCGTCCTGAGGTGATCCTCGGGGATGGCGGCATCGACCGTGATCGGTACGTCGGGAATGGTGCCAGCCAGTAATTTCTCTCGTACCCATTTTCCGCGGTTGACCGGATCGGTTTCGGTGTTCTTGGCATGAGCGATCAGCCAGGCCGGGTGGGTCAACAGGCCTTTGCGATTGGCGACTTTGGCGGGTTGCTTTGTTTGATAGTCCCAGTGATCCAGCTGAAAGTTGAAAAACCTGGCGACATTGTATCCGCTCATGAAATCGTTGCCGTAACCTCGATAAAGGTCATACGGTGCCGCCTCCATTTGCCCTTTGTCGAGTCGGGCCGTGATCGTCGTCATCGACTTCTTGAACAACTGAATTGTCGTTCCTTGACGGTTTCTCGCATCCAATTTGTCCGGATCAACGCTCCGCATCTTCACTTCTTTCAGAAACTCTTGATGCTTCAGGAGATCTTCCTTCTTGAAGTTTTGCCAGTCCAGGTCTTTAAAATGGGAATAAATGCGTTTGATCCTGTCGGAGGCGGCCTGCATCCGCGTATTGTCTCCGTCGTGATAAACGAAAAAATCTTCTGTGGTCAGCAATTCCTCGAATACGTTTTGGTCCTTTTCCAGAATGTATTCGACAATGCGATCGGTCTCGCTGAGAAGTCGCGCTGTTGCGTTCCCCAACCGATCCCCGCCGAATCGCTTCTCGTCCTTGAAAATGGTAATGGCTTTGGGGTAGCCAAAGAATTCGCGAACGAACCGGAGTTTTCGAATTGCCGTGTCGGTGGTGTTGTCCGGATAGTTTTTGTCTTCCAGGATGGGATCGATCAGGTAGTAAACGTCTCTACTTTTCAGGATCCGCATCACTTCCCGTTTGTAATCTTCTCGGGTATTGAGTTGGCCACTTTCGGCGGCTTCGACCAACACTTCGTCGGGACTCTGGTCCGTCAACGCGTAGGCGATGGCGTAACTGGCGTCACGAGGAGAGAGCAATCGCCGGCCGTGCTCGTCGGGTACTCCGCTGCCGAATTCCTGGCGATAGACAAATTCGCTCGTCAGGACAAACGTCTGAATGAGTTTTTGAACCGCTTTCAGGTTGCCGAGTTTGTTGATGTAGGATCTGGTCAGGGCAACGTACTCCCCGGTTTCCGCGTTATCGAGAGACCGCTCAAAAATCAGCCGACTCAGCTGCTCCACCAGCTTACGCAGTTGTTCGTCGGAGGGTGGGCCGGCTGCAAATCGTTCCTGCACGAACTCTCGCTCCCATTGAGCCATGCACTTGTCGATGAGCTCGGCATAATGATCGCCTTGCTTCCGATGCTTCCTGATCGTGGCATGGATAATTTCCATCTCATCGTCGTCAAGTGGTTGATAGTCGCGCAATTTGAATTTGCGACGATTCTTTTCCAGGTTTGCGCGAATCTC
>JAHEFF010000101.1 GCA_024640315.1 Woeseiaceae bacterium
TGCTCTCGCCCGACGGCTGGGTGCAAGCAGCCAAGACCACGGTCGCTGCGAAGATCACCCACAGGTTGAATAATCGTTTCATGTGCTCACCTCAAGAATTGCGTTCTTTTTGTGTTGCCTGACGACGCCACGTCAGCATCTTTGGAGTAGTAAGCGTATGTGGTTGGGACGCAGGAAAGCAAGTCGGCTACTACGTCGATTGTCGGGACAGGAAAGGCCCGGAGAATATTGAAAACAAAAGAGCCGGCCCACAAGGGCCCGGCTCTTTTTACTTCTGGTAGCGGAGGCAGGACTGCCTTCGCCCCGGCGGGGCTCAGTTATGTCGGCCAGCTACGCTGGCCTCGGAATGAACCCCCGCCGCTCCGCGGCTGTGTAGGTTCAAATATTTTTCATTTGGTAGCGGGGGTAGGATTTGAACCTACGACCTTCGGGTTATGAGCCCGACGAGCTGCCAGACTGCTCCACCCCGCATCGACAGGGGCGCGATACTACGCATTAGAGCGTCATTTGACAAGCCAAATTGGGTAATCGTTCCGGCCTAGTTGACGGCCTGGATGACCTGGATGCACAGGGCCAGCAGCGAACCCGGAAAAACACCCAGGGCCAGCACTGCCAAGCCGTTGAGGCTGAGGACCAAACGCGTGTCAGCACCTGCCTGAAATACTGAGCGATCCTCTGCTTTATCAAAATACATGTACCAGATCACCCGCAGGTAGTAATAAGCCCCTACGACCGAGGCCAGCACCATCATGATGGCAAGGGCCGGAAATCCGGCGTCCAGGACGGCGCTGATGACGTTCAACTTGGCGAAGAAGCCAACCCACGGTGGTACGCCTGCCATGCCGAACATGAAGAAGAGCATCATCAGGGCAAACCAGGGGCTCCGGGCATTGAGGCCCTTGAAGTCGACCAGGGATTCGGCTTCGAAGCCCTTGCGCGAAAGCAATATGACCACACCGAAAGCACCGGCAGCCATCACGACATAGGTCAGCGTGTAGAACAGCGCTGCTGCGTAGCCCTGCTCCGTGCCGGTAAAAATGGCCAGCAGGATGAATCCAACATGTGCGATGGCGGAATAACCGAGCATGCGCTTGATATTCGTCTGGGCGATAGCAACGACATTTCCGACCACGAGCGACAATACCGCCAGCACCATGATCATGCCCTGCCATACTTCGTGCAGCTCGCCCAGCCCATCCACCAGGATCCTCAGAATCAACGCCAGTGCCGCAAGCTTGGGTGCGCTCGCGATATACAACGTGACTGACGACCGCGCGCCCTGGTAAACGTCGGGAAGCCACATGTGAAATGGTACAGCGCCGAATTTGAATGCGATGCCGACGATCATGAATGCCATGCCGAACCAGAGCGGCATACTGTTAACCGCCGGATCCTGAACTGCGATGGCAATCTGGTCGAATTGCAGGCTGCCGGTCATACCATATACCCAGGAAATGCCGTATAGGAGCGATCCGGAAGCAATCGCGCCGAGTACGAAATATTTCATAGCCGATTCGGCTGAGTCGGCGTTGTTTCGGTCAAAAGCGACCAGTGCATACAGCGATAACGAAAGCGTTTCGAGCCCGAGGTACATAGTGAGCAGGCTATTGGCCGAAATCATGATCAGCATGCCCAGAAGTCCGAACATCCCAAGGATGTAGTACTCACCCTTGAACAGCGCGTTCTGCCGCAAGTAATCCCGGGCATACAGAAAGCCAACCGCAACGACACCAACCACACCAAGCTTAAGCACCTGCGATAATGCGTCGCTGACATAGCTGCCGTCGAACAACAATGTGCGTGCCGCAGGGGCTGTTGCAAGAATCGACCACGCCGTGACAGCGAGCGCTGCGATCGTCAGCCAGAATGTCACGATCCGATTTTCATCACTAACAAACAGGTCAGCGATCAGGACGACGCAGATCATGATCAACAAAGTGATCTCGGGGGCTGCCGCTGTAAATTCGCCAAAAATCATACCGACCCTTACCTATAAACCTGCAAGCTTGCTTTGACCGACCTGAAACAGGAGTTCCCGGACGGTGACTGACATCATGTCGACGAGCGGTGCCGGCCAAAGACCTACCAGCAGCACAGCGATCGCGAGGATACCCAGCACGACGAACTCGCGCCGTTGGAGATCCACGAGATCAGCGACGTGCTTGTTCGCGACCTCACCATAGATCACCCGCTTCACCATCCACAACGTGTATGCCGCACCCAGAATGAGCGTGCTGGCCGCCAGGAACGCAAACCAGAAATTCGCCCTGAAACTGGCGATGATGACCATGAATTCACCAACGAAACCGGATGTTCCGGGCAACCCGGCATTTGCCATTGAGAAAAGGACCATGAACGCGGCGAATTTGGGCATCGTGTTCGCTACCCCGCCATAGTCAGCAATCTGCCTGCTGTGCACGCGGTCATAAAGAACGCCGACACAAAGGAACATCGCGCCCGAAATCAGGCCATGCGAAATCATTTGCACCATGCCACCAGTCATTCCAAGCTCGGCACCACTGCCGCCAGCCGTTGACCACAACAGGAAGAAGCCGAGCGTGACAAAGCCCATGTGAGCGATGGACGAGTATGCGATGAGCTTCTTCATGTCCTTTTGCATCAGCGCGACGAAGCCAATGTAGACGACCGCAATTAATGACAGACCGATCATCATCCCTGCGAAGTACTCGCTACCGTCAGGGACTATTGGCAACGATAAGCGAACAAAACCGTAGCCGCCCATTTTCAACATGATGGCCGCAAGTATCACGGAGCCCCCTGTCGGGGCCTCTACGTGAGCATCCGGTAACCAGGTGTGGACAGGCCACATAGGCACCTTGACTGCAAAAGCCAGCAGAAACGCAATAAAGATCAGTTGCTGCTCGCGGAGACTTAAATTCACGTCCCGGAACGAGAAGAAGTTGAAATCGCCCGTCTTGTTGTAGAGATAGACGAACGCAACCAACATCAGGACAGAGCCTAAGAACGTGTACAGGAAGAACTTGATCGTGGCGTAGATGCGGCGCTCGCCACCCCAAATGCCGATGATCAGGAACATCGGGACCAGCATCGCTTCCCAGAGCACGTAAAACAGGATGCCGTCCAGCGCCGAAAAAACGCCAACCATCAGCCCCTCGAGAATCAGGAACGCGGCGAAATACTGTGCGGGTCTCGATTTAATCGAATCCCAGCCTGCAATGATGACCAGCGGCGTGATGAAAGTGGTCAACAGAATCAGCGGCGCGGAAATGCCGTCAACACCCAGGTAGTACTCGACGCTCAATGCCCCAATCCAGGACGTTCGCTCAACGAACTGCATTGCAGCCGTTGACGTATCGAACCCGGTATACAGCGGCACACTGATAAAAAATGTCAGCACCGATACAGCCAACGCCATCCAGCGCATTTGCCTTGCCCGACCCGATAATACGTCGCCACCATCGCCGACAAACAGCAACGCCGCGCCGCCGCCGATTGGCAGCCAGATCAGGAGACTCAGAATATTTTGGGTCAGATCCATCAGGTTACGCCCACAACAGCAATGCCAATATGAGCGTCATGCCGATGAACATCGCGAACGCATAATGATAGAGATAACCGGTTTGAATTCGTCGTAATATTCCGGCGAATTTGCCAATCGACTTTGCCGTGCCGTTGACGATGATGCCGTCAATGATCAGTTCGTCACCTTTATTCCAGAGAATCTGTCCGAGGTTCCTGCCGCCCGCGGCAAATCCCTTGATCCACAGATCGTCGAAATAATATTTGCGATCCAGCAGCGTGTAGATCCCTGAAAACCTGTCCGCGATCTTCTCCGGAATATCCGGACGTTTCAGGTAAAGGAACCAGGCGGTAAAGACACCCGCGGCCGCGAGCCAGAATATGGGCGTTTGCAGCGCATGCGTCACCAAACCCAAGCTGCCGTGCCATTCGTCCGCCATCCTGGCCAGGACATCATGTCTCTCGGTCTCAAAAATCGCGTCGCCGAAATAACCGCCAAACAGAATCGGTTCAACGGTGAACCAGCCAATGATTGCCGACGGTATCGCCAGCAATACCAACGGCACCGTTACCACCCACGGTGTTTCGTGCAGATGAGACTTCGTTTTCTTGTCCATTCGCTCTTCGCCATGAAACACGAGGAAGAACATGCGAAACGAGTAGAGTGCGGTAACGAAGACACCAAGCAATACACTGAGGTAGCCAATCCAGTAAATAGCGCCCTGCCCCTCCCAATGCGACTCATGTACGGCCTCGATAAGCAGATCCTTGGAGAAAAACCCGCCACTGCCCGGAAAACCGATCAGCGCAAGAGAGCCTATCAACGCCGTCCAGTAGGTGATCGGCATGTATTTTCTCAAACCACCCATCTTGCGGATGTCCTGCTCATGGTGCATTGCAATGATTACCGAGCCGGCCGCAAGGAATAGAAGTGCTTTGAAGAAAGCGTGCGTCATCAAGTGGAAGATCGCAGCGCTGTAAGCGGATACGCCGAGCGCGACGGTCATGTAGCCGAGTTGCGATAGTGTGGAATAGGCAACCACACGCTTGATGTCGTTCTGCACGATGCCCAGCAGGCCCATGAAGAAAGCCGTGATTGCACCGATAACCAGCACGACCGCAAGTGCAGTCTCGGACAATTCGAACAAGGGCGACATGCGAGCCACCATGAAAATGCCTGCTGTGACCATCGTGGCAGCGTGGATCAGGGCCGAAATGGGTGTCGGGCCTTCCATCGAATCGGGCAGCCACACGTGCAATGGCGCCTGCGCGGACTTACCCATTGCGCCGATAAACAGCAGAATGCAGATCACGCTCATGGCATTCCAGGGAGTGCCGGGATACACCTCTATCTGCTGTGCAGCTATCGACTGGCTCTGGCCAAATACGGTGGCGTAATCCAGCGAATTCGTGAACATCACCACGCCCGCGATACCCAGGATAAATCCGAAGTCACCTACCCTGTTGACGAGGAAAGCCTTGAGGTTGGCAAAAATCGCCGATTCACGCTTGAACCAGAAGCCGATCAAAAGATACGACACCAGGCCAACCGCTTCCCAGCCGAAAAACAACTGCAGGAAGTTATTCGACATGACCAGCATCAGCATCGAGAATGTGAACAGCGAGATATAGCTAAAGAAGCGCTGGTAACCCGGATCGTCGTGCATGTAGCCAACGGTGTAGATATGCACCATCCAGGATACAAAAGTGACAACGACCATCATCAAAGCGGTCAGTCGATCGACGAGAAAACCCACTTCCATTCGCAGGCCTTCACTAACCGCCCAGGTATAAAGGCTGTAGTTAGCCGGCTCACCGCCGTCCCAGTAAAGGTCTTTCAGGACCAGGACCGAAAGCACGAACGACAGCCCGACAGCGATGATCGTAATCCAGTGCGCGCCCGCACGGCCGATCTGGCGGCCGAACAGTCCCGCGATGATTGCGGCGGCCAGTGGTGCCAAAACGATTGTCAGATGAATGCCGTGCACTTAAATCAGCCTTTCATGGTGTCCAGCTCCTGGACATTGATGGAGCGTCGATTGCGGAAAAGGACAACGAGTATTGCGAGACCAATTGCCGCCTCGGCTGCAGCAACTGTCAGGATAAAAAATACGAATACCTGCCCCGTCTCATCTCCGAGATGCCTCGAAAATGCGATGAAATTGAAATTGACGGCCAGCAACATGAGCTCGATGCACATCAGCAACAGAATCAGGTTGCGCCTGTTAATGAATATTCCGGCAATGGCAAGACAGAACAGGATCGCCGATATGGTCAGGTAGTGTTCCAGGCCGATCATTGCTCGTCCTCCGGTTTCTCGCTTGCCATTTTGACGATGCGCACCCGATCTTTGGCCCGAACTGCGACTTGAGCGGAAATGTCTTGCTGTTTGAGGCCAGGCCTCTTACGCATGGTTAAAGTTATCGCCGCAATGATTGCGAGCAACAGAATGACAGCAGCTATCTCGAAAGCGTATACATGCTCGGTATACAAAATGGCGCCAAGCGCTTTTGTATTGCTATAGCCCTCGGGCGTCGCCGCGAACCCGCCGGTCAATGTCTCGCCGGAACCGCGCAACCAGATGATTTGCACGAGCTCCACAATCATCAGGCCCGCGACGATTAAACCAAGTGGAAGATACCTGGCGTACCCCCCGGTCGTTCGCTCAACATTGATATCAAGCATCATGACAACAAACAGGAACAGCACCATAACGGCACCGACATAGACAAGGACCAGGACGAGCGCCAGGAACTCCGCCTCTGCTAAAAGCCAAAGAACGGCGCTCTGGAAAAAGGCCAAAACCAGGAACATGACTGCATGCACCGGGTTGCGTGCAAATATCACGCCCAGTGCAGCACCGATCAAGACGGTGGCAAAAAAGTAAAAGAGAATCGTGTGAAACAAACTCTGCCGTTCCTTACCTGTATTTAGCGTCCGCTGCCTTGTCGGCAGAGATCATTGCGTCGTACTTGTCGCCGATCGCAAGCAACTTGTCTTTTGTCAAAATATTCTCGCCCGGTGCTTCCATGTGGTACTCGTGAATTCGCGTTTCCACGATGGCGTCAACCGGGCATGCCTCTTCACAGAAACCGCAATAGATACACTTGAACAAATCGATGTCGTAGCGCGTCGTACGCCGGGTACCGTCCTCACCTACGTCAGACTCGATCGTGATCGCAAGCGCCGGGCATACTGCTTCGCAAAGTTTGCACGCGATACATCGTTCTTCTCCATTGGCATAACGTCGTTGCGCATGCAGACCGCGGAAGCGAGGCGACTGTGGCGCTTTCTCTTCCGGGTAATAAATAGTGACGGGCGGTTTAAAGAAATTGAAAAACGTAACCGACAGACCCTGCCATAGCTCCCAGAGCACAAATGTCTTTATAAAACTGCGAATTCTGTTCATCACCCTACCCTGACAGGTTCGACCATGGGCCTACCTGCATCCAGGCCATGACCCCTTCCACCACAATCCACACGATGGTTACGGGGATAAATACCTTCCAGCCAAGTCGCATGATCTGATCGTAGCGATAGCGCGGGAAAGTAGCCCTGATCCAGAAGAACACGTAAATAAAGAAGCAGATCTTGATGATCAGCCACAGGAGGCTGGGTTCTCTAAGAAAACTGTCTTCAGCGAGAAACGTCCAACCCTCGAAGAACGAGTTATATCCACCCAGGAAAAAGATCGAAGTCAGGGCAGAAATCAGGATGATATTGGCGTACTCGCCCAGGAAGAAAAGGGCAAACGCAACCCCGGAATATTCAACGTGAAACCCGGCGACAATCTCCGACTCGCCTTCCGCGACATCGAATGGCGCCCGGTTTGTCTCCGCGACGCCTGAAATGAAGTAGACGAAGAACAGCGGCATCAGGGGAAGCAGGAACCAGCTGCTAAACCCGCCGGCCTGAGCTTCCGTAATGTCGCCCAGGTTCAGGCTACCGCCCGCCATTAGCACGCCAACGAGCGCAAATCCCATTGCGATTTCGTAGGCCACGATCTGGGCCGCCGAACGCATTGCACCAAGAAACGCGTACTTGGAATTCGTCGCCCAACCGGCAAGGATGACGCCGTAAACACCAACAGAGGTCAGCGCGAGCACGTATAGCAATCCCGCATTGATATCGGCAATAACGAAGGTGTCTGACAGCGGCACCACGGCCCAGGTGGCAAGCGCGGGAATTAATGTCAGCAGCGGAGCAACGACAAAAAGGAATCGATTGGACTTCTCGGGGACGACGACCTCTTTAATCAGCAGCTTGATGACATCGGCAAATGGCTGCAGCAATCCCCACGGGCCTACGCGATTAGGTCCGACCCGACCCTGCATGTAACCGATCACCTTGCGCTCGAAATAGGTTGTGAAGGCAACGCTAAGGATTACGGTGATCATGACGACGGCAATCCAGAATGTCGTCTCAATCAGGTACTGCGTCAATGGTGGAAACCAGTCCCAGATATTCAGCACGAAATTGGGGATCAGCGCTTTCAATTCTGATCGCCTGTTGTTCGTTTTGCTTCGGGAGTCATCTGAAGCGCCGCGGCACGTCGGACTACAGCGTCGATTTCATAAATTGGCACATCAACGTCTTCACCTGGTTCATCGGCACCATTAACGCCAGCAAGCGCCTTGGTGCCCTTGTAGCCGTTATCGGGTGCGATGCTGCCAAGTTCACCGAAGACTTCGTCACGTACATCTTCGCTGGTTACGTAGTCAAAGCCTTCCGCGTCCAACAGGTTCCCAATCACCCGGAGCACCTTCCAGCCCGGTCTCGCCTCTCCAACAGGCGTTGCGATCCCGGCAAAACTCTGCCTGCGACCTTCACAGTTCACATAGGTACCTGATGTCTCAGCAAACGTGCCAATCGGCAGCATCAGGTTCGCCGAACGCTCGAGCGAATCGCTCGTAAACGGCGTCAGCGCGACAACGAATTTCTTTGCGACAAGCTTGGCTTCGGCATTCTCGGCACAAGTCAGATCATCGGGCTCAAGCCCGAACAGCAGAACCGTGTCGAGCGACGCGTCCAGAATGTCAGCCGCATGCAGCCCGGTTTTTTTCCTCAATGCGCCACCGCTGCCCCGATGAGGCAACACCCCTGCCAGGTGTGCGCCAGCGGAATTGCCAGCCTCGGACAAGGTGCCAAACGTCGCGCCCGTCAAATCGCTTATCGCGGCGACCAGTCCGCGAATTGCCGACGATGCCCGATGGCGTCCGGCGATCAGACCAGTGAGCAGATGACCTCTTTCAGCGTCGCCGAGCGAAGCGGCAATATTCCTTTGCTCAGCAGTCGGATCGATTCCTTCGCAAAGCCTGGAAACTGAGGCCGGTAGTTTGCCAGAGCCTGCTGCTGCTACCGCAATTCCGGCCAACTGGCGAACAATACCAAGGCCGGTGATTTGTTCGTGAACACCGAAGAAGAACTCGTAGGCCTCATTATTGACGACACTAATTTTGGCTCCGTTCAACGCTGCTTTGCGCACCCGGTGAGCAATGATCGGCGCTTCTTTTCGAATATTGGAGCCGATGACCAGAATCGCATCAGCTTTCTCGATATCTTCGATGCTGCAACCCAGCCACGGCAACAACGGGTCATTTTCCTGGTCTGAAAAATCTCGCTGTCGGATGCGGTGGTCGACGTTCGATGTCCCGAGGTGATCAGCCAGTCTCGACAGCAAGTGAAACTCTTCGATTGTCGAGCCGGGCGCTGCCAGGACTCCCATATTGTCGCTTCCGGCCATCTTCAGCTCTTCAGCGAGTCTGTTTAGCGCCTCTTCCCAACTGACCTCTTCCCAGTCCTCACCTGACTTGAGCCTCGGCGTGAGAAGTCGGTCGCTGCTGTAAATTCCTTCATAGCTGAAGCGATCCCTGTCGGACAACCATGTTTCATTGATCGCTTCATTCTCGCTCGGCACGACCCGTTTTACAGTGCCGCGTAACACGTGCGCACTCATGTTTGAGCCAACGCAATCATGCGGCGAGACTGTCGAGCACTGCTGCATTTCCCAGGCACGGGCGCTGTAACGATAGGGCTTGTTATTCAACGCGCCGACCGGGCAGAGGTCGATGATGTTGGCAGACAGCTCATGGTCGATGCTTTGCTCGACGTAAGTGCCAATCTTCATGTTTTCGCCGCGCTCAGTCGTTCCCAACTGTTGCAGCCCTGTAACTTCTTCGCCAAACCGCACGCAGCGCGTGCAATGAATGCACCGGGTCATGTCGGTCGATATGAGCGGACCAATGTCCTTGTCCTTGACCACGCGTTTGCGTTCCTGGTACCGCGAAACACCGCGCCCATAGCCAAGCGCAAGATCCTGTAATTCACACTCACCGCCCTGATCGCAGATCGGGCAATCGAGCGGGTGATTGATGAGCAGGAACTCCATCGTCGCTTTCTGGGCGGCAATCGCGGCCGGTGAGCGCGTGAACACTTTCATGCCTTCCATAATGGGTGTCGCGCATGCCGGTAACGGTTTCGGAGCCTTCTCGACCTCAACCAGGCACATGCGGCAATTCGCCGCGATGGAAAGTTTTTCGTGATAGCAAAAGCGAGGAATATAGGCGCCGATGTTGTCGGTCACCTCGATAATCATCTGGCCCTTCTTCGCCTCGACCGGATTGCCGTCCACTTCGATGTTGACGATATCGTCGCTCATGCGGCGGCCTCCGACGGATCATCGACGATGCTGCGTCCGTGGTGACGAACCATGTATTCGAATTCGTGGCGGAAGTGCTTCAGGAAACTCTGCACTGGCCACGCTGCGGCATCGCCAAGCGCGCAGATCGTGTGGCCTTCAATTTTATTCGCGACATCGACGAGCTTGTCCAGATCTTCTTCCGTGCCTTCGCCGTCAATGATCCTGCTCAACATGCGGTACAGCCACCCCGTTCCTTCGCGGCACGGCGTACATTGGCCACATGATTCAGCCATATAGAAACGGGAGATACGGCGCAGGACCCTGACCATACAGGTCGTCTCATCCATGACCATCACAGCACCGGTGCCGAATGACGAACCAGCCTGTTGCAATGAGTTGTAGTCCATCGTGCAATTCATAATGACTTCGGCCGGCATGACCTTGCACGAAGAGCCGCCCGGAATGACGGCTTTCAGTTTGCGCCCTTTCCAGACTCCACCACATAAGTCCAGCAGGTCCTTGAACGGAACGCCCATGGGCAATTCGTAATTGCCCGGCTTCTCAACGTGTCCGGATACCGAAAACTGGGCGGTGCCGCCTGAGCCCTCTGGACCCAGGCCGGCGAACCATGCCGCGCCATTGCGAATAATGGAGGGCACACTCGCGAGACTTTGTGTGTTGTTGATCGTCGTTGGTTTGCCATAAAGACCAAAATTCGCCGGGAATGGCGGCTTGAATCGTGGCTTGCCCTGCTTGCCTTCAAGAGATTCAAGCAGCGCTGTCTCTTCGCCGCAGATGTAGGCGCCGGCGCCGACAAATGTGTAGAGATCGAAATCAATTCCCGAGCCATTGATATTCTTGCCCAGCAGGCCGGCCTCGTAGGCCTCTTTTACCGCGGCCTCGAATCGGGGCACAGGTTCGTCGATGAATTCTCCGCGAATGTAGTTATACGCGACCGTTGCACCCATCGAATAGGCAGCAATTGCCATACCCTCAACCAGTGAATGGGGGTTATACCGCAGCACTTCACGATCGTGGCAGGTTCCAGGCTCGCTCTCATCCGAGTTGCAGACCAGGTATTTTTGCCCGGGCGCCGTGCGCGGCATGAAGCTCCATTTCAAGCCTGTCGGGAAGCCGGCGCCGCCCCTGCCGCGCAGTCCGGATGCTTTGACTTCTTCGATGACCTCCTCCGGAGTCATCTTGCCGTCAAGAATCCTGCGCCAGGCTTTATAGCCATCGTGTTTCTCATAGGTCGCCAGCGTCCACGATTCTTCATCGCCGAAGGTGTTGAAACAAACCAGGTTTTGCTTCAATTCGCTCATGCGAGCTCATCCAGGATCTCATCCACCATCTCTGGCGTGAGGTTTTCAAAGTACTTGTGGTCAACCATCATCATCGGTGCACCACAACAAGCTGCCAGGCATTCTTCCTCTTTCTTGAGGTAAATCCGACCGTCTGCGGTGCTCTCACCAGTCCTGATTCCAAGCTTCTTCTCGACGTGCTCGACGATATCGTCAGCACCTCGCAACATGCAGGAAACATTCGTGCAAATCGCGACGTTGTGTTTGCCGACTGGTTTGGTCTGGAACATCGAATAAAACGTGGCCACCTCGTATACCTGGATCGGTGGCAGGTCGAGGTATTCAGCCACGCCGTTCATAATTTCAGCAGTCAGGTAACCTTCATTTTCGTGCTGTGCTGCATGCAGCGCGCCGATGACAGCAGATCGCTGTCGGTCTTCCGGAAACCGCGCCTTCCAGCGATCAATTTCTTCCCGGACGTGTTCTGAAAGAATACTTGCGTCGCTCATCGGTCGATCTCACCAAATACGATGTCCTGCGTGCCGATAACAGCGACGACATCGGCCAGCATGTGACCTTCCACCATCTCGGACATCGCTGCGAGATGAGCAAAGCCGGGGGCACGAATCTTCACGCGATACGGCTTGTTGGCGCCATCTGAGACGATGTAGACGCCAAACTCACCTTTCGGATGTTCAATTGCGGCGTACGACTCACCCTCGGGAACGCAATACCCTTCCGTAAACAGTTTGAAGTGATGAATCAACGATTCCATGTCGTCTTTCATCTCGACGCGTTTCGGCGCGGTGATTTTGTGATCGTCAAGCATGACCGGGCCTGGATTCTCACGAAGCCACGCAACACACTGCTTCATGATTCTGGCGGACTGGCGCATCTCCTCGACTCTGACCAGGTAACGGTCGTAGCAATCACCATTCACGCCGACCGGAATATCAAAGTCGATACGATCATAAATTTCGTAGGGCTGCTTCTTGCGCAAGTCCCATTCGACTCCGGAGCCGCGCAGCATCGGACCGGTGAAACCAAGATTGAGCGCTCGTTCCGGCGAGACCACGCCAATATTGACCGTACGCTGTTTCCAGATACGGTTGTCGGTAAGCAGCGTTTCATACTGATCAACGCAGCCCGGAAACTTGTCGCAAAATGCATCAATGAAATCCAGAAGCGAGCCGTCGCGAATCGTATTCAGGCGGTCCACTTCTTTCTGGCTGCGCCATTGCGATGCCTGGTACTTCGGCATCGTTTCCGGCAGGTCCCGGTAAACACCGCCTGGCCGGTAATAGGTGGCGTGCATGCGCGTGCCAGATACCGCCTCATAGCAGTCCATCAGATCTTCGCGCTCGCGGAAGCAGTACAGAAACATCGTCATCGCGCCGATGTCCAGGCCATGAGCTCCCAGCCACATCAGGTGATTCAGGATACGCGTCATTTCGTCAAACATGACCCGGATGTACTGGGCACGCTCTGGAGCCTTGATCCCGAGAAGCTTTTCGATCGCGAGAACGTAACCGTGTTCGTTACACATCATGGACACGTAGTCCAGGCGATCCATATAGCCGATGCTCTGATTGTATGGCTTGGATTCGGCGAGTTTCTCCGTACCCCTGTGCAAAAGTCCGACGTGAGGGTCTGCTTTGCAGATCACTTCACCATCCATCTCCAGCACGAGGCGCAGAACGCCATGCGCGGCCGGGTGCTGCGGGCCAAAGTTCATCGTGAAATTCTGGATCTCAGCCATTGTCCGCTTTGTCCTTGAGATCAGCTGAGTAGCGGTTGTCGTCGCGAATTACGCGCGGCACCAGGGTTCTTTCCTCAATGCTGACAGGCTGATAAACCACCCTTCCCTTGTCGGCGTCGTATTTGACTTCAACATTGCCGGAAAGCGGAAAGTCTTTACGGAACGGGTGACCAATAAATCCATAGTCTGTCATGATCCGCCGCAAATCGGGATGGCCCTCAAAAAGAATCCCGAACAGGTCGAATGCCTCTCGCTCGAACCAGTCGGCAGAACTCCACACTGGCACAAGCGACGGCACGATCGGCGGATTGCTTGCGCCTGCGTAAACACGCAGCCTGAGCCGAACGTTATTCTTTACCGACATCAGGTGGTAGACAACCGCAAACCGGCGCGCATCGAATGTGTCACTCTCGTCCAGGATAACTGGCTTCCGTTCCACGCCACGACTAAAGCCGCTTTCCGTCGCTGACTCTGTTTTCCACTCGACGTCGCCATAGGTGAGATAGTCGACGCCACAGACATCGATAAGCTGATCAATTTGCAGTTCGTCGTCATCACGAAGCGCATTGGCCACTTCAACGAGATCCGCCTTGGCCACTTCGTAGGTCAGCTCACCACATATGGACGACACACGCATGACGCGCTCACCGAAGCGTGCGTCTATCCGAGCGGCTAGTGTCTCGTTTGCGATGGTCATTGCTTTGTTACTTACCTGGCGATCGTGCTCGTGCGCCGAATTTTTTTCTGTAATTGAATAAGCCCGTAGATCAGGGCTTCCGCCGTCGGGGGACAGCCGGGAACGTAGACATCAACCGGTACGATCCGGTCACAGCCCCGGACAACTGAATACGAATAATGGTAGTAGCCGCCGCCGTTAGCGCACGACCCCATGGAGACGACCCAACGAGGCTCTGGCATCTGGTCATAGACCTTTCTCAGCGCCGGCGCCATTTTGTTGCACAGCGTGCCCGCAACGATCATCACATCAGACTGGCGGGGACTCGGTCGAAAAATAATTCCGAAACGGTCGAGATCGTAGCGCGCTGCGCCGGCCTGCATCATTTCGACCGCGCAACAGGCCAGGCCAAATGTCACTGGCCACATTGAACCCGTTCGAGCCCAGTTCATTACGTTGTCGACATTAGCGACAACGAAACCCTTCTTCTGGAGACTCACGGCGCCGTCGTCGGCAGCTGGTAGCGTTTCGGCAGTACTCAGTCCCATTCCAGCGCCCCCTTCTTCCATTCATAGACGAAACCAACAACGAGCAAAGCCAGGAATATACCCATTGAAATCAGACCAAAGGTACCAATTGCGCCCAAAGAGACAGCCCATGGAAACAGGAACGCGATTTCCAGATCAAAAATAATGAAGAGGATCGCGACCAGGTAATAGCGAACATCAAACTTCATGCGCGATTCTTCGAAAGGTTCAAATCCACATTCGTAAGGCGAAAGTTTTTCCGCATCCTTGCTGCCTCGCCCGAACAGAAAGCCGAGCGCAAGCAGGAGCACACCGATACCGGTGGCAACTCCGAGAAAGATCAGAACCGGCACGTAGTTTTGCAGCATCTTGGTAGGTTTGGTTTTGTTCTGAATATAGGACCCAAATCAGCGCGCAATTGTATCAGGGTGCCTCACTCAGATAACACCCCTATTGGCAACGGATAGCAGACTTTTTTCACCTCGAAGACTGAGGACTGCCAATCAGCGATTGCTAATATGAAATACCCAACCTGCAGGTAGTGCCGGTATTACCGGAAAATGGCGGGTGCGGATTGATCTTAAACGACCAAACCAGGTTCAAGTGCTAACCCAAATCGCCGCGAAGTCCGGTCTCGGTGCCAGACGAGAAAGGGGGTTGGCCCGCTCTGGGCCAACCCCCCTTTGTTGTGTGGTGCCGACGGCCGGACTCGAACTGCAATCCGCCTGAAAATGCGGGCCGAAGAGCACCGGTGGGCGCGGATTGATCTTTAGTGACCAAACCACGCTCAAGTGCTAACCCAAATCGCCGCGAAGTCCGGTCTCGGTGCCAGACGAGAAAGGGGGGTTGGCCCGCTCTGGGCCAACCCCCCTTTATTGTGTGGTGCCGACGGCCGGACTCGAACCGGCACAGCTCTCGCCACTGCCCCCTCAAGACAGCGTGTCTACCAATTCCACCACGTCGGCAAATTTCTGACGGGCCGCAACCTATTCTTCCGGCGGCGGCTCCTCGGCCTGGGCTTCCGCTTCGAGTGGCGGGGCTCCAATCTCATCGGCTTCTGCCGCAGCGTCCTCGGTCTCAGGCAATTGAGGGACGATATCTTCGGCTGTTCCGGTTTCCGGTAGCTGCCGCTCGACCTCGGCAGCAGGAACGCTCTCGAGAATGCTTTCCGGAGTACCGGTTCTCTGGCTGCTGATATAGGCCAGCGTCAAACTGGTAGCGAAAAAAGCGGTCGCAAGTATTGCGGTCGTTCGGGAGAAAAAGCTCGTCGTGCCCCTTGAGCCAAAAACCGTACCTGAGGCACCGGCACCGAACGCCGCACCAGCCTCAGCACCTTTGCCCCGCTGCAGCAGGACGAGCGCGATGATGCCCAGGGCGATCACTGTGTGAATGATCAGGACCGTTGTCTGCATATTTTCCATTAATTACCTCAACAGATCGCGACAGCAGCTTCTGCTATCGCCAAGAAATCGTCGGACTTAAGAGATGCGCCACCAATCAGGCCACCATCAATATCAGGATTCGAAAAAAGGCCAGCTGCATTTTCACCTTTTACGCTGCCGCCATACAGTATTTTTACGCCCTCAGCGACGCTTGCATCTATCACCTCAAGCGAGGCCCTTATGTGCCGGTGCACATCCTGCGCTTGCCCGGGTGTCGCCGTCATTCCCGTCCCAATGGCCCAGACAGGCTCGTAGGCAATGACTGCGTTGCTGAACGCCTCAACTCCGGACAGGTCCAGAACCGCGTTCAGCTGCTCGTCAATGACTCCCTCAGTATCGGCCGCCTCACGCTGCTCGAGCGTCTCACCAACACAGAGGATAGGTATCAGGCCACAATCCAGCGCTGCCTGAAATTTTTGCGCCACAATCCGGCTGGATTCCCGCATCAAAGCACGTCGCTCGGAGTGTCCGACAATAACGTACTCACAGCCTACATCCCGCAGCATAGATCCCGCAATCTCACCCGTATAGGCGCCAGAGTCGTGCTGTGACAAATTCTGCGCGCCGAGCCGCACTCCGCTGCCCCTAAGTCGTTCCGCCACTGCCGAGAGATATGGAAATGGCGGACATACCAGCAATTCGACCAGCTCAGACTCTGGAGCACCAGCAATTATGCCGTCGACCAGCTCAGCGCTTGCAGCATTGCTGCCGTTCATTTTCCAGTTTCCGGCGACGAGGTAACCGCGCATTTCGGGAATCCGTGAGGCGTTAAAAGGCGCGCAAGGATACCGGGGCGCAGAGCCCAAAGCAATGCAGATTACGGCTTTGCAGGCCTAGGCGGAGGCTTCCGCAACAACCGAGGCCAGTCTTTGCGCCAATCTCAGCACCAGATGCTGGTCTTCGCCCTCTACCATGACCCGAATGACCGGCTCGGTGCCGGACGCCCGCAGTACCACCCTGCCCGATTCAGCCAATTCTTCCTCCGCACGACTGACCGCTTCCCGAATGGCCGGAAAATCATACGGGTTCAGCTTCTGCCCGGTCTTCACGTTGACCATCGTCTGTGGATAACGGGACATGCCACTGACAAGAAGCGACAGAGGCTTGCCAGTGCGCTTCATGACAGCAAGAATTTGCAGTGCGGTAACCAGCCCATCGCCGGTCGTGGTCTTGTCCAGACATATCATGTGCCCCGAGGTCTCACCGCCGATGTTTCCTCCGGACTCCCGCAACGCCTCCAGGACATAGCGATCACCTACAGCGGCCCGCCGAAATTCGATGCCTTGTTTCTCGAGGGCGTGTTCCAGGCCCAGGTTGCTCATTACCGTGCCAACCACCGGTCCCTTAAGCGCCCCCGCAGCCTTTCCTGCCGTAGCGAGCACATAGAGGAGCTGATCGCCATCGATGACTTCACCCTGCTCATCGACCATGGTGACCCTGTCTCCATCACCGTCCAGCGCAATACCAACTTCCGCGCCAACGGCCGTTACCGTTTTTTGAACGAGTTCCGGATGAGTCGAGCCGCAACCGTCATTGATATTCCGACCATTTGGTGAACACCCGAGCGTTATGACTTCAGCACCGAGTTCATTCAGGATACGGGGGCCAACCTTGTAGCCCGCGCCGTTGGCACCATCGAAGACAACTTTCATGCCAATCAGGTCAAGATCGGGCGGAAACGTCGACTTGCAAAAGTCCTGGTAAAGGACCTGAGCTGAATCGATACGAGTGGCGGTTCCAAGTTTGCTCGACTCGAGTGTGATTGCGGGGTTTTTCAGCAGACGTTCAATCTCCTTCTCGACATCATCCGACAACTTCTCCCCGCCGCTGTCGAAGAATTTGATGCCGTTGTCAAAATACGGATTGTGGGATGCGCTAATGACCACCCCGAGATCTGCTGAAAACACCTGTGTCAGGTTGGCGATACCGGGCGTTGGTAACGGGCCGAGCAAAAGCACATCGGCACCAGCGGCGACGAAGCCTGCTTCCAGCGCAGACTCGAACATGTAGCCTGATAGCCGCGTATCCTTGCCAATCAACACCTTGCCACCTTCCGGCACCAACACCTGAGCCGCGGCGCTTGCCAACCGCAGCGCAAATTCTGCACTCATCGGATCGTCACCGACCGTGCCCCTAACGCCATCTGTGCCGAAATATTTTCTTTTCATTTTCCTTGTCCAGCTTTGCTTACTGCATTTGCAATCTTTAGCGCATCAACCGTGCCGGCGACGTCATGCGTACGCACGATGTGCGCACCTCTTGTCACTGCAGCCAAAGCTGCCGCGATTCCGGCAGGACCGCGCTCCCTGGCAGGCCTGCCGGTCAGGTTGCCAAGGGTCTTTTTGCGTGACAAGCCTACCAGCAATGGCAAGCCCAGTTCCGCGAATTGATCCAGATTCGCAAGGATCTGCAGGTTGTGCTCATCATTCTTGCCAAAGCCAAATCCTGGATCAACCACTAATCTCTCCCTGCCGATCCCGGCGCCGGAACAAGCTTCAACCCGCCCGGCGAGAAAGCTGATGACATCCTGCGGAAGCTGTTCGTACTCTGGCGCGGCCTGCATGGTTCGGGGTGTTCCCCGCATATGCATCAGGCAAATGGCAGCCTCCAGGTCACGTGCCATTTCCATTGCTCCTTCATGCCGCAATGCAAACACGTCGTTGATCATTACGGCACCAGCATCAACGGCTTGCCGCATAACCTGTGGCTTGCTGGTATCGACGGAAATCGCAATGTCGAGTTCTGCTGCAATTGCCTCAATGACAGGCAACACCCGATCCAGCTCTTCGATTAGTGGCATTTCAGCCGCGCCCGGCCGGGTTGATTCGCCACCAACATCGATAATGTCGGCACCCTGCTCACACATTTCCGCGGCGCGAGCGACAGCGAGCTCCAGCGACAGGTAATCGCCTCCGTCCGAGAACGAGTCAGGCGTAACATTCACAATACCCATAACCCGGGGCTCATCGAGCGTCAGGATACGATTGCCGAGTCGCAGTTCCATATCAATACTGAATGTCCGGCCTCAGATAACAAAACGGCAGCACTATGGCTGCCGTTTGTTTATTCGTTTGCCAAAGGCTAGTGCTCCGACGCAGGGCCACCTATGGGCGCCACCTTGTCCGACTTGTCGCCCTTCTTCCTGGCGGGCGGTGAGCTGTCCGGATCCTCCCACCCTTCGGGTGGCTGGGGCTCGCGGCCGTCCATGATGTCTTTGACCTGTGACATGTCGATAGTCTCGTACTTCATCAGGGCTTTGGCCATGACGTGCAATTTGTCTTCGTGTTCTTTGAGCAAATTCTCGGCACGCTCGTAGTTGCGATCGATGATCTGACGTATTTCTTCATCAATGGTATGAGCAGTGCCGTCGGAGACATGTTTGTGCTGCGTCACCGACCGGCCGAGAAATACCTCGCCATCGTCCTCACTGTACGTCAGTGGTCCCAACCTTTCGGAAAGACCCCACTTGGTCACCATGTTGCGCGCGATTTCTGTTGCCCGTTCGATGTCGTTCGATGCACCAGTTGTAACGTAATTGGCACCAAGCGTCATCTCCTCGGCAATACGACCGCCGAAGAGTGTGGAAATATTACTTTCAAGCGCGGACTTGGAAACGCTGTATTTGTCTTCCTCCGGCAAATACATCGTGACGCCGAGCGCTCTTCCACGTGGAATGATCGTTACTTTGTAAACGGGGTCATGATCAGGCACGCAGTAACCCACGATCGCATGACCAGCTTCGTGATAAGCGGTATTGAGCCGCTCTTTGTCACTCATGACCATAGAGCGTCGTTCCGCACCCATCATGATCTTGTCTTTTGCCTTCTCGAACTCATCCATACTGACAACGCGTTTGTTGCCGCGCGCGGCGAACAGCGCAGCTTCATTGACGAGATTTGCCAAATCAGCGCCGGAAAAGCCAGGCGTGCCTCGAGCGATTACACTTGGCACCACGTCGTCATCGAGCGGCACTTTACGCATATGCACCTTGAGAATCAGTTCACGCCCGCGAATATCAGGCAGCGGCACCACGACCTGACGATCGAATCGTCCAGGTCTGAGAAGCGCAGGGTCCAGAACGTCCGGCCGGTTCGTCGCGGCAATGACAATGACGCCCTCTGTTCCTTCAAATCCATCCATTTCGACCAGCATCTGGTTCAGCGTCTGCTCACGTTCATCATGCCCACCGCCAAGTCCTGCCCCGCGATGGCGGCCGACAGCATCTAACTCGTCGATAAAGATAATGCACGGTGCCTGTTTTTTCGCCTGATCAAACATATCGCGCACTCGCGACGCGCCGACGCCGACAAACATCTCGACGAAATCCGAACCCGAAATTGTGAAGAACGGCACCTTGGCTTCGCCGGCAATCGCCTTGGCGAGCAATGTCTTACCTGTGCCGGGCGAGCCAACCATTAAAACGCCCTTGGGAATCTTGCCGCCCAGGCGCTGGAATTTGCTGGGGTCCTTGAGGAAATCGACGATTTCACTGACCTCTTCCTTAGCCTCGTCAATGCCTGCCACATCGGCGAAAGAAACACCGACCTGATCCTCGCCGAGAAGCCTGGCTTTGCTCTTGCCAAAAGACATCGCACCGCGGCCACCACCGCCACCCTGCATTTGGCGCATGAAATAGATCCAGACGCCGATCAACAAAAGGATGGGGAATGAACTGATCAGGAGCTGGCCAATCAGGCTCTGAGATTCCGGCTCCTGCGCAGTAAACTGGACACCGTTATCCTCGAGGATACCGATTAGCGTGTTGTTATCGGTTTCCGGGCTGATCGTGTAGTACTGCAGTGGCGGGCGACTCCCGTAACTGATGCGCTCACCCTCAAATTCCACGCGCTGGACCTTTCCTGCCCGCACATCCTTCAAAAAGGCGGAATAATCGGTCGACTTGGCGGCTTGCCCGCTCACACCGCTCAGGCCCTGTACCACGGACAGAAGCACCACGATGATGACGATGAAAACGAGTATATTTTTTGTCAGATCATTCACGAATGAAATACCACTCCACTGGGAAGATTTAGACTGCGTCTAAACGTTAGACAGTACTATAGTTGATAGTTTCTCGCCACAAGGTATATCTCACTACTACCTGGCCGCGAGGCCTTGGGTTTCACCACTTTTACCTTGTCAAATGAGCCCCTGGCGTCAGAAATGAAGGCATCGGTGCCCTCACCCTGAAAGAGCTTACATACAAAGCTGCCTTTTCGCCCAAGAGTTTGCCGTGCCAGGTCAAGGGCCAGCTCCGCCAGGTACATGGATCTGGGCTGGTCAACCACTTTGTTCCCGGTGATATTGGGCGCCAAATCGCTCATTACAAGATCTGCCTTCGAATCCTCCAGAATTTGCCCGAGCCGGGCCAGCACGTCGTCTTCTGTGAAATCGCCCTGCAGGAACTCTACAGCCGGCAGAGAATCCATTGGCAGCAGATCAAGCGCGATTATTCTCGTACGCCCTTTCAGCGTCTCTGCAACGTACTGACTCCAGCTGCCCGGCGCAGCACCGAGATCAATACAGGTCATGTCCGGGCGCAGGAGCCGTTCCTTGTCCGCAATTTCCTTGAGCTTGAATACGGCACGCGACCGCCAGCCCTCCTTTCGTGCCATCAGGACAAAAGGATCCTTTTCCTGGCGCTGCCGCCAAGAGCCGCTACTTCCTCTCGGTTTACTCATATCGTGTTGTTACAATACAGCCCATGGACCTATCCGAAACCCAGAAGAAGTTCCTGCGTGGCCTGGGCCACCAGTTGAAGCCAGTCGTTATCGTCGGTGATGCAGGCCTGACCGAATCCGTATTCAAGGAATTCCTGGCGACAATCGCGCATCATGAGCTCATCAAGGTTCGTGTTCGTGCAGGTGATCGCAACATTCGGGACGAGATCATTGCAGAACTGTGCGCCAAAGGTCCTGCCAACCTGGTGACACGTATCGGAAATGTCGCATTGCTATACAAGCGGAATGACGAAAAACCCCGCATCCCGCTGCCATTGAATTAGCTCTTCAGCTTGACGCCGGCGCTAGACGTAACGTACCTCGATAATCTCGTATTCCTTTTCGCCACCTGGCGCCGAAAAGACTATTTCGTCACCTTCATTCTTGCCAATCAATGCCCTGGCGATCGGCGACGTATAGGATATCAGTCCGGCACTTATATCGGCTTCGTCTTCGCCGACGATTTTGTAGGTTATTTCCGAATCTGTCTGGACGTCGAGCAATTCGACTGTCGAGCCGAATACCACTTTGCCTCTTGCATCGATTTCAGTGACATCGATGACCTGAATATGCGAAAGCTTTCCCTCGATCTCCTTGATGCGACCCTCTATGAATCCTTGTTGCTCCTTTGCTGCGTGGTACTCGGCATTCTCCTTGAGATCACCATGTGCACGCGCCTCGGCAATCGCCTGAATCACCTGCGGACGATCCTCCGATTTCAGTTTCTGCAGTTCCTCACGCAGCAACTCGGCACCGCGAACCGTCATCGGCACTTTACTCATGCCGCTACCTCTTTATGCAGATCCTGCAGTCGATTCACGTCACCGTCATCAAGATGCTCCAACGCGCTACAAGTCGCGATAGCGGCACCCAGGGTCGTGTAATAGGTAACCTTGGTACGAACTGCTTCAGCCCGGATCGATGCAGATTCACGGATAGCTTGCTTGCCTTCCGTCGTATTAACAATTAGTGATATTTCGCCGTTTTTGATCATATCCACAATGTGCGGCCGCCCTTCGCGAACCTTGTTGACCCCCCTGCATTCGAGGCCGGAATCATTCAGAAATTTCGCCGTACCATGCGTCGCCACAATCTCGAAGCCACGCGCTAACAGGATATTGGCCAATTCGACACAGCCGGATTTATCACGATCCCGAACGCTGAGCAGCGCTGTACCCTCGGTTGGCAACAACACCCCGGATGCGAGTTGAGCCTTGGCGTAGGCTTCACCGAATGATCGTCCAACGCCCATCACCTCACCGGTCGACTTCATCTCCGGACCAAGAATTGGATCGGCACCCGCAAACTTGATAAACGGGAATACGGCTTCTTTCACCGAAAAATATTCAGGCACGCGCTGATTGACAATACCCTGAGCCTCCAGCGATTCACCGACCATAACACGGGCTGCTATTTTCGCCAGCGGCACGCCCGTTGCCTTGGATACAAACGGAACAGTACGAGATGCGCGTGGATTAACTTCAAGCAGATAGACGACGTCATTCTGAATTGCGAACTGAATATTCATCAGGCCGATAACGTTCAGACCCTTGGCCAGCTTGATGGTTTGTTCCACCAGGTCTTTCTGAACCTCATCGCTCAGGCTGAAAGGTGGAATAGAGCATCCGGAGTCGCCGGAATGGACGCCTGCCTGCTCTACGTGTTCCATAATGCCGCCGATGAGCACTCGCTCACCGTCGCAGATAGCGTCGACGTCGACTTCTGTCGCGAGATCAAGAAACCGGTCAAGGAGAACCGGGCTGTCATTCGACACGCCTATCGCCGCTTCCATATACGCCGCGAGATCCTCCTCGCCGTGAACTATCTCCATCGCCCTTCCGCCAAGGACATATGACGGTCGCACAACCAACGGGTATCCGACATCAGCCGCCTTTGCCAGCGCCTCTTCCTGACTCCGCGCCGCACTGTTCGGCGGTTGCTTGAGCCCGAGGCCTTCAACCAGGTTTTGAAAACGCTCCCGGTCTTCGGCGAGATCGATTGAATCCGGCGACGTGCCAATGATCGGCGCACCCGCCGCTTCCAGGTCGCGGGCGAGTTTCAACGGCGTCTGCCCACCGTACTGCACGATCACGCCTTTTGGCTTTTCCTTGTCAATTACTTCCATTACGTCTTCGAACGTCAGGGATTCGAAGTACAGCCTGTCTGAAGTATCAAAGTCTGTGGAAACCGTTTCCGGGTTACAGTTAACCATGATGGTTTCGTAGCCGGACTCCCGCAGCGCCAACGCGGCATGCACGCAACAGTAGTCGAACTCGATTCCCTGGCCGATTCGATTCGGTCCACCTCCGAGAATCATCACCTTGGGGTTGTCGGTGGGTTCCGCCTCGCATTCCTCCTCGTAGGTCGAGTACAGGTACGCGGTGGTCGTCGCAAATTCGGCTGCACAGGTATCTACCCGCTTGAAAACCGGACGAACTCCGGCGTCGATGCGACGTTTGCGAATCACGTTTTCGTCCTGCCGCAACAGTGCCGCGATACGCGCATCTCCAAAACCCTTTCGCTTCAATTGGCGGAAACGCGCTTCGCTCAGCGCATCAATCCCGTCCCCGCGGATTTGTTTCTCATCGTTGATAAGATCTGCAATCTGTACGAGAAACCATGGATCTATGCCGGTCAGCGCCCCTACTTCCTCGACCGTGAAATCGTGACGCAGCGCGTCCGCAAGATAAAAAATGCGGTCGGCCCCGGGCAAGCGCAATTCTTGCCGCAGTTGGTCCTTGTCCTCTTCATCCACGAGCGCCCTGATTTTTTCGTCCAGCCCATTGACGCCGGTTTCCAGTCCGCGAAGTGCTTTCTGCAGGGACTCCTGGAAATTCCTGCCCATTGCCATAACTTCGCCAACAGACTTCATCTGGGTCGTCAGCTTCGCGTTGGCGCCGGGAAACTTCTCAAAGGTGAAGCGCGGAATCTTCGTGACGACATAGTCTATCGTCGGCTCGAACGATGCAGGCGTTGCCCCTCCGGTAATTTCATTCTTTAATTCATCGAGCGTATAGCCAATCGCCAACTTGGCGGCTACTTTGGCAATCGGGAATCCGGTGGCCTTCGATGCCAGCGCTGATGATCGCGATACACGCGGGTTCATTTCGATAACCAATAGACGGCCATCTTCCGGATTTACCGCAAACTGTACGTTGGATCCACCGGTATCGACGCCGATCTTTCTCAGCACATCGATCGATGCGTTGCGCATACGCTGGTATTCCTTGTCCGTCAGCGTCTGCGCCGGTGCCACCGTGATGGAGTCACCTGTGTGAACACCCATCGGATCCAGGTTCTCAATAGCGCACACAATGATGCAATTGTCCTTCTTATCCCGGACAACCTCCATTTCGAACTCTTTCCAGCCGATGACCGACTCTTCCAGCAGGACCTCGGTGGTCGGCGACATCTCCAGACCGTGCGAAACGATGCGCTGGAATTCCTCCTGGTTATAGGCGATCCCACCGCCGGTTCCGCCCATTGTAAATGAGGGGCGGATGATCGTTGGATAGCCAACCGTGGCCTGTTTCTCGATGGCCTCTTCCAGAGAATGTGCGATCTCCGCTTGCGGACTCTCGAGGCCGATTTCAGCCATTGCCTTACGGAATAGTTCCCGGTCCTCGGCCATGTCGATGGCCTCTCGAGACGCTGCAATCATCTCAACACGGTATTTGTCGAGCACGCCCTCGCGAACCAGGTCAAGGGCACAGTTAAGCGCGGTCTGGCCACCCATGGTTGGCAGCAATGCGTCCGGTCGCTCCTTGGCGATGACACGCTCCAGCGCCGTCCAGTGTACGGGCTCGATATATACGGCGTCCGCGGTCTCGGGATCCGTCATGATGGTTGCCGGATTTGAATTGACCAGGATGACCCGGAAGCCCTCCTCTTTCAGGGCCTTACACGCCTGCGCGCCGGAATAGTCAAATTCGCAGGCCTGGCCTATAACGATCGGGCCGGCGCCAATAATGAGGACGCTTTCTATGTCTGTACGTTTAGGCATACGTTCGGGATCGGCACCGTTTTATAATCATGTTTGACTTTAATTATTCTTCGTAACTACTTGTTTAAATTATCTATATTGCTACTGTCTTTTGACTGTTTTTTCGCTTGTATTCGTCCATATCGTTGATGAATCGCTCGAACAGGTGCAACACATCGTGCGGACCCGGGCTTGCCTCCGGATGGCCCTGGAAGCTGTACGCGGGCTGGTCTCTAAATGAGAGGCCCTGCAAAGAGCCGTCAAACAGCGAGGTATGCGTAATCTCCAGGTTCTCGGGCAGCGACTCGGGATCAACCGCAAAGCCGTGATTCTGACTGGTGATCATCACGCGACCCGTTGCCAGGTCCTGTACCGGGTGATTTGCGCCATGATGACCGAATTTCATCTTCATGGTTTTCGCGCCGGCGGCGAGCGCGAGCAACTGATGGCCCAGGCAAATGCCAAATACCGGAACTGATGACCTGAGAATCTCCTGAATCGCCGCAATGGCGTAGTCACATGGTTCCGGATCTCCCGGACCATTCGACAGGAACACCCCATCCGGAGCCAGCGCAAGCACCTCTTCGGCAGACGTCTTCGCCGGCACCACGGTCATGCGGCATTCAAGGTCCGACAGTATTCGCAGAATATTTCGTTTGACACCGTAGTCATATGCAACCACGTGGTATGGCGCAATCCGGCGGCTCATGATTCGGGACCGGTCACCAAAATTGGACCCGTAGCACCATTGATACGATTGGTCGGTCGTAACAAATTTGGCCAGGTCCATTCCTACAATGCCGGGAAACTTGCTGGCGTGCTGGACAGCGATTTGAGGGTCTACATCGCCGGTCATAATGCATCCCGACTGGGCGCCCTTTTCACGCAGCAACCGGGTCAGCTTGCGCGTATCGATGTCGGCAATGGCAACCGTGTTGCCCGCCACGAGGAAATCAGAAATGCTGCGCTCCGATCGCCAGCTGCTCGCGATCATCGAGCGGTCACGAATGATCAGGCCGGAGGCATGAGTTTTCGACGACTCCATGTCCTCGCTGTTGGTGCCGGTGTTGCCAATGTGAGGATAGGTGAGGGTTACTATCTGGCGGCAATACGATGGATCGGTCAGGATTTCCTGGTAACCAGTCATTGCCGTATTGAAAACGACTTCACCGATCGTTTTGCCTTCGGCGCCGACAGAAGTGCCCCGGAAGATAGTCCCGTCTTGCAGAGCCAGAACAGCGGGCGTACTCAACAGCGATCCTTAAGATTCAAGCCAAAACCACAGGCCAATGGCCGGTCTATGCGTAATTCAGATGCACAAAAGCGGAAGGAGATTGCCTTCCGCTTGGGTCGTTAATACGACGGCGGTAGTTTACTCAAGCGGAGCCCGCGGCGCCAGTAGAATTCTACTGGCTGATTTTCTCGAAAAAGCGCTTGACGGTCTCCAGCCAACCGCCGGCACGCGGGTTATGTTGCTCCCCGCCGGCACCGACGAGATTCTCAAATTGTATTAACAGCGATTCCTGTTCAGGTGTCAGGTGAACCGGCGTTTCGACCGCCACCTTGGCGAACAAATCGCCGGTTCGGTGGTCCCGGACGGTGGTCACACCCTTGCCCCGCAAGCGGAAGACTTTGCCGGACTGCGTGCCTGCAGGAACCTTCAGCGACACGTTGCCGTTCAGCGTGGGCAGCTCCACTTCGCCGCCGAGCGTCGCACAAGCGAAGCTGATCGGCACTTCACAGGAGAGATCCGATCCCGCTCGCTCAAATATCTTGTGCGGTGTCACCCGAATCTCGACGTACAAGTCGCCCGGCGGACCACCATTGCGACCGGCCTCCCCTTCGCCGGACAGCCTGATCCGGTCACCGTCATCGACCCCGGCAGGCACTTTGACGTTGAGAGTCTTCGTTTTTGACACGCGACCCCGACCGTGACATTTCTTACAGGGATTGGAAATTACCGTACCGGCACCCTTGCAGGCAGGGCAGGTTTGCTGAATTGAAAAGAAACCCTGTTGCATCCGAACCTGGCCGGCGCCGCCACATGTGGTGCACTTCACCGGGTCGGATCCTTTCTCCGAGCCATTGCCATCACATTCATTGCAGACGACTTGCGTTGGCACGTCGATAGTGACCGCATCGCCCTTGACCGCACGTTCCAGGTCCAGTTTGAGTTCGTATCCTAAGTCGGCACCGCGAAAAACCTGGCTCGCGCCACGCCGGCCGCCGCCGAAAATGTCGCCAAAGACATCGCCGAAAATATCGCCGAAGCCCTCAGCTCCGTAACCGGCTCCGCCGGGTCCGGTGCGGACACCTTCATGACCAAAGCGATCGTAAGCAGCCCGCTTGTCATCGTCCTTCAGGACCTCATAGGCCTCTTTGGCTTCCTTGAACCTGGCTTCGGCATCCTCGTCATCAGAATTCCGATCCGGGTGATATTTCATGGCAAGACGTCGATACGACTTCTTGATTTCTGCCACTGACGCACCTTTGGTTACGCCGAGGACTTCATAGTAATCACGCTTTGCCATGCCTGGAGCTTCTTAGTTAAGAATCGGGCGCCTTACGGCGCCCGAATTGGTTACAGAGATTCTCAGATCTTATGCTGATTTAGACTCATCGTTGCCGTCGACTTCTTCAAATTCCGCGTCGACAACATCCTCTCCACTGCTGCCGGCTTCCGCTGAACCTTCCGCGCCTTCGGCCGCCTGCTCCGCATAGAGTTTCTGCGCCACCGCCGCAGATGCCTCGCCCAGTGCAGCGGTCTTCGCCTCGATGGTTTCCTTGTCACCGTCATCAAGAACAGCTTTGAGATCCGAAACCGCGTTCTCGACCGCAAGACGTTCCTCACCGCTGACTTTGTCGCCAGCTTCGCTGAGCGTCTTCTCGGCAGCGTGAATCAGTCCATCTGCCTGGTTTCTCGCATCGACGCGCTCACGGAACTTCTTGTCTTCCTCGGCATGGCTGGCAGCATCCGAGACCATCTGATCGATCTCTTCGTCAGACAACCCGCTGGATGCCTTGATCACGATGTTCTGGCTTTTCCCGGTCGCCTTGTCTTTGGCAGACACATTCAGTATGCCGTTTGCGTCAATGTCGAACTGAACCTCGATTTGCGGCAGGCCTCTCGGTGACGGGGGAATATCCGCCAAATCAAAGCGCCCCAGCGACTTGTTGTCCTGTGACCGCTCGCGCTCACCCTGGAGCACATGGATCGTCACCGCCGTCTGGTTATCATCCGCCGTTGAAAAAACCTGGGTCTCATTGGCAGGAATCGTCGTGTTTTTGTCGATCAGCTTCGTCATGACTCCACCGAGTGTCTCGATACCAAGAGACAACGGCGTTACGTCCAGAAGCAGGACGTCTTTTACGTCGCCGGAAAGCACGCCACCCTGGATAGCAGCTCCAACTGCGACTGCCTCGTCCGGGTTGACGTCTCGCCGCGGCTCCTTGCCGAAGAAATTCTGCACCTCTTCCTGCACTTTGGGCATCCGGGTCTGCCCACCAACAAGAATAACGTCATCAATTTCGTTAACCTTGAGACCGGCGTCCGTCAGCGCCACTTTGCAGGGCTCGATAGTTCTTGCAACCAGTGCATCAACCAGCGACTCGAGCTTGGCCCGGGTTAGCTTAATGTTGAGATGCTTCGGACCTGTCGCATCCGCAGTGATATACGGCAGGTTTACCTCCGTCTGTTGCTGCGTGGACAACTCAATTTTGGCCTTTTCCGCTGCTTCCTTCAGTCGCTGCATCGCAAGTGCATCCTGCGTAATGTCGACACCGCTTTCTTTCTGAAATTCAGAGGTCAGGTACTCGATAATGCGAATATCGAAATCTTCTCCGCCGAGGAACGTGTCGCCGTTCGTTGCCAGCACTTCAAACTGGTGTTCACCGTCGACTTCTGCGATTTCAATAATCGATATATCGAATGTACCGCCGCCCAGATCGAACACGGCGATCTTGGCATCGCCGCGCTTCTTGTCCATGCCGTAGGCAAGTGCCGCGGCCGTCGGTTCATTAATGATGCGCTTGACGTCAAGTCCGGCGATCTTGCCTGCATCCTTTGTTGCCTGGCGCTGTGAGTCATTGAAATAGGCAGGAACAGTGACCACCGCTTCAGTTACTTCGACGCCAAGGTAATCTTCGGCGGTCTTCTTCATCTTCATCAGGACCCGCGCCGAGATTTCCGGCGGTGCCATGGCTTTTCCATTCGCCTCAACCCAGGCGTCGCCGTTGTCAGCCTTAACGATGGTGTAAGGAACCATGTCCATATCACGCTGGACGACGTCGTCTTCGAAACGACGGCCGATCAATCGCTTCACGGCATGCAAGGTGTTGCTTGGATTAGTGACCGCCTGACGCTTCGCCGCCTGGCCCACCAGGACTTCGCCGTCCTTGCTGAACGCAACGATTGAGGGCGTGGTCCGGTCTCCCTCGCTGTTCTCGATCACGCGGGGCTTATCCCCTTCCATGACCGCGACGCAGGAGTTCGTGGTACCCAGGTCGATACCAATAACTTTACCCATGATTAGTATTCTCCGATTCGATTAATTTCAAAACTGGTCTGTACGTGGGGCCTTGAGAGGCCGATTCAAGCGCTTTTGCCTCCCAAAACGGCCGATTTCATCCTTTTTTGCTTGTTTCGGCCGGTTCCGAGGCGACAACGACCCTTGCCGGACGCAACAGGCGACCATTCAGCGCGTAGCCTTTCTGAAACACGTTGATCACGCTCCCCGGCTCAACCGTGTCCGACGGTTGCATCGTCATGGCCTCATGCAGATTCGGATCGAATGGCTCACCCTGCGGGTCCAGCTCTTCGATGCCAAAACGCCGCAAGACCGTGCCGAGGAGTTTCAGCGTGGCCTCGTTGCCCTCTATCAGGCTTTCGATGCTGGCATCTCTCTCGGCGACCTGCGCCATTTCCAGGCTGTCACAAACTGCAAGGAGGTCAGTTGCGAATCGCTCGAGCGCGAATTTGTGCGCGTTTGCAACCTCCCGTTCGGCCCGTTTACGTATGTTCTCCAGTTCCGCCAACGCGCGCAGGTACTTGTCCCAGTTTTCGTCAGCTTTGGCCTGGAGTTCGGCCAGCGGATCGTCGCTGGCACCCTCCCCGGCAGCAGCAGCCGTTTCCTCTTCAGTATCAACGGGTTCAGCAGCTTCAGCGGTCATTTCGGTGTCTGAGCTTGCGGCTTCGTCCTCATGGGAACGATCGGGCTCTGCATTCATCGGTGATTTTGCTCCAGATTCGGCATTCAGGAGCTGGCATGGCCGGCCCCGTTTCAAGGATGCGGGAATTGTGGGACTACGGCTGCAAATATCAAGGGTTTGGGCGAATTATTCGCCGCCAACAAACCCCACCCTGATCTTGCTTATCGCTCGCCGCCCGGATTGAGGGTGGATTCCAGCAGTCTGGCAGTGATATCGACGATCGGCACCACCCGATCGTAGGCCATCCGGGTAGGACCGATCACGCCAAGCACTCCAATGTGCTCATCGTCAACGTGATAAGGCGCCGTCACCACACTGCAATTGTCGAGAATCTGGTAACCGGATTCCCGGCCGATGAACACCTGGACTCCGCTGGCATTTATGCTTTTGTCCAGCAGGTTCAGCATGAACTGCTTCTTGGAGAAGGCATCGAAGAGCCGCCTGAGCGTCTCGACGTCGGACAGTTCGGCGAAATCCATCAGGTTGGTTTCACCGGCTACCAAAAACTCTTCTTTCGGCGCGGCGGCACCCTCCATTGCCGACTGAGCAACCGAGATGATGTCCATCATGGTCTGGTTCATTGAATCCCTGGTTCGTTCCAGGTCGTCAATCAGGCCTTTGCGAATATCAGCCAGATCCTTTCCGACGTAGTTTTCATTGATGTAATTGGCCGCGCGCTGCAGTTCTTCCTTGGTTTGAGGTTGTTCCGTATGCAGCACCCGGTTTTGCACCTCCCGGTCATTGATGACCAGGATGGCCAGTACCCGGCTGTCAGACAGGGAAAGAAATTCGATCTGGCGGAGAATTGATTTGTGGCCCTTGGGTATCGACACCACCCCGGCAAGGCTGGTGACCTCCGACAGCATGTTGGATACGGAATCGAGTAGCGAACTCGGATCACCCGCCTGTCGGTCGAGCCGGCTTCTCAGTCTCTCAATATCGGTTTTTTTCGGCAGCTTGTAGCGGATCAGCGAATCAACGAACAGACGATATCCCTGCGGGGTGGGAATGCGGCCCGCGGAAGTATGTGGCGCGGCGATCAATCCAAGCTCTTCGAGATCCGACATTACGTTACGGATCGTGGCCGGGCTGAGTTCCATACCGGAATTTCGCGACAGGGTTCTCGAGCCAATGGGCTGGCCATCCCGGATAAAACGCTGAATCAGAACTTTGAGAAGTTGCTGTGCGCGTTCATTAGGTAGCTGAGGAGTCGTTTCCGTAGACATTCGCGCCATTACTTGAAATGTAACCCCAACTCAGTGTGATAGGGTGAAACAAAAGTGTACAGCGGCTTGGCGGGTGGTCAAGCATTTGCAACAATCTCGTGAGGGATTCGCCACACCAAGCCAGCGTCGCAAGCCGCATATGATTTGACCTGTCTATGAACACAGAATTCAAAAATGTCGTCCTGATCGGCCTCTACTCTGACCCCCGGGTCGCGGAACCAATGAGGCTGGTTGCCGGACATCTGGCAAAAAATGGCGTTCGGGTTCTGGCCGAGCCCGAGGTAGCGGCTGAACTGGGCGTAGCCGCAATTGACCCGGGTGCGCTGACGAATGAGACGGATCTGATTGTTGCGGTTGGTGGCGACGGTACGATGTTGCACGCAGCATCGCTCGCCGGCGACATTGATATTCCGCTGGTCGGCGTCAATCGAGGTCGCCTTGGCTTCCTTACCGACGTGTCGCCGATCGATATGCTGGCTAGCTTCGACGAAATCCTGAGTGGCAACTTCACCCGGGAGTCGCGATTGCGCCTAAGGGCGACCTTGTCGCAGGCAGACGGAACGAAAAAGTCAGCGTTGGCATTGAACGACATAGTTTTACAGCGTCGCGATACAGGCCGCATGCTCGATTTTGAGACGCGCATAGCCGGACAGTATGTCAACACCCATATGGGCGATGGGCTGATTGTCGCCACGCCCACCGGCTCTACAGCCTATGCGCTGGCCTGCGGCGGGCCTATTATCGACCCTCGGCTCGACGCTTTAGTGGTCATACCTATCTGCCCGCACACGCTGAGTGACAGGCCATTGGTAATACCGGCCGGCCAGCCTATCGAAGTGACCTTGCTGCAACGTGACAACACCAGTGCCGAAGTTAGCATTGACGGACACTCTCTCGCCGAATTTCGCCCTGATGATCGTCTGTTAATTGCGGAATCATCGCGCCGCATCACTCTTATCCATCCACCTGGCTATGACTATTACGAAATCCTCCGTTCAAAACTAAACTGGGGTCGGGACAGTCGAACGCAGAGGCAACAGAGTGATATCTAGATGTTGACGAGTATCCAGGTCAGGAACTTCGCAATCATCGACGAGGTTGAAATTGAATTCAGCCCCGGAATGACCGTGCTCACCGGTGAAACAGGCGCCGGAAAGTCCATCCTGGTCGACGCCATGGGCCTCGTTCTTGGTGAACGGGGTGGCAGCGGACTGGTGCGAAGCGGCGCGAAACGCGCCGAATTCACCGCTGAGTTCGACCTTCGCAATTTGCCCGAAGCCCGGGATTGGCTCGAGGAACAAATGCTTGATCTGGACGACGAGTGCAATTTGCGTCGCGTCGTAGGCGCCGACGGGCGGTCCCGGGCATTCATTAACGGCAACAGTGTGCCACTACAAAGTCTGAAAACGCTCGGTGAAATGTTGCTCGACATTCATGGACAGCATTTTCACCAGTCCCTGGCGAGGCGTGATGTTCAGCGCAACCTGCTGGACTATTTTGGCGGGCTGATCGATCTCGCCGTGGCGACCAGTAACAATTTTGCCGATTGGCGATTATTGACTGACAAGCTTGACGCTCTTGAGTCGGCCAACGCGGATCGCAATGCGAAACTTGAGCTTCTCCGATTCCAGATTGACGAATTGGATTCACTTGGCCTGGAGCCCGGCGAGCTCGAAGCCTTGTCTATGGAGAGATCCAAGTTACAGAACAGTGGGAGGTTGGCCGAGGGTGCCAACACCGCACTTCAGGTTCTATATGATGCCGATCCTGCAAATGCACAATCGCTGCTGGCGGATGCAGCCCAATTGATCGAGGGACTCGCGACTTTGGACGCGACGCTCGAACCGATCGCGGCAATGTTGCAGGAAGCGAGTATCCAGGTATCCGAGGCAGCCGATTCGCTCCGTCGCTACGGAGATTCCCTGGATATGGATCCGGCACGCCAGAATTTCGTCGAGGAACGTCTCGATGCGATCAACAATATCGCCCGCAAACATCGCATGGATCCCGAAAGCCTTGCCGCGCTGCACCAGGACCTGGTTGAAGAGTTGAACGACCTGGAGCATGCCGAAGAGCGAAGTGCCGAACTCAAATCAGCTGTCTCGGAGGCGCAAGCCGGTTACCGAAAGACCGCAGCAAGGCTTTCGGCAGGCCGGAAAAAAGCCGCCTCGAGATTCTCTTCAGCTGTAACCGAAGCGATGGCGAATCTCGGTATGCCTGGCGGCGTCTTCGAAATTCAGATAACACCAAGAGATATGACCGATCCACGACCTTTCGGCATGGATGATGTTGAGTACCTGATCAGCGCAAACCCGGGGCAGCAACCGATGCCACTTTCCAAAGTTGCATCCGGCGGTGAGCTTTCGCGAATGAGCCTTGCCATTCAGGTCATCGCGAGTGATGGCAGCGCTATCCCGACCATGGTTTTTGACGAGGTTGACAGTGGTGTCGGCGGCGGCATCGCCGAAATGGTGGGATTGCGGCTGCGTGAGCTTGGGCAAACGCGACAGGTCTTCTGTGTCACACATCTCCCGCAGGTCGCCAGCCTCGGCAACAACCACTTCCGTATCATGAAGATCAGTGACGGAAAATCGACCAAAACCGGAATTTCGTTGCTCAATCAGGGCGAGCGCATCGAAGAGATCGCCCGCATGCTGGGCGGCGTTGAAATCACTCAACGGACACGGGACCATGCCGCTGAAATGCTGGCGGCTGGTGCGAAGCGTCCGGAGAAAAACAAGCGCGCCTGACAGGCGCTGATTCAGGTGTCGTCGGTCTTTTTCAGGGGACGAACATACAACACGAGGTTGTGGTCCACGAGATCATAGCCGTGCTTTTCCGCGATAGCATGCTGGATCTTTTCTATTTCGTCGTCGACGAACTCGACGACATCGCCCGTTTCAATGCACACCATGTGATCATGATGATCGCCGCTGTCCATCTCGAAAACGGAATGGCCGCCCTCAAAATTGTGCCGGATAACGAGGCCGGCAGCTTCAAATTGGGTCAGAACCCGATAGACCGTCGCGAGACCAATATCCTCGCCCGAATCCAGAAGCTCCTTGTAGATGTCCTCTGCGCTCAGGTGCCGCATCGGACTGTTCTCAAGAATTTCGAGAATCTTGAGCCTGGGAAGCGTTATTTTCAGCCCGGCTTTACGTAGTTCCTGACGCTGTGCCATCTAAAGGTTCTCATTGATTGAATGTGCGGGCGCGGCGGCTACCGCAGCGACTGACAAGACGGTATCATGCGCGCCTATTATGACCCAGTCGACCGGGTCTCTCCACCACGATATCGGCCCGAGAAGCTGATTCACGGCACCAATCCAACCAGTCACGGTCAATCATCATAATGCGAAAACACCTGTTTCCAATCTTCCTCCTGGTGGCATGCCTGCTTGTGAGCGGCTGTGTCTACCAGGCAGCTCTGTCGCAGGGAAACCTGCTGGACCAGGAGGATATCGACCAGGTTGAGGTCGGCATGACCCGTGGCCAGGTCCGTTTTCTTCTCGGCACGCCAATGATTGATGATCCTTTTCATCAGAATCGCTGGGACTACGTCTACTTTCTTCGGGTCGGTCGACAAAAGGCGACCTTCAAGCGCTGGATCTCGATCATTTTTGACGGCGAAAACGTAATGGAAATCATCAAAGACCAGGAACTGAGGGAAGATCTCTAGACCACTTTGCCTGGCGTACTTCCGCTCATGTACTGACCGTCTTTCGCGAGTTCTCGACGCGCATCACGGGGGTCGATTTCAAGCGGCCGCAGGATCTCCACCCTGTCACCATCTGCGAGCTGTCGCCCTCTGCTAACCGGCCTTCCCCAGACTGCAACGTTTGCAGAAGCGAAATCAGCGTCCGGGAATCCCCGCTCCAGTTCCGACTGCCTGAGTGCGTCAGCGACAGTTGCGTCTGCCGGCATAAGCAGAGTCACGAGCTCTTGCCTGTCCGGCAGCGCGAAAACAACCTCAACACAGATCTCATGTTTGGGCATAAGTGCTCGTGCGCCTACCGGGCGCCGTAGACATCTGCTGCGCGGCGAGTGAAAGCATCGATCAGCGAATTGCAGGTTTCTTCAAAAAAGGCGCCAAACAACATGTCCACCATCCTGTTCTCGAAAGCGAAATGAAGCTCCAGTGTTACCTTGCTGCCGTCCTCCCCGAGTGGCTGAAAACGCCAGCCACCGGAAAGATGCCGAAACGGCCCACCCAGCAAGGCAATGTCGATGGCTTCGTCCCCGTGTCGTGTGTTGCGTGTTGTAAAGGTCTTGCTGACCGCACCTTTGTGCAGTTCAAGGGTAGCCTCCACCATGTTGCCCTCGCGCGTCAGCACCTCGGAATGATTGCACCAGGGTAGAAATTCAGCATAGCAATTCACATCATCAACGAGGTCGATCATCTCGCTGGCGCGGTATGGAACCAATGCCGATCTGTTAACGCTGCGCATTCGCTGAAGTCTTTCAGGCCAGTCTGGACAAGATTAATCGGAATTCTGGATGAATTAATGACAACGAACAACATACCTGAGAGTCGACCTGACTTATAATCGCCGCCCTTCTAGCAAAACAGCAAAAGAAACCGTCAGATCGTGGCAAAAGCCAAAGACAAGAAACCAGCATCGTCAAGAATTGCGGAGAACAAGAAAGCCCGCTTTGATTACGCGATAGAAGACACATTCCAGGCCGGCCTGGTCCTGGAAGGCTGGGAGGTGAAAAGCCTCCGGGAGGGTCGCGCCCAGATTACTGAGAGTTATGTCCACGTTCGCAACGGAGAAGCCTGGCTGCTTGGGGCCCAGATTACGCCGCTCGGGACCGTATCAACTCACATTCATCCGGATCCGACCCGGACCCGCAAACTTCTATTGAACCGGTACGAGCTTGATCGACTGATCGGTGCCGTGGAACGCAAGGGATATACGCTGGTGCCACTCAACCTCCATTGGAGCAAAGGACGGGTAAAGCTCGACATCGGACTGGCCAAAGGCAAAAAATCACACGACAAGCGTGCGGCGGTAAAAGACCGCGACTGGAAACGACAGCAAGGTCGTATTTTGAAATCATCAAGACATTAAAAACAATAAGTTATATTGTTTTTTTAAAGTTCTTTATTACTAATATTCACTTTAGTCCCAACGTCGAAGACCACTTATCAAGCTGCCCGATTACGTGGAACAACTTTTCCCCGCTTGTGCTTAACCGGTAGCCCAGGCGCGGGATCTTCTCGATTATCCCGGCGTCTCTGAGTTCGTGCAGTCGCCTCTGCAGAACACTGGGGGAAATCTGACCACACGAGGCCTGAAGCGCCCGGAAATTAAGGGGACCCACCCGAAGCTCCCAAACCACGCGCAACGCCCAGCGGCGCCCGGCGAGATCAAGGGCCATCGCCATACGTTCGGACGTAGCTGCCCTTCTGAGGTTCTGAATCCGTTGCGCCATAAGCCTGTCCGCCTCTTGCTACGGTATCAATAGCAAGTATTGTAATCCGCTTCTCCTTTGGTAGCAAACAACAAAATAACGATCAGTGGATTGTTTTTTGCAGGAACGCCCCTACACTACCGTGAGCAAACAGTTTTACCGGGGGCGAACTGGATTCGACGTGGGTCGCGAAACTCCGGGTGCATGCCGAGGGACAGATCACCTCGTTAAACCAGCTGTAACACTTATAGTTGCCAACGACGACAACTACGCACTAGCTGCTTAAAAACCAGCTTTGCCTTCTGCCCGGCTCGTGCTTGTGCGGCTGGATCACAGGAGTCACCGACACAAGACCGCGGCAAGGACATGTTCAGGGTCCGAACCGTTAAATCCTAACTGAACTGGTTACAGGTCTTCCCTGCCCGTCGGGTAGCCCGTAACGAGATTAAAGACGGAATAAGCATGTAGAGCTCGTAGCGGAGGGCTTGCGGACGCGGGTTCGATACCCGCCGCCTCCACCAATTACCTGGGCCCCCGATTGGGGGCCCAGCTATTTGGGGAGCGACAGGGCTCCCCGCGTAACACAATGACGCAGGGTTCAATATCGTCTCTCAACTTGCGCGCTCCAGAAGCGCAATATTTTCAACTGATTGGGCGCAAGTGGTTCGATACCCGCCGCCTCCACCAACAAACAAAGGCCACCGAAAGGTGGCCTTTTTGTTGTGGCGGGCAAGCATCGAGTACCCGCGAAGGTGGATCACAAGCCAGAGCTTCTGCATCAATGCTGCAAATGCCCTGGTCGAATTGGAAAGAGTCAGTGTCAGCAGGTTGTCCTGGCCTTCATCGATACTCGATATCCAGGAAATACCGCTGTAGTCCCCATTATTACGCAAGCATTCTGTGACAGTGCAAGTACAAGCAGGACGGCGAAACTATGGCCGGTCCACTGCTTTTCCTGAGCCACCGTGTCCATGTCTCCGACGTGTGGACGCCCGAAGAGTTTTAAATGCGCACTTGTCGCTAAATGGCGGTGGCCGGCGAGCCAACGATGCTGGATCTCGACCAAATTTGTCGTAAAGTAAGGCCTGCAGCGGAGGAGAACTGAAAATGAGAAGAACCATAATGATATTGGCCCTGGTGGCTGGCGCCATTGGCTTTGCAAACGCTCAGGATTCATCGATGAGCTTCTTCCTGACCAGCAAAGGTCCGGGAGACGGTGCCAATCTGGGTGGACTGGAAGGCGCTGACGCGCATTGCCAGATGCTTGCAGAATCGGCGGGTGCCGGTGGCAAGACCTGGCGTGCCTATCTCAGTACCAACGGCGATACGGTGGTTAATGCGCGTGACCGAATCGGCGACGGCCCGTGGGTCGCGGCTAACGGTATTCAGGTCGCAGCCAATGTCGACGACCTGCACAGCGAAAACAACAAGCTTGGTAAAGAGAATTCTGTCAGCGAAAGCGGGGAGCCAATCAACGGACGTGGAGATACGCCCAATCGTCACGACATCCTGACCGGCTCGAATCTCGACGGCACTGCATTTAGTGACGGAGCGGATCATTCCTGCCAGGACTGGACCTACAGCGGTCAAGACGGTAGCGCGCAGGTCGGTCATCATGATCGTCAGGGCGGTGGAGCTAATCCGACGTCCTGGAACAATGCGCATCCGTCACGGGGTTGTGGTCAAAGCGATCTTCAGGGCACGGGTGGCGACGGACTTTTCTATTGCTTTGCGATTGACTAGTCACGCCTGAGATTCAGGGGAAAAGGCCGCCTGTTGGCGGCCTTTTATTTTGCAATCCCTGTTCCTGTTTTACTGTCCCAGTTCCGTCGGAAATGCAGGCGCTTCGGTCGGAATTGGGCTGACGAAGCTCTCGAGCTGCGCCATAACTTCTGCGATCGCCGCTTCTAACTGAGTGTCCCGGCCCTCGTTGGTCGCAATGGCATCGAGCCTCACCTCGATATCCGGGGCTACACCCTCGTTCTCGACCGTCCAGTTGTGATCTGCGTCGTAGAAGCGGAAAAAGGGCACAGTCAAATATCCGCCGTCAATCAGGCCCGGGTTTGCCGAAATTCCAATCAGGCCGCCCCAGGTCCGGGTTCCAATCAGCTTGCCAATGCCCAACTGGCGAAAGGAATAAGGCAGATAATCACCGCCGGACCCTGCGTCCTGATCAATCAGCATCACTTTCGGACCATGCATTGCGCCGGCAGGTGTGTTGTAGACCTCGCCATCGCGATCCTTCCATCCTGACAGATGCCGACGGCTCAGTACGTCCGTGATGTAGTTCGCAGCCTGCCCACCTCCGTTTGAACGCTCGTCTATGATCATGGCTTCCTTATCAACCTGTGCAAAAAACATTCGATTGAAAAAGGTATAACCAGCCCCGGCTGTATTTGGCAGGTAGACGTAACCCACACGCCCGTCCGTGGCCTCGTCGACCATGCGACGATTATTTTCTATCCAGGCCCAAAGGCGCAGCATGCGTTCGTCACCAGTTGGCTCGACGACGATGTCACGTGCGTTTCGCCCGTTCGCCGACGGGCCGACCGTTAGTGTCACTTGTTTGCCGGATGTACCCTGCAAATATTCAAACAGGTTATCCGCAGAGGTCAAATCACGGCCATTGACGGCAAGGATGTACTCGCCTGCACGCGCTTCGTTCCCCGGCGTTGCCAGCGGCGCATCAACGAATGGGTTCCATGATTCGCCCGTATAGACGCGGGCAATCTGGTAGCGCCCGTCATCAATAGTGAAATTCGCGCCGAGAAGACCCGTTTTAGTGCCCTCCTCCTGATGCGTGTCACCTCCTCCGGTACGATTATGGCCTACCTGCATTTCGGCAATCATCTCAACCAGCAACGCGGTCAGGTCTTCCCGTCTGCCGACATGCTCTACGAGCGGACGATACCGGTCGTAGATGGCCTGCCAATCCAGGCCGTGCAAGCCCGGATCATAAAAATATTCCTGCTCCATTCGCCAGGTCTCATCGAAAATCAGCAACCATTCTTCCCGGGGATTGATTCGGACCCGAACGCCGGAGAGATCCAACGCCTCAGCCTCCAGTTCGTCTCCGATTTCGGCGATTGCCAGGGAGTCGTCAACCTTGCCGATGAGCATTTGCTTGCCGTCGGCACTGATCGCAAAATCGGCAACGCCCTTCATGACTGATTGCGCTTCTTTCTCTTCAAAGTCGAAACGCATGAGCGCATTTTCTTCCGCAGCATCATCGCCCGGTGGCTCGTTAGATGCGCCCGGCTGAACACCTTGCACAAAGTAAAGGTTGCCATCATCCGCTACCTCGAGGTTGCCGTAATTTCGCTCTGCGACCGGCAGCGCAACGATTCGAGCTGATAGCCCCTGCAGATCGATCTGGGTGGAAACCGGAGCCTCTTCCTCATCATCGTCGGAGCCGTTGTCGGCAGTGGCATCTTCCTCATCGCCCCCCTCGTCGCCACTGTCCGGCAACAACGGAGACTTTCCATCGGCCGCAAGCACAATGGCGTAGAGCCCTGCCCGGTATGGACGTTCCTGGCTGGTCATATTCAGGCCCACCTGGAGCGGGCCTGAATTGGTCGATGCGGCAAAATAGAGATAGCTGCCATCCCTGCTGAATGCCGGCGACGCCACATCGGCCGCACCATCGCTCAGCGTAACGCTGCTACCCGACGAGAAATTGAGCAGCTTCAAATCTCTGTGGTAGTTGTCCTGCTCTTGTGTATAGGCGAGCCATTGACCGTCGGGGGAAAGCGAGGTTTCAATCGTATCTCGCCTTACTCCCGTATCGATCAGCGTGATATTGCCGTTGCCAAGTTCGATGGCATACAAACCGAGGTGATTATCCTGGTAGATGATTCGTGAATCGTCGCCGTTGCTCCAGTCCATCAGCTGATTGAAATGCGGTCCGAGATCGTATTCGCGACTTTCGCCAGTACCAATCTGATCGCTAACGACCAGGCTTTGGCCATCCAGCGAGTCCTTGATATAAGCGATTCGATCGCCGTCCGGCGACCAGATTGCCGAGTACTCTCGTACGTCACCGGAATTGGTGACGTTGCGGGTCGGGCCCTCGTCAGCCGCGATCGTAAATACCTCACCGCGTGCAGTAATAATCGCGCGCTTGCCAGTCGGTGAAATATCCGCACTCTCGATCGTGCGCGCAGCATCCTTCCACTGTGTTCGCAACTGCGGCAAATCAGGGCTGATATCAATAACGATCTCCTGAACCGCGCCACTGCCCGTGTTCAGATTTTTCAGTCTGCCACCAGATTCATAAACGATATCCATGCCATGACCGCCAGCCGCCCTGATATCCCAGGTATCCTCAGATGAGACTCTTGCGACGCTGCTGGTCCCGGCGTCGTAACGATAGAGATTGAAAAGGTCGTTTTCGCGATCAGAAATGAAATACAGGGTTCCGTCCAGCCAGATCGGATTGAAATTCGTCGAACCGGCCGCGGGCACTGTGGTCACACTCTCACCGGCGACATCCATGATCTGCACCGCAGGCGCCGAACCACCGCGGTAGCCTTTCCACCCTGACGTTCCGCCAAACAGTCCGTTATAGGCGGCACGGAATGGCGTGAAAGCCAGGAATTCGTTTCCACTGTCGTAAACACCGGAAGTCATTCTCGCTTCCATTTGCTTTTCGGGAAGCCCGCCGGCAATCGGGGCATGATAGAGCTGACCGGACCGGCCGTGATCAGTCTCCCGGGCGGAAATCATAGTCACGGCCGCACCGTCTGCCGTCCAGCCAGTAGGCACGTCGGCACCAGGGTGCCAGGTCAGCCTTTGGGGCTGGCCGCCGGAGACACTCAGCACATAGACATCTGTGTTGCTCTCATAGTCTGCTGCAAACGCAATTTTCAATCCGTCCGGAGAGAAGACCGGGTTGTTTTCTTCAGCGGGGCTCGACGTGAGTCGACGTGCGTTCGACCCGTCGCGATCAGCGACCCAGATATCACCGGCATAAACAAAAGCGATGTGATCAGCGGAAACATCCGGCTGACGAAGCAATAATGTCTGTTGTGCGTTTGCGTATTGCGCCAGAAGCGCGAGCATGACGCTCGCCGTCAATGATACGTTTTTCATGATAGACCCCGTACAGCATGGCGACGATCCGATCGGATCGTCATTCTTGTTGTTTTTGGAATTCAGGAATTATAGCTGCGCAACGCCGGGCCACCAAACCAGCCTTGGATCGCGAGTCAATTCCCCGTTAAGCGTTCGATCACAACGGGCTCGAGCCTTGTGAGACCGGCTGCCCTGCCTGCCGCCAGTGCTTCCTCATCGGACGCGCCGGCCTGGCTCGCACGCAATGCGACTAACGCACCGACCCTGTTGCCGCTTGCGCAGTGCATTAATACCGGCCCGTCAATTTCGCTGAGTATCTTGTCGAGCCGCGCCGCATTCTCGAAAGTGACATCGCCACCACCGCTAATTGGCAGCGCAACGTAAGTCATCCCGAGTGCTTCAACTTCGCGTGCCTCATCGATGCCGCGATCCTCTTCTGCGCCGCGAAGATCGACAACCGCAACAAATCCGGCATCTTTTACGGCAGCCAGAATTTCCTTGTCAGGCTGACCAGAGGACACGTAACGCGCCCCATCGAGTACAGAGGATTCAGCCCGGATATCCGTGGCGCTGATCGCGACAATAGCGCCATCAGTTGCACACCCAGCACTTGCCAGCGCAACGAAACAATAGGCAATCAGGAAGATTTTTTTCATTGGGCAGGATCCCCGGATTCTGTGAACTATATTAATCGACAACGACACGAATGTTAGTCAGCATTCATACGCAGGTCGGCCTTGTTGGAAATATGTTTACCAATTAAAAAAGATGATGTAGCGGCGGGTGACGGAGCATTGAGCACGTGAATCGCTCCTGGTGCTTCTTCGATGTAGAAATCTTCAACAAAATTCCCACGACGATCAACGGCCATTGCCCTTACTCCCGCCCCCCCAGGGACAAGGTCATCTGCCGTGATATCCGGCACCAGGTGCCTGAGACTACTTACGAATGCACTCTTTCTCAATGCGCGATTGATCTCCGACATCCCAGGGCGCAGATTGCGGGATACGAGCTTCCACAGACCCGGGTAGCGCAGAATCTCAGCAAACTCGCTTAACGAAAAGTCCGAGCGGCTGTAGCCTTCCCGCATTGTCGCCAGCATCGCGCTTGGGCCCGCTTCAACGTCGCCGTTAACCCGCGGTGTAAAATGAGCACCCAGAAAAGGTAGCGCCGGATTCGGCACGGGGTAAATCAAACCGTTGACCAGGCTGCGACTTTCTTCCTTCAGCAGATAGTACTCGCCCCGGAAGGGAATAATCTGTACGTCCGGAACATTGCCCATCTTTCTTGCAACCACATCGGAATGTAACCCGGCACAGTTGATCACGAGCCTTGCCTCAAAGTCCCCATTGTTCGTAACGACATGCTGGCGGCCATTTTCGATTTGCGACGACATGAACTCGGTATTCAGTAATATTTGCCCGCCGGCTTTTTCGTAAATCGCAGCGTATACAGCAGCCACTTGCGTGTAATCCACGATTGCCGAATTTGGCGCATACAGTGCCTTGATTCCTTCGACGTGCGGCTCTATTTCGCGCAACTCACGTTGATTAATAAGTCGCAGACCGGGCACTCCGTTGTCTGTGCCTCGATCATGCAATCGTTCGAGTTGGTCCTTTTCATCCTCTGTGCTGGCAACGATAACTTTGCCGCAACGCACCAGCGGAATTTTCAGTCTCTCGCACAAATTGCTTAAGGCACGATTCCCCTCGACACAAAACCTGGCTTTAAGCGATCCCGGTGTGTAGTAAATACCAGCGTGCAATACCCCGGAATTGTGCCCGGACTGGTGTGCGGCCAGCCTCGAGTCCTTCTCGATCAGGCAAATCGTCGAACGGGGCCGCATCTTCTTCAGGTGCATGGCCACCGACAGGCCTACCAGCCCGCCGCCAACTACCAGGACATCTGTTTCAATTGAAGACATTGATGAGGTCAGCGCTCTCGCGATTGTTAAAATTCTGCGCCAATTATTACCGCTGGCTGCCTCACACACCAGCGCCAACTGGTTGTAATCGCAACCGCTCGACTCTACCCTGCCTGCATGTCATCGAAGCATTCAACTGAAGACCGCGATTACGATGTGATCGTATGGGGCGCATCGGGGTTCACCGGACGTCTGGTGGTTGAATATCTCGCGGACCGTTACCCGCCCGGGGGGGACGTCAAGTGGGCTGTGGGTGGACGCAGCAAGGACAAACTCGACGAAGTCCTCGAAGGAATTGTATTTTCCGCCGACAGGCCGGACGTCATCGTTGCCGAAAGCCATGATCAGGGCTCAATGCAACGGCTGGCTTCCAGCGCCAGGGTGATCCTGACCACGGTCGGACCATATGCAAAGTACGGCAGCGAACTGCTTGCAGCCTGCGCCGCCGCCGGAACGGATTACTGCGATCTTTGCGGTGAGGTCCAATGGATGCGGCAGATGATCGATCAACATCAATCCACTGCGGAAAAAAGCGGCGCCCGGATAGTGATGAGTTGCGGATTCGACTCGATACCCTCAGATATTGGCGCACTGCGGCTGCATCAACTCGCGAAACAAGTTCACGGGTCGACCTGCAGTGAAATGACGTTATTGGTTCGCGCGATGAAGGGAGGCGCCAGCGGGGGTACGTTCGACAGCATGCTGAACGCTATCGACCAGGCGCGCCGGGATAAGAACATAGTGCGAATCTTGGGGGATCCCTATGCGCTAAACCCGGAAAACGAGCGAAATGGGCCCGACGGTCGCGACCAAAGCAAGGCTGTCTATAACAAAGAAGCCCTGGCGTGGACCGCACCATTTGTCATGGCCGGCGTGAACACACGGGTCGTACGACGAAGTAATGCATTATTGGGTTATCCCTACGGCAAGGATTTTCGCTACAGCGAGGCAACCCTCAGTAGCGGGCGAATAAAGGCGACGTTGATGAGTTGGGGCCTGAAGCTGTTCGTCCTTGCCAGCGCAATTCCGCTCACGCGGAAAATGATCATCAAAAGAATTTTGCCCGAACCAGGAGAAGGCCCTTCGCGGAATGAGCGTGAAAACGGCTATTTCAATTTGCTGCTCATCGGCAAACTGGAGAACGGCAGCATCGTGCGGTTGCGCATCAAAGGCGATCGTGACCCAGGCTACGGATCAACGAGCAAGATGCTCGGCGAAAGCGCCATATGCCTTGCGAAGGACAAACTGACAGTGAATGGTGGCTGCTGGACGCCCGCATCAGCGCTGGGCGACTTGCTGCGCGAAAGGCTGGAGTCGAACGCGGGACTTAGTTTCGAACTGGAATGAGTAACGTGACAGGCAGCGACGAATCAACACTCGCGTACCTGAACCTCCAACCGGATCAGATTCTTGAAACACTGGAACAACTGGGATTTCGTTGTGACGGGCGGTTTCTAACACTTAACAGTTACGAAAACCGCGTCTATCAGATAGGAATCGAGGATGAGTCGCCGGTAGTGGCCAAATTCTACCGACCAGGTCGATGGTCCGACGATCAGATTCTTGAAGAACACGAATTCAGCGCTGAACTTGCCGGGATGGAGATCCCCGTCGTTGCGCCGATATGTACCGACGGCCGTACATTGCATCATTCCGGCCATTTCAGAGTATCTGTATCTCCATGCCGTGGTGGGCGGGCGCCGGATCTGGACAACCGTGATTTGATGAAGCAACTCGGCAGGCTTGTCGCCAGAATCCACCTGGCCGGCGAATCCCGGCCTTTCAAGTACCGTCCCGGACTCGATATCGACGCGTTCGGCTACCAGTCCGCGGATTTCCTGTTGGACAATGACTTCATTCCGTATGAAATGAGTGAAGTTTACGAAGGCATTGTCGAACACCTGTTCGACGGCGTCGATGACTGTTTCGAGCGTGCAGGCAGCATAAGAGACATTCGCCTGCACGGGGACTTTCACCCCGGCAATGTGCTGGTAAACGGTGAACAATTGCATATTGTGGATCTTGATGATGCGCGCATGGGACCGGCCGTGCAGGACCTGTGGATGTTTCTGTCAGGCGATCGAAACGAACAAACGCCGCAACTTGAAAATTTGTTGGAAGGCTACGTCGAGTTCAGAAGCTTCGATGCACGAGAATTGCATGTCATCGAGGCACTAAGGACGCTTCGCATCATGCACTATGCAGCGTGGATCGCCAGACGATGGGAGGACCCTGCTTTCAAGACGGCATTTCCCTGGTTCAATACGCCGCGCTACTGGGACGAGCACATTCTTTCGTTACGCGAGCAGATGGCCCTGATGCAGGAACAACCCCTGGCCTGGTCCGGGTGACCCGGAATTCGTGGTCAACGCGCGCGGCCGCGACATACCATAATGACAATCCGATCCCAAAGCCTCACTTTTCTTTTTATTTTCAGGGCGTTACAGATAATTTGGAATGCCCGGGAAATGCCGCCAAAAGCGCAAGGTCGGTTGCACTGCCATGCCGCGCAGTCTAAAGTCAGTGACACAATAATCACTCACCAAATACGGAACTAAAGTCACCGTACACGCTCTGATAAATGGATATACAGGCGCCCAGTTGCTCCCCCTGGAAACAACCGATTTGAAATCTCGCAGGCTAAAAACCGCCATTGCATTTGCTGTCATATTCAGCCTGGCTGGTTGCGCCGGATCGACGGTAAAGTTAGACAATCCGACTATCCCCGAGCCGCTAATCACCAAGCTGCCTTTGAAGGTTGCTGCGCGCTACCCTGAGGTTTTTGACAACTACGTGCACGAAGAGCAGGTGATTGGCAAGGAAAAGTGGTCAATTGAACTGGGCCGTGCGAACCGGCTGCTTTTTACTCAGCTATTTGGCTCCATGTTCACCGACTTTCAGGTGATTGAAAATGATGCAGAAGCCCGTGACCTGGGAATCGATGCGCTGATCGAACCAAGCATCGATGCTTTCGAATTTTCGGTTCCGAGCCAGAGTCAGACGGAAGATTTCGCAGTCTGGATTCGCTACCGCATCAAGATCTTCGATCGGGAAGGCGTGCAAATTGCAAATTGGCCAATCGCTGCCTACGGGAAAAGCCAAACAACCACATTTGGCGGGGACGCGGCATTGCAACGCGCCGCCATACTGGCAATGCGGGATGCAGCCGCCCTGATCATTCTACAGATGGACAAAGCGACCGGCATCAGCAAACTGAGCAATGCAAGTAACGCTAACACCCCGCCTTTGCCGGAAACGGCACCCGATACGGAACCGGCACCCGACCAGATGAATCTGCTGACCACCGCAACGAAGGAAACTCCAGATGAGCCACGCCAGTAAGCCCATTTACCGGCCAGTCGTGTTGCTCGCAGTCGCGACACTGCTGGGCGCTTGCGTGACGTCCAGGGTTGAGAATGTTCGCGAGGGAGATACCGGAATCGCAGCAGGTGAGGGAATCGTGATCATGGCGAAAAGCTACCACCTCGGCAACGAGACGGAAGCGAAGTTTATCGACTGCGTCGGTGATTCGATCGGCCGCGGCAGGTCCGGTCTGCGAGTAGTTCCTCATGCTGAGTTCGTCGATGCGCTGTTTCCCTGGTTCGAGCCACGCACAGCTCCGGCGGAAACCAAGGGTTTGCCGGCGCTGCTGGCACGCCCTGGCGTCGCAGAAATGATTAAGGAAAAAGGCGTTCGCTATGTTGTCTGGCTTGACGGCGACACTGACAAGGTAGCGGGCGGTGGCAGCCTGTCCTGTGCTGCAGGACCTGGCGGTGGTGGTTGTTTTGGATTTGCCTGGTGGCAAAACGATGCAAATTACGAAGCCTCAGTCTGGGATCTGACTGGTCTCGAGGACGCCGGCACAGTAAGCGCAGACGTGAGCGGCACCTCTTTCCTGCCCGCCATCGTGGTGCCGATTCCGCTGATCGCACGTACCCAGAGCAGGGCCTGCACTGCCCTCGCCGATCAACTCAAGCTTTTCATTGTCGCCGAAGAAACGGCCTGAGACGGTCAGTCGGGTCTGGCGCCGCGCACGAAAGCGCCGCGGTAAAAATCAGCATCAAGGTTTGCGACCGAGACTTCTCGTCCACTCGACGGAGCGTGCACGAATCGCCTTTCGCCTAAATAGAGACCGACGTGGGATATGCGCCCGTCAATACGAAAGAACAGCAAGTCACCGGCCTGCAAGTCTCTCGCCGAAATCGGTGTTAGCTGCCGCCACTGCTCCGATGTAGTGCGGGGAATTTTCGCGCCGGCCTTGTGCCATGCGTATTGGACAAGTCCGCTACAGTCGAAGCCACGCGCTGTACGTCCGCCGTACAGGTACGGGACACCAATCTGTCCCACTGCGGCAATCGCGGCCTGCTCTCCAGGCCGCCTGCTGACACCATCCTGAATTCCTCGCGGTTGCGAATCCGCTGCAGACTCGGGAATCCGCCGCACCTGATCATGGCCGCATCCCGACAATGCCATGCCAGCGATGCAGAGCACCGTTGTGCGGTAAATGATGCGGGCTAACAAGGATGACATATCACGCTCGCTGGTCGACAATGCCCGAAGTTACCGGGTCGGAACTGAATCCGACATGAACTGCATCTCAGGTTGGAGATTCTGAGCGAATGGACAGGCAACATGATCTCGAGCTGATTCTGCGCTCGCGCATGCCTATCGTCGTGATCGAGACTCGCGACGAAAAGCGCATGCTCGATCTGCTGCGCAACATTGCGTTAGCGCGCGCCAGTGACACCTATGTCCCGCTGTTTCGATGGACCGTGACCGACGGCCTGCAGCGCCTGGATATCGATCTGGAACCACAACTGCACAATGCAGAGCCGCCTGACGTACTAAAACATATCAGAGCTGTCACAAAACCCGGCATGTATGTGTTGCTGGATTTTCACCATTACCTTGAAGACCCGGTAATCATTCGGCTGCTGAAAGACATTTGCCTGCGATACACCGATGTATCGCGACAGCTGATCCTGATCAGTCACAGGATCAAATTGCCGCAGGAACTTGAGAGTTTTGTTGCACGTTTCGACCTCGCATTACCTGGCGCGGACGAACGTGAAAAGATTATCAAGCGGGTAGCCGCTGAATACACGGCGGCGAATCCTGGCTCCCGGGTTCAGTACGACCCCAAGGCATACAATTTGTTAATTCAGAATCTTTCGGGATTAACCGATCGCGACACTGAACAACTGGCCCGCAACGCAATATTTGCTGATGGAGTAATCTCAAAAAGCGACCTGCCCAATGTCATGCAGGCAAAATATGACTTGCTCAATCTGGGTGGCATTCTGCAATACGAATACGACACCGCGAAATTTGCGGATGTTGGAGGTCTGGAGAATCTGAAACGCTGGCTATCGCTGAGGAAACCGGCATTTCTCAAAGACAGGAAGGCGTCTCATCTTGACACCCCGAAAGGCATTCTGCTGATCGGCGTTCAGGGTTGCGGCAAAAGTCTGGCGGCCAAGGCCACAGCGGGTATTTTTAACTTGCCACTATTGAGACTGGATTTTGCGACGCTGTACAACAAATATCATGGCGAAACCGAGCGGAACCTGCGTGAGTCTCTGAAAACCGCGGACATAATGGCACCCTGCGTGCTGTGGATCGACGAAATTGAAAAAGGACTTGCGGGCCGTGGTGGCGAGACCGGCACGACACAAAGAGTGCTCGGTAGTTTCCTGACCTGGATGGCCGAAAAAAATAGCGGGGTCTTTGTCGTAGCGACAGCGAATGACATCAGCATGCTTCCTCCGGAACTTGTCAGGAAAGGTCGATTCGACGAGCTGTTTTTTGTTGATCTCCCGAGCAGGGAAATTAGAAAAAGAATCCTGGAAATACACCTTTCCGCCCGCGAACAGGCAATCGACGAAATTGATACAGATGCGATCGCAGAAGCCGCGGATGGGTTCTCGGGTGCGGAAATCGAACAGGCGGTTGTCTCATCGCTTTACGCTGCGCATGCGCAAAGTACCGGGCTATCCACCCGCCATCTGCTGGAAGAACTCGAAAGAACGAAACCACTCTCTGTGGTCATGGAAGAGAAGATCGGCCATTTGCGACGCTGGGCCGCAGGGCGAACAGTTCCCGGCGACTGACAAATTGTTCAACCGCCATTTAACGAAATGCAGACAATTTCAGCCCGGGTATAGAATCTTGTCCAGCTGAAAGATAGAATTTAGGCATGGCTAATAAGAATAAAAAAATAGAGAGCTTAGTCAAAGCACCGGACGATGATCCTACCGCCGAATTTGAAATAATCCCGACACTGACGCAGCGTATTCGGGTGCCCAATTCGGTACTTGAAGTGGACGAGGACACTTTCGACGCTGCCCGTGCAACCTCGAAAATCGAGACAAATTCGAAGTCAGATCTCGAAAAATCTCTGGCGGAAAGTGCACAGAAAATAGAAGAGCTCGACTTCCAGCTTGAACACGCCAGGAGCAGGCAACGTGGTCTTGAAAAAGAACTCGAAGTCCGCGAAGAGATTACCGAAAACATCAGTCGTGAACTTAGCGCCGTTCGTTTACAGGTTCAGGAAGCTGTAAGCGAGGAAGAAGTTGCCAGGCTAAAAGCCGACTTGGCGGACAAGCAGACTGAAAGCGACAAGCTGACTACTCAAATCGAAAGCCTGAGTTTTGACAATCGTCAACTGAAAGAAACATTACGGCGAGATGTAAACCAGGATATCCAGACATTCCAGAATCGGATTGCGCGCCAGGAAGGAGAACTTGCTGCTCGTGCGCAGGAACTCGCCCGCCTCGAAAAAGACAACACACGATTCGAAGACTACGCAAATTCCCTGCGGTTGCAGCTTCAGGACCAAATCCTTGACGCCAAAGTATCGACGACGATGCGCCAAAACCTGGAAGACAGCCTCGACAAAACACAAGCAAAGAACGACCATTTATCGCACGAACTTGAACTGGCTCGTGGTCTAAACGAGAAGTTAACCGAAGAAATCCGGACGCTAAAAATTGAGTTTGAGCGGGAGGCTCGGCAAATTCGGTTCGAGCTCAGCTCCGCGCAGGAAACACTTGCCGATCAGGAAAGTATCAACGAACAACTTGCCTCAGATCTGATCGACAACCATGGCTTCAGACAAGCCCTGGAATCTCACGTTGGTGAAATCGAAAGAGAAAATGAAGAACGGATTCAGGAGCTGACCAAACAGCTGAAAGTTGCCCGGCGGGAAGCAGAAGACTACGAAAGCAAACTGCGCATCAAAGACGCGGCTATTACCGACCTTATGAAGGAACTGGCCAGCCGCAGCAGTAACATCGAACTGCGCGATGACATCGACAGCGTATTAAAGAAAGTCGATGGATTCAGACCCGACGCCAGAGGATCAACGCCAGGCATTGCCAGGGACAAGGTAGCGTGTCTCCTGATTGATAATGCCGATGGCCGCGAATTGCGCTTTCCACTATTCAAAGATCGCCTGACCATTGGCCGCACTTCGCACAACGATATTCAGCTCGATCTGCGATTTGTCAGTCGAAGACATGCGGTAATTTCCAACGATTGCGGGAAGACAAGGGTCATAGACTGGGGAAGCAAGAACGGTGTTTTCGTCAATAAAATACGTGTTGCTGAAAAAATATTGTCACCTGGCGACATAGTGACCATCGGCACGACGGAAATGCGCTACGAAGAGAGATCCAAACGCTGAATTGGATACCATTCCGCCCGCTTCGGGCGGAGAATCCGCAACGCTCGATGTCTCGCCCTTGACGAAGCGCCTCCGCTGGTCAACGATTGGCGTCCGCTAATGACTGCCAGACTATGTCCGAAACCGCCGAAAACTGGAAAATGACCGCCAGGAAGGAATCTCTCCTGTTCCTGTGGCTCCTGCTGACTGGTATTTTCATACTCCCCGGCACCATATACCTGATCGGACATACCTTGTTCGGTGAATACGGTGGCACCGGCTTTTCTGCCTTCTACGGTACGCTCCAAAGTGAATTACGCGCCGGCGAGCCATCAGTCTGGTTTCTGATTCTGTCGCCATATATCGTCTGGCAGCTCCTGAGGCTGACATTCAGGGCCTTCGGCAAGGCGGGTTCGCGTTAACAAGCGTTTGATTATTCGGTCTTTTCGGCCTTGAATCTTTAGCACTAGGTCATATTTTCCCTATAATAAACAGCGTGTTTGCGTTGTTTTGCTAGAAATTGAGTTAAGGATGACGCATCATGGGGCTGCGCTGGAAAGATCGCCGGCGCCTGGCTATGACGCCAACGGTATTTTGGTAGGAATTTATGGTCCGCTTTTTTGAATGGCTGATGACGAAGTTTGCGAACGGAGATGACGAAACGGATATTCCGTTGCGGCGGACCGGTGTGCACGCCATTCCGCGACCGAGGATGCAGAAGCCGTCCAAAGCCCGCAGCGTTAAACGCGACGTTAAGCTTGCCTCTGGCGTCGGCGGAAAGATTGTCGACGGCGGGCCCGGCAAGAATGTGCTGATTCGTAACAAGTACGTCCGGGAGGATACCGGCACGCACGAAACGCTGAAAATTGTCGACGACTCCCTGCTGGAAACCGAAGAAGAATTTGGCGCAGACCCCTACAACACCGGTCGATTCGACCGTTCGAAGTCCTGGTCGACGACCCGATCCCGCAAATAAATTGAGTCCGGCGCCACAAATTGACGCTTGCCCGAGCGGCGGTTAGTCTGCTCGCCTGGAATCTCCGGAGCGCCTCAATTCAATGGGTTTGCGGATCTCAATTGACCTCGACGACGACGATCTCAAGCACTTCCGCCTGATCATGCGCGAAGCCCGGAATACGGCTTTGCGCCTGCAGCCGGAAGATATTGTCGCCAACGCCAAACGACACCTGCAAAACGTCGATAAAGAGAGAATCCCGCTATTCGTCAGGGACCGGCTTCGCAAACTTGGCGTCATGATCCAGATGCTGACCGATCACGAGTGGCGGCTTCCGCAGAAAGACACCGTGAGAGTTCTCAATGCGCTGGCCTACTTCACGGAACCTGAAGACCTGATTCCTGATCATATTCCCGGAATTGGCTACCTGGACGACGCCATCATGATCGAATTGGTGGTGAGGGAGCTCAAACACGAAATCGATGCCTATGACGATTTCTGTCAATTCAGACTGTCGCATCCGCCCAGCAAGGGCATCAAGACCAAGACAACAGATATTTCGCGTGAACAGTGGCTCGATGGTCGACGTAAGGAATTGCAGAGCCGCATGCGACGACGTCGCAAGCAAAGTGGCAGCGGGTCCCGCTCAAAACTCTTGTAGCGGCTCCCTGGCAAACGCCTAAATTACTCAATAATTCGGATCTAAGTGATTGACATAATTCCAATTTAGCCGAAATCTCAGGATCTAATTATGGCCAGTAGTAATACCCGGTTGCAGCAAAGCCGGCCCACAGGAGTACCTGCCCTGCCCACCGCCAGGGGTGATGTTTTACAAGCGCATAGAAACTCGCCGCCGAAATTACTGTCATAGCTGTGAATATGGAGAAACTTGCCAGAAGTGGCCTGAATTCGTGGTCGAGCCGCGGGTAGTCGTCTCCGAGTACGGTGAAAATGAGCAACACGGCAGCGAGGCTAAACGCGATTGAAAGGCTGGATCCGAGCATGATGCCGGTTATTACGGTTAATGGGCGCATCCGCGCATTTTACGCCCGACGGATGGCTTCTTGCCCACTAACTGTGGATTTTGCCAAATTCGCCCTTGATTGAAGGGCTTATGCAACATAGCCTAGCCTATCTGGCACGAGGCTGAGAGAACAAAAGCTGAATATGGAGACTGCTTTGAGAAATATTCTGACCAGCGCCCGGAAACGGGTCATTTTTGCGGTCCTGGCAATTGCTAGCCTGCCTGTTACGGCGCCGATTCTGGCTGACACCGTATCGGAAGAACTTGCACCTGTGGCTCGTCACGAAAAGATTGGTCAGCTGGTGACAGAGTTCATACAGAAATCGCACTATCGCCATGCAGCTGTGGATGACGAATTGTCATCAGATGTCATGGATCGATATATCGAAGCACTCGATAACAATCGCATGTATCTGCTGGCGTCTGACGTCGCAGCGTTCGAGCAGTACCGTTACCTGCTTGACGACATGGTTCGCTCAGAACCTTTGAATCCGGTTTTCGACATGTTTGACGTGTACCGCAGCCGGGTGCGCGAGCGCCTGGAATTCGCGCTGGCTCAGCTCGAGACCGAACCGGATTTCAGCATTAAAGAATCCTATGAATTTGATCGCGAAGAACTCCCATGGGCGGAAACCACCGAGGAGCTGGATGAAATCTGGCGCAAGCGCGTTAAGAACGACGCTCTGAGCCTGGCGCTGGCCGAAAAAGAATGGACCGAGATCCAGGAAGTACTTGAGAAACGCTATTCACGCTTTCTCAAGCGGATGGACCAGATTAAGAGCGACGATGTGTTCGAGACATTCATGAACGCCTTCGCGCATACCCTTGACCCTCACTCAAGCTACCTGAGCCCGAGGAATTCTGAGGAATACCGCATTCAGATGAGCCTCTCGTATTTCGGCATTGGCGCATCTCTGCAAATTGAAGATGATTACGTGATGGTCATCAACATTATCCCCGGTGGACCGGCTGCCATCGACGGCGTTCTGCAACCGAAAGACAAGATCACCGCAGTTGCCCAGGGCGAAGATGGAGAAATGGTCGACGTAATCGGCTGGCGCCTGGACGATGTCGTACAACTGATCCGTGGGCCCGCCGATACCGTGGTCCGTTTGCAGCTCATGACGGCAGGTGCCCTGCCAGGCGCAGAAGAAAAGGTCATTTCCTTGACCAGAAACCAGGTCAAACTCGAAGAGCAGGCGGCCAAGAGCAAAGTCATCAATATTCCGCGTGACGGGCGTGACTGGAGCATGGGCGTTATCGAAGTGCCAAGTTTCTATCGTGATTACCGTGCACTGAGCAACGGTGACAAGGATTACACGAGCACGACCAAAGACGTAAAACGATTGATCGGAGAGCTCGAGGAACAGGGAATTGACGGGCTCATTATTGACCTGCGAAATAATGGCGGTGGCCACCTGACGGAAGCGACCGCCCTTTCCGGTCTGTTCATCGACAATGGCCCTGTCGTGCAACTCAGAAACTCCAATGGGCGAATCAGCAGGCTTGACGATCCGGACCCGGTTCCACGGGTTGCGTACAACGGTCCGCTAGCCGTTCTTGTCAATCGGTACAGCGCATCTGCATCCGAAATTTTTGCCGCTGCGATTCAGGACTATGCGCGCGGCGTGATCATCGGTCAGCAAACCTTCGGTAAAGGCACCGTGCAGAACCTCTATTCACTGGATCAATACGTGCGCCGTCCCGACGACGAAGGCCTTGGGCAATTAACGCTAACCATTGGCAAGTACTATCGGGTAACGGGCGAAAGCACGCAGCACAGGGGCGTTGATCCGGATATTGCCTTGCCATCGCATATCGATTCGACCCAGGTCGGCGAGAGCGTCCGGGACAGCGCACTGCCCTGGGATACCATACGCACAACAGAATTCCGCGCGGGCGAGCCACTTGAAACCACCATCGATTCGCTGACTGCGAGCCATGCGATCCGGTCAAAAGACGATCCCGATTTCCAGTTTCTGCTGGACGGTATTCGCGATGTTGAGGAAGCCAGGGCGCGAAAAACCATGTCATTGAACATGGAAGAACGCCTGGCTGAACGCGAGGAAAACATCGCCAAAAGCCTGGATCGAGAAAATGCGCGTCGTGCGGCACTGCAGCTGGAGCCTCTTGAGAACGCTGAGGAGCTGGAAACGCTGGAAGGCCCGGATGTGCACCTGGACCAGGCAGCAGCGATCCTCACGGATCTGGCTATAATGCGGGAGGTGAAGGCACCGCCGACACAAACCGCAAGAATCGAACGATAAGTACGCTGGCGACCGGGGCTTGCAAGCCCGAATCCCGGTGTTATACTGAACTACAACACTAGTCTACCTGACTGATCCCAAGTGGAGGTCGCCGTGGATTCAAATAACCCTGGAAACAGGCGCAAGACAACTGCAGGTTTCGCTTTAGTTGCAGTGATGGCCTTCAGTGCATGCTGGAGCGCCAGTGCCAACGCGAGAACCCAGACCGATGCAGACTGTGATGCGGTCTCTCGCGGGTTACAGCGCCTTGAGGCCCCCCTGGAGACCTTGATAGTCAGTACCGTTGATCATGTGACCGTTGATGTCAGTCAGGCCGATCTGGAAGCTGTCAATGAATTTGAAGTGGCCAGCATTGAACCCACATCCGGTGACTCGGCCGCACCGGTGCTCTACCTTACGCCGAGAGTTGCCGATGCACTCCGCGATATCTTTGATAGCGGCCAGGAAGTCCGGGCTGCAGACAAGATGATCGATCGATCGTCCTCACCGCTCGCGGAAACCGAGGAACCTTCAGACAACGCCGACGTCGCTGATGAAGCAAGGCCGGCGCCAGAAGGCCAGCAAGAGATCTATTTACCGCTGTTGCAGCGGCAGATGTACCGCACGGACATCTGAACACTGCCCAGTCTGCTAGCGGCTGAAGATCTTCGAAATTCCCCAGTAATTTTGCCCGGCGATATCGACTTCGCTGTCACGTACCATCCCGTTTTGGTCGATTTTGAATAGTGTTCCCACGGTGCCCGCAAGCGGGACCGCATCGGATTGGCTGCCAAATTTGGCGATTTCTCCAAGCATTTTCGCCCTTTTCTGCAAAGCGTCGGCGAATTCTGTTGCACGCTCCATCGTCTCGGCGCTCTTCTTTATTCTTGCGAGCAACTGCTCGCATTCAAATTGCGTGCCGTAGTTAATCGCGCCAACACTTTTCTCGGTCGATTCTTTGACCTGGGTAGCGATGCCATTTTTGTCGAAGTGAATATAGAGTTGCTGTGCGAACGACAGAATCATTAGATTGATCGATCGTTTTGCCGGGATGTCCAGGCCCTGGTGGTCGGGAGGCACGCGATTTATGATTTCCTCGATGCATTCATTGAGCAAGTGTTCTTCCTGCACCGCCGTCTCAATTTGCATGGCGAGATTGTCTATCAGCTTCATTGCAGATCGGCCACGAAAGAGCCTGGTGAAGCCACTCATCGACGTCAGGCGCCGTTGCTCTGCTTGCAGCTGGTCTTCCAGCCGCTGAACAAGGTCGCGCTTTTCGACTGCCTGTAATTCGATCTCGCTGGACTCCTGCTTGCGTTGTTCATTCCAGTCAGTGAGAACGCTGTTATGTTTCTTCTGCTCGCGCTGTTGCTTCAATTGTTCTGCGAACCTTGCGAGTTTTTTTTCACAGCGCTTGCCCAGGCCACGCAGCTGGTAGAACACAACGACATTGTGGGCCCAGTCGGGGTCGACAAGCAGTCCTTCGAGGTGGTCGAGTTTTTGCTGGATTCTCGCGGTAGCGCCTTCCTGCTGTTTTATTCTGTCCTGCAGCTGATAGCGTTCCTTACGCATGCTCGCGAACTCCTTCTTGAGTTCGGCACGATTCCAGTACAACTCCATCAGCTTATCGCTGTCCTGCGACTTTTCCTCGGAGTTGCCAAAAATTGCGGTCAGGCTGGACAAATCTCACCTCTTTTACATAATTACATGGCGCCAGGCTACGTCAAATGCGGCGCAGCGCCGGAATATGTGTAATTCCAGGTCGCATAATGACAAGGGAAAGTGCGTCAATCCTTGATTGAATCGACATTTTCACGGCTTGATATTGGCCCGCAAGCCCGATTCGCGATCTAGTGCTCAGCGCTCAAGGATCAGGTGCCCCCGATCCATCAGAAACTCCAGCCATTTGTTGAGCAGAATGTTTCGATGCCATCGCTTGTCAAGCTCATGTCGATGGGCTCTGAACAGGCGGCGCAGCTCGGCATGACGATGATCGCCACAGAAACCCATCGATTCGGCCATCTTGCCATCCAGGTAGACACGGACCTTCATATCGGGATCTGCGATACGAACACCATTCTCGGTGAAGAAGTAAGACAACGACAACGTAATCGTATATCGGCTCCGCTCGAGAATTTCGACGTGCAGATCGCAATCCCCTGCAACCGCTGACCGATAGTAGCCGTCCAGGCGATGCAGCTCAGGGATAAGCCGCAGCAGCCGGAGATAATTGCTTTCGTACAGCGCCATCAGGCCGACGAAGCTGTTCGGCTTGACGATCGTCTCGGGAACCAATTGATAGTCGTGCAACATGGCTCGAATATAACACAGCGATCCGGCCACAAATGGTATGCAAGTTTGATTCCGGAACTACCATTTCAGGTCGAAATATCAGGGTCGCACGCGGCGTTCAACGCCCGTGCTATTAAGGATCCTGCTCGAAATCTCCTCGATCGAAAATTCGGTCGTATCGATTTGCGGAATGCCATATTTCTTGAAGATCTTCTCCGCTTCCCGCAATTCATATCGCACTTGCTGCGCGGATGAGTACTGCCCCAGGGCCCGTCGCTCTTTGCGGATCTGCTGTAGTCGCGTGGGTGCAATGGTCAGCCCCACGAGCTTCTGCTTTTGCGTAAGGAGGAAATCCGGCAGCGTGCCACCGTCAAACTCCTCATCTGTCAGCGGAAAATTGGCCGCGTAGACGCCGTATTGCAGCGCGAGATACAAACAGGTCGGTGTTTTGCCGGAGCGCGATACACCGATCAGGATCACATCCGCCACCTCATAATTCCGGGTAATTCCGCCATCATCATTCGCCAGCGCGAAATTCGTCGCTTCGATTCGCTTCATATAGCTTTCGATATCACTCATTCCATGAGCGCGCCCTGCCTCATGGGTGGATTTCTGCTGCAACTCCTCCTCCAGCGATTCGAGAAAAGCATCGAATATGTCCAGATGGAGGCTGTCCGCCTTCCGGCAGATAGCCCGAAATTCATCCTGTACGAGCGTGGAAAAAACGATTGGCCTCATTCCATCGTCGCGAGCAGCCGCATTTATCTTCTCGACGGCCTCCAGTGCCTTGTCATCACAATCTATAAATGGCAAAGTCACCTGCCGAAATTGCTGGCCATCAAACTGCGTCAGAAGGCTGTGGCCAAGGGTTTCCGCTGTAACTCCGGTCTGATCCGACAGAAAGAATACGGTACGTTCATTCATAATGAATACAATCCCTGATCGCTGCTATTTCGCATTTGCGGCGTTTTTCTATGTTGAATAGTCAATTGTCCATTTCCTCAGAATTAACACAAGGGAGCTAAGTTTTGGATCCATACGTCATCACGCTGGATCAGCTAGGCATGAAAGATGTCGAGACTGTTGGCGGCAAAAACGCTTCACTGGGAGAAATGATTGCAAATCTCAGCAGCCTGGGGGTAGATGTACCTGGTGGCTTTGCCACAACATCAGCAGCTTACCGTGACTTTCTGAAGAAAGGTGGGCTGGATGATCGAATACATAACCTGCTTGCTGATCTGAACGTCGATGATATCAGCGCGCTGACAACGGCCGGTAGCACCATTCGCGGCTGGATCATGGAAGCGGAGTTGCCGGAGCGCCTGATGGTCGAAATTCGGTCAGCGTGGGAAGAAATGGCCGACGGCCGTGATATATCGGTCGCCGTACGTTCATCCGCTACCGCAGAAGACCTGCCGGATGCATCCTTTGCCGGACAACAGGAAACATTCCTGAATGTCAGGGGCATCGATCACCTGATCGATGCGCTTCATCAGGTCTTTGCATCGCTGTTCAACGACCGCGCCATCGCCTATCGCGTCCACCAGGGCTTCGACCATTCTCTGGTCGCGCTTTCGGTTGGTGTGCAATACATGGTTCGCAGCGACATCGGCTCTGCAGGCGTGTTATTCACGCTGGATACAGAAACTGGTTTCAGAGATGCTGTCTTTGTAACCTCGTCCTACGGACTCGGGGAGACCGTTGTCCAGGGTGCCGTAAACCCAGACGAGTTCTACGTATACAAACCGGCGCTTGTGAACGGCAACCATCCAATCTTGCGCAAGAACCTGGGTAGCAAAGCGATCAAAATGGTGTTCAGCGACGATCCGAGGCCTGGTAAAACGGTCGACACCATCGACGTTGATGAAGCCGAAAGCATGAAATTTTCGCTCAGTGACGAGGATATCATTGCGCTGGCAAAGACCGCCGTCACCATCGAGAAGCATTACAAACGTCCGATGGACATCGAATGGGGCAAAGACGGCTCCGATGGCCGCCTCTATATCCTTCAGGCGCGCCCCGAAACGGTCCAGAGTCGCAGCGGAAATACTATCGACCGCTTTACCCTCAAGGGCAAATCCGATGTTCTGACCGTAGGCAGAAGCATCGGCCACAAGATCGGCCAGGGCACAGCAAAAGTAATTCGGGACGTCACTGAGATGAACCGCATTCTACCTGGCGATGTCCTTATTTCCGACATGACCGATCCTGATTGGGAACCGGTGATGAAACGCGCATCCGCAATCGTCACCAACCGTGGCGGCAGAACTTGTCACGCTGCGATCATCGCACGTGAATTAGGTATACCGGCCGTTGTAGGGTGCGGAAATGCCACCAATGTAATACCAGATGGCAGGGACGTAACGGTCAGTTGTGCGGAAGGCGACGAAGGTTACGTCTACGACGGCAAGCTTGAATTTGAGGAATCACACATCGAGCTTGATTCGCTGCCTGATATTCCAGTCAAGATCATGATGAATGTTGGCAATCCGGACCGTGCATTCGATTTCGCAAACATTCCTAATCACGGCGTCGGTCTCGCGCGCCTGGAATTCATCATCAACAGGATGATCGGCGTCCATCCCAATGCCCTCCTTGAGTTCGACCAGCTGGACAAAGACACCCAACAGGCAATTGACGAGCAAATGGCTGGCTATGACGATCCGGTCCAGTTCTTCGTCGATAAACTGGCAGAAGGCGTGGGCACCATCGCTGCTGCATTCGCACCGAAGCCAGTAATCGTCCGCATGTCGGACTTCAAGTCGAACGAATATGCGAATCTGATCGGCGGCGACAAGTACGAGCCTGACGAAGAAAATCCGATGCTCGGGTTCCGTGGCGCGGGCCGTTATGTGGCCGAGAGTTTCCGGCCTTGTTTCGACCTGGAATGTGCGGCGCTTAAGAAAGTCCGAAACGAAATGGGACTCAGAAACGTACAGATCATGATTCCTTTCATTCGAACGGTCACTCAGGCGAAAGCCGTCGTGGACATCCTTGCCGAGAATGGTCTGGAACGCGGCAAGGATGACCTGAAGATCATTATGATGTCTGAATTACCAACCAACGCATTGCTTGCTGACCAGTATCTCGAACATTTCGACGGAATGTCGATTGGTTCGAACGACATGACTCAGCTGACCCTGGGGTTGGACAGGGACTCGGCGCTCGTTGCCGATATATTTGACGAACGCGACGAAGCCGTCCGGGCCATGCTTTCGATGACAATCAGGGCCTGCAAAAAAGCAGGAAAGTATGTCGGGATCTGTGGTCAGGGCCCGTCAGATCATCCGGACCTTGCCCGATGGCTGCTTGATGAAGGAATCGAAAGCATGTCTCTCAATCCTGACAGCGTCGTCGAAACCTGGATGTTTCTTGCAGGCAAGTCGGTTTAGAATCGGTCGTAACCCGACCGGCGCTGGAATTTCATCCGCGGCAGTATCAGTCCCAACAGCACACCGCCGAAAACGACCAGTGCGCCTGTTATAAACCAGTTTCGATTGCTCTGACCGACGAGCTGCTCCTTTTCCTGCTCGAGAACATTGACCTTGATTTCCGCATCGGTCAGCTGCTGTTGCAGATTCTGGTTTTGCTTGTCAATCGCAATTGTATTAGCCGACTTTTCCGTAATCTCATCGAGTTTCGACTGAAGGTCGGCATTGCTGCGCTCAAGATCGCTGATCTTCTGGTTCGCGCTGTCATATTCGGCACGAATGCCAGACAATTGCGTTGCCATGCTGGCGCCCTCCGAATTCGCGCTGGTCAGTTGTTGACTAAGCGTTTCCAGTTGCTCGCGTGCAGACGGTTCAGACATGAGATATCGCGTCAGTACCCACCCTTCCGTTCCGCCGTTCGTACGAACCTTGGTATAGCCTGCATCCGCGTCCTCTTCGAGAATCGTGAGTTCGGTCCCACTGGTGACCATAAGCTGGATGGCATTGTTTGTACTGGGTCCCGTCCGCAACGTAACCTCAAACTCGTCGCTAACCCAGGCAGACTGCGCCACTGCCGACGCCGAAAACAATATACCGATCAAAAGCACCGAAGCCCGCTGCATCGTATTCATTCTGCTCATCAGAAAAATCATTGTAAGAAGATGGCAGCACTATATGCCAAGGTGAATTGGCAAGCCAGTACCCCGGCAACAAACATCGCCTGATGTCGCCATATTGCGACGGAAGCCGGATTAGCCATCCAATGGGCTCAATTCATGGATGTGTTCCTCCCAATTCTGACCGTTGAACGGGGAGATTTCGGTGGAGGTTATTGTTTCGGGATCCAGGCAGCGCGCATTCACACTGACTCCATCAGGATGCGACCTTGGCACATAGAACGACTTGATTCCGCAATGACTGCAGAAAAAGTGTTTCGCGACCCCGGTATTGAACTGATAATTAGTCAACTGTTCTTCACCTTGCAACAGCCTGAAGGCTGACTTCGGGACTTTCAGATGCAGGTACCCGGTCATTGCGCAAATACTGCAATTGCAGTCACTCAACTCGAGATTCGCTGGCGCATCTACTTCGAATCGAATTCTTCCACAATGACAACCACCTCTATGCGTAACCATCGTCATCTCCCAACCCTCGCCAGACGATAAGCATGTTATTTGCGGGCATGGCATATCTGCGGCTTTCACTCAGGCCATTTGCCGCGGCCAGCCCGTTTAAATCCGCAAGATCACGTATGCCCATCTCGGGGTTCTGAAGCTTTAGCGACTCATTGAACCGCTCATTGCTTGCGCTGGTAAATTCACCGTTCACATTGAACGGACCGTAAAGGCAAAAAACGCCGCCTTCATTCAACACCGTACCAACAAGCCGGAACATACAAACGACTGCCTGATAGCTCATGATGTGTGCTGTGTTTGCGGAAAAGACCGCATCGTAGCGTCCGTCCACCCTGTCTCGCCGCAAGACATCGACATCGAGGGGAGCCACGACATTGTCCAGGCTGGCCTCATTAACCCATGCCAATATGCCCGCATGGTTTTCGCTTCGGTCGCTGGTCTGCCATCTGAGTGCCGGCAAGGCATGTCCGAAATATACGGCATGCTGCCCCGTCCCGGAGCCAATCTCGAGCAACGATGTAGACCTACCGAGCACGTCGCGCAGCACTGCCAATATGGCATCACAATTGCGGCGTGCCGCCGGCGCATCGGGCTTCTCGATCATCTAATCTGCCTTTGCAGTCGCGCCGACCAGCAATTTCTCACGATAGTGCGCGAGTTCTGCGATCGAATCTCTGATGTCATCCAATGCCCGGTGCGAAGATTCCTTTGAAAAGCCTGCCGCCACCTCCGGTGCCCAGCGTTGGGCGAGAATCTTCAGCGTGCTGACATCAAGGTTTCGATAGTGGAAATAGGTTTCCAGGTCGGGCATCAGCCTCGCCATGAAGCGGCGGTCCTGACAGATACTGTTGCCGCACATCGGAGACTTGCCTGCGTCAACATACTTGCCGAGAAATTTCAGGGTTTGCCGCTCGGCCTCTCCCACCGAGATCCGACTTTTCAGCACACGCTCGGTCAACCCTGACAAACCGTGCTGACGGGTATTCCATTCATCCATTCCGTCCATCAATACCCGGGGCTGCCCGATGACCAGGTCCGGGCCCGCCGCGATTTCATTGAGGTTCTCATCAGTGACGATTGTCGCAATTTCTATGATCTGGTCAGAGTCTGTATCAAGGCCGGTCATTTCCAGATCGATCCAGATCAGATTGGTTGCCCTCCCCGCCGAGCTGTTCTTCTCATCCTCAGTCATACAATTCTCGTCTATCCCGACTTGTGACCACATAGTGTAGCAAGGTCGAAGCGTGCAAGCGTATTGCCGGAACGGCATACTGACGGTCATGGGAAAGCCGATTCAATGACACAGCAAAACGCACTGGTCACGGGTGCATTCAGTCGCCGTATGTATTTACGGCTCGAAGATCAGTCCGAAGTGGTCGCTCGCATTAAGGGAAAGAAGGTGCGACCCGTCTGTGGTGACTGGGTGTCAGCGGAGCCGATACCCAAAGAGCCGGATTGGCTCATCACGAACATCAAGCCAAGAAAGAATGAGCTGGCTCGCCCGGACAATCGGGGGCGCAAAGAGGTGCTGGCCGCCAATATCAGCTGTGTCGTCGCAATGGCTGCCGTAGAACCAAAGCCCGACTGGTTCGTGGTAGATCGATACCTGGCCGCCGCCGAAAATATGGGCGCTGACGCGATTGTCGTATTCAACAAGACGGACCTGGCCCATCTGCCGTCAGTGGCTGATGAGCAGCTGGCTGACTACGAGCGGAGCGGCTATGCGGTCCTGCGATGCAGCGCTGAGAGCGGCGCAAACCTCGATCGACTGGCTACCATGCTCGCAACCCAAACAGCGATCATTGTTGGTCAATCCGGGGTTGGAAAGTCCAGTGTTATTAATTACTTAGCTGTAGATTCCGAGCAACGCACAGCAGCCATATCCGGTAGCACGGGCGAAGGACGGCACACCACCGTTAACTCAGTGATGCTCGAATTGCCGGGCGGCGGCGCGGTTATCGATTCCCCGGGCGTCCGAGACTACGCCCCGGCAATTGACACTGCAGCGGAGGTCATCAAGGGGTTTCGTGAAATCAACGAGGCGGGACAAAACTGTCGCTTCGCAAATTGCGTTCACCTTCGCGAACCAGACTGTGCGGTCAAACTCGCCGTCGAGGAGGGAAACATCAGCGCCCGACGTTATGAAAGCTTTAAGCGGCTGATGAATTTGTCCAGAGATCTCGCAAACCGGCGCAGTTAGCCTGGCGGCCAGCTGAAATCTCTGCCTCCAAGGAGGTGCAGATGAATGTGAAAGACGGTCTGACCAGCCGCAGCATTGCAGTTCATCGTCACCCGATATCCGGGCTCGGAAAAGCCCTCCTGGCCGGCGATTTCTCCGGCCGCAATGAACAATTTACCGACGATTTCGGCATCGGTCTCTTCGAGTTCATTAATCGTTGCGATATGACGTTTTGGGATAATCAGTGCATGAGTTGGCGCCTGGGGATTGATATCCCGGAATGCAATAACCTCGTCAGTTTCGTAGACGATGTTGGCTTCAATTTCGCCGGAACCGATCTTGCAAAAAAGACAATCTGACCCATTCATTCCAATGTCTCCCGGTACTGTTGCCCGAACTAGTCGACGACTCGACGACCGAAAAACGCATGTGACAGTGTACCGCCATCAACATATTCCAGTTCGCCACCCAGTGGCACGCCGTGAGCGATGCGGCTGGCCTGCACATTACTTCTTGCCGCCAGATCTGCGAGGAAATGCGCAGTCGCGTCCCCTTCTACAGTCGGGTTTGTCGCGATGATGAGTTCTTTTATAGTTCCGTCTGCAAGGCGTCCCTCGAGAATCGAGATGCCAAGCTCGTCCGGTCCTATGCCATCAAGCGGGGACAAATGCCCCATGAGCACGAAATACAGTCCCCGGTAGCCAGTCGCATCCTCTACAGCCATTACATCGGCAGGAGATTCAACCGCGCATAACAAGGCTTCGTCTCTGCCGGGGGCGGAGCAGATGGTGCAAGTTTCGTACTCCGTCAGCATACGGCATCTCGTGCAGTGACCAATTCCGGCCACGGCGTCGGCAAGCGCAGCGGACAATTCTCCCGCGCCGCTGCGATCACGCTCAAGCAGGTGGAAAGCGATTCTCTGGGCAGATTTACGGCCGACCCCGGGCATACACCGCAAAGTGTCGATCAGCCGCAGGAGTAAAGGAGAATAGGACACGCTTAACAGTCTGCCGGCTAAAACGGCAGCTTAATACCCGGTGGCAGGCTCAATCCCGAGGTCATTCCCGAGAATTTCTCCTGTACCGTTTTTTCTACCCGGCGAACAGCGTCGTTGAATGCAGCCACGATAAGGTCTTCGAGCATATCCTTGTCGTCACCTAGCAGTGAATCGTCTATCTCCAGGGCCCGGACTTCGTGCTTGCAGGTCATTGTGATCCTGACCATGCCGGCCCCCGACTCACCACTTACTGTCAAGTTGGCCATTTCTTCCTGAGCTTTCTGCATGTCGGCCTGCATTTGCTGGGCCTGTTTCATCAGCTGACCGATGCCACCTTTCATTCTGTTACTCCTGGTTCGCTGCAGTTTTGTTGCTTATTGGTTCAACCGAATCCGGCACCAGCTCGGCGCCGAACATATCCTTGAGGGCCTTCACATTTGGATCCGCTTCGAGACCCGCTCTTGCCGCATCAAGTTCCTCCACTTCTTTGCGTTTTTTGACCTGCACCGGCGTCTCGGACCCTTTTGGACCGAGCGTAATCTCGACTTTCAGATTTTCGCCGTAATGCTCGCTCAATGCAGCCGCCATGGAGTCCTGGCGCGCCTTGGTCAGGTACGACTCGGAGCGAGCGTCCAGACCAAAGAAGACTGTTTGTCCTTCCCGCCGAAGGTATGCGCAATTGCTGGCTAACTGCTTGTTCAGACCGGCAAGTCCCAGTCTGGGTACCAGGCTTGCCCAATCTGGTTCTTGCCATGCCTGCTGACTCGGCTGCGGCTTGTGCGCTGGCTTTTGCGGTGCTTGCTGCATTTTAGCCACAATGGGTGCGTCCGCCTTACGGGCGACCGACCGGGTGTTTCCGCCAGAGACCTGGCCGGTATCACCGCCCGGCTGGAAAACGAGCATTCGCAGCAACGTCATTTCCACCCCGCTGCGCGGATCGGGCGCCAGGTAAAGATCGCGTCGCCCGGTGACGGCAATCTGATAGAAGAGCTGAACGTCCTCAGCAGACAAATTTCCAGCCAGCATGGCGATCTCTTCTTCGTCCAGGTCGTCCTCGTTGTCCATCACACCAACAACCTGGTACACCGCGACGCGCTGCAATGTTCTCGCAAGATCATCCAATAACTGTGCGTAATCGGGAAACTGCTCGTCCACTTCGGCGACCGTCGAGATCACCCCGCCCGCATCGCCCTCTGCCAGCTGTTTCAGGAGCTTGCCGACATGCTGTCTGTCAATAGTCCCCAACATGACGCCGACCGGCTTTTCCTGCACTTCACCACCGCAGAATGCGATCGCCTGGTCAAGCAAACTCAACGCATCGCGCAGGCTTCCGTCCGCCGCCCGGGCGATCATCGCCAGCGCTGATGTTTCCGCAGAAATCGATTCGGCCGTACATATATGTTCCAGCCGTTCGCGAATCAACGTCGGGGTCAGGCGTTTCAGGTTGAATTGCAGGCATCGCGATAACACAGTGACGGGCAGTTTCTGCGGGTCCGTCGTAGCCAGCAGAAACTTTACGTGGGGAGGCGGCTCTTCCAGGGTCTTCAACAATGCGTTGAATGAGCTCTTCGACAACATATGAACTTCATCGATCAGGTAGACCTTGAATCGACCGCGAGCCGGAGCGTACTGGACGTTGTCGAGCAGATCACGCGTATCGTCAACTTTCGTCTTCGACGCCGCATCCACTTCTATCAGGTCAACAAAACGCCCCTCATCAATCTCTTTGCAGGCGCTGCACTCACCACAAGGCTCGGACGTAATTCCTGCTTCGCAATTCAGCGCTTTGGCCAGGATGCGAGCTATGGTGGTCTTGCCGACACCTCGCGTTCCGGCGAAAAGATAGGCGTGATGCAGCCGCTCGCTATCCAGCGCATTAGTGAGCGCTTTGAGCACATGCTCCTGCCCTACCGTTTCAGCGAAATTCTTTGGTCGCCACTTTCGGGCGAGTACCAGATAGCTCATAGATGCTTCAGTTGGTCGCTTTTAGCGTATTTTCTGTGCGAGATCGACCAGTGTACCAATGTGGCAGACGTGACACAGCTATGGAAATCAGTGGCCCGCGCCAGCCACTCCCCGGCACCCGGCGTCGCCGCTGCCGCTGCTCCCTTCCGGGCCTGACGGGGTTCACGGGTGGCCGTCGCGGGGAAGCCGACGCGGACCGGCGGCGATTATCACCCCAATCAGGGCCCGATACAACGAGTCGAACCGCGAGTCGACAATATGGCGTGATTCGATGGCGCAGACATTGGTATCCTCTCCTTTCCCGCCACATTCGGCGGCAATCGAACTGGCGCGCCAAAAAGCGGCCGGAAAAAGAAGAATCAGGAGATCAGCATGTCCCGAGTGCCCGAGTTTGCGACTGTCGACCCTTTCGACGGAATGACGGCAGCGAATCCAGGAATCCTGCAAAACCTCGTCGGTGGGGAATGGGAGGATGGCGACGGCAATTACTTCGACCTCATCGATCCGATGAATGGCGAAGCCTTCATGAAGGAACCCGATACGCAGGATCATGCAGCGTATATTTCGGGACTCAGGAGCTGCCCGAAGTCGGGCTTGCATAACCCGCTGAAAAATCCCGAGCGCTATGTCTATCTCGGACAGGTATGTGCTCGCACCGCGGCATTGCTCGCCACGCCACAGGTAGAGAATTATTTCACGAGGCTCATTCAGCGTGTCATGCCCAAGAGCTGGAATCAGTGTCTGGGCGAAGTCACGGTGACTCGGGTATTCCTGGAAAACCTCGCCGGCGACGGAGTACGTTTCCTGGCCCGCGGCTTCTCAAATCCGGGCAATTACAATGGGCAGGAGTCTCGCGGTTATCGGTGGCCCTACGGACCGGTGGTAATCATTGCACCCTTTAACTTCCCTCTGGAAATTCCTGCCCTGCAACTTATCGGTGCACTTGCGATGGGCAACAGACCACTGATCAAGCCAGAAACAAAAGTCAGTGTCGTGCTTGAGCAATTCGTAAGGCTTTTGATCCATGCAGGTCTCGATCCGAATGATCTCGACATGATTCATTGCAAGGGCACCGTCATGGGCAAGCTTGTGGAAACGGCACGTGACGATATCCGCCTGGTGCAATTCACCGGATCCAGCGGTGTCGCAGAGCACTTGTCAGAAGTGATGAACGGAGCAGTTAGAATCGAAGATGCCGGATTCGACTGGAAAGTCATCGGACCCGATTTCCATCCGGAACTGCTTGACTACGTTGCGTGGCAATGTGACGAAGACGCTTATAACGCCTCCGGTCAGAAGTGCTCAGCGCAGAGCATCGTGCTGGCACATGACAACTGGACGGAAGCACTGCTTCCCAAACTGAAGGAACTTGCCTCCCGCAGAAGCCTCGACGACCTGTCACTTGGTCCCGTATTAACCTGGACTGACGAACAGATGAAGGCGCATGTCGACGCCGTCATGGCCATTCCCGGCGCGGAATTATTGTTTGGTGGAAAGCCGCTCAAGGGGCATTCGATACCGAAGTGTTATGGCGCTATGGAAGCCACTGCAATCCGGGTTCCAATTGAAGCGGTGGCCGGAGATCATTTTGACCTGGTCACAACCGAGCTTTTTGGGCCATTCCAGGTCATTGTCAGCTGGGGTGACGGCGACCTGCCGAAAGTGCTGGACGTCCTCGAAAGAATGTCGCATCACCTGACTGCCGCGATAGTCAGCAAGGATGTCGACTTCCAAAGTGCGGTGTTAGGTGCAACGGTCAATGGCACGACCTATTGCGGTGCCAGGGCGCGTACGACCGGCGCTCCGCAAAACCACTGGTTCGGCCCGGGTGGAGATCCTCGCGGTGCCGGAATCGGTACGACGGAGGCGATACAGATTACATGGAGCCATCATCGCGAAATCATCATGGACCAGGGTCCGATTCCGGCTGGCTGGAAGATCCCGCCGCTTAGTTAACAGCAGAGTGGCAATATTCATGGACAGCAAGCTGCCGGCAACCGGCACTACGATATTCGCAGTAATGAGCTCGCTCGCGGAGGAATGCGATGCGATCAACCTGTCGCAGGGTTTTCCGAACTTCAATCCGAGCCAGAAGTTGCTCGACCTGGTCGGCCAGTATCTGAACAGCGGCGCAAATCAATATGCACCGATGCCAGGCGTGCCAGCCTTGCGAAAAGCGATAGCCGCCAAGGTGCAGACTCTTTACGGACGCAGCGTAGATTTTGAGTCCGAAATTACTGTTTGCGACGGCGCGACCGAAGGGCTGTTTAGTGCCATTCAGGCTGTCGTTCGATCCGGCGATGAGGTCATTGTCTTCGACCCGGCCTACGATTCATATGAGCCCTCCGTCACCCTCGCAGGTGGCAGGACTATTCATATCCCGCTGATTACCAGCTCGGATAAGCCCGATTTTCACATCGACTGGGAAAGACTCAAGGACTCGGTCACCAACAAGACAAGGCTGATCATTCTAAACTTCCCGCACAACCCGACCGGCGTAATTCTGTCGCCCGATGACCTCGATAAACTTGCGGACATTATCCGCCAAACAAAAACTTTCCTCCTGTCAGATGAGGTCTATGAACACATTGTCTTCGATGGCGCTGCTCACGAGAGCCTCCTCAAGCACGATGAGCTCTGGGCCCGTACATTCGTCGTCTCGTCATTCGGCAAGACTTACCATGCGACAGGCTGGAAGGTCGGCTACTGCGTAGCGCCCCCTGCACTAACGAATGAATTTCGCAAGATTCACCAATGGGTTTGTTACACGGTCATCACGCCGGTTCAGCATGCAATTGCCGATTACATGGCGCAGACACCAGACCATTATTCGGAGTTGCCTGATTTCTACGAACAGAAACGGAACCATTTCTGCCAACTCGTCGCAGGGTCGAGATTTACGCTAAGGCCCACAAACGGCACGTTTTTCCAGATCCTCGACTATTCCGAAATCACCGATGAAGACGATGTGACCTATGCCAAATCACTTACTCGCGAAATCGGGGTAGCATCAATCCCAATTTCTGTTTTCTGTGAGCAGCCGTTTGCCAATCACCTCCTCCGGTTTTGTTTCGCAAAAGACGATCACATTCTCGAGGAAGCCGCCGCGAGACTATGCCAACTTTAGACGTAACGATCATTCAGTCCAGCCTTCACTGGCACGATGCGGAAAAGAACCGAGCCATGTTCAGTGAAAAAATTGATTCGATAGTCGAACCGACAGATCTCATCATCCTGCCGGAAATGTTTACGACAGGATTTTCAATGGACGCGCCGAACCTCGCCGAACCCATGGACGGCGAATCGGTCTCCTGGATGCAGGATATGGCGCAAGCGAGAAACGCATCTATTTGCGGCAGCCTGATCATTGCTGACCGCGATAAATACTACAATCGATTCTTCTGCGTTAATGCCAATGGAAGCATGATCACGTACGACAAGCGGCACCTGTTCCGTCTGGCTGACGAACAGGACCACTATGCGCAGGGTAACGACATTGTCACCTTCGAAATCAATGGCTTTCGAGTTTGCCCAATGGTTTGCTACGACCTTCGGTTTCCCGTCTGGTCACGTAATCGCGGCAGCTACGATGTATTAATCTACGTCGCCAACTGGCCAAGCCGCCGACATCACGCATGGGAAACGTTGCTTCGAGCCCGAGCAATTGAAAACCTCAGTTTTAACATCGGCGTAAATCGCGTTGGAACGGACGGTAACGAGCTTCCCTACTCCGGCGGCAGCGCTATCATTGACTACCTCGGAGACTACCTCGCCGATCTCGGGGACACTGAAGGCTCAGCAACCGCGACGCTCGACCTGGATGCACTGAGAAAATTTCGTGACCGCTTTGCGTTTCACAAAGACGCCGACGAGTTCAAACTTGAGATCTAACCCCAGAGGTGCCGGTCTTTTTCAATGACTTGTGAAGGTGTGCCAACGATCAGCGGATCCGGGCCATGAAGCACGTGCTCATTCTTGTCCGGATAATCCAGACTTGAAAGAAAATGCTGCATGCAATTCAGGCGTGCGCGTTTCTTGTCGTCTGACTTGATCACCGTCCAGGGAGCATCCGCCGTGTCGGTATAGAAGAACATCGACTCTTTCGCCTGAGTGTACTCCACCCATTTGCTTCTGGATTCTTCGTCGATGGAGCTTAACTTCCATTGCTTGAGCGGGTCATCGATGCGTGCGCCGAAGCGTTTCTGTTGTTCGTCGTGCGTGACGGAGAACCAGTATTTGAACAGACGGATTCCCGACCGCACGAGCATCCGTTCAAGATCCGGAGCCTGACGCATGAACTCCAGGTACTCGAGAGAGCTGCAGAAACCCATTACGCGTTCAACGCCGGCACGGTTGTACCAGGACCGGTCGAACAGGACGATTTCCCCCTTGGTCGGCAAATGCTTGATGTAGCGCTGGAAATACCATTGGCCCAGTTCATGTTCGGTCGGCTTCTCGAGTGCCACGACGCGGGCCGCGCGAGGATTCAGGTGCTCCATAAAACGCTTGATCGTGCCGCCCTTCCCGGCCGCATCGCGCCCTTCAAACAACGCGACAATCCGCTGGCCGGTTTGTTTGACCCAGTTCTGCACCTTCAGAAGCTCAACTTGCAGCTCTTTTTTGTGCCGTTCATAAACCGCAGTTTTGACCCGGGTCTTGTACGGATAAGTCCCATTGCGAAACAGATCCCGAATCTGCTCCGGGCTGTGGCGCATTTCGCCGAAAATATGTGCTGGATTGGCAGCCTCGGATTCAGAACCACCGTTTGATTTCTTTTTCATGCTGCTCAAGCCTCTTCGATTACCAGAATGGGGCGCCTGTCAATTACACACCAATTTCCGCATTTTGACAGTTTCCTGCGCCCCTGCTAATACGCAAATCCCGAAGTCCGGGCGAGCTGAACAGCAACTCACCACCCAAACCGTTGGACCTCCAACGCCGACATCGCAATAATGGCGCCACACCAAGCAAATGAAGGCTGGAACTGCATGCCCGGTGACAAGTTTCGATTTCCGACGGTGACAGCTGTCGTTATCGCCAATATGGTCGGAACCGGCGTGTTCACCAGCCTCGGATTCCAGCTCCTGGAGATCCAGTCCGGCTTCGTCATCCTGATGCTGTGGGCCGTAGGCGGACTGATTGCAGTCTGTGGCGCGATGACTTACGCCGAACTTGGCGCAGCAATGCCACGCTCAGGCGGTGAATACAATTTCCTCGCCCGTATCTACCATCCGGCGGCCGGATTCGTGTCCGGCTGGACATCCGCGACCATCGGATTTGCCGGGCCGACAGCGCTGGCCGCAATAACCTTCGCCGCCTACGCTACATCGATAGCGCAGGGGGAATCGCCAGCCTGGCTCGAAAAGCTGCTGGCGGTGGGTCTCGTCATCATTCTCACCGCTGTCCACGGCGGAAGCCGCCGAAGCAGTGGCGGGATCCAGGTGATTTTCACGATCCTCAAGGTGGCTGTCATCCTGCTGTTCTGCCTTGCGGTGGTCCTCATCATTGATACACCTCAGCCGATTCGCTTCCTGCCATCCGCTGGCGACGGTACGTTGCTGATGAGCAGCGCTTTCGCTGTGTCCCTGATCTACGTAAGTTATGCCTATACGGGGTGGAATGCGGCCACTTACCTCAGCAGCGAACTTGAGAACCCGCAACGCACCTTGCCCGGCATTCTCCTGACCGGGACGCTCGTAGTGACTGTGCTGTACGTAGCGTTGAATTTTGTATTCATGTATGCAGCACCTGTCGATGCGATGAAAGGCGAAGTCGAAGTCGGCTATATTGCGGCACGATCTGCGTTTGGGGATCTGGGTGGACAATTCACGGGGCTTGTTCTTGCCATGTTGCTCGTTTCTACGGTCAGTGCGATGACGTTGGCCGGGCCGAGGGTTTTGCAGGTCATAGGAGAGGACTTTTATGCACTTCGGGTGCTCGCCCGGAAAAACGCTGACGGCATTCCGAGTAACGCAATTTACGTTCAGTCGATCCTGGCTGTGATCTTCATACTGACATCGACATTCGAATCAATCCTCGTGTTTGCCGGATTTACGCTGGCGCTGAATAGTTTCGCGACTGTCATGGGAGTGTTCGTCCTGCGGCGCCAACAACCGGACCTGGAACGCCCATACCGGACCTTTCTGTTCCCGCTTCCGCCAATCATTTACCTGGCGCTAACCGGCTGGACCTTATGGTTTGTGTTGATGAACAGGCCGGTCGAGGCCCTGTTCGGGCTTGGTGTCATTGCCTCAGGCCTGGTGGTCTACTACCTGTCGCACTCAAAGAGCAGGTCGTCACAGGAAAAATGAAACTCTCAATCATCATCGTAAATTACCGCGCCTGGGGTCACATTCAAAAAGCCTTGGAAAGCCTGCAGCCCGATTTCCCCGAGAATTGGGAGGTCATCATTGTGGATAATGAGACCGAGGCATCATCGTTCGAGTCATTTCGCCAAAAGTTTCCTTGGGTGAAAATGATCGCCAACCCGGACAACAGTGGTTTCGGTTTCGGCTGTATCATTGGTGTCGCTGAAGCATCAGGAAGCCAGTTACTTTTCATGAATCCGGACGTTATCGCAACCGTCGCCGAAATTCGTGCGCTGATAGCGGAAAAGGCTGCGCATCCGGATGTTGCTCTCATAGCACCGAAGCAGGTTGGCTCCGATGGCCGCCCACAGAAGGTATTCGACGAATTTCCAGACCTGCTCAACCAGAGCAAGACAGTAAAATTTCTACTGCGAAAGATTGTACCCAACCGCAAACCCGACCCGCGTGCAGATTATAATGAACTGGTCTACTGCGACTGGGTGACAGGTTCTTTTCTGCTGATCGACAGGACTGACTACGACGAAATCGGCGGTTGGTCGAGCGACTACTGGATGTACGTCGAGGACGCCGACCTGTGCAAACGGGCGCACGACGCCGGGAAGAAAGTAGCTTATACACCCCACGTTCAGGTGATCCACGCGCACGGCGGCTCCAGCCGAATCAATGTGGACGTCAAGACAATGACGAAGCTTGAAGTCATTATCTCGAAACACGTATACACCCAGAATCACACCAACGGTCTTGAGCGCTGGCTGACGCATGACCTGATCGCCGTCCTGCGTATTCCAGGCCTGACAATCGCCGCGATCGCCGATTTGCTCACATTGGGCCGCATCCCGACGCTGAGAGTTCGCAGCAAGATGCTCGCTGGTTTGACTCGTTACTATTTGGGCGCCATCAACACAGGCAGTTGGATCAGCCCGCGGGCCAGAGCGAATCAGTCGTAATTCTTTTC
>JAHEFF010000045.1 GCA_024640315.1 Woeseiaceae bacterium
CCTTGCCGACTCCCCAGCGGCATGCCGAGTGATAACGCAGATATGAAGACGCGCCTTTCGTCGTTCGCCCGGTTTCCGTTAATGATCGACTGCCCGTCGAGGCCGTAGCCGGCACTCAACGCTGCCCAGTATCCGGGTTTTTTGAAACTGTGAATGACATGGCCTTGCATTGCATAAAGCGGGTCCTGCCCGCGCGTTGCGCCGCCAAAGAATTCATCATTGTCCGTGAAAAAAAAGACCGAACCGGTTAATTCATAAGACCACTGTCCCCGGGTGTGCACGACGCCGAGCTGTGGACGAATTACATAGCGGTTTTGGCCGAGATTGAGCAGCTTGTCCTCGAAATATTCGCCCACGGGAACCGTCACGGCGATGGCGGCCCCAACCACGGTACTCGAGGATGCCGTCGGATCCGGCGGCCCGCCGGCAAGTATCATTGAAAGCCGAACGACCGGGTCGCTCAAACCTACCCGGGTCACGCTGGCAGGCTGACCCTGGAGCAGGCCGTTCCATTTCGCATGCTGCCAGGGTACCGTCAAATCGAATCGCGCCAGTTTGCCGGCAAGAGAAAAGGAACGCACATAGGAGGCGCCGACAGTCTCCACATCCACCTTGGCATCTTCAATCTGCAGTGCCGGGTCAAACAGTACGTCGCCCGTGGTAACGGCGATGCCCGAGCCAAGCACATTGATTCCCGGCGGCAGCGGCGTCCAGCGCCTCGGCTCAACATCCTGGGCAAGTACCTGCCCAAGTGGCAACAGTAGCAAGCACAGGAATATGAATTTCCTACAGTGGGCGTTCATGGCGGCAATATTAGCGTTTTTGTCGGGTCAAAATCGCCCTTCAGATCTGGGTAATCGACGCCTCCTGCGCTTTGCCGCGGCAGCCTCGGGTTCGCGGAAGGCGATGGCCTTGGCCTGGTAGGTGTACTCGATGGTGCCAATCATCCACAGAAAGTAGCCAGACAGTTCTATGAACTCCTCCACCGCAAGTTTAACCAGGCGTTGATAGTCATCGCCCAGGATAGCCATCCAGAGTGGCTCGTGTCCCACCAGCAGGCCGAACGCGAAGATAATCGTGGCGCCGGCGAAGAGTAGCGTAATTCCGGGCGACGGCCACATCCTGAGCCAGGCGATGCGAAAGCGACGCCGCTGTCGGTAGCTGTAGGTTATGACGAGGGCAGAGATGATTCCGATAAGAAACTGCCAGAAGTTATCGGCAACAAATCTGTCGAGAAAATAGTCCAGCTCACGAATTGCGAAAATGAGTGCCAGGCCGCCAAACACGAACGCGATCGGTCTCTGCGTGGGGCAGTTTGCCGCGACCCAGGCATAGAGAAGTCCACAAATGATCAGGATGCCGGGCTGAATGATTTCCACCGGCGAGTACTCGCTGGTACCCAGGGTATCCGCCGCCGACATATAGAGTTGTAGTTTCAGGCTGCCCGGCGATGATATCTCGAGCGCAGTCAGCATCCAGGTCAGCAGCCCTATGCCCAGGAAGTACAGCAGGTAACGGATCAGTGCCATGTATCGCTCGCCGGCATTATGTTTTGGCCATATTGCACAGTGTATTTTGCCGGCGCCAGCCGGAAAATCACCTATGCACCTAAGCCATTGATTCCAAACACCGCTACGGATTCCGGCTAGGTGTCACGCAATCGAAAAACAGGCTCACCCGTGGCCGACAGCAGATTATTCTCTTGCAACCACGCCAGCGCATCTCCGGCGTCATCCGCGAACCAGCGGTCTGTTCTGCCGAGACGGAAGCTGTAGCCCCATGCATCCATGTCCTGCATCAGTCGCTTTCGGCCAACACGCGGCAGAAAATCCGCGAGTACAATTTGCAGATAGCAAACAGCGGATTCCTCCAGATCATCCCCGCCCGCGTCCCGGTTGAGCCTGTCCCGCCGTTCGTCTGACATGCAAATGATGTGACAAGCTTCGTGAAGCATCGAATGAACCGGCGTGTCTTCGCGAACAAATACGCGATGCCCCACGATGCCCGCCTCGGAATCACCCCAGAAACTGCCAGTGATGGGCAATCCGGGCGCTATCCATTCGAGGCTGAGGCCGAAGCGACCAAGAAACTCGTCAATGGCTTTGGCGTCGATGTCCGCAACCCGCAGTACGTTCTGCCTGACTGCCGACGTGCTCAGATTCCTGACAACTGGATCATCACGATCCGAACGAGATCGTCTGTTATCGCCTCACGCAACACCTGTTCCTCTTTTTCCTTGCCAAGCACCAGGGTCTCATCCCACCTGTAGTCGCTGGTCAATGTCTGGGTACGCGGGGGCAACAAGCTGGCAGTCGTCGTATCCAGCCCATAGTTAACGGTGTAAAAGACCTCGAATTCACGTGGTACGTTGCGCGCAGAGACGGATAACACACGCTGTCCGGTCAGGTCGGAATAAATCGAGAATATGGCCGTCGCATCTGCAGGTGAATCCACGACCTCCACGCCGGCGTTTTGCAGACCCATTCTCAATCTGCGATAGAACAGGCTGTGCCTGTCGCTGGTCTGTATATAAGTTCGCGACATTTCCGGCGGCACAGTGGACGCGCCACGCATCTGGAATCCGCAACCAGCCAGGAAAAAGAACAGAAGTAAGGAAGCTTTATACGACAATGTTCACCAGCCTGCCGGGCACGACGATGGTCTTTTGCACGTCTTTGCCTTCAACGAAACGACTCACGTTCTCATCCGCAAGCGCCAGCCTGGCAACCGTGCCCTTGTCTGCGTCTGCCGCAACTGAAATTCGCCCGCGCAATTTTCCGTTTACCTGCACGACGATTTCGATCGTGTCCTGCTCGAGTGCCGACTCATCGAATTCAGGCCACAGCTCATTGACGGGCGCGGTCGTATGTCCCAGCACTTCCCAGAGTTCATGGCTTATGTGCGGCACTATTGGTGACAACAGGAGCACCACGGCATCGAGGGCCTCGCGCTCAACGGCCACGGCCTGTGGAGACGAGCCATCACTCCTGTTCACTGCATTCAGCAATTCCATGCTCGCTGCAATCGCCGTATTGAAGGTATATCGGCGGCCAATATCGTCGCTGACCTTTGCAATGGTCTGGTGCGTCTTGCGGCGAAGATCGCGCTCGGCGTCGTTCAACGAGTCGGGATCCAGCGCCGGAACGTCGCCTTTTGCAGCATGCGCCTGAACGGCATTCCAGAATCGCTTCAGGAATCGCGATGCGCCCTGAACACCGTCGTCAGACCATTCGAGCGCCTGCTCCGGTGGTGCTGCAAACATCATGAACAAGCGAACTGTATCCGCACCAAACTTGTCGATCAGCGCCTGTGGATCAACCGTATTGCCTTTGTTCTTGGACATCTTGGCACCGTCTTTCAGCACCATGCCCTGCGTCAGGAGATTGGTAAACGGTTCATCTGCACCAGACAGTCCGAAATCGCGCATCAGCTTCTGATAAAAACGTGAATACAGGAGGTGCAGAATTGCATGCTCGACACCGCCGGTGTACTGGTCGACCGGCATCCAGTATGCCTCACGCTCGTCCAGCATGGCTGTGTCGCAATCCGGACTCGCATAGCGTGAGAAGTACCAGGAGGACTCTACAAAGGTGTCGAACGTATCCGTCTCGCGCCTTGCCGGCTTGCCGCACTTTGGACATGCAACCTCGTAAAACTCGGGCATGTCTTTCAGTGGCGAGCCGACGCCGGTCACTTCTACATCCTCGGGCAAGACGACCGGCAACTGGTCTTCCGGCACTGGCTGCGCGTCGCAATCGTCACAATAAATGATCGGAATTGGCGTACCCCAGTACCGCTGCCTGGAAACACCCCAGTCTCGCAGGCGGTAATTGATCGTTCGTTTGCCGCGGCCTTCACTTTCGAATTTTTCCGCAATCGCCGCAAACGCTTCTTCAAAAGTCATGCCGTCGATGAAGCCGGAGTTAACTACCCTGCCGTAGTCGACGTACGCCTCCTTCATTACGTCAATCTCACTGCCGTCGAGCGGCTCGACCACCTGGACGATCGGCAAGCCGTGTTTGACCGCAAATTCCTGGTCCCGGTAGTCATGACCGGGGACTGCCATGACTGCGCCGGTGCCGTAACCCATCAACACAAAGTTGGCGACCCATAACGGGACCTTTTGCCCGGTGATCGGATGGATTGCGGAGATGCCCAGTGGCATACCTTTTTTCTCCATCGTCTCCATCTCGGCTTCGGCGGCGTGCATTTTTTTGCACTCCTCGATGAAGGCGGCGAGATCCGCATTGTCTGAGGCTGCTTTGTTTGCCAGCGGATGTTCCGCTGCGACAGCCATGTAAGTCACGCCCATGAGCGTGTCGGGGCGCGTCGTGAATACGGACAATGGCTCTTCTTCATCTTCGACGTCGAACGAAAGCTCGACGCCCTCGGACCGACCAATCCAGTTTCTTTGCATCGACTTGACCGAGTCGGGCCAGCCGTCCAGATGATCGAGACCTTCCAGCAGCTCGTCGGCGTAGGCTGTGATCTTCATGAACCACTGCGGAATTTCGCGGCGTTCAACCAGCGCATCGGAACGCCAGCCACGACCGTCGATGACCTGCTCGTTTGCCAGCACGGTCTGGTCAACCGGATCCCAGTTGACGATGGAATTCTTGCGATAGACAAGCCCCTTCTCGAACAGCTTCGTGAATAGCCACTGTTCCCATCGATAGTACTCAGGCTTGCAGGTGGTGACCTCCCGACGCCAGTCGTAGCCATATCCCAGGCGATCGAACTGGCCACGCATATCCTCAATATTCTGATAGGTCCATTTCGCTGGCGGCACACCGCGTTTGATCGCGGCGTTTTCAGCGGGCATGCCAAAGGCGTCCCAGCCCATCGGCTGCAACACGTGCTTGCCCTGCATGCGCTGATAGCGCGCGATGACATCGGAAATCGTGAATACCCGGACATGCCCCATGTGCAGATGACCGCTGGGATACGGAAACATCGTCAGGCAATAAAACTTCTCTTTGTCCGGGTCCTCATCGACCTCGAAGCACCGCGTGTCATCCCAAAACGCGCGGGCTTTTTGTTCAACCAGCTCCGGTTCGTACGTTACGTCCATCCACTTCTTGCTTTGCTTCCACTATCGAAGGGCGGAGGATAACCGGTTCTGGCGACGGGCGCAGCTAGCCCGCATAATTCAGCACTATGCGGGCCCCGGCTTTACTCTCCGACTGCGGATTGCCTGGCTTCCATTTGGTAGTGATCCATGAGGATTTCTGCCACTTCCGGGCGCACAATTTCAGACGGCGGTGCAATCCCCTGAGCCAGCATTTCGCGTAGTGCCGTGCCGGACAAAACGGAAAAATCTTCAGGATCATGATCCTTTGCCTCACTCATCATCACAACCTGGTTTAGTTTTTTCGACCAGGCCGTATGATCGGCAGCGAAGATTTCGATATCCAGCGCTCCTTCCGGCAACTCATCAAAAACCGCCTGCGCATCAAACGGACCATAGAACTTGCCAACACCGGCATGGTCACGGCCAACAATCAGGTGCGTCGCACCCATGTTTTGCCTGAACACAGCGTGCAGCAGGGCTTCCCGCGGTCCCGCATAGAGCATGTCGAAGCCGTAGCCATTGATCATCACAGTGTTCTCGGGGAAGTACACGTCTACCATCTTGCGAATGCAGGCGTCACGAACCGAGGCAGGAATGTCTCCCTCCTTCAGGCGACCAAGCAACATGTGAATCACGAGACCATCCGCATTCAGACGCTCCAGCGCCATCCGGCAGAGTTCTTCGTGAGCGAGGTGCATCGGGTTTCGCGTCTGGAATGCAACGACCGTTTCCCAGCCTCGCTCGGCGATTTCATCGCGAATCTCGACAGCTGTCTTGAAGGTTTGGCCAAATTCGGTTGCGAAGTAGCTGAGGCTGAGAACGCGAATATCACCCGCGACACAGTAACGGCCCTGGTGGCGGAAGACGGCAACGCCGGGATGTGACTCATCCAGCGTGCCGAATACCTTCTCGGTCATCGTATCGAGCTGATCGTCACTGATTTCCTCGATGGACGCGACATCCATGACGGCCATGATCGGGTTGCCGGCAATGTTCGGGTCGCGCAGCGCGATGCGTCGGTTGACATCGAGTCCGCTGACATCGTCCGTCATGTTAACAATCGGCACCGGCCAGAAGAGTCCGCTGGTGGTTTGCATGTCAGTTGCCACGCTCATTGCGTCGGCAAGATTCATGAAGCCCTTAAGCGGAGTGAAGTAGCCTGCGCCCAGCATGACAGCATTTGCCGCCGCAGCCGAGTTGAGCAACATTGATGGCAGGAATTCCGCTTCGCTCATAAGCGCCTTGCGCTCAGCTTCGTCGCTGACATAGCGGGCATCCAGGGCGTCCGCCCCGTGTGGTTTGATCATTTTACCGAATCCTTAAGCTGATGCCGCGACACGATCGTCGGCACGGGTGTAATACTCTTTGCGAATAATATCGTGCATCATCAGGTAGTCGATGACGATTGACACTTCTTCCTGGAGTGACATCTCGTCAGAACGCAGGTGAATCTCCGGGTTTTGCGGAGCCTCGTACGGATCATCGATACCGGTGAAATTCTTGATCTCGCCAGCACGTGCCTTCTTATAAAGACCCTTAGGATCACGATCTTCGGCCACGCTCAATGAACAATCGACGAAAATCTCAACGAACGGCAGACCAGCAGCCTCATGCAATGCCCGCACTTCGTCGCGGTCCCCACGATAGGGGCTAATGAAGCTGGAAAGTGCGATGGTGCCCGAATCGCCAAAAAGCTTCGCAATCTCGCCAATGCGACGAATGTTCTCCTTGCGATCTTCTTCAGAGAATCCCAGGTTCTTGTTAATACCCAGACGGACGTTGTCACCGTCCAGCCTGTACGACAGTTTGCCCATTGCGTGCAGTGCTTTTTCCAGCGCTACCGCAATAGTACTTTTGCCGCTTCCTGACAGCCCGGTGAACCATACCGTGGCTCCCTTCTGTCTTAAAATCTGATAACGGTCTTCGCGCGAAATTTCACCATCGTGCCAGACAACGTTCGTTGCAATCTGCTTTGCCATCTTACAATTCCTTTTTTTGGTTCTATTGACTATTTTCAGTGGCGACGGCTTCACTGCCATCTCGTTTTTTCTTCCGTCTTTCGACGAATCCGTTTAACACCAGATCCGTGCACTTCTGGATAATGTCGAACAAATCCAGATCGGGATCTCTGACGATGTTGTCACCCCAGCCATTACACATGCCGATGACGGCCTGCGCGGCGAAATGACAATCGATTGAATTTCTCAATGCGCCCGTCCTGGCGCCTTCCTCAAATATTGCTTCCAGCTGCTGGCGATAACTGCTGCCCAATTCTTTGAGCTTGGCCCTTTTATCCTCGGGCAGGTACAGTCGTTCGTCGTTGTGCACCTTCAACGCCTCGTTTCGTTCCCTGTAGCTCGACAGGTGTGACGTAATCGTGGCCATTAATTTGGACTCGAATGGCTGATCGCTCGTTGCGATCTTCTTCATGTGCAGGACATATTCTTCAATCCCGAACAGACAGACTTCGCCCAGCGCCTCCTCCTTCGATTTGAAGTAGTAGTAAAGGCTGCCCTGCTTGATGCCCATACGTTCGGCGATGTCCTTCGTGCTGGCACCGTGAAAACCCTTCTCAGCGAAAACGGAAGCTGCCGACCTGATGGCCAGTTGCTTCTGATGCCGGTAACGGTTGTTGTCGGTGCCTGTTGCCATGCTTGTAGCCGCATTGTTCTGATCAGGCCGAAATTCTATAGAACTATAGAAAATTGTGCAAAGAAGTTGTTTTTTTAATTATATAACAATGACTTATGATAATACATAATCAATAAATGAATTGAATGATCGATTCAGGAGGCACGCAAGCGCCATTCGGCGGCGGCAACAATGAGCAGCGTCAGCAGGATTACCGGCCAGTTTCCGCCCCTCACGTAGGGCGTCAGACCCTGCCTCGGGACTACATCGTAGCTCATCGCCAGGTATTCGAACTGGGGTCCGGTCTTGAGGAAACTGCCGTCCGGCGAAATGAACGCGCTAATGCCATTGTTTGTCGCGCGAACGACGTAACGCCCTACTTCCAGTGCCCGCATGCGGGCGATCTGCAAATGCTGGTGTGGTGCAATGGAATCACCAAACCAGGCATCGTTGCTGACGTTGATCAGGATGCTCGCTTCCGGCAGGGCATAAAGCTGCTCAGCGGCGTAGGCATCTTCGTAGCAAATAGCGACTGACAACTGATTCCCGTCCGGCATCTCAAGCAGCGGCTGAACGGCATCGCCCGCACTGATATCACTGTACGGGAGGTTCATCATCCGCATCCACTCGCGAACGAAATCCGGAACCGGAAAATACTCCCCAAACGGCACAAGATGGCGCTTCCGGTAGACCTGTCGTTTGTCACCGTTGAGCGCGATGACACTGTTGTAAACATTCTCCCGCGCCTCATCACGCTCGAGTATGCCGAACAACAGTGTGGTATCCCGTGTTACCACGTCTGATTGCAGTATGCTTACATAGCTTTCGACCTGGTCCAGGACCGCCGGAATCGCCACTTCGGGCCAGATAACCAGGTCACTGTCTGCGTGATCGATCAGTGAAGAACGGTACAGGTCGAGGGTCGTCCTGAACTGCTCCGGCAACCATTTGCGATCCTGAGACACGCCGCCCTGCACGATCGTCGTTCGCACAGCAGGCCCGGCGGGCTCGGTCCAGTCGATGTTTTTCAAGCCTGCACCACAGATCCAGGGTACGAATGCGATCGCGATAAACGCAACTCGTTTCCTGCCAGTAGCAAGGACAGACATGAGCACCGCGCTCGCGCTGATCATCAGCGTCAACGACACGCCGAAAATACCGATGACCGGCGCGAAACCCGCGAGCGGCGAGTCAATCTGGCTATAGCCCAGCGTCATCCACGGGAAACCGCTCAGGAACCAGCCGCGCAGCCACTCAAACAGAACCCAGACTGCGGGTGCCAGAACCAGGAAACGCCAGGCGTTGCCCCGACTCAATCGTGAAATTAACCAGCCGGTGGCTGCGTAATAGAAACCCATGATGATGACCAGGGCCACCATCAGGAAAACAGCCAGGATCCGTGGCGCCTGTCCGAATACGTGAATTGAAACGTAGAGCCAGTAGGTACCGGTCATGAACAGACCCGCGCCGAAAGCGAACCCGAGCTGGGCGGCCTGCCGGGGCGGCAACTGATAAAACGAGAACAACGCCGGGAGCGTCAGGACCAGCGCCAGCGGAAACCATCCTGCCGGCGCAAACGAAAGCATCGTCAGTGCACCGCTGAGGAAAAAACAGAGCCTGGTCAGCCAGGGCCTGCGGGCAGCTACTTCCTCCAGCGAAAAATCAGCTGCCACGTCAGCCTGTGGACGCTTCGGGTTCCTGGGCAGTCCGCATGACCTGGAGCGTGTCGATTCGCCGTCGGTCCGCCCGGATCACACAGAACTCAAAACCTTCGTACAAAAGCTTTTCTCCAAGCCTCGGCAGTCGCCCCAGTTCGTGCATCACAAGACCCCCGATGGTCTCGTAGTCTTCTTCCTCAGTAAATTCACAGCCGAAGAATTCATTGAAGTCATCGATTCGCGTGAGCGCACGGACGGCAAAACACGGTCGCCCGTCGATATCCTTGTCTGGCTGAATGAACTCGGCTTCCTCGGGATCATGCTCGTCGTCGATCTCGCCAACAATTTCCTCAAGCACATCCTCAATCGTGAGGAGTCCCGATACACCGCCGTACTCATCGACGACGATTGCCATGTGATTGTGGCTGTCGCGAAATTCCTTGAGCAGCGCGTTCAGACGTTTGGACTCCGGAATGACTGATACAGGCCGCAGATATTTTTCGATGTCCAGCTCGGTGTCGCTGACATCACTGAAAAATCTCAGCAGGTCCTTTGCCAACAGGATGCCCAGCACCTCGTCCCTGTCTTCGCCGATGACCGGAAAGCGGGAATGACCGGAACCGATGATGACATCCAGCATTTCATCGGTGGGCTGATCTCTTTCGATGACGATCATTTGCGAGCGCGGGATCATGACCTCACGAACCTGCGTCTCGGCAACTTCAAGTACACCGGACAACATCTCTTTTTCTTCGGGCTCGAAGACACTTTCATCTTCTTGCAGGAGACCCTGGATTTCGTCGCGGCTCAGGGGCTCACCTTTGATGGCGCGTAAGACACGTTTTAATACGCCGGTTTTCCCCGAGCCGATAGTACTTGGCGGTTTGTCGTTCATTGTCCTCGTCTGCTGATATGCGCGATCCAGCCGCGTACACACCAATATTGTAGCAGTTCAATTGATTTCAAATTCTCGCAATTCGTCACATTAAACGGCATAGGGATCTCCCACCCCCTGCGCCGCGAGAATCTGCCTTTCGAGCGTTTCCATCGCCTCGGCTTCTTCGCTGACCTCGTGATCATAGCCGAGCAAATGCAGCGAACCATGCACCAGCATATGTCCCCAGTGATCCGCCACGGCCTTCTCCTGCTCGGCCGCCTCTCTTTCAACAACCTGGCCGCAAATGACAATATCGCCAAGCGAGCGGGGCACATCAGCCGGCAACACGGGAATATCCCCGTCGTCGGCCGGAAATGACAATACATTGGTTGCCTTGTCCTGACCCCGATACTGGCTGTTCAGCTGCCGACCTTCTTCCTCGTCAACGATGCGAACTGATACTTCGATCGCGATGTCATCCGATATCCGACCAATCGCCGCGACGACCCAGGATCGAATCTGGTCCTCGCGCGGCACACTGGCGACCTGGCAGGCGATCTGCACGTCAACTGAAATCCTGGCATTCATCGAATCGGCACTTCAGCCGCGCGTGCTGCTGTCCGCCTCATACGCTTCGACAATTCGTTGCACCAGTTGATGCCGTACGACGTCTCCCGGCGTGAAATAAGTGAACGCAACGCCTTCGACGTCGCTCAGAATATCGATGGCGTTCTTCAGACCGGATTGCTGACCCGACGGCAGATCGATCTGTGTGACGTCGCCAGTAACCACCGACCGCGAGCCAAATCCGATACGTGTCAGGAACATCTTCATCTGGGCGACGCTCGTATTCTGAGCCTCGTCGAGAATGACGAACGAATCATTCAACGAGCGACCACGCATGAACGCGAGTGGCGCTACTTCAATAATGTTCTTCTCTATCAGCCGCGCCACCTGATCCGGCCCGAGCATATCAAACAAGGCGTCATACATTGGCCGCAGGTAAGGGTCGACTTTCTGTGACATATCGCCCGGCAGGAACCCCAGTCGCTCTCCTGCTTCCACCGCAGGCCTCACCAGCACGATGCGCCGCACATGCTCATTTTCGAGCGCGTCAATTGCGCTGGCCACGGCGAGATACGTCTTGCCGGTCCCGGCGGGCCCGATGCCGAAGGCAAGATCATGGTCACGAATACTTTTCAGGTAGGACTTCTGGTTGTTGCCGCGCGCCCGCACCAGCTTCTTCCTGGTCTGGATCGCGTAATCCTCATCATCAGCGGCACCGACCGGTTCGCCGCTATCTTCCTTTCTTGCCTGGTTGTCGTTCATTACAGACTCCTGCAAACAGACGTGTACGCGCTCGGGATCGAGCCTCTCGCTATCGGTCATGCGGAAAAGAGAGCGAAGTACGCTTGAGCCAATTCGCGCCGCACCGGCATTACCGGTGATGCGAAAACGGTTTCCGCGGCTGGCGATTTCAACATTGAGGCGGCGTTCGATCTGTCGCAGATGCTCATCGAACTGACCGCAGAGGTTGGCGAGACGACTGTTATCGGCGGGTTCCAGGACAATATCCTGAGATATCTGTGTTGCGTTCAAGTTTAAGTTTTTACACCTGTTTTTTCAGGGGCCGGACGATCAACGAAGATTCTATTGTACCGATGTCACCTGTATAAACGAATCGTGACCGATACACGCTGATAAACAGCGTCCACCCATTGGTAGTTGATATCTAATTATTTAATTTCAAAGGATACTCAGGCAACCGCGCGGTTGTCAGCCAGTCGTCCCCGGAGCGAATTGGGCAGTGCTTCGGTGATCACGACATCGACAAAGCTGCCGATGCAGGACGGGTCAGCATCGAAATTGACCCAGCGCATATTTTCCGTTCTTCCGGACAGCTGTCGCGGATTCTTCTTCGATGGCTTTTCGACCAGTACCGATTGAGTGGTGCCTACCATGCCACGGCTGATTTCCATCGCCTGTTGATTGATTCGCGTCTGCAGGATATTCAGGCGTTCTTTCTTGACTTCGATCGGCGTGTCATCAGCCAGGCCTGCCGCCGGGGTTCCAGGCCGCGCGCTGTAGATAAAACTGAAAGACTGGTCGAACCCCAGGTCGGCGATAAGGTTCATGGTCGCCTCGAAATCCGCATCAGTTTCGCCAGGGAAGCCGACAATAAAATCAGACGACAACGAGATATTCGGACGGACGGCCCGAAGCTTGCGAATCTTCTGCTTGTACTCGAGCGCCGTATGGCCACGCTTCATCATAGAAAGAATCCGGTCCGAACCGTTTTGCACCGGCAGGTGCAGATAGTCTGCGAGCTCCGGCACCTCCGCATACGCCCGGATCAGGCTATCAGTGAACTCGACGGGGTGCGACGTCGTGAAGCGAATCCTGTCTATTCCATCGATTGCAGCAACGTAATAGATCAGTGTAGCCAGATCGGCGATTTGCCCGTCATGCATCGGACCGCGATAGGCATTGACGTTTTGTCCAAGCAAATTGATCTCGCGGACATTCTGGGCCGCGAGAGTCGCAGCTTCGGCGATGACATCGTCGAGCGGGCGACTGATTTCCTCGCCACGGGTATAAGGAACAACACAAAAAGAACAATACTTGCTGCACCCCTCCATGACAGACACGAATGCCGTCGGACCCTCGGCGCGCGGCTCGGGTAGTCGGTCAAATTTCTCAATTTCCGGGAACGAAACATCGACGACGCCCCGCCCCTTGTTGCGGACCTCGTCTACGAGCTGCGGAAGCCGGTGCAAGGTCTGCGGCCCGAACACCATATCGACGAACGGAGCCCGATTGCGAATGCCCTCACCTTCCTGGCTGGCAACGCAACCGCCAACGCCAATCATGATGTCGGGTCTTTTTTCCTTGAACGCCCGCCAGCGTCCAAGCTCTGAAAACACTTTCTCCTGAGCCTTCTCTCGAATAGAACAGGTGTTTACAAGCAACAGATCCGCGTCTTCGGCATCCGAGGTCAGCTCATAGCCATGCGACACCCGCAGGACGTCGGCCATCTTCTCCGAGTCATACTCGTTCATCTGGCAGCCCATCGTTTTGATATAGAGCTTGGCGGTCATTGCTGATTAACTCGACATTAAAACTGAAAAAATCTCAGGCCCATTCCGGCTCGGGGCGGGAATGGAGAACCTGTCGTCGGATGCAATACGAGGCAAATTCCGGTCGACAAGCGGAGTGTATACGTCGGTCAATGAGCATTTTCGGCCGGAATTTAACAAAGCAGTGCGCCGACTGCCGCGCGCTCAGAATGGGATGTCATCGTCGAAGTCGCCACCGGAACCCCCACCCTGTGAAGGCGGAGCCGGGGGCGGACCTGAGTCACCGCTCATGGCCGGTGCACCGGCGCCGCTGCGCCCGCCCAGCATCTGCATTTCGTCAGCGATGATTTCGGTCGAGTAGCGATCATTGCCCTGCTGGTCCTGCCATTTGCGGGTGCGCAGCTTGCCTTCGATATAGACCATGGAACCCTTTCTCAAGTATTCCGCGGCAATTTCCGCCAGGCGGCCGAACATGGCGACACGATGCCATTCGGTGCGCTCTTTCTGTTCGCCGGTTTGCTTGTCCTTCCAGGACTCGTTGGTTGCCACGCTGAGATTGGTGACTGCCGAGCCACTCGGCATATATTTGGTTTCCGGATCGTTGCCAAGATTTCCGACGACAATCACTTTATTGACTCCACGAGCCATATTCGTCCCCTGTACTGGTGTTTTTTCTGGCCGCGACTATTTGCGCGGGGCCGCGCCTATTTGCGCGGGGTAGCTATTGTAGGCGAGCCGGTACCAATAACAAGCCGATTTACGGTCGTTTTTGCCAGTTATTCGCTGTCAGGCGCCAGCCGGTGCGCCACCAGCCAGGTGGCCGCGATCAGCGCACAAACCATAAATACGGCGGCCGGATTGCCGCCTGCGAGGAAGAATCCGCCGATCAGCCCGCCAGCGAACGCGCCCAGGAACTGCGCACTCGAGAAGACACCAAGCGACGCGCCCCGCAACTCTCCGGTCGCGCGAATCGACAACCTTGCCGGCAGACCGGCCTCCAGGAAATTGAATCCGGCGAAGAAAATGGCAAGCGCGACAAAGACGATCGTCACCGTCGATCCTGCCAGCGCCAGGATTGCCTGCCCGACCAGCAACAGAAGGATCGCAATCGTCACGGTCGTGGTTTTGCCCTGCCGTTCATCCGCAATGACGAGTGGCACGGTACCAACGAGTGAGGTGAGCAATGCGCCAATGTATATCTTCCAGTGCCCTCCCAGGACAACGCCGAGATCGTTTCGCAACAGAAACGGTAGTGCCACGAAGCTGGCCGTCATGACCGCGTGCAATACGAAAATGTAGCCATCCAGCCGCAGCAGGTCTGGCCGAAAGGCCGCACTAATCCGCCGGTCAGGCGCCTGCGCCGGCAATTCGATCCCAGGTGGCAAAAATGACAGCAGCACACCCGCCAGTATGGCGAGCCCTGCGGCCATCCAGAACAGCGACTTAACGCCGGCGACCGCGGCGATTGCCGGCCCCAGGATCAGGGCAAGCAGGAACGAGCTGCCAATGCCGATGCCGAATATGGCCATAGAGCGGGTGCGCATTTCATCGCGTGTTGCATCGGCCAGCAACGCCGTCAATGTCGCCGAAATTGCGCCGGCACCTTGCAGTAATCGACCGGCGATGACGCCGGCTATGCTGTCACTCAGGCCGGCCAGTACGCTGCCGGCGGCGAACAATGCCAGACCGAACAGGATGACCGGAATCCTGCCAATGCGGTCTGACAGCGCCCCGAACGGGATTTGCAATGCCGCCTGCGTCAGGCCGTAGCCACCCACGGCAATACCAATGAGCGCCGGGGTTGCTCCCTCCAGGTCAGCCGCATAAATGGCGAGCACCGGCAGCAGAGCGAACAGGCCAAACATACGGAAAATGGCTATGAGCGCAATGACGCCGACAGCCCGCCGCTCACGCGGCAGCATCGCACCAATCAATTGACTGATATCCCTGCTCATTATTCCTGATCGCGAACCTTGTTTGCGCCCGTTGCCGGCGGCGGCGTATATTAGCAGGTTGTTTGGCGTTCACTGCATTCTCCTATGAAATCGATCGATATTCGCGGCGCGCGAACGCATAACCTGAAGAACGTCGACTTGTGCCTGCCGCGGGACAAGCTGATCGTTTTCACGGGCCTGTCAGGTTCGGGCAAGTCATCGCTCGCATTTGACACAATTTACGCGGAAGGCCAGCGACGCTACGTCGAATCGCTGTCTGCGTACGCCCGGCAGTTCCTGTCGATGATGGAAAAACCGGATGTCGATCATATCGACGGCCTGTCACCGGCCATTTCCATCGAGCAGAAATCCACCTCGCACAATCCCCGCTCGACCGTTGGCACCGTCACGGAGATTTACGACTACCTGCGACTTTTGTATGCCCGGGCGGGAACGCCCCGGTGTCCGGACCATGGCGTCACGCTGGAAGCCCAGACGGTCAGCCAGATGGTCGACCAGGTGCTTGCGTTGCCCGAAAGCAGTCGACTGATGTTGCTGGCGCCAGTTGTCGTCGACAGGAAGGGCGAACACGTTCAGCTGATGCAGGACCTGATGGCTCAAGGCTTCATCAGGGCGCGAATCAACGGTGAAGTCTACGAACTGGACGATCCGCCCAAGCTGGACCTCAGGCGCAAACACAATATCGAGGCCGTTGTTGACCGGTTCAGGATCAAACCGGACATGAAACAGAGGCTCGCAGAATCGTTCGAAACAGCATTGCGGCTGGCGGACGGCGTTGCCCGCATCGCCTTCATGGACGACGTCGGCAAGGAAGAACTGGTCTTCTCCGACCGCTTCGCCTGCAATATTTGTGGCTACAGTCTGACGGAGTTGGAGCCGCGACTCTTCTCCTTCAACAATCCGAGCGGTGCCTGCCCGGGTTGCGACGGGCTGGGCGTCAAACAGTTTTTCGATCCGGAAAGGGTCATCGTCAATTCGGACCTTTCGCTGGCGGGCGGAGCAATTCGCGGCTGGGACCGAAAGACGACCTATTACTTCCAGATGATCAAAAGCCTGGCAAAGCATTACAAGTTCGATATCGAAACCCCGTATGACGAACTGACCGAGGAACTGCAACAAATCGTCTTGTACGGCAGCGGCAAGGAAAAAATCGAGTTTTACTATGCCAACTCCCGCGGCATGGAGATCAAGCAAAAGCATCGCTTCGAAGGTGTCATCCCCAATCTGGATCGCCGCTACAAGGAAACCGAGTCAAATGCGGTTCGTGAGGAACTGACACGCTACCTCAACAGCCAGCCTTGCCCCGACTGCAATGGCACCCGGCTAAATCGCTCGGCACGCAACGTGTTTATCACCGACATGTCGCTGCCGGAGATCAGTGATATGTCGGTCGGCAACGCCCGCGCCTTTTTCGAAACCCTGACACTCGATGGCTGGCGGGCCACGATCGCGGAAAAGATCGTCAAGGAAATCGGCGCCCGGCTCGGGTTCCTGAGTGACGTCGGGCTGGACTACCTTTCCCTGAATCGCAGCGCAGAAACGCTGTCCGGCGGTGAAGCGCAGAGAATTCGCCTGGCCAGCCAGATCGGCTCGGGCCTGGTCGGCGTCATGTACATCCTCGACGAACCATCAATCGGCCTGCATCAGCGCGACAACAAGCGTTTGCTCGGCACGCTGATTCACCTGCGAGACATCGGCAACACGGTCATCGTCGTCGAACACGACGAAGAGGCGATACTCGCGGCAGATCACGTGGTCGATCTCGGACCGGGTGCCGGCGTTCACGGTGGCCAGGTGGTGGCCGAAGGTACGCCGGAAGAAATCACCAGCAACCCCCAGTCGCTGACCGGTCAGTACCTTTCGGGGCGTCGCGCGATTGCCGTGCCGGATAAACGGATCAAAGCAGATCAGAAGCGTCAGCTCGTGGTGTCGGGCGCGACAGGAAACAACCTGAAGGCCATCAATGTTTCCATTCCACTTGGACTCATGACCTGTATCACCGGCGTCTCCGGTTCAGGCAAATCAACATTGGTCAATGACACGCTTTACAAAGCGGTCGCCGAGGAACTGAACCGCACCAGCAAGAACCCGGCACCATACGAAAACATCTCCGGAATCGACCAGGTCGATCGCGTCATCGACATCAGCCAGAGCCCGATCGGCAGAACACCTCGCTCGAACCCCGCGACTTACAGCGGCCTGTTCACTCCCATCCGCGAATTGTTCGCCGGCACCCAGGAAGCCCGCTCGCGCGGTTATATGCCGGGCCGCTTCAGTTTCAACGTCAAAGGCGGCCGCTGCGAAGCCTGCCAGGGTGACGGTGTCATCAAGGTGGAAATGCACTTTCTGCCGGATGTCTATGTGCCATGTGACGTTTGCCGCGGCAAGCGCTACAACCGCGAAACGCTCGAGATTCGCTACAAAGGCAAGAACATCAACGAAGTACTCGAAATGACGGTCGAAGATGCGGCCATCTTCTTCAAGAACGTGCCCGTCGTTGCAAAAAAACTGACGACGTTGATAGACGTTGGGCTTACGTATGTGCGCCTCGGACAGAATGCGACGACCCTGTCAGGCGGCGAAGCACAGAGAGTGAAGCTCGCCAAAGAATTATCCAAACGCGACACGGGCAATACGCTCTATATCCTTGACGAACCGACCACCGGCCTGCATTTCCATGACATCGAGCATTTGCTCGCCGTATTGCATCGCTTGCGTGACAAGGGCAATACCGTCGTTGTCATCGAGCACAATCTCGACGTGATCAAGACTGCAGACTGGGTTATCGATCTCGGTCCGGAAGGTGGCGACGGTGGCGGCGAGGTCATCGCAATCGGCACGCCTGAAGAAGTGTCGCGCAATGCTGCTTCTTTCACCGGGCATTACCTGGCGCCGCTTTTGAACGACAGCAGCCAGAAACAACGGGCCTGATCGAGGCCGGATTCCGCGCTCCTACATCTTGCTTACGTTCAGGATGGACACAGGCCTGGTCAGTATCTGGCCTTTCGTGTAGTCCGATTCGGCCGGACCATCCGCCGGCAAGCCCTGGATCTTCTGCACCACGGCCATACCGCTCACCACCTTGCCAAACGCCGCAAAGCCCTGCCCGTCGGCGTTGCGTGGCTGGCCGTGATCAAGCCCCGGCTGGTCGCCGATGCAGATAAAGAATTCGGTGCTGGCTGTGCCGACGCCGCCACGAGCCATCGAGATAACACCATCGGTATGCAGGATGCCTGTTTGCTCGGTGGTCTCATGCTCAATCGCATCGAATCCCTCGCTGGCGTCACCGAGGCCTCCCTGGATTACTTCGATTTTCGGACTACCCCGGTCGTTGTCATAAGTCACGACGCGATAAAACGATCCGCCGTCCAGATCGCCGTTCTCGACCAGTTTCAGGAAATTGCCCGCCGTGATTGGCGCCTTGTCCAGGTACAGATCGATTTCGATATCGCCCTGGCCGGTCGACATCCGTACGCGAACGATTGCATCGTCTGCGACAACGTCTGCGGCGAATAACATCAGGATCGTCAGTAGTACCGTTTGGAGTCTGCTCATGCCGGTTTATCTCCTGCTTTTTTCGCGACGTAGCCATCAAACGCCTCGGCAAATCGTCGCGGCGCATCAGCATCCATCCGAAGATACATGGACGGTTCTATCAATTCGAGTTCCATCAACAGGAACCGCCCGTCCGGCCCGCGCACGAAATCCGCGCGCGCGTAAACCGGCATTGGTTTGACCAGTCGCATAACACTGTTACCGGTCTCCAGGAGCGACGGTTCCGGCACAATCGACATCAGATCTGCGCCGTATTCCTCCTGCACGCGAAAATCCTCTGGCCTTGGCACTTTGCGGGTCGCATGGCTGAATTCACTGTTGAAATAGAACAGAGAAAACTCGCCGTCGCTCTGAATACTTTCAATGAACGGCTGCGCCACAAACGGGCGCTGGCGAAAGGTCGACGCCAGCCTGCCTTCCAGTTCGCGTGCCCGGTCTCGTGTCAGCAAGAAGGTATCGGTTGCATTGGTACTGACGACAGGTTTGATAATGATCTGATCGGTCCGGTATTTGTCGAACGCCTGTTCGACGATACCGGGGGCCATACCGTCAAACCAGAGACTGGAGACGATTGCCGCACCTTTCGCTTCGAGATCACGAAGATATGTCTTTGCCAGCGACCAGCGCACGAGCTCCAGATCATTGGCGAGAATAGCCCTTGACTGGTCAATCGTCTCTAGCACCGACATAAAGTGTTCCGGATCTTCCGGATAGTCCCATGGCACGCCTATGTAAACCGCGTCGTACTGATTCCAGTCTGGTGCTGTGGTCCGCCATGCAATTGGCTCGACCTGCCAGCCCATCTCTTCCATGGGCGGAAAACCGAGATCGGCATCGATTGACCAGCCGTCGCTGTTCTCCATTGTGAGATAAGCGCAGCGCTTATGACCCATCAAAACTACCCGTGCGGAGGAAGTTTTTGACCAGTACGAAAACTTCCTTTTTCTGCATGATAAAAGCATGACTGGAGGCCACAACCTTGAAGTCCCGCATGCCATCCAGGCGGGTGTCGCTTACTGACACCCTGCCATCATCAGGGTTCTCAAGGACGGACGAGGTCACCGGATCGATGGTCCGGCTGCCGGCCACAACAGCAAATTCGAAATCGGGTGCGCCCAATCTGAGCGGTACGCTCTCCTCCCCCTTACCGAGCTGATAACCCGCGGGTCCGTTCAGCCATTCGAATCCGGGGACGCCGCGGAGTGCATCGGCCGCATTACTACCCTGGTTGGGCGGCGCCAGCATGACAACCCGGCCCAGCATGTCCAGATCGTACTCTGCAAAGTAATAGCGAACGAGAATGCCGCCGAGTGAATGCGTGACAAAATGGATACTGCCAGGCACGCCCTTGCTGGCGCATTCTTCGATACCGGCCTCGACTGCCATGGGCGCGAGCTCTTCGATCGGGAAATCCCGTGACGGGTAATCGATGTTGGCCACATTAAAGCCGCTATCCTCCAGATCACGTGCCAGCGGCACCATCGACAAAGATGACCTGGCTAATCCGTGCAGCAGGACGACACATTCGTTGCCCGCAGACGTAATGCCGTCATCGCCCCTGGCGCAGCCGCAAAGCACTAATGTTGCAGCGCTCAGAAAAATTGTACGCATTGCATTCACAGACTTAATTTCATCGCAACACGGTTCGCGATATCAATGCCAACTCGACCTTCATCTTCAATAAAACCGCGGAGTTCCGGTCCGTATTCCGACGATTCGACGATTGAAAAGCCGAGCTTCTCATAGAACGGCGCATTCCACGGCACGTGCCGAAAAGTGACGAGTGACAAGGAAGCGAACTCAGACGTCCCGGCCCACTCCACCACGGCATTGACGAGACGCGTGCCGATTCCGCGCCTGCCAAAATCCGGGAGCACGTCCACCTCGGTGAGGTAAGCCTGATTGTCGACGATACCGGCCATCGCATAACCGACAATCTTTTGTTGTTTGTCCAACGCGACCCACAGTCGACTATCGCGCAGTGCTTTACGAAGATCAGCCTTGTCGGTGACCCTGTAGCGAATGTGCGGTGGCAGGTCCGCCTCCGAAAAAAGCGCAGCCCCCGCCAGCTCGACACCCGGTATGGAGGCGAGATGTTCCTCCCGCGCTTTTTCTATGACGACTGAATTCACCGGGATGTCAGGTTACGAAGCCATTCAACTTGAGTTGCTTGTCATGCATCTTGCGCAACATCACGATCGCAAGTACTGCACCAAGAAGTGCCCAGCCCATATCTGATTGCGTATCCCAGGTATAACCCTGCGTGCCAAGGAAAGAATCTGCAGCCTCTTCAGACAACAAGGCCACCCACCATTCGATGAGTTCGTAAAAAGCGCTGAAACCAAGACAAAAACATACGATAAAGAAATCCCGCCATCTCGCGCTATTGAACACGTTCTTCCGAATCACGATCTCCCGGGCGACGATAGCCGGGATGAAACCCTGCACAAAGTGCCCCAGCTTGTCGTAGTTATTTCGCGAATGACCGAGCTGTTCGCCGATCCAGTCGAATAGCGGAACCTCCGCGTAGGTGTAGTGGCCGCCGACCATCAGGATCACGCAGTGAATAAGGATTAGAACGTAGGTGAGACGCGTCAGTGGGAACGTGTCGCGTGTGTACCATATCAATCCGCCGCCGATCAGGGCGGGCACAACTTCAAGCCACCAGGTCGGATAGTCATGGGGATCGATTGCCGACCAGATCAGGACACCGAGGAACACGGCGATCCAGGCATACTGCAGGAACTTGTTCTTTTCGCTCATCGTAATCGGCCGCGGAAAAACCGTCGACTCAAACCTCAAACCAGAATTCAATTTCGGATGTATCGATATCGAAACGGGCCGCATGCTCCTCATTGGCATCAACGCGATACCACTCACCCGGACCATAGCGCGTCACTTCGCTACCCTTTGTCAGTATCAATTCGCCCTCCGTAATCACGCCGACGTTGCGGGTTGGGTGAGTATGCGTTTCGATAACCGTGCCCGCCGGATACGAAGCAAACAGGACATCGCAATCCTTTGCCTCAAGACGGTGGGCATCGAAAGGTCCTTCGAAATCGGGCAATCGCTGGATCAGATCAGGAAATTTGCTCATTCACTTGCCTTCGGGAAATCAGTAGTGCGGTGGGGGGGGCTCATCTTCGCCGCCCCCGACTGGTGCAGATTCCGATAGCGCTTTGACCCGTTCTATCAGTGCGCTGACCTTCATCTCAAGAACCGATACCTGCGTCTGTTGACTCGTGAGCGCGTCATTCAGCTCGGCAATCGTGTGCTCCTGGTGGGCAATCTTGGTCTCGATTTCGATGATCTTGTCTTCGTCCATATGGCGCACAGTACGGCGGTCACCCGGATTCTTCAATCCCCGAAGTACATGAGCGTGTATCCTTGCGGTTTTCCGCAGTACACGATACGCATGTCGCTCATACGCTTTGAAGATCTGTCGCTCGAATTCGGCGACCAGAAGATCCTCACCGAGGCCGATCTATCGATCGAGCCCGGTGAGCGCGTGTGCCTGATAGGGCGAAACGGGGCCGGCAAATCGACCACATTCAAGCTGATCACGGGGGAGATAGATTGTGACCGGGGCGAGGTCGTGCGCAGGTCCGCACTGGTGGTCAGCCAGCTCGATCAGTCGTTGCCGGAAGCAGAGGACCTGCTGGTAAGGGAGGTCGTCAAGTCCGGCCTGACCGGTATCCAGGCCCTGCTCGATAAATATCATGAGCAATCCCGGCAGGAACTGGATCGTGACGGGCTCCGCGAGCTCGAGGAGTTGCACAAGCAGATTGACGCTCACGGCGGCTGGAGCATCGAACAGAGAGTCGATGCCACGATCTCCGAGCTCAGTCTGCCCGCGGACAAGAAGATGAACGAATTGTCGGGCGGCTGGCGCAGGCGCGTGGCGCTCGCAAAGGCACTGGTGCAGAAGCCCGATCTGCTGCTGCTGGATGAACCAACTAATCATCTCGATATCGTCACGATTACGTGGCTCGAAAGCGTCGTGCGTTCCTATGCCGGCTCGGTTCTCTTTATCACTCACGACCGTGCGTTCCTGCAGCGCCTCGCCACCCGTATTGTCGAGATCGATCGTGGCAAACTGACGAGTTGGCCTGGTGACTACAAGAACTTCCTGCGGCGAAAAGAAGAAGCACTAAATGCCGAATACCGTGAGAACACAGAGTTCGACAAGAAGCTGGAGCAGGAGGAAATCTGGATCAGGCAGGGCATCAAGGCCCGGCGCACCCGCAACGAAGGCCGGGTACGTGCCCTGCAGCGGATGCGCGCGGAGCGAGAGAAGCGTCTGGGACGAGAAAGCAGCGCCCGCATTCATATCGAGGAGGCGGAATCATCGGGGCGAAAAGTCATTCGCGTTAAGAATGTCAGCTACCGCTATGACAACCAGCCCCTGATCGAGAATTTTTCCATCAACATCATGCGCGGCGATCGGATCGGCATCCTGGGCAACAACGGAGTCGGCAAGACGACCTTGCTTCGTTTATTACTCGGCGACATTGAACCACAGTCCGGAACCGTCAAACACGGCACGAACCTGGAGATCGGATATTTCGACCAGTTGCGCGAGGCGCTGGACGAAGAAAGGTCCGTTGCAGACAACGTTGGCGACGGCCGCACGTATATCAAGCTGAATGGCAAGGATCGACACATCATCGGCTATCTTAAAGGCTTCCTGTTTACGCCCAAGCGCGCCATGACGCCGGTCAAATCACTGTCGGGTGGCGAACGTAACCGGATCATTCTTGCGAAGTTGTTCACCCGCCCGGCCAATCTGCTGATTCTCGACGAGCCCACCAACGATCTCGACATGGAAACGCTCGAGGTCCTCGAGGCAAAACTCGCCGAATACAGCGGCACGCTGATTGTCGTAAGCCACGACCGGGAATTCCTCGACAACGTCGTAACAAGCACTATCGTTTTTGAGGAAGGCGGCAATTTACAGGAATACGTAGGTGGCTATTCCGACTGGCTGCGTCACGGTAAAGCGCTCGCAGAAGCCGAAAAGCTGGAGATCGGTACGAGTTCCGATCATGAGCTGCAAAAGATCGACAAAGCACCCGAAGTGACGAAACTCAGTTATAAGGAGCAGCGGGAGCTCGACGGCCTGCCGCAACAAATAGAGGAGCTTGAATCACGATTCGCCGAACTAGAGGGACAGGTTTCTGCCAGCAGCTTCTACTCGCAGGACCACGACCTGACGCAACAGGTGCTGGCCGAATTTGCCCAAACCCAGGCCTTGCTCGACCAGGCCCTCGAGCGCTGGACCGAGCTCGAGGAACGGGTGCAGGCGTACAAAGAGAGTCGGGCCCGGCAGTAAAGCGACTACCGGGCCACTACTCCCTGGACAGGGCTAAATGAGCTGCAACAAAAGCGCTATCTGGCACATCCAGCCAACGGCGAATGCCAGTGTCCTGACCCAGGGGATACCAAACGTGTAGGACAGAAAATGCACGAGCCGTGCCCAGAAGTAGACCTCGCAGGCTAAAACTGTCGTTTGACTACTGATGTTTGCCGCGTTGGCGATCAGAACGAGTGCGGCAAAAACAACGAGATTCTCCACGGCGTTGTAGTGCGCCGCTTTCATGCGCTCTGCCCAGGCCGCCATCGGTGGCGGGTTTTCCGGATAGCCTACTGCATTGACCAAACCGCGTACTGCAATCAAGTTGAGTATGTAGGGCATCCACATCACAGCGGACAGGGCAACCACCCATGTCAGGCTCATCAGTTCGCTTGTCATCTTTTGCTCCTTTTTCTTATTTCAACAGCCTAGTCCGGCTGACTCATTCGTCCCAGGTATTGGCCTGTTCGTCAAATCCGTCACGAACAACGGGAACGACACAAAATCGTTGCCCGGAGGGCGCTTCCATGACGACCCAGTCATTTAATGCGGTGATTCTTTTGGCACCGAGTTGCTCCAGCCTGGTCACTTCGGCTTCGATGTCATCGGTTTCGATATCCAGGTGCACGCGACTCGCATGGTCGACTTTTTGTACCTCCATGTACGGCTCGCCGGGCGGCATATCCAACCCGATGTAGTGGCTGGCAGCGGTATTTTCGGCTTGTTTGGCGGGCGCACCCAGCGCGCCGGCCCAGAAAGTGGCGGCGGCATCCAGATCATTCGTATCGCAATCGATGATGAATCCTGCAAGTCGGCTCTTGTGCATTGTTTTCCTCCGGCCGAAAGCGATTATCTCATGCTATTGCCCCTGGCAGGTCACTGGTTCTCAAGCATTGTCGGCAGGCTGCCTGCCATTTTGTGTGCTTCCAGCGGGTGGCGCAATGCACTATCTTCGTTGATGCGTTAGTGATTACAACGTCCGTCGAGCTCCCTGGTCAGCGCATTCACTCTCTCCGTATTGCGGACCTGGGCGGATTCGGTTCTCTGGCGATCAGCCCCGAACTCCCTGACGGAATCCTCGGCGCGACGACTGCGAATATCCTGGTCGGTCTCGCGTCTCCAATCTTTGACAACATATCGGTGATGTTCGCTGCGCTGAAATTGGAGCCGCGCGATCGTCATCGGCTACATCGCCGGCACCTGATGCCACCTGTGGCTTAACGCAGCGCTCCCGTAGCCCTGTCCGCCAGGATTTATACCTGGGTTTCTTCGAAGTAACGGTCGTAGGCCCGGTGCAGCGTCTCGGGTGGAATTTGAATAATATCTGC
>JAHEFF010000046.1 GCA_024640315.1 Woeseiaceae bacterium
ATCGAACACGGGCTGAACTATGGCGTGCCGTTAACGGTTCATTTCGATGAGTTGACCGGCGTGCTGGCGGAACCGCGCGCAACGTTCACGACCCTGCAAGTCAAGGGTGAGCTGCGAGGTTGTTGCGGTACGCTCGAAGCCCGGCACCCGCTTGCGACGGACGTGACACTCTCCGCGTTCCAGGCGGCGTTCCGGGACCCGCGCTTCAGCCCGGTTGCCGAATCCGAGCTCGACGTCATCAGGCTGGAGGTCTCGGTGCTGTCGCCACTCGAATCGCTGCCGGTCACCGATGAAGCGGATTTGCTGGACCAGCTGACGTCGCGCACGGATGGGCTGGTCATTATCGCAGGCGAGCGCCGCGCGACGTTTCTGCCAAAGGTCTGGGATAGGTTGCCGGACTCGCGCCAGTTCCTCGCCGCGCTCAAAGCCAAGTGCGGCTTGCCGGCAAATTACTGGTCGGAACAGCTCGAGTTCCTCCGCTACCACACGACGTCGTACGCCGAGTCCATCGAGCCTGCTATATGAGATAGGGGTTTGACCCCGGCATCGCCCGGCAGCTATCCCGGCGAAATCAGGCGTCAACCGATAGTCGCGGAATCGCCGGCAATAGCAACTACTATATCGCTATGAAATACATCTCCAAATCCTCCTACATGGCCGGCATCGACTGTCCGCGCATGCTTTGGCAGAAGCTTTGGGATCGAAAAAGCGCCGCACCGCTCGATGGGATGACGGAGCTGATTTTCGAGTTCGGTAACCGCTTCGGCGTGCTCGCGCATCAACTCTTTCCAGGCGCAGTACTCATTGATATCAATATTTTCAAGCTGAACAGGGCTGTCGAAGATACAAAGAAAGCGATTGAGCGTGGCGTCGATGTCATCCTGGAAGCGACATTTTGTTATGAGCAGTGCAGGGTGCTATCCGATGTCGTTGAACGCCAGGAAGATGGCACGTGGCACTTGATCGAGGTGAAGTCCTCAACACACGTTAAGGACGAACACTATCCAGATCTCGCCTACCAGAAGTGGGTGATGGAGCAAGCGGGTTATCCGGTATCGCAATGCAGCGTGATTCATGCAGACAGGGACGGCGTCTGGCCGGACGTGGCCAGCGTTTTCAAGCAGGTCGATGTCACCGAAGAGGTGAATGCAGCAGTGCAGGTCGTTGGTGATAACGTTGCTGCGATGGTTCCTCTTGCGCAACCTGGCAGCGCTGCTCCCGACGCACGGCCGTTATTCTCAAAGGTGTGTCATGACTGTGATTTCAAGAAGACGGTCTGCTGGAAGGATATCAACGAGCCGACAATCTACGACGTCGTCGACGTACGCAAGATACCAGGGCTCGAAGCACTAGATGTCTTCTATGTGAAGGACATCCCTGACGACTACGATCTTTACACCAATGATCGACGTAACGTCGATTGCATGAATTCCCAAGGCGTCGACATCGATCGGGCTGGACTTCAACCAATGCTCGATGAGCTGGAATATCCGATTTACTTCCTGGACTTCGAAACGGCAGCTGTCGCAGTCCCGTTGTTTGATGGCAATCATCCCTGGGAAAAACTGCCGTTTCAGTACAGCCTGCACATCATGGAGGAGAATGGTGAGGTCAGGCACACCGAATATCTACACGAGAAAAACTCTGACCCGGCTGAGGCGCTTGCCGACCGTCTTGCCGGAGACATTGGGCAACGGGGCTCTGTGGTCGTCTATCACAAGACGATGGAGTCCGGCGTCCTGAAATACCTGGCTGAGCGTTTCCCGCAACACGCGGCGTCCATGCAGTCCACGGTTGATCGTCTCTGGGATCTGGAAGTCGTATTTCTGAAACACTATCGGGACTGGCGGTTCGGTTCTCGCTCCAGCATCAAAGTAGTACTGCCGACGCTTGTTCCTGAGCTGACCTACGACGATGAGACTATATCCGACGGTGGTGCAGCATCTCTCGCGTGGGTACGGATGCTGGAATCAGATGACTTCATTACGCGCCAGGAAAAAGCGGATGCGCTTCGGCGTTATTGTAAGCTTGATACCATCGCGATGGTCGAGCTTTTAAAGCACGTTCGCGTTGTTATGGAAGGGTAAAAGTACTCTGACCCCATATTCCTGGAAGGGTAAAAAGTACTCTGACCCCATATTTCCTTTGAGCTTACGGGTCCGGCGCCCCGGGATCTGCTGCAATCGATGCCTCGTGATCTTCAAGCACCTGGTACAACGGAAAATCGACCCAGGTGTCGTTGAGATAGTTGAGCTCAGGGACCTCTTCCTTGGGGTCCACGAGCAGGTTGTAGACGGACGGGTAGGCCAGCTCCCGGACCGCGTAACCGTTGTTGTTGTCGATATCCTTGAGCAGTATCTTCCAGTTGCGCCATTTCGCACCAAACAGCTCGTTACCGATGTAGATGATGACCGACTCCCGGGCGGAGGTGTCCGCCTTCCCCATCAGGAAGTCTGACTGGTCGGCGCCATCCATGACCCGATTCTTCGGCAGATCGGCACCGACAATACTGGCCAGGGTCGGAAACAGGTCGATTTGGTGGACAATGTCGTTGGAGACCTGGCCGGGCGGAATCTTGCCGGGCCAGCGAACCAGGAACGGGACCCGCAGGGAGCCCTCATAGGGAGAGAACATGCCGTTTCGCCAGGGACCCGTGAAGCCAAATGATCTCGGCACGCCTTCGCGGCCGTTGTCCGAGGTAAAGATAAAAATGGTGTTCTCTTTCAGGCCCAGCTCGTCGATCGTTTCGAGCAGCTCGCCCACGTAGTCATCCGTCTGCGCCAGTACGTCCGCGAAGCTCCCGTTGCCGGTTTTGCCGTAGTAATCGGGATGCGGATCGACCGGCTCATGCGTCTGGGTATAGGCCAGGAAAGTAAAGAATGGCTGATCGCCGTCGGCCTTGCGCCGCATGAAGTCGATGGCCTGGTCGGTAATCTCGCGATCCATCGTCTTGCGCTTGTCGCGACCGAACACGTCCAGTTCCACCGGCGTTTCTCCGCGCTTTGCCGACATCACGTGGGTGAACACGGCATCCGGGTGACTGCCAGGCGTGAAACTGTTGCTGTCCGGCCAGAAGGCCCGGTCGGATGAGCGCGGGATGCCGATCCATTCGTCGAACCCCTGGTCCGTGGGGAAACGACCCTCGGTGTCGCCGAGGTGCCATTTGCCGAAAAGCGATGTCGTGTAGCCGGAGTCCGACAACATCTCGGCCAGCGTGACTTCCCACTGGGTGATCCCGTACCACACCCCTCGCGGAGGACCGTCCGGCCGCTGCCGGGTCCGAATGCCGTAGCGACCGGTCATCAGCGCCGAGCGCGATGGCGTGCACTCGGCCTCAACATTGAAATTGGTCAGCCGGAATCCGTCTGCGGCAAGGCTGTCAATATTGGGCGTGGCGGCCCCGCGCATGACCCCGCCACCGTAGGCGCCAAGCTCGCCCCAGCCAAAATTGTCCATCAGAACCAGAACAATATTCGGTTTGTCATCACTGCCGGCAGCCGTCGCTGTCAGCGGCATCAATGCGAAGACCGTCAGCAAAAAAACGGGGATACGGATACTTTGTGCGCTAGTTGCCATCGTCATCTCCTTCGGTATTGCTTGCGACTTTAGCAGGTGAAACGAGCCGAGGCTTCGTGTCCCATAGGCTCGATCAGTGAAAAGCTGCCTCGGGGCTGGCCGCTGCACTTTAACCCGGGAACTGGAAGACCGAATCATAAGGTTTGAACAAGACGATTCATTGACCAGCGACGAGCAGAATTTCTACTGCAGATTTGATCGCAGGGTGCTGGTGCATGCGGCATTGACTGAGGCAGCAGCTTTGCCGTTTCGGTCTTCTGGTGCCGGCCACTGCATCCCTGCGAACTCCTTTTGCCGGTGTCTTCAATACGGGAGTAATATCTTGACCTGAACAGGCACTTTCCAAGAACATGCCGACCCTTACATGAGCGATTCTGAATGACAAAGACAATGGATACGCTGCGGGACGCAATGCCGGGCCTGCTCCTGAGTGCGACCATCGCACTTGCAGTGAGATTCGTCAGCGACCGACTCGGCGGTCCCGCCATGCTGTATGCCTTGTTATTCGGGATGGCATTCAACTTTCTTACCGAGGATGAGCGTTTTGCCAGGGGCATTCGTTTTGCCAGCCGTAATATTCTCCGCTTCGGCGTCGCTCTGCTTGGCTTGCGTATTACGACCGGCGACGTGATGGACCTCGGCTGGCCCGTAGTGGCCCTGATCGTGTCGAGCGTTGTGGCTACTATTCTTGTCGGCGGACTCGTCGGACGCGCTTTCGGCTTGAAAGGCGACCAGTCCATCCTTTCGGCTGGCGCGGTCGCAATCTGCGGGGCATCGGCGGCGCTCGCGATCTCGTCGGTTCTGCCAGCGCACAAGGATCATGAACGCAACACGATCTTGACCGTTGCCGGTGTGACGGCACTTAGCACTGTTGCGATGGTCATCTACCCGGTATTCGTGACCTACCTGAACTACGACAATACAACCGCCGGCATCTTTCTCGGAGCGACGATCCATGATGTTGCGCAGGTGGTCGGCGCCGGCTACATGATCTCTGATCAAACCGGCGAGATATCCACGCTGGTGAAACTCATACGTGTCGCCTGCCTGGTACCGGTTGTTCTGACAATTTCGCTGCTATTGCACAGCCGCCGATCCCCCGATGCCGCCAAAACGCCTTTATTGCCATGGTTCCTGGTGGCGTTTGTCGCACTCGTCATCGTCAACAGTATGGGGTGGGTCGCCGTGGGTGTGCATGAAATATTGACGCCGGTCTCGAGCTGGTGCTTGCTCACGGCTGTCGCAGCGCTTGGCGTAAAGACCTCGCTGAAAGCACTGGTCGACGTTGGCCCCGCGCCAGTTGGCGTAATGCTGATTCAAACCGTCTTTCTGGCGGTTTTTGTGATCGGCTGCATTGCGCTGATCAGATAGAGAGCTGCCCGCCATCAGTATTCCAATTGACAGTACCACCCGGTACGGGTTACAAATTAGAAAAATCGAATATTCTGATGGGACCTTGTCGATTAAGAGCAGCGATTGCTAATAGCACAGATCAGCGACACCCACATATTGGCGCCCACGTCGCAACATCCCGCAGCAGACCTGCGGGCCGACTGCCTGCGCCGTTGTGTTGCAGACATTAACCAGCAGCAGCCCGATGCGGTGATTTTCACCGGCGACACCGTGCAGCACGGCGAGCCGGAAGAATACGCACGCCTGCGCGAGTTGTTGGCGCCCTTAAATGTGCCAATCTACGTGGTCCCGGGTAACCGGGATGACAAAGGCGCACTGCGCAACGCTTTTGCCGATCAGGCCTATTTGCCGGGTGACGGCGACTTTTTCCAATATGTTGTCGAGGACTACGATTTGCGCCTGGTCGCAATCGACTCGACAAGCGCTGGCGAACGCAAGGGCGTATTTTGTCCCGAGCGCCAGGCCTGGCTCGATGCAGTGCTGAGCGCTCAGCCGGACCGACCAACGCTGCTGTTTATCCATCATCCGCCCTTCGACGTCGGTGACCACTACGTCGGAGGCTACCGCCGGCCCGAGGAGGCTGCGGCGCTCGCAGACGTGGTCAGCCGCCACTCGCAGGTCGCGGGCTTGCTCTGTGGACATGTCCATTGGCCGGTTGAGTGTAATTGGGCTGGCACGTCGGCCCGCATCATGCCTAGCATCGCGGTCGATGTCCGGAAGGGCATCGATGAGAGTGAGGCCCATGAGCGGCCCATTTACCTGCTGCACCAACTGTCGGAAGAGACCGGCCTCGTTAGCCAGGCGAGGATGGTCGACGCCAGCGTCTGATTCGCCGGCATTTGATCGAAGCATAACTCATGTCGTTTCGCAGCGATTAACTCAGGTCCGTATAAGTATCGATTGTGGTCGAAATTGCCAGCGGTATGGTGGGTAAAGAGTGGCTGTTTCCGCTGCAGCGGGCAAAGGAGGCAAGGGTGAATCTCATTAACATGCTGGTAATCGCGGCGCTGATAGGCACGGTGGTCGTTTTGGTTCTTGGTCTTCGATCCATGGTTCGCGGTGGCGAATATGATCGGGAGCATGCCGAGAAATTCATGTGGGAGCGCGTGGCTCTGCAGGCGCTGGTGATTGTCATCCTGATCGCAGCGACATTCATGCTTAATACCTGACGTTCCCCTGCAACCAATAATTTCCGGACATACGTCTTTTGGGGCGTTGGTGAAATGAGCGCGTCTGCTGCAGGACGGCTTTAGCCGAGCGCCGAGTTTTTGCTCAGATTTGCGATATTCGATCACTCTGGCGACTGGTTTTGCGCCGTAACCCGGAGACCATTGTCATCAGATTGCCTCTCGTCTGATCGTCGATCAGATTTGGCAAGCCGCAACGGCGGCGTACTTCGTCCTCGTGGCTTGCGTAGAAAATCCTCCGCAATTCGTCGCTGGCGTCGGCTGCCGATTCTTCGTCGTCGGTCAGATGCATCAGCATCAGCTCAGAGACTTCGGCGTCCAGGTTTGCCCGATCATATCGCGCCTCGATAATGGCCCAAACAGAGCCGAGTTTGTGATTGCATTGCGCCAACTCATCTGCAAAAAGTAACGGGGCTATGTCCGGCAGATGCCGGAAAAGCCGGCCGGAAATTCCGGACTTGCCTGCAAGTCTGTCCAATTGCGCGGCATTTGCGGCAGGTGTTACAAGAAAAACGCCGTGGGCCGCCTCGGCATCGATTTCCCGGACAAGTCTCGCATAGCAGTCTTCGGCCGGATCATCGGTATTGAGCACGAACTTAACTTTTTCGAGGCTTGCCACGACTGTGCGATGTTGCAGCCAGCGATCGGCTCTGGACATCGCGCAGTCATGATGGCCCAGCCTGTCTTGCAGGTGGGCCGAGACTGCGTCCTCAATACTCGCGCCATTGGGAGCGCTGGTATTGCCGTCAAGACGTTGTAATTGCACGGTTCTCTCCAGTTTCTGACTGAGAGAGAACTTTATGCATTAGCACCGTTTTGATCTGGTCCGGAGACACCAGTCTATTGGCTATTTACACCAGGGCAGGCAGTGCTTGAGAGCGACGGCAGTCGATCCGACACCCCATTGTTCGCTGCCGAGAGCATTATCAGTAGCGGTCGGCAGGAGCAGGACCGGTCCGGCACCCCAGATCCAGCCACTGGCCGTCGGCGCTTTCGGCGATAAGAACAGGCTTTGGACGGTGTCGACCATGAGGAAGAAGAAAAAAGCGGGCCTTGCGGCCCGCCAGGGAACTGACTAATTCGTCAGTCAGAGGGGGAATCGGGTTTCAGCCGGCAAAGGCCTGATCACGGATCGCCTCGGTTCGGTCCTCATAGCTACCGCTTCGTTTAGCGAGTTCCGAGACCATAATGGTCAGATCACGGGTCTCACGGTCGTCCAGTACGGGAGGCAGGCTGCAACGCCTGCGGATCACGTCTTCGTGGAACGAGTAGTGCAGGGCCCTCAGAGCGTTCGTCATTTCGTGTGCGCTCTCTGCGTCGTCGAGAAAGTGGCTCATTATGATTTCCGTCACCGTAGCGTCAACATGGGCTCGATCGTGGTAGGCCTGGATGGTTATCCAGACAAGATCCAGACCGTCGATCGAACGCCTGGCTTCATCAGCCAGGACCACAGGTGCAATCGTGTCGATGTGCCGATGTAATTCTCCGGACACGCCGGGATCGCTCGCGAGTTCGTGCAGATGGGCTTCTTTCGAGTCGGGCCGCACGAGATAGATGCCTGTCTCGGCTTCGGTATCGATCTCACGAATAAGATCCCGATAGCAGGTTTCTGCCGGATCATCCGAGGCCATGACCAGGGCGAGCTTTGCCATGTTCTCGTCTGTAATACGGCGCTGTGTCCAGCGATCAAGGTCGCCGAGCAAGCCGTTGTCGCTTGCATAAACATCGTACAGGTACGCCGAGATTCGTGCCTGAATAGCATCCGATAGTGTGAATTGCTTTTTGCCTCTGAAATCCAGGACTTTCATTTTCGTCTCCTCGGTGGTGGTGGACACACTGTAGAAAACGGGCGATTTTCGATCTGGTCGGAATCGGTCAGAAACCATGCCATTTGCGGCAACTACGGAGTCCTTGTGCTGGCGCCGGAGATCGGGTTCAATTTCAGGCCACTATGCTCTACGAACCGACAACGCTGGCAAGTGTGGCCCGACTGATTGGCGAGACTCTCGAAGTTGACTATAAGACCAATCCGCGCCCCATATACGGCAAGCTGAATATTGATACGGACAAGTTCCACAGGCCCGGTGCACGCGTGACATTTTCGAAGATGGGCAACTTGTGGCAGCAAGCGGTCGAGATAACCGGTGATCCTGATTTCGGTATAAAAGTAGGCCAGCGTGCACTTCCAGGAGACTTTTTCGTGTTGGGTCATGCGTGGCTGGCGAGTGCGACCCTGCTGGGGGCGTTGCGTCGAATGTGCCGCTACAGCCATGTCGTCAGCACGGCGTATCGTAAACTCGATGTTGTCGGGAACGACGACGGCTATGCATTAGTCGAGTCCTGGCCAGACAAATCGACAACACCACCTGCCGTTGCCAAAGATGCGGGCTATGTAGCGCTGCTGAATTTGTGCGACACGGTTGCTCGCCGGCAGGTCAGGCCGTTGCGGGTTTCTTTGACTGTGCCTGCAACGCGGAATACGGGTCAGTACGAGGCATTGTTTCAATGCCCGGTTACATTTGATTCTGATGTCGATACGTGGATATTTCGCAAGGAAGATCTTGAAGAACCCCTGACCGGATCTATTCCCGAAGTAGCGACAGCGACAGACCGGATTGCAGAAAAGTATATTGATTCGCTGGACGAAAGTACCGTTTCGACGTCGGTGAGACAGTTGCTGGTGCAGTTGTTGCCTTCCGGGAAAGCCGATCAGGACAGGGTGGCAAAACGTCTGTACCGTAGCACCAGCACATTGCAGCGGCAGCTGCATTCCGAAGGTACGAACTATCGGCACGTGCTTGAATCCACGCGCCGCGAATTAGCCGAACAATACCTGAAGGATGGCGATTTTTCGCAAGCACAAATCGCATTCATGGTGGGTTTTGCGGACCAGAGCAATTTTGCCCGTGCGTTCAAGCGCTGGACCGGTATGAGCCCCGGGGAATACCAAAAAGCAGCCTAGGCGGACTTCTGTGCCGTGAACTCGAACCGGGCGACGCCTGGTCTATTCGTTGTCCTTGGACTCTTTACGCGCTGCGACAATGGCCTTGGCGTCGTCCTTGCTCTCGACGCGCTCGATGTTTTCGATCCGGCAAGTCGCCAGCCGCTGGCTACTCATTCCATCGCGGTAAACGACTTCGCCGAAGCCATCGGCACATACGCGACTGGTTACGTCCTTGATCGCTATTCCGTTGGCATTGCGCAGGCTCCGACAATTGTTCCGCATAGTAAAGAGATAGTGTTTGCTGCTGCCTTCCTGGACATACACGTACTTGTCGGTGAATGCATCGAAGTTACGAATAGAACGGGCATTGACGCAGACTCGCTCTGAGCTTTCGTCCGCCGCCGGCTCGTCCCCGTTGTCTTGTCCCAGGGCAAAAGGACTGGCTAACACTATGGCTGCAATTGCGAGGCTACCTCTAATGAGTCTCATTGGTCTCTCCTTTGTCCTCAGGCATATAACGAAAAGGTACTCATTCCGTTTACAAGATTAGGGCGTTTTCGAGTGAGACAATATCGGGAATGAGCGCAGCCTTGCCTTACATCCTCTATATGCATTGTTGAAAGCACTTTATATATATGACATAAATATTTGAAACTAAATATAAAAATGTCTACCAGGAGAGCAGAGATTGTCCGTTGCGTCTGTTGATATACTCAGCGTGTCTCCCGGTGGCTCGCGTGATTTCAGAGTGGCAACAGGACTGATTATGCCTTTAACCCGTTGGCTGATTTTTATATTCCCGGCCCTGTTGTTTGGCACGTCGTGTACTGATTCGCCGGATACCCCGAATAATGTAGCGCCGGTTGCGACAGGGGAATCTGCGCCGTCATCGCTCGCTGTTTCCGGGTCACCGGACGAGGCTCTGATTTCAGCGGATGATCTTCTGCCGGAGCAGTTTGGCACATTGTCGGCACAATGGACCGGCGATCTGGACGGCATGATCGAACGGCGCATGATCCGGACGCTGGTGGTATCCGGTGGACCACAGTTCTTTTTCTATAATGGGAAGCCGAGAGGGATTGTTGCTGAGCTTCTTGTGCTTCTTCAAGCGGAGATTAATCAAGGTCTGAATCGCCACCTGGACCAGGTCGAAATTGTGCCAATGCCTGTCAGTCGCGACCGGATGATTCCCGCGTTGCTGAGTGGTCGGGCAGATCTCATCGCCGCCGACCTCACGGTGACAGACGCCCGCTCCGAACTGGTGGATTTCTCGATTCCGTTAGTCACGGATATTGATGAAATATTGGTCTTTGCACCCGGCGTCGGCGAAGGAATTGATACGCTCGACGATTTGTCCGGAAGAAGTATTTATGTGCGACGGTCATCGAGTTACTTCGAGCATTTGTCAGCACTCAATGACCAATTGGCGGAACGGGGGCTGGAGCCGGTTCAAATAGATCAAGCGGACGAATTTTTAAGGCCGCAGGACATTCTCGAGATGGTTAACGCAGGATTGGTCAGAGCGACGATCATCGACAGTTACAAGGCAAGTTATTGGTCGGAGTTGCTGACCGACATGGAAGTCAGGGACGACCTGGTGGTACACGAAGGCGGAAAAATAGCCTGGGCCTTCCGCAAGGATAGTCCCAATCTTGCGGCAGTCGTTAATCAATTCGGGCGCGGACACCGCCAGGGTACGCTTGTTGGAAACGTCCTGATCAATCGGTACATGGAGAACCTGGCATGGGTCCGCGACGCGACGTCCGAAAGCGGATTCGAGCGGCTTCAGCCTTTGCTGGCGCTCTTCGACGCAAGTGGCGCGGAGAGCAACATTGATCCGCTCATGCTTGCAGCCCAGGCCTACCAGGAATCGGAACTCGACCACAGTAAGAAAAGTCCGGCCGGTGCCGTTGGCATCATGCAAGTGAAGCCATCGACTGCAGCCGATCAAAATGTCGGCATTAGCGATATCTCGACGCCGGCGGCAAACATCAGCGCCGGCGCCAGGTATATGCGCTTCCTGATGGATCGATATTTTTCAGATGCTGGCATGGATGAAGAACAAAGCTGGCTTTTTGCGTTGGCGGCATACAATGCCGGGCCGGCGAAAATTCAGAGCTTGCGCCGGCAGGCAGCGGCAGAAGGGCATAATCCCAATGTGTGGATCGAAAATGTCGAACTGATTGCGGCACGCAAAATCGGTCGCGAAACCGTTCGCTATGTCAGGAACATATTCAAATACTACGTTGCGTACCGCCTCGCAATCGAAGCAGCAGAGCTCAGGCAGTCGGTCAGCAGCGATCAGATCAGATGAGTCGACCGGCCGGCAATCTACTCCGTGGTTTTCTCGAGAACTTCCAGTAACGGTTCGCCCACTGAACCGGAAGGCGCCTTGATGTTCATGTACGAAGACAACGTGGGCGCAATGTCAATCGTGTATACCTCTCGGCCGACGACAGACGCAGAGAGTCCGGCGCCCGCGAATACAATCGGTACGTACGTGTCGTATTGCCAGGGTGAACCGTGCGTTGAAGCTACGGTGAGCCCGTCAAAATCGTTGATGAACCAATTGGGTTCGAACACGATAAAGATGTCGCCTGATCTATTCGCGTTAAAATTGTTGAGGACCGAGCGATACAAATGTGTATCCGGAAGGTTTCCCTGGCGAAGCGCGCGGCTGGAGACCGCGAGGGCGACTCCGGAGAATTTTGAGATTTCTGCAACGATTGCGGCTTCAAGCGCCGCCTGATCAATTTGTCGGTTGTTCTTCACCTCGTCACTCAAATACACGTAGGGATGAGAATAAGTCTCGATCAGTTCACCTTTGATTTTGAATCGTTCCTTGACGCGATCGATTGCGGCTTGTCGGTCCCAGGTGTCCGGGTCCACATAGCCGGCGGGTATGCCCAGTGAATTGAGATAGCCTGGCGCGTCGGGGCCGCCGTGATCCGCCGAAAGCACGATCAGTGTATTGTCGAGCCCGACCTGCTCATCGACGAATGAAAGCAGATTCGCCAGCGTCCTGTCGAGTTGCAGGATGTTGTCCTCTGCCTCGAGACTCGATGGCCCGAATACATGGCCCACGTAGTCGGTGGACGAAAAACTGACGCTCAGGTAGTCGGTAGTGCTGTCTGTGCCCAGCTGCTCCTCGATCAGGGCCTTTTTGGCGAATTGGAGAACGATCTGATCCCCGGCAGGACTCAATGTGAGCCAGGTGGTGAAATAGGGGCTGCCGCCGTCGCCGAAATCGTGCGGAAATACGCGGCCGAATCCACCGACGTCAGTTTCCCATTCCCTGTCGTCAGTATCGCCAAACAGGTAGCTCTCCGGCTCATTCAGCAAATTCCACGATGTGCCGGCGAATTGCTGTGCAGGCCGAGTAGCGTTAAATGAATTGACCCAGCCCGGGTACTCGTCCATGTAGTAGGTGCTGGTAACGAAACCGCCGCTGGCCTTGGAGAACCAGTATGCAGTACCTGAGTGGCCGGCCATCGAGACAGCACCGCGGTCTTTGACGGATACACCAACGACTTTCGCCTTGCCGCCGCTGCTGCTACGCAGCTCATCCGCAAAAGTGGTCGTCAGAATCGCCGCCGGTGAGCGGCCATCGCTGCGCGCGGCGCGCTGGGTCGGATCAATTTCGGTTTTCTTGTCAACGTCCGCACCCTCGGTGAGCAATCGATACCTGGCATCTTCAATGTTGTAGGTCGTGAATCCGGTTTCGCGATCAAACCAGAGGTTGCCAATCATTCCATGGACAGATGGATGGGTTCCGGTGGCGAGCGTTGCGTGTCCTACAATCGTTTCGGTGTTAGCGTGGGCGTGATGTGCGTTGCGATAGACCACACCGTTTTCCCACAGGTAACGGAAACCGCCTTCGCCGAGCCTGTCGTAATAACGCGTGGGTAGATCACCGCGTAACTGGTCAACAGTGATTTGCAGGATCAGCCTGGGCTTCTCCTGACCGCGTGCTGTTCCGGGTAAAGAAATGGCCGCCGACAACACAAGTGTTGCGGCGGCCTTCATCAGTAAGTTAATTTTACTGACCATCCGGCTCAGTGGCTGCCGCCGGCAGACCGAAGCTGTTCTTCGATCTTGCTGAGATTGAATGCGCCGGGGCTTTGGCTCGGCGGGAATTCCTTCATTGACAGCAGAAACTGTGCCGCCAAAGCCTGGACGGGGACGATGATGAACGGGCGGTCGAGGAACCAGTCTTCGTAGGTATTCGAGTTGTGCTGGGCCTTTTCGAACGGGTCGCGACGCATGTGCGTCAACAACGGTACCCGCAGTTCGACAAACGGCTCACGCCAGACACCAAACCGCTGGCCCCGGTTCTCCATGAACGTGATCTTCCAGTCGCTGTATCGCGCTGCAACAACCTGACCATCGTCATTGACGTACCAGAACTCGTTCCGCGGTGACTGATCGGTTTTACCGCTGAGGTAATCATTCATGTCATAGCCGTCGAGGTGATTCTTGTATTTCCGGCCGTTGATTCGGGTTCCCTTGAGCAGTCGTTCCTTGACGTCCGTGTCGCCGGCAACGGCAGCGAAAGTCGGTAACCAATCCTCATGCGAGACGATGCCGTTCAGAGTCACACCTTCCTGCCAGCGGCCGGGCCACCTGACAAAGGTCGGGACGCGATAGGCGCCTTCCCAGTTGGAATTCTTCTCGCTACGAAATGGCGTAGTTCCGGCATCCGGCCAGGTGTTGTAGTGCGGCCCGTTGTCCGTTGAATACATCACCAGGGTGTTGTCTGAGATACCCAGTTCATCGAGCAATTCGAGGAATTGGCCGACGTGCATATCATGCTCAACCATTCCGTCGGAGTACTGATCCTGTCCCGATATGCCACGCAATTCATCCTTGACATGGGTTCGGAAATGCATGCGTGTGCCGTTCCACCAGACAAACCACGGGACGCCGGCAGCGTGCTGTTCCCGGATAAACGCAATGGCCCGTTCCGACGTTTCGTCGTCGACGGTTTCCATTCGCTTCTTGGTCAACGGACCAAGGTTTTCAATACGCTGTCCGCCATCGCCGTCAGCCCAGGTGTGCAAGATACCGCGAGGTTTGAATTGCTCGGCGAATGTCTTTCCATTCTTGAGGACCATGTCCCCCGGATAATCCTCGTTTTCAGGCTCTTCCTCTGCATTCAGGTGATAGAGGCTGCCGAGGAATTCATCGAAGCCGTGCATGGTCGGCAGATGCTCATCAAGGTCGCCCTGGTGGTTTTTGCCGAATTGGCCGGTTGAATATCCCTGCGCTTTGAGCACCGTTGCCATCGTCACGTCGGATTTTTGCCAGCCTTCCTTTGCGCCTGGCAGGCCGACTTTGGTCATGCCACTGCGAACCGGGACGGAGCCGCTGATGAAAGCCGCACGTCCGGCAGTGCAGCTCTGCTGGGCATAGTAGTCAGTGAACGCCACACCTTCGGCCGCTATTCGGTCAATGCTTGGAGTCCTGTAACCCATCATGCCGCGGTTGTTGTGACTGATATTCCAGGTGCCGATATCGTCACCCCACAACACGAGGATATTGGGTTTGTCCTGAGCCTGCGACAGGCCTGCGGAAAGAAATAGAACAGAAAATAAAAGGCCACTAATGGACCAATTCTTTGATTTCATTTGGATTACCCTGTTTTCGAATTTTTAGGCCACGGCACTATACCGGACTGGTCGTGACAATTCTATTTCAAGGTGTAACTATTGGACGTGGCTTTCTGGCTTAGTCAGCGGGCAATATCAACTCGTCCGAATTCGCACCCAATTGCCGCAATACATCATTAGACAGGGTGATGAAGATACGAAAACTGTCGTCTGCTGCGAGTTTCTCATCGACCAGTTCTTCGAACGCTCGATTCTGGAGTTGGCGAAGCTGGCGAACCAGGAGTTGGCGGTCTTCGTCGCTGGTCAATCTGCTGACGGAGTTCCTAAGCGCAAGAGTTTCGGTGTAGTAGGCGTCGATCCGGTTCTTGCGCTTCATCTGATAAAGACGGATGCCACCAAATAGAGCGCTGATCAGTGCGATGAGAATGGTCACCCCAACTTCGGCGATGCCTGAATAGCGCTCGTATATCGTAGGTTCTGATCTTTCGAGGTAAGCCTGCGCGCCAGAGTGCAGGACGAAGGTGGATTTGCCCGCATCAAAATCACCCGACAGCTCCGAGAACAGGCCCGGCCTTTTCGCTGCAAGGGCAGGGCGAAGGCGTAGCAATTCGGAAATGAACTCATACACGACCGAAGCCTCGAGATCGCGCCTTGCGACCAGCATCTTGTCCACAGCCACAGTCAGGATCGGCTCGGTTGTAGCGTCGCCGTAAGTGCCCACAGGAATGACGAATGGCTTCAGGTAAGGATTGAGGAGCGTCGCGGAATCGACCGGTGAACCGGTACCAATGTCCTCCGGCGATCCAAGGCTGAACAGCCGCAAGTCCGGAATCTGGTCGAGCAGACCCCTTGAAACGGGGGCGAAGACGACAATGACGTCTGGTCGGACCTCTCTTGAGGACACGAATGAATACTCATTCTCGTCGAGACCGAATCGGACCGCACTCTGATCAAACATTCTGCGGGACGCCGACCCTTCCGCCCCCGCATAGACTTTTGCTCCACGTATCAGATCGACAATATCGGTAAATTCACGTCCCTCGAAATAGCCAATATGCAGAACAGTCGGATACAAAGGGATGACTGTGGAAATGCCTGAGCGATAAGGCAGGGCATTGGAAACGAGCGCGAGGTCGGCGTCGCCGGCAAGAATAGCGTCCAGTGCCGCTTCTCCCGACATCTCATCCGCAGTCAGGCTAAGGTCCAGATCGGACTCCTTTCTGAAGAGTTCCGCGAGGTCACTAATAATTTCTTGATCGACCGACGATATCGGAGTGACGAAATGGAGCTCCGCAGATTCGCGGGAACAAGCCGCGATGAGTGCAGCCAGTATCAGGGTCGTAATCGCTTTGCACATTGACTCGGGATTCGTCACGGATTCACAGCGTTACCATCGGGTGAAACCTGATACTAACCAAGAATCGTTCCGGGACACCACAGAAATGCGATTTATGCCGGTGTAATGTCAACCGGATCGGATTTCTGGCTTTGTCTATTGCCACCTCGGCGATTAACAATATTTTGTAGAATCATTCGGCAATCGGCGTAAACTTAATCTTGAATGCACCTCATTTTACGCATTATTTCCTGGTCGGTGGCCGTCTTGCTTGTGTTGACGGCCGGGCTTTTTCTGTACCTTCGAAATGCGAATCTGAACGCGTACGACGCGCAAATCGAGAATGCCCTTTCTGCGGCCATTGGGCATGACGTCGATTTCAATGGTCTGTTCGACCTGAAATTCGGCTGGATCACGACAGTTACAGCCGAAAATATTTCCGTGACCAACCTGAATTTCCCGGGCGACGGACGAATCCTTCACATCGACAAATTCTTCGTCGCCGTCAATACCTGGTCGGCCATCGCCCGACCGGTGATCATTGAAAAACTCGAGGTATTCGGGGCTCAGGTGCGGTTGGCGAAAGATCCGCAAGGTGCAGGGAATTGGCAGTTGCCCGTTGCCGGGCAATCCCGTGATGAAGGTGCGGAAATCCAACTGAACTCCGTAGTGTTCAGGGAGGCAAAGGTCACTAACCTGAATTTTTCATACACCGACCCGGCCAGGCCAAAACCGGTAAATGCTGTCATCAGTTCAATAGTAGTGGCTCCTGACAGCGATTCCATGCTGGTACTGGATCTGGATGGAATCGTTAACGACTATGCATTGACAGCCGCCGGTGGGATCGGTCCATTAAACAATCTGATTAATGGCAGAGATATTGCGGCGGATCTGGACCTCGGGCTGGGTGACCTGCGGCTATCGGTGGATGGTTACGTGTCTGACCTGCGGTCACTGACGGGTGTTGATGCGACGCTGAAGCTTGAAGGGCCAGCCATCGAAAAAGTCATCGACAGGTTCGGACTGCCACCGTTTGCCGATGGTCCGTTTTCGCTGAACGGCGGCATATCCCGAGAGAATGGTGACCAGCTCTTTGTTCTAAAAGGAAACATTGGTTCGATCGAAATCGATACTGAGGGACGCACGGACAGCTTTCTTGATCCGGAAGTTGTCGCGGTGCGGTACCTTTTAGCCGGGCCAGAATCAGCCTACGTCGCCGCGTTATTTGGCATCGAAGATGCAACACGTGCGGCATTCAGAATTGCCGGCGGATTTGATAAGAGCCGGCTTCGCTATGATGTGAATGCGCTCGAGATTGACCTGGGCGACGGCCGCATTCGCGCGGACGGCTGGTTTGAGACTGTCGGCGTTATTCCGAATATGGATATTCAGGTGCAGGGCGCGGGACCTAACCTGGCGGTATTCGGGCCGCTTATCAGGCGTGATGGCGTTCCTGCCGAGCCATTCGATATATCCGGACGAATTCAGAAGGCCGGCGAGTCCTGGCAAATTGACGATTTACGCGCAGAGGTCGGTCAGTTCGTGCTTACTGCGGCTGGCAGTATCGTCGACGGAGACAGTACGGCCAATCAGGTTCAATTCCGCGCGACCGGTCCGGACATATCGGCGTTCAGCGATATCACAGGTGTGCGCGGACTGCCGAGCAGGCCATTCGATATTTCGGCGAGCCTTCGGGACGGCAGGAACGGCATTCACGTGGAGGAAGTCATTGCTATCCTCGGAGACAACCGCATCGAGTCAAGTGGCGTGCTGAATCTGGACGATGACCTGGTCGGAACGGAATTGCAGATCAGTGCAAGGGGTCCGGATCTTTCAGGCATCGCGGCGTTACCGGATATTCAGAACCTGCCCACTGGCAACTTTGATGTGGGCGGCCTGCTACGAATCGATAGTGGCAGGCTTAATTTCGTGAATTTCAGTGGAAGAGCAGGCGGCGTCAGCGCCAAAGCGAATGGTTTCGTCGCGCGCAACATCGAACAAAAGCAATTTGAAATTGATTTTGAAGTTGACGGGCCGGACCTGGCAGCGGCTTTGCCTTATGCGCCATTAAACCGTTTGGCGGGCACTGACTACCGGATCAGCGGGAGCGCTAAAGGAATTGGCAGCAAACTGGCATTGAGCGACATTCAGGCAACCGTTGGGAATCTCGAGCTGGCAGCCAGGGCGAATATCGACACTTCCCGGCCATTGCTTTCCGATGACATAACTCTTTCGGCGTCGGCGCCGGATAACCAGATTCTTGGCATGCTGGCCGGCCTCGATTCTTTGCCCGACGGCGCAGTTCGGTTCAATGGCACGCTGGAAGCAACCGAAGACAGCTACAACCTGCGCGACAATTCTCTCCGCATAGGTGAGCTGCAAGTTGCTGTGAACGGCAAGGTCGGGAAATCCAGGCCCTATTCGGGAAACGACATCAGCTTCATTGCGACCGGCCCTTCGTTCGAGGATGTTGGGCGTAGTTTTGGTTATAACTATCTTTCGCCGGTACCTTTCGATCTGGAGGCAAACTTTGATGGAACCGAAACCGGATTCGACCTGCGTGAACTCAATTTCACCGTTGGTGAGAGTGATATACATGGCTCGATATCGGCGGATTTTAGTGGCTACGTGCCGTATGTTGAGGCAAATTTTCATTCTGAGCTCCTGAATTTTCAGACGCAGAGACGGGCTCCGGAAGAGGCTTCGATCATAGAGGGCGGAGCGGATGCGGATACAACCACTGTCGAATCCGCAGCCAAGCAACCCCGTCCCCGGGTCTTCTCGGATGAGCCGCTGAATCTCGGCTGGCTTCAGTTAGCGGATGCCGATGTTCATTTTGAGGCCGACAAGCTGCTGGTGAGAACCGGCGAATTAACGAACTTCAAGTTAACGCTTTCGTTGCATGACGGCAGCCTTGTGCTGGATCCGGTCGAGTTGGACAGCCTTCAGGGAGGCGCCAGGGCCACACTTCAATTGCTTCAGGAAAGAGATACATATCTCACCGATATCTCACTAATTGTTGAAGACATTCGGCCGCCGCAATTCGCTGCAGCTGAGCTGAGCCCGGAAACAGTGCCGCCGGTCGATGTCGACTTCCGCTTGCGCGGTGAAGGCAGGTCGGCGCACGAATTAGTCGGGTCGTCAAATGGACATCTGTTCATGTATGTGGAAGCGGGGCAGATTGGCGTGTACGGCACCGGGTTCTTCTCGTCCGACCTGCTGTTCGGTATTGCCAAGGCGATCAACCCGGTTTCTCAGCAGCGCTCTTACACCGCATTCGATTGCGGCGTTGTCGATATTGACCTGAAAAACGGTAAAGCGACGTTGATGAATGTTGCATTTCAATCCAAACAACTCGCGATTTTGGGCGCCGGCTCGATCGATCTGAATTCCGAGCGCCTGGACCTGACTGTGCGAAGCAAGCCACGGGAAGGCATCGGTCTGCCGAGTGTCGCGAATATCATCAACCCCTACGTCAAAGTGGCTGGTACGCTTATGCGGCCAGCGCTGGAGGTCGACCCGGCCGGTACGGTGACGGCGGCCGGAGCTGCGGTCGCAACCGGAGGCGTGTCCGTTTTGGCACGTGGCCTATGGGATCGGGTGACCGGTGGGGCGGATATGTGTAAAAACCTGCCGAAGGAACGGCCACAGCGCTAGGCGAATTCGGGTCGGGTTTTACCGAATCGGGTGTTTTCATGCGTTACGGTTCCGATGGTATCCTCGGTGCACGAAATTTGAATGGCGATGGAGTCACGTGCCAATGAATCATCCAGTTTTGGGAGTCCTGACACTTTTTATCAGTTTGTTCGCGGCGGTCAATCTGTCGGCGCAAGGCGATATTCTCAAAAACCAGCATTTCGTCGAAGCGCGAAAAATGATCCAGGAAAACCAGGAGATGATCATTCGGGAAGACCTTCTGCTAACCGCAGACGAGGAGGCCGCCTTCTGGCCGCTTTACGAAAAATACCAGGCAGATACTTTGCCGATCAGGGACCGCTATGTGAGGTTGATTGCCGACTACCTGCGGCAATACGAGACAGGCATCCTGACGAACCAATATGCCGAACAGATGATTGACGGCTACTTTGACGTGAAAGCTGACTTGATGAAAGTCAGAAAGCGCTATGTCAGGCGATTTGCGAAAGTCATGCCAATGCTGAAGGTGGCCCGTTTCTACCAGCTCGAGAACAAGATGGCGGCTGATGTCGAGGCGGAGCTGGCGCTACTTGTGCCGCTCGTCGAGGCTGACTGACGAGGCGATGGATTCCCGGCGTGCGTCGTCGGTTATGGAGCATCTTGCGCAAGTTGCGCGACCATTGCCGGCGTCCTTCCTGCCAATCTACTTTAACAATACGGTGGAAGTTTTCGGCATCTAAGCAGTCAGGTTTTTTTGCAAAATTGTTGCAACAAAAACATTTCGCGATTCCTGTCGTTGGTCATAGTATCGATTCTGAGGCGAAAGCCTCAGCGCCAGCAAGTTCGCTTGTTGACAACCGCCCTGCTAAACGGAGCACCGAGGCTCTATCAGTAATCGGGGGCGGTGGACGCAAAGGCAGAACCTGTCGCAAAGTAGATGAGCGCAAGCTGATTCGCGGAGCCGCAGGAACACTTCGAGGAACTCGGACAAGAATCGATAGTGCTATGCCGGGGTAGCCCGATACAAGAACAGATTCGGGTTCGAAAGCGGGAAACCAGCCGCGAGGAGGGTGGACCGGGGAAGAACCAGGAAGAAGGGACTAGCAGACCTACCTTCAGCGTCCTCAAACTTAAAGGGCAACCTAACGGTTGCCTTTTTCTTTGCCCGCTTGGTCGACGAGTTCCTGGTACAGGGCGATTGTTTTTTCGGCGGTTTGCCCGACGGTGAAGTCTTTTCTGATACGTTCCCGGGCCGCGTCGCTCATGCGGGCGTGTAGCGCTCGATCTTCATAGAGTTCCAGGATTCTGTCGCGAATCGGAGTTGACTCGCCCGGCGGTACTACGAATCCGGATTTCTCATTTTCGACAAGTTCGGGACTCCCGCCGGAATCGGTCACTATGGGAACGGCACCGCCGATCATCGCCTCGATGATTCCACGCGGTAGTCCTTCCCGTCGCAGTGACGGCAGTACCGAAACGTCACAATTCGGCAGAATCCACGGCATCCTTTTCAGAAACCCGTATAGATGGATATTGTCCCGGTATTGATTCGCTTCAACGAGTTTTTTGTGTTTCGGATTGTCCATGTGTGTTCCTGCCAGCAGGAAATGGATGTTGAGGCCTGGTGGCAGGTTGTCGATGGCCTCGAGCAGGACCGGCACGCCTTTCCGAGGAACTCCACGCGCTGTGCAGGCGACGACAAAACACCCGCCAGGTATGCCGAATTGCCGGAGGTCTTCGAATGGCGGTTTGTACCAATCCGGGTTGTGACCCTTGTGTATGGTCACAGGTACATCACGACGTATCCGCATACCGGAATTTCCGAGAGACAGCAGGTATTTCCGTATCGCTTCGCAGACGCAGATGATCCGATCGATCCGGGGGTTCAGCAGATATAGCCAGGACAGGGGGTCCAAATAGCTGATGTTGCCGACAATGCCGCGATAGGCGACCAGCTTTACATGCATCCCGATCGACGCCCACAGACCGTTCATCGTGCCCCGCTTATCCAGCATATGCAGGATGTCATATTGCTTGCTTTGGAGTTCCCGACGAATGAACCGTATGCCTTCGGGACTGAATTTACCTTTAAGCACGTACGGGCTAGTGGGTACGCCGGCCGCCGTCAGCATGTTGTGCTGGAAGGTACCCGGCCAGGTGATGACTTTGATGTCGACACCTCTTTGGTGCATCTCTATGAATGATCCGGTTTCCGCCGGATCGCTTTCGCCGTTAACGGCGAGGACTTTGAGCGATTCAGTCAACGAAGTTCTGACTTCGGCAGCGAGCGCAACTTCTTGTCGAAAACCACAATCGAGTCGTGAAAATAGATGCCGTTGAGGTTTGCCGACAGATAGCTCTGCTCCATTTCCGTTAGCGCATCGGGGTGACCGTGGCGAAAGTGAGTTTCTTTGCGGTCGAAATAAGGTTCGTGCAGCATGTCGACCATTTGTTTTGACACTTCAATGAATGTCTCCGGGCTGTCCACGTGTTTGATCCAGTAGTTGGTATGGCAGTCCTCAACCATGTAGCAGCCGCCGTCTTTCAGCGCATCACGAAACAGTGCGCCAAAACTTATAATCTGATGATGGGTCTTGTGACTGCCATCGTCCAGGATGATATCGAATGGACCGAACTCGCCATTGACCTCGGCAAGGAAATTCGGATCCGCCTGGCTACCGATGCGCACGAAAACATTTTGATCTGCAAGTTCATGCGCTGCGCAGGATTTGTCAATATCAATTCCCACGATCGTAGAGTCCGGATGAAAATATTCTTTCCACATTCTGAGCGAGCCGCCCCGAAAAACGCCGATTTCAAGCATTCGTATCGGGCGGTCGCGATAGCGGCCAAAATGTCTTTCATAAATATCGAAATAGTGATGCCATTTGTGTACGTTTGTGTCTTTGGAAAAGATCCGAAACAGTTCGTTGTCGGGCGTTTCCGTTGCTGCACTGACTTTGACTTTTTCGGTAAGCTCCGCCGGGATTGACTCGGATACGCCAAGTGACTTGTCGGCGAGGAGTGTTGGTGCCTTTGTAATCAGCAAGCCAAATTTGATAAGTAGTTTGTTAATCAGTTTTCTCATTACTTCTCCGCCTCGCAGCTTCTCGTGCCGGCATCAGGCAGCTCATAGAGCGCCTCAAAAAATTTGTGCTGAACCTCGCACTGTTGTCGATTAATCAAAGTCCAGCTTGACCCGATCGGATAATCAGCCTCTCGAATGGTTTCGTTTTCAAGGGGAACTTGCGTCTCTTGCCACTGTTTGAAGTAGAAATATTTGCGTGTCAATCGTTCAAACTCGCGGAAGTAAAAGCGAATCTGGTCCATGCGCATTTCATGTAGTGACGAAATATTGATGAACATATCAATCGATTTGTCTGGAATCATCTCGAGCTGATTGGGTGTCAGGAATATAATACTGCAATCTTCCATCTCCTCCCGCACGCTTTCGTAATTGTCGAAAGACCTGAAGGCGAAAACACGGCGGTCCGGAAATACCGAGGTGAGGTACCGCTGGGCAATGTAGAGCGCCGGCGGTATGTCCACCAGGATGTACCGGCAACCAGGCTGTAACGCGAGGAATACATAAGCTGTGCGGCCATAGCCCGGACCGAGCTCGAGGATTGTGCGGACTTCGCGCCGGTCGACCTCAGGGTGAAGAATCGCTTTGTACTCAAGTAACGAATTGGCTAGATCTTGTGAGATCAGCCGGTCGTTCCGAAAAACGCGTGGCGGGTTGCCTGCAGATGGTTCGACCAGCCTCGCGAGCAGACGCTCCTGGTCATATTTTTCTACGTAAGTCCATAAAAGTTGCGTCAGCAAGCTGTAGTAGAAAGTATGCCGTTTGTTCCAAAGGCCGTCGCTCGGTGTGCGGAGCGCTCGCCAGAAAGTCCGGGCAGATTCGGTAATCCCGGCTTCCCGCATCAGGAATCGCACTTGCCCATTCAGCGGATTCACAACCCATGTGAAGTAATTGCGTGCGACCGTGCGTTTAAAATTCTCGTAGCGATCGATGCCGAGTTGCTGCAAGTTTTTCCGGTTCAGCTTTTCCCAATACTTCGACGGCAGAATTTCATCCCGGAACTTGGGAAGTTCTTCATATATCTCCCGCAGGTCGGGATATAGTTCGAGCGCGTCGATCGCGCAGTCTTGTCGGTCGTGGAGAGCATTCATCGTCGGGGTCGAATGATGCCGGAAAACTACACAAATATCAGTCATTTTCGGATGTCCTGATGCAATAGAACTTAGACAGCCTCGGGGTTGGGCTGTACCATTCGGCATACGCCCGACGCAGACCAGGTACGGAGTTCCAAAGCGTGCAGATATTGTTGACAGGCGGTTCCGGACGCTTGGGTGCGGAACTGCAGAAAATCGACGCCGGCATCATCGCGCCGTCCAGGGCGGAGCTGGATGTGACGGATCGGGATGCGGTGGCTCGCTGTATCGCAAGCATCGGGCCGGATATAGTCATTCACGCTGCGGCAGTCACTGACAACCGTGACATCGAAGCAGATCCGACTGCTGCGCTGGATATCAATATTTGCGGTACCGCCAACATAGCCAGAGCTTGCCTGGGGTCGCGGAGGCGCCTCGTGTACCTGTCAACTGACTACGTTTACCGCGGCGATCGCGGCAACTACCGGGAGACAGACGAACTTCTGCCTGGCAATTTATATGCGTGGACCAAACTCGCAGGTGAGGCTGCGGTTCGTGCTATACCCAATCACCTCATCATTCGGACCAGTTTTGGTGCGAGCAAATTTGACTATCCAGCGGCGTTTACGGACAAGTGGTCATCGAAGGAATATGTTGACGTTATCGCGCCGGAGATACTGCAGGCAGCTGTCAGTCCGCTAACCGGCGTGGTTAATATCGGCGGGGACCGGCGAACGATCTTCGAATACGCGACTCTGCGAAATCCCGGCGTCGAGCCACTGGAGCGGCAGGAATCCATGCACGACTCGCCGGCAGATACATCAATGAATTTGTCGCGTTGGGAGGAATACAAGAAGGGCCGGGGTGTGGTTAGACCGATTACACACTGCCGCGTGTGCGGCAGTGGCAGGCTGGTGAAATACCTGGATCTTGGCATGATGCCTTTGGCTAATAATCTCGCCGCTTCGGCGGTTGCGGCGCGACAAATGCGACGGTTTCCCATGCAGGTGCAATACTGTGAAGAGTGTTCTCTGTCGCAACTGACTGTCGTGGTTGATCCGCGGGAATTGTTCTCTCACTACACCTATCGATCGTCCGTCAACAAAGGCTATGTGAATCACTGTCGCGCAATGGCGAAAGCTGTCAAAGAGCCACTGGGCCTTATAGAGGATGACCTGGTTGTCGACGTCGCCGGCAACGA
>JAHEFF010000002.1:0-151994 GCA_024640315.1 Woeseiaceae bacterium
GCTGATTACGCTGGAGACCGACAAGGCGACCATGGAAGTACCGGCGTCAGCCGCCGGGAAGATTACCGCCGTTGAAGTGTCCGTGGGTGACAAAGTAAACGCTGGCGATGTGGTTGCAGTCGTTGAGGTGGCGGAAGCGGCAGAATCCGACAAGACGCTTGTTATCGGGCCGGAGGAGCAGGCCGCGATACTTGCCGCTGCGGCGGCGGCCACTGCCAATACGGAGCCGACACCGGCCCCGGAGTCGACACCGGCAGAGGAGTCGACACCAACACCGCAGCCGACACCGGAGACCACTCACTTCGCACAATTCGTGGTTATCGGGGCGGGGCCGGGCGGTTACACGGCCGCTTTTCGCGCCGCGGATCTCGGCATGCAGGTCATTTTGGTTGAGCGTTGGCCCATGCTGGGTGGCGTGTGTCTGAATGTTGGCTGCATTCCTTCGAAGGCGTTGCTGCATGCCGCGAACATCATCGCAGACGCAGAAGCGATGGCAGAGCACGGGATCAGGTTTGGCAAGCCGGAAATCGAGGCGGATGGTTTGCGCGCCTGGAAAAACAAAGTTGTCGACCGGTTGACAGGTGGATTGACCCAGCTGGCGAAGCAGCGGAAAGTGCAGGTCATTCACGGCACGGCAACCTTCGGTTCCGCAAATCACCTGGTGCTCGACAATGGCGAGACGATTGGTTTCGAACATTGTGTCATCGCGGCAGGTTCTGAACCGGCGATGTTGCCCGGGTTACCGAATGACCCGCGGATAGTTGATTCGACGGGCGCGCTTGAACTGGATCCCATCCCTGAGCGGATGCTGGTCGTCGGTGGCGGCATCATAGGGCTGGAAATGGCCTGTGTTTACAGCGCGCTGGGTACGGCAGTCAGTGTCGTGGAGCTGACTGATTCCCTGATGCCCGGCACGGACCCCGATCTTGTCAGGCCGTTCCTGAAGCACATCAAGAAACGCTATCAAAAAATCATGCTCGGGACCAAGGTGACTGGCATTCAGGCAACCTCGACCGGCATCGACGTCATTTTTGAGAAAGGCGATGAACAGTCCGGCGATACATACGACAAGGTCCTGATCTCAATCGGACGACGGGCCAATGGCGATAAACTCGAAGCGGAAAAAGCCGGAGTAGCAGTCGACGCGCGCGGCATCATTGCCGTCAACAAGCAGATGCAAACCAATGTGCCGCACATCTTTGCGATTGGCGACCTTGCAGGTGGGCCGATGCTCGCCCACAAGGCAACGCACGAAGCCAAGGTTGCAGCGGAAGTGGCCGCAGGGCACAAGAGCGCGTTTGACGCCCGCTCGATTCCGTCGGTCGCCTATACGGATCCGGAAATTGCGTTCGTCGGCCTGACCGAGACGGAAGCAAAGGCGCAAGGAATCGATTACGAAAAGGCCGCTTTTCCCTGGGCCGCCAGCGGCCGTGCCTTGTCTCTCGGTCGCGACGAGGGTTTTACCAAGTTACTGTTTGACAAGTCGAGCGGACGTCTCCTTGGAGGCGGCATCGTCGGTCCCCACGCAGGTGACCTGATCGCTGAAGTTGGGCTGGCGCTGGAGATGGGCGCGGACGCGACAGACATCAGCCTGACGATTCACCCACATCCGACATTGTCCGAAACCGTCGCCTTTGCGGCCGAGGCTTTCGACGGGACGCTAACCGATCTTTACATCCCCAAGAAGAAACGCTGAGCCACATTGAGCCTGGCTACCGAATCAATTCTGAAGGCGCTGGCAGACAACGCCGCTGGATCATTTGGCGACGCAAAAAGCCTGCCTCCGCCCATTTATCATGATTCTCCGATTCTGCAGCTGGAGATCGACAGGCTGTTCCGTAAAGACTGGATCTGTATCGGCAGGCTCGCCGAGATGCCGAATCCCGGCGACTATATTTGCCGGAACATCGTCGACTCTCCGGTCTTTGTGGTCCGACAAAAGGATCGTACGGTTAATGCTTTTGCCAATGTCTGCGTTCATCGGGCCGCGCAATTGCTTGCAGGTGAGGGGCATGTGTCCAGAATTAGTTGCCCTTACCATTCCTGGACTTATGAACTGGACGGGCAATTGATCGGCGCGCCGTTCATGAATGAGACGTCCGGATTTGATGTCGGTGACTATCGTTTGAAAAGACTGGCCTGTGATACCTGGGAGGGTTTTGTTTATGTATCGCTCGATCCGCAGCCCGCGCCGGTCGCCCCGGCGCTTGCTGAGCTGACTGCGCTGGTCGGCAATTATCGAATGGGAGACTACGTGCCTGTTTTCGAGCAGACAGAAACCTGGGACACGAACTGGAAATGCCTGGTCGAAAACTTCATGGATTCGTACCACATTCACCGGGTACACAAGGATTCATTCGGCAAATATGGACACTACGAGGATCTCACACAGCTCTTTCCAGGGGGTGACGCATTCTCCTATCACTTTGTCCAGGAAACGGAGGAGCGGAAATCGTTCCATGCGCACCCGGACAATTCCTGGCTGACGGGTGACAATCGCGACAGGACCTACCTGGTCAACATCTTTCCTGCCCACGTCATACAGCTGCAACCGGATCTGCTCTGGTATCTCTCCATACTTCCTGATGGCGTCGACAAAGTGTCGATCAGGTGGGGGGTCTCAATTCCTGCGGAAATTCTGGACAGCGCGCAGGACCGGCAGGATGTCATCGACGAGGAAATGGCCCTGATTCATCGGGTGAATAGCGAAGACAGACCAATCGTCGAGAATGTTTTCCAGGCGACGCGCTCACCGGACGCAGTGCAGGGCCCGCTGTCCCGCCTGGAGCGAAATTTGTGGGACTTCGGACGTTACCTTGCCCGAAATCTGTGTTCCTGACTCAGGCAGTGACTGGTGGCATTCAGCGCTTATTGTAGTCAGGCTTTGCTGAGCTGGCGATTGATCAGGTAATCGATACTCAGTTTGCCGGCGCCCGAGAAATAAAGGGCGAGTAGCATAACGAAATAGGTGATCGCCCATTCCATGCCACCGTTCGACACAACGAAATTGCCGGTGTCGGTCAGCCAGTCATAATTGCCGTGTTCCTGCAGCAGCGACCTGGCCTTGTCCAGTCGTTCCATCGCGCCCTCCACATTGGCATTGGCGAAAGGGCTCATCGGATCGGCCACGGCCTGCCAGCCATTTTCGATGTGAACCTTGAATGCTGCGACCAGCATCGTGACCATAAGGGGGATCGCAAACCAGCGTGTGCCCAGCCCAAGCAACAGCGCAACTGCCCCCAACACTTCTGTTCCGGTTGCAAGACCTGCCATTATCGTTGGCGCAGGCAGGCCTAGCCCCCAGTCCGGATTGCCAAACCAGGCAGCGGTGTTCTCGAAGCTGTTCAGCTTGTTCATTCCAGCCACCCAGAAAACAGGGACGAGGTAAAGTCTCAGGGCCAGCGGTCCGAGAAAATCGGCGACGTCAGTCTTGTTAAGCAAGCGCTGCAGGCTTTTTAGAAAATCCATGGTCCTGATCTCGGTTTGGAATTATTAGTCTGGTTACGGAAATCAGACCGGATTCATGTAGTGATTATTTCACGCCGAGGAGAATTTCGGCCGTGCGCATCTGCTTCATCGCGTCGTGGCCGTGCATGATTAATGCATCCACGTCAGCATAATCAATTTCGCCGGCCAGCTGCGAGAGTAGTTCACGGCCGCTCTTGCTGTCATTTGCCGCTATCATTTCGAGCAACTTTGCCGTGACTGGATTCAGTTCCATGAAATCCATGTCGTCATTCGCTTTGCGGCAGATGGCAAGAAAGGTTGTCTGCTCTCCTGGCTCCGTTGGCTTGTAGTCCTCCGCGATTCTGTGCACCGGGAAATCATAGGCAACGAGCCATGCCAGTTTCGATTTAACGGGGATACCGTCGAGCAGATCGCCTGTGGAATCGATGTCAACGTCATCATTCTCATCGTCAGATACGGATAACGCGAGTTCCACCCATTCGTAGTGAGCGAGTTCAATCAGGAAGGGGTAATCATCTGCCTGAACTTCATACTCGTTTTGCAGAAAGCTGAGAAATTCCTGCGGAATCTCAAGGAAGTACGGTGTCTGTGCCTGATGTCGGATCATGAACTGGCGGACGAACGAGCGCCATTTGTCCGTGGAATGAATTTTCTTCAGGACAGGGAATGTCTGGCTAATAAGGTTGTACAGGTTGTTGAAAAACAGCTCACGATAAATGGCCAGGCGGCGATCTTCTGCATCAACGGGTGCTGGATTGTTCTCCGGGTCGCGGATGTGCCGCGCAAACGCATACTGTTTTTCCTGGAAATCCGGGCTGTCAGCCATGAGCTGGCTCCGCGACGTCCGCTATTGAGTTCGCAGCCGACGCCTGCAGCGCTTTGATCTGTCGTACTTCATCCAGAAGTTCGTCCAGCGGCGGAAAGTTGAAGTCCCGCTCGAGCAGCGTTGGTACCGGGCCGAAGTGTGCGTAGGCCTCACCAAGAAGTTTCCATGCCTGCTCGTCGACGGCCGCACCGTGCGTGTCGATTCGCAGGTCGGCCGCCTCTATATAGTGGCCGGCGAGGTGAAAATACTTGATACGTTTTTCTGGCATCGCGAGCATGAATTCGCGTGCATCATATTGGTGATTAATACTGTTGACGACGATATTGTTAATGTCCAGCAATAAATCGCAGTCGGCCTCTTCGAGCACCGCATTCGTGAACGCAGCCTCCGTCATGGAGGTGTCGGTCGGCGTGTAATAGGAGACATTTTCGACGGCCATTCGGCGACCCAGGATGTCCTGGGCACGTTGAATACGCTCCGCGACATATCGAACCGCCTCCTCTGTAAACGGTATGGGCATCAGATCGTAAAGCTGGCCGTCATCACCGCAATAACTCAAATGCTCGGAATAGAAGTCGATGCCGTGCTCTTCCATGAATGCCCGGATATCACGGAGCAGGTTTTCATTGAGTGGCGACGGTGCGCCAATACTTAATGACAGGCCATGGAGGACGAACGGGTAGCGTTCGGTGAAAAAGCGAAACTTGCGACCGAGTTTGCCGCCGACATTAATCCAGTTCTCTGGCGCAACTTCCATGAAGTCGACGTCATCCGGTGGATTGGTCATCAACTTGTCTATCAGGCCGCGGCGAAGGCCCAGGCCGGCGCCGGAGACAGGGTATCGGTTGGTTGATTCCGTCATTTGATCTCTTTGTTCCTTGCCCGATACAGACCGGCATTCGTCCCGGGTTATTACACTGCCGGATGACCGGTCAGAGCCGCTTCAATCGTTCCAGGTAGGCTTGTTCGTCGGGCATCGCGTTTTTACTCTGTGCTTCCCAAAGGGTTTCCGCAAGGCATTCCAGCACCTTGTGCTCGGTGGCATGGGAGTCACCTGTTTTGACCAGAATTGCGTTGAATAGTGCGGCGATTCCCGGCGGCCGGTCGGTGGCGACCTGCTCGCGCACAGCAAGGTGCAGACCCATGTGCAGAAATGGATTGGTCTGGCCGCCTTCAGGCGTGAACGAGGCATCGATCATGTCTTCGCTCATCATCGCCTGGTATTCCGGGTGATCCTCGATGACGCCTGCAATCTGCGCTTCGAGCGGGGATAGTAGATCGCCCAGCTGCGATTTTCGCCAGGCGTCGATATACATCTGTCGAAGTTCGTTTTTGTCCTGGCCGAAAATCAATGCTTTGTGTCCGGAGTCTTGTGCCGATATTCGCACAGATCACGGATGACGCACGACGGGCATTCGGGCTTTCGGGCCTTGCACGTGTATCGTCCGTGCAGAATCAGCCAGTGATGTGCGTCTTTCCTGAACTCGTCGGGCGTTAGTTTCACCAGGCGTTTCTCCACCTCCAGCGGTGTCCTGCCTTTAGCCAGCCCGGTTCGATTTGACACCCGAAAAATATGCGTATCGACCGCGATGGTCGGCTCGCCAAAGGCCGTATTGAGGATCACATTAGCGGTTTTCCTGCCAACGCCGGGCAAAGACTCGAGCTCGTCCCTGGTCTGCGGAACCTCGCCGTCAAAACGCTCCAGTAAAATTCGGCATGTTTTGATGATGTTCTCGGCTTTGCTGTTGTACAGGCCGATGGTCTTGATATAGGTCTTCAGCTTCTTCACGCCGAGGTCCAGGATTTTCTGCGGCGTATTTGCGATGGGATAGAGAAGAGCTGTCGCCTTGTTGACACTGATATCGGTGGCTTGCGCTGACAGGATGACGGCGATCAGGAGTTCGAATGGATTGATGTAATTGAGCTCCGTCTCCGGCTTGGGGATCTTCTCGCGTAAACGGGAATAGATGTCAGTTCGAATTTGGCGGTTCATTTTGCCGGTCCGGTTACCGAAGCGAGTTCGAGGACAACGGCCGGTTGGTTTGCTGTCTGCGCCGGTCCAGCGCATTCTTGCCGGCAACGAACAGCCCGAGGCTGAAGAAGGCGCCGGGCGGCAGAATGGCCAGCAGGAAACCGCCGTCGAAAATGACGAGGCCGTTGACGGGATCTCCGCCAAACAGCATGTCCAGCCGGGCCATGATCGACCCCTGACCGATCAATTCGCGGAAAGCGCCAATGGCCATCAATAGCAGCGCAAAGCCGCTGCCCATGGCGATACCGTCCTGAAGACTGGCGCCAAGCGGATTCCGAGAGGCAAAAACTTCCGCTCGCGCCACGATCGCACAGTTAGTCACGATCAGGGGAATGAAGATGCCCAGCGATCTGCCGAGGGCCGGGAACCATGCGAGGAAGATCAATTCAATACAGGTAACCAGGCTCGAGATGATCAGGACATACATCGGAATGCGGATTTCCGGCCTGATGAAGCGGCGGGTGGCCGAGACCAGCACATTCGAGCAGCTCAGGACGACGAGGGTCGCGAGGCCGAGTCCGAGGCCGTTGACGAAACTGGTAGTGACCGCGAGGAGCGGGCACAGGCCAAGCAGCTGCACGAGACCGGGGTTGTCCTCCCAGATACCGTGGCGGAACCGTGTGGCCATGCCGGGGGCGTTACTCATCTTCCTGTGCCTCCGCAAATACAAGATCCCGATTCTGGTCGAAGTATATCAACGTCTCCTTGATCGCACGGATTACCGCCCGGGGGGTGATTGACGCACCAGTAAGTTGATCGAATTCGCCTCCGTCCTGCTTGATGGTCCAAGACGGCGTCGCCGGGTTCTGCAGGGAGCGGCCAGTGAACTGAAGGATCCAGTCAGACTTGTCCGACTCGATCAGGTCGCCGAGGCCCGGTGTCTCTCGATGCTCGAGGACGCGTACGCCGGTGACCATCCCCTTTCCGTCGATGCCGACCAGCAGTTTGATCGGGCCGGAAAACCCGTCCCGTGCGCTGACGACGAAAAGTGCTGCGACCGGAGTGCCACCGCCATAAACGCGGTAGATGGAAACGGGGTCATTGCCAGGCAAATCGTGTGGCGGCGCGATGACGATGGTCGACTCTGACAATTTGCCATCATATTCGACGCCTTCGAGAACCGGTGCAAGGCTTTGCTCAAGGTAAGCCTGTTCATTCGCGGCAATGCGCGGTGCTGTCGTGCTGTGTGTCACCGCGACTAACGCGGTACAGACGGCGGCGAGTGCGGCCAGGATCATGCCGCCAGGCCAGATTGGCTGTTTCTCCACGGCCACCATCAGGGCTCACCAGCCTTGTTTTTCCCGTGGCCGACAATTCGTGGTTTCGTCAGGTAATCGATAGTCGGCACTGCCATGTTCATCAGGAGCACAGCAAACGCTACCCCGTCAGCGTAGCTCCCCCATTCACGAATGGCGTATATGAGGAAACCTATGCCGAAACCGTAGAAAAGCCGTCCCTTGTTACTGGTCGCGGCCGATACCGGGTCGGTAGCGATAAAGAACGCACAGAGAATCGTCCCGCCGGTGAAGAGGTGGAATCCCGGGCTGGGATTGACGCCCGGAACGAGGAAATACATGAGCCCCGACGGAATCAGGATGCCGGCCAGAACACCGAACGGGATTTGCCAGCGAATGATCTTCTTCAACAAGAGCCACACGCCGCCAATCGCGATGAAGTTGCCAATCCACTCCCAGCCGCGCCCACCGAAGTCGCCCATGATGGGAAAGGCGCGCAATTCGTCAAACGTTCGCATGTTATTAAGGCCGGCTTTGACGACATCCAGTGGGGTTGCCCGACTGATCGCATTAAAAGAGAGGTAGTCCGGAAGCGTGCCCGTGAATGTAAAACGCGCCGTTTCGGCAAATGTCATGAACTGGTAGTCGATATCTCCCATCCGCGGCGCAGTCCAAAGGTTCATGTGCATTGGAAAAGCGATCAACGCCATCACGTAGCCTGCCATTGCCGGGTTGAACAGGTTGTAGCCAAGGCCGCCGTAGAGATGTTTTGCAACTACAATGCCGAAAAGCGCTGCCGTTGCTGTTACCCACCAAGGCGTCAACGCGGGCATGGCGAAGGCAAGTAACACTGCGGTGACGACAGCACTGTAATCGGCCAGCGTGGCCTCGATTTGTTTGCCCCGCAAGTGCAGCATCACGGCTTCACCGAGAATGCAAAACACGCCTGCAATGATCAGGTTGAATATGAATCCCGGGCCGAAGTACCAGACGTATGCGAGGGCAGCCGGGATCAGGGCATAGAGTACATGTCGCATGATCGAGCCGACATTGGCAGTCGGCGAAATGAAGGGTGCTTCCCGACGTTCGAATTGCATGATTACTCGGCGTCCTCGTCGTGCCGCTTGCGGCGCTTGAGGATTTCGTCAATTGCAGATGGACCCGCTTTCCTGGCGGCCTCTTTTTGCTGGTCAAGTTGCAGCTCACGCAACTCATTCTCTGAAGCGAGCCGTTCGTTTCTCGACTCGTAACGCAGTCGTGCCCGTTCCGCTCTGGATTTTTCGTCCGCGAGTTCCTGGATCCTGACTTTCGCATTGCGAAAGCTGGCGGTGAGCGGTAAGTGGCTCGGACACACAAGATCGCAGCAACCGCATTCGATGCAATCGGTCAGGCCATACGAACGCAATTTTTTTTCGTCGTCCGCGAAGGCATACCAGTGAAGCTGTTGCGGCAGCAGTTGAATCGGGCAGACGAGCGCACACTCGCCGCAGCGAATACACGGCTGTTCGTTTCCGTAGACCGGCGCTTCGGTGAGTACCAGCACGCAATTGGTGGCCTTGACCAGCGGCACGCGATCGGTCGTGACCGATTTGCCGCACATCGGCCCGCCGATGATTAGTTGCTCGGCCTCATCGTTATAGCCGCCGGCGAAAGCGATGACATCCGCTATGGTTGTTCCGATTCGGGCGATCACGTTCATCGGCGAACGTACGCCGGGACCCGTGACGGTAGTGACTCGCGAGATCAGGGGCTCGCCTTCGCAGATCCAGCGATAAATTGCTGCGCTGGTGCCAACGTTTTGCACAACACAGCCAACGTCGGTGGGCAGGCCTCCGCTTGGGACCTCAAGATTCGTGACCAGTTGTACCAGCTGGTCTTCGCCACCTGACGGATAAATCGTTGGTACCTGTTTCAATACGATTCGTTTGTCGCCGAGTTCTGCCATGGCCTCCCCGATTGCCGCTATGGCTTCGGGTTTGTCGCTTTCGATCACGACATAGCAAGTCGAGATATCCAGTGCATGCATCAGGATCTGCGCGCCACCGAGGACCTCGGCAGCTTGCTCGCGCATGAGCAGATCATCACAGCTGATGTAGGGTTCGCATTCGACTCCATTCAGAATGAGGTACTCAAGCGGCAAGGTGGTCGCCTGCATCAATTTCTGGCCGGTAGGAAACACGGCGCCACCGAGACCGACAATGCCACCCTGAAGGATCATCTGGCGCAGAGCGCGAGGTTCCAGGGTGTTGTACGGAGCGATATCTTCCGGCGGCTCGATAGCGCGGTCATCGCCGTCGCATTCAATGACGATACACGGGGCATTTTCACCGTAGCGGCGCGAAACCGGCCAGGGCTCGATGGCAACAATCTTGCCGGATGAGGACGCGTGTACGGCAGCACTGAGCGAACCATAAGGTTCTGCAATCAGCTGACCTTTCAGGACATACTCGCCAATTCCAACAATGGGATGAGCCGGTTCGCCGACGTGTTGCGCGATTGGCAATATGAGCTGGTCAGGTATCGGTACTTCCTGAATTTCCAGTGACGTTGAGACGGTCTTCTCGGCTGGCAGGCGCAGGCCGCCATAGAGTTTGCCGAGGTCATAGGTTGCTGCCGGAGAGCTCACGCGGCGAGCACCATGCTGATGCAGTCAACAGGGCAGGGGGCGATGCACAGCTCGCAGCCAGTGCATTCGGAGCGAATTACCGTATGCATATATTGGTGCGCCCCTGTGATGGCGTCCACCGGACAGGCGTTTCTGCAGTGTGTACAGCCGATACACCTGGACTCGTCGATAATGGCCACACCGGCGACGGTGGTCGCAGGATCGGCAAGCGGTTCGGGTTCCCGGCCTAGCAGCTCCGCAAGCCGCTGAATGGTGGCATCACCACCCGGTGGACAAAGATTGATTGCTGCCTCGCCCGAAACAATCGCCTCGGCGTAAGGCCGGCAACCCGGGTAGCCGCACTGGGCACACTGGGTCTGCGGCAACAATGCATCAACCTTGCCGATTACGCTGTTCGAGTCGCTTGGGAGCCGACCTGAGGCGATACTCAGCAACAGACCCGCGGCGAGTGCAATCGCGGTGATGATCAATATTGCTGTCAATACTGGCGTCCACATTGGCTTTACAGTCTTGCCATTCCGGAAAAACCCATGAACGCCATCGACATGATTCCGGCAGTCATCAGGGCAATGGCCGTGCCGCGGAACGGCCGTGGCACATCGGCCGCCTGGATTCGCTCCCTTATAGCCGCGAACAGGACAAGCACCAGCGCAAATCCACCAGCCGCGCCAAACCCGTAAAACACTGACTGCGCAAAGCCTTGGGCTTCCCTGACGTTCAGCAGGGCGACGCCGAGCACGGCGCAGTTGGTGGCGATCAGGGGGATGTATATGCCAAGCAGCTGATGCAACAGGGGGCTCAGTCGACGAACCATGATTTCCGTGAATTGCACGCTGGCTGCAATGACGAGGATAAAGCTGATGGTCTTGAGATATTCGAGCTCAAGAGGCAGAAGAACGTATTCGTGCAGCAGGTAGGCGATTGCTGAAGACAGTGTTAGTACAAATGCCGTGGCCATGGACATGCCGAATGCGGCCTCGAGGTTTCTCGAAACGCCCATAAACGGGCACAGCCCGAGGAACCGGACCAACACGAAATTGTTGACCAGCACGGTACCAACGAGGATTAGGATCAGGTCTGACATCGCGAGGGCTATTGTAGAAGGTGTGACCGCTTAAGGCACGCTCAGGATTTGCAGCTTGCCCAGCCGGCACGCGGCAGCGCGGCTTGACTACTTGATACGCATTCCCGGTTTGGCGCCCGAGTCGGCCGACAGGAGAAATATGTCCTCGCCACCCGGGCCGGCTGCCAAAACCATGCCCTGGGACGTGCCAAAGCGCATCTTTCGCGGTTTGAGATTTGCGACGGCGACGACAAGACGACCTTCGAGCTCTTCGGTGCTGTACGCGGCCTTGATGCCTGCGAATACAATTCGCGACTCGCCGCCGAGATCGAGGGTCAGTTGTAGCAGCTTGTCTGCACCTTCAACAGGCTCCGCCTTCTCGATGCGCGCGACCCGCAGATCGACTTTCGTGAAATCGTCTATCGTGATTTCGCCAGAATCGGGCACCGTAACAGGTGCAGTTTCAGGTGCCCTGGATTGTTCGATCATTTTTTCAACCTGTTCTGATTCGACTCGCGACAATAGCGGTTTGAATCTGGATATTTTTTGGCCCAGGAGCGGGGTGGATGCCGATGACCAGGTCCAGGCTTGTTCGCCAAAAAGCTCACGGGACTTTTCAGCGAGTGCCGGTATGACCGGCATCAGGTAGACCATCAGGGCCCGGAACATATTCAGCCCCTGTGTGCATACGGCCTGAACGTCGGCCGCTTGATCAGCATTCTTGACCATAACCCAGGGCTTCTTATCGTCAATGTAACGATTGGCCTTGTCTGCAAGTGACATGACGGTACGAATGGCCTTGGAGAATTCCCTGCGCTCGAAGTGAGCGGCTATCTCGTCAGACGCCGCCGCAAACTCGGCAAACAAATCAGGGTCGTCCAATTCCACAGCGAGCTCTCCGGCAAATCCCTTGCTGATAAATCCGGCACAACGGCTGGCGATGTTGACGAGTTTGCCAACGAGATCCGAGTTGACGCGCGCGACGAAGTCATCGAAATTCAGGTCAATGTCATCCATGCCGGGACCCAGTTTCGCCGCATAGTAATAACGAAGGCAGCTCGGATCCAGGTTGTTGGCAAAAGTGCGCGCCTTGATGAAGGTACCGCGCGACTTCGACATCTTCTTCCCATTGACAGTCAGGAATCCGTGAGCGAATACGCTGGTGGGCGTGCGAAATCCGGAACCTTCGAGCACCGCCGGCCAGAACAGGGTATGAAAATATACGATGTCCTTGCCGATGAAGTGATATGCCTCAGTATCGTGTCCCGGCATCCAGTATTCATCGAAGTCCAGTTCTTCATGCTGATTGCAGTAGTGCAGAAAGCTGGCAAGGTAACCGACCGGCGCATCCAGCCAGACATAGAAATATTTGTCTTCAGTGCCCGGAATTTTGAAACCGAAGTAAGGCGCGTCGCGAGAAATATCCCAGTCCTGCAGCCCGGCCTCGAACCACTCTTCCAGCTTGCTCGTTATGTTCTGGTGCAGTTCTGCGGATTTCATCCAGTCGCGGAGCCGCTGCTCGAAGGCGCCCAGGCGGAAGAAGTAGTGTTCCGATTCCTTCCAGACCGGCTTGGTCTCTGAAAGCACGGATACAGGGTCGATAAGGTCGTTTGGCGTATAGGTCGCGCCGCAGTTTTCGCAGGCATCTCCGTACTGATCTTCGGTCCTGCAACGAGGGCAGGTGCCTTTGACGAAGCGATCGGGAAGAAACATCTTTTCCTGTTCGTCGAATGCCTGCTCAATCGTCTTGGTATAAATGTGGCCCGCATCCCGAAGCGCTTCAAACATGCGGCACGTGAGCTGCCTGTTCTCTTCAGAATGAGTGGTATGAAAATTGTCAAAGGCAACACCAAACGCCTTCAGGTCCTCGTGCTGTTCCGCGGCGACCCGGGTGACGAGTTCTTCCGGGGAAATATTTTCCTGGCGCGCCTTGATCATGATCGGCGTTCCATGGGCGTCTGCGGCACACACAAAGGTACACAGGTGACCGCGCTGCTTCTGGAATCGTGCCCAGATATCTGTCTGGATGTACTCCACCAGGTGGCCCATGTGCATGTATCCGTTCGCATACGGCAATGCGCTGGATACCATGATTTTTCGTAACTCTGAGCTCATGTTTCGTGATAGTAAGATGAAAAGTCTGAACGCGGCGCATTATGCCACGACAACACGTAACGCGTTGGTTTCATTCAAATCGGGGAGTGCTCAGAAGTCGGGTTCTGTAATCGCCGACTGGTCATCGACCAGGCTTTTGAATTTATGCTTGTTGTTGGCCTGGTGGTAGGCTTCGAGAGGCGCTACCCGCCCGCTCTTGACGAGTGCCATCAAGGCCGAGTCCATTGTCTGCATTCCGACCGAAGCGCCGCTCTGCATCGAGGTTTCCAGCTGGTCCAGCTTGCCCTGGCGAATCAGGTTGGCCACAGCCGATGTGTTGACCATGATTTCGAGCGCTGCAACGCGTCCGGGTTTATCCTGCGTAGGCAGAAGTTGCTGCGAAATCACGCCACGCAATGACGTTGAGAGCATCGTCCGAATGTGACCTTGCTTGTCAGACGGGAAGGTATTGACGATTCGATCAACGGTCTGCCCGGCGCCATTGGTGTGCAGTGTCCCCATGACGAGAATGCCCATTTCCGCAGCAGTGACCGCGGCGGATATCGTCTCGAGATCCCTTAGCTCGCCAACGAGAATGACGTCCGGATCTTCGCGAAGTGCTGAATGAAGTGCATCGGCGAAGTTATCAGTATGCAGTCCGACTTCGCGTTGGCTGATCAGGCAGTTCCTTCTCTTGTGAACGAATTCGATCGGGTCTTCGACTGTCAGAATATGACCTTTGACGCGTTTGTTGATGGCATCGATCATTGCCGCAAGCGTGGTGGACTTGCCGGAACCGGTCTTGCCGGTGACAAGAATCATGCCCTGTGTCTGCTTGCAAAGATTCCCCACAACGGGAGGCATGTTCAACTCCTCCAGGGTGAGTGCTTGCGACGGAATCGCCCGGAACACTGCGCCAATGCCATTCAGGTGCCGCAGGACATTAACTCGAAATCGCGATACGTCAGGTATTTCGTAAGCAAAGTCGACGGCATCGTACGTTTCGAAATCTTTCTGCAGGCCACCGCTCATGATTTCGTAAAGCGCGTCTTTGACCACGTCGATCGTCAGTTTTTCATTGCTGAGCAGCGTGAGCGACCCGTGGATGCGCACCCGTGGTGGATCACCCGAGATGAAATGCAGGTCCGAGCTGTTTTTAGCGAGCGCATCTTTCAGATACTGATCGATTTTTTGCATGTTCGTCACCCGACCTGCGCTTTGCCGCCGTCGTCCAGGACGGGCAGGATGGCCGAGTCAGTGACGAAACGCTGGAAGCGTTTCTTGTCGGACGCATAGCGGAACGCATCATCGGGGTCGACTTCTTTCGCCTCGATCATGGCAAGCAACGCCTGGTCCATCATCTGCATGCCAACGTCCCTGCCCATTTGCAGCTGCGCGGGAATCTGGTGCGATTGATCAGTCATGATCAGCTTCGCAATCGCCCGGTTGTTAACCAGGATCTCCATCGCGGCTTTTCGGCCGCGACCATCCGGGGTTTTAACGAGGACCTGTGTAACGACTGCTTTGAGGCTCTGCGACAGGAAGCTCTTGGTTTGCTCACGCAAGTCGCCCGGCAACGCATCGATGATTCGATCGATGGTCTTGACGGCGCCCGTCGTGTGCAGTGTTCCGAGCACCAGGTGGCCGGTTTCGGCCGCCGTCATGGCCATGGAAATGGTGTCGGCGTCACGCAATTCGCCTACGAGGATGACGTCGGGATCCTCTCGCATGGCCGACCGGACACCGTCGGCAAAACTTGTCAGATGAGTGCCGAGTTCCCGTTGAATCACCTGGCTGGATTTGCTCGGGTGAACAAATTCGATCGGATCCTCCAGGCTGATAATGTTCAGGCTGCGGGTGCTGTTCAGGTGATCGATCATTGCGGCCAGCGTTGTCGACTTGCCCGTACCCGTGGAACCGGTGACCAGGACCATGCCCTGATGATAGTCGCAAAAACTGCGCACGACTTCCGGAACGTTCAACGAGTCGAGCGTCGGGACCTCGTTGGGGATGTGCCGGAATACCGCCCCAACGCCAGTGTCTTTGTGGAACAGGTTGACGCGAAACCTGCCACCTTCCTCAGCGACATACGAGAAATCCAGGTCCCGACCTTTATAGAAAATATCCTTTTGGGAATCGCTCAGGATCTCCATGACGTAGCTTTCGAGCTCGCTGTCAGCCAATTCCCTGAATTTGATGGGCATCAGGTCGCCATTCATACGAAGCATCGGCGGTACGCCCACGGCCAGGTGGACGTCCGAACAGCCTTGCGCGAGGCCGAGTTTCAGGAATGAGTCAATGCGTGGCATGAGAATCCGGTCAAAACTGGTCTAATTGCACCAAAATCATAGGGTTGGACATATCCTAGGCGGATTAGGGCCCCTGTACCAGTGCGCTGGCGCACATTTCTAAATTTAAGTGGTGCAGATTGGCCTGGAAGCGGCAATCACAGCTGGATTTCGTTGAGCGCATCCATCAGTTCGTCCATTGACTGGTATCGCTTGGACTTGTCCACCGACATGGACTTCGCGATCACGGCGGCATAGTCGTCCGGGACGTTCGGATTGACCTCCTGACAGACCTTTGCCTTCCCCTGAACATGCTGATACATCACCGACATATGGTCGCCGCGGCTGTAGGGCGGGATGCCCGTGACCATCTCGTACATGATGACACCGATGCTGTAGATATCGGCGGCTTCGTCCACTTTCTTGCCGAGGATTTGCTCAGGCGCCATGTACTTGGGCGAACCAATGACATAACCGGTCTTCGTCAGCTGCGTGTCACCGCTACTGGCGGCTGCGGCCACGCCGAAGTCCACGATTTTTAAGAGGCCTTCTTGATTCACGAGGATATTCGCCGGCTTGAGGTCGCGGTGAATGACGCCTGCCTGGTGCGCCACCGCCATGCCAGTTGCCATATCCATGGAAAATTGCAGTGCTTTATTGAAATCCATTGGCTTGTTGTCAGGAATCTCGCCGCTCAATGTGTGCGACGGGAAATACTCCATTGAGATCGCGTAGGCCCCCTGCAAGTGCAAGAAGTCATAAATTCGGATGACGTTTTTGTGCGTGATCATTCTTGAGTAGCGGAGCTCGTGAACGAATCGCTTCATCATCTCCTCATCGGAAGAGACATTTGGATTCAAAAATTTCAGGATCAGGCGTTCGTCGACGACCTGGTCCTGCATCAACAGCACGGTGCCGAACGCGCCCTTGCCGATCTTTTCGATATATTTGTAGCGACCGTCAATCACCGCGCCCGGTTCGAGGTTTGCAATATCAAGGACCGCTGGCGCCATGGCGCCGGCTGCTGCAACTTCCTCTTCTGCCGTTTCCTCGACGCTGGCTTGATGTGTGCCGAGAAGTTTTTCGAGCTCAGCATCCTCAAGTAGCAGAGTCTTCGTAGGTTCCGCCATTTTCTCGGCACGAACATTTTCCTTCAGCACAGACTCAGAGAATTTGGCGTCAAGCTCCTTGATTGCTTTATCGGCGCTGTTGATGATGGTTCTGTCATCCGACTTTTTGATCGAGAGCATGAGACTGCGAACGGTGTCGGCCCGTTGCGCGTCGGCCAGGTGAGAAATTGCCTTGATTGCTTCGACCTGAATTTCGCGCTCCGGCCGTTTCAACATGGGCACAATCCTGGATATAACGTCGGCGTCCCCGATTTTGCCAAGTGCACGCACAATAACCGCATCGGTTTTCGCATTCTTACCGAGCATAGCCATAAGCTTTGGCAACGCTTTCTTGTTGCCAATTTGCGCAAGTGCGTCCACCGCCCTTTCGCGGACCCACCAGTCTTCGTCATCAGTTGCCTTAATCAGGGTATCGACCGCGCTTTCGTCCTTGGTTGCATTCAGGATTTCAATGGCGGTCCGGCGAATATCCTCATCTTTGTCTTTGACGAGTTCAAGGACCGAGTTGACGACTTTAGGTCCGCCAATCTCTGCCAGCGCGTCACCCGCTCTTGCGCGCACCCACCAGTCGTCGTCTTTGATCGCGCCGAGAAGATCTTTGACGGATTCGGGATCACAAATCTCGTTCAGCACCTCTACCGCCGATCGCCGTGTGTATTCAGATTCATCTTTCATTGCCGGAACGAGGTATTTGATCGTATCCGGATGATTGATTTTGACGATGACGTCGACGGCTTTGTTCTGCACCTCGAGATCCGGGTCCTGCAGAAGTCCCGCCACTTTTTCGATATTAATATGTCCGCTTCGGGTCGAGAGGGCATCCAGCGCCGCACTGCGAACAATCTTGTTGGTATCCCGCAGTTGCATTTCGAGTGCGCGATTGATGTCATCCCGTTCGAACCTCGACAGGAGGCTCATCAGATGAATCTTGATGGCCGGATCCTTGCCGCCCATTCGGTTGATCAGGTCGGGCACCATCTCGGGTTTGATGACATCCTCGATGATGGCAAAAAGCGCTGCTTTTTCTTTCGGTTCGAGTTCGTAGGCGCGCCGGAGCAATTCGTGCACACTCAGGTTGTCCTTGTGGACCTTCAGGACTTCGATCAACGCCGGTTTCGACACTTCTTTCTCGTCAAAAAACTCCAGCAAGGAGTTTGCGTTGTAGTTGCTGGCACTGGACAGTGCCCAGGCCGTTCCTGACACGACACGTTCGCCGCCATCGGCGAGGCCGTCTTTGTAGAATTTCAGGGTTTTGTCGCTGACGTAGCTGGACAAGATGTCGACGAATACCATGGTGTGGCTTTTGTCGCTCATGGCGAGCGCGTCGATCACCCGGGGAATGACCTTGGGACCTATCTTCTTGAGTCGCTCAATGGTCTTTTGCGCCTTGGGCGACGATGGATCGGATTCGCTGGTCAGGTCGCCGATCAGCTGATCGGCTCGAAAGCCACCCAGGATGGCCATCAGCGGGCGCTCATTTCCGAAAGGTTTTCATCGATGAGCCGGGCTGGCCACCAGAATTCGGAGTATGTGGCCCCGTTGCAGAGATCTGCCATCCCTGCATGAATTGAAATCCGATCCTTGATATCCCACGCCATCAATGTTGATTTCGCTCTTGCCCAAGCAATTGGCGGGATTCGTCTGGCCGAAGGCCGAATCCGCAACCGCATCCGTACTAACCCAATCCCGTATTATGCCACATCGCCTGACGACCGAAACGTGAACTGCGGATGATCTCGGGGGGACGAAAATCCTCAATCCCTTGTCATTATTGGGATCAACTGTGGTTACAATACCGCCCCCGGGAAACACGCCTGTCGGCATCACCCGGCCCATTTAACCTAATCTGCAGTGTGAGTAACTCGTGCCAACCGAATCAGATCTGAAGAAATCGCTCGAATCCATCAACGTGCCGGACATTGATCGGCCCATCGCCGACGTCGGACGCGTCAGTAACGCCAGGCTCGACAATGAAAGGGCCAGCATCGGGATAGAGCTCGGTTTTCCGGCGAACGGCATAGCGGAGCGGCTCGCGGAGATCATTCGTACGCATGTCGCCGAGCACTTCGGGGCTAATGAAGCGGAGGTCGCCATCAGCACCAAAATTGCTGCACACGGGGTACAGAGAAATCTGAAACCACTGGAGAATGTCAGCAACATCATTGCTATCGCGTCAGGCAAGGGTGGTGTCGGGAAATCGACCACCGCAGTAAACCTGGCGCTTGCGCTGTCGGGCGAGGGCGCCAGTGTCGGCATTCTGGATGCCGATATCTACGGGCCGAGCATCCCCCTGATGCTTGGCGTGGCCGGCGAGACGCCGGACAGCGATGACGGTCAGTCGCTCAATCCCCTCAAAGCGCATGGTCTCCAGGTCATGTCGATCGGATTTCTGATCGAGGCGGACCAGCCAATGGTTTGGCGCGGGCCCATGGTGACCCAGGCGCTCAACCAGATGCTGCAGCATACCCGATGGTCGGATCTCGACTACCTGATCGTCGATATGCCGCCAGGTACCGGTGACATTCAGTTGACATTATCGCAACAGGTTCCGGTGAGCGGCGCCGTCATTGTCACGACGCCGCAGGATATCGCCTTGCTCGATGCGAGAAAGGGGTTGCAGATGTTCCGCAAGGTCTCCGTACCGGTCCTTGGCATCGTTGAGAATATGAGCACTCATATCTGTACGAACTGCGGCCACGAGGAGCCATTGTTCGGCAGCGGCGGCGGAGCAAAGATGGCAGCGGATTTTGACGTCGAATTGCTCGGCCAGTTGCCCCTCGATCTCAGAATCCGACAACAAACCGACAGCGGCAAACCGAGTGTCATCGCGGAACCCAATGAGGGTCCCGCCGAGGCTTATCGGCAAACTGCCCGGCGCATGGCGGCCCGCCTTGCCACGCGCGGCAGGGACTACAGCAGCAAATTCCCGAATATTGTCGTTGAGAACACCTGAATGAGCATCAAAGCAGATCGCTGGATCCGGAAGATGGCGACCGAACACGGCATGATTGAGCCCTTTGAGCCGGGTCAGGTGCGAGAAAACGACGGTGGTCGGATCGTGTCCTACGGCACTTCCAGTTATGGCTACGATGTTCGCTGTGCCGACGAGTTCAAGATCTTCACGAATATCGAATCGGCATTCGTCGACCCGAAGTCCTTCGACGAGTCCAGTTTCGTCGACAAGCAAAGTGATGTTTGCGTCATCCCGCCGAATTCATTCGCGCTCGCCCGTACCGTGGAGTACTTACGAATTCCGCGCCAGGTGCTGACAATCTGCCTTGGAAAATCGACGTATGCCCGTTGCGGCATCATCGTCAATGTCACGCCACTGGAGCCGGAGTGGGAAGGCCACGTCACGCTGGAGTTCTCCAATACCACCCCCTTGCCTGCGAAGATCTATGCCAACGAAGGCGTCGCTCAGATGCTGTTCTTCGAGTCCGATGAGGAATGCGAAACCTCCTATCGGGACCGCGGCGGCAAATACCAGGGCCAGCAGGGGGTCACGCTCCCTAAAGCCTGATGCTCCCGCATTGACTTTGATCTGTGCAGTGTCCCGGTTCTTGCCGATCCAGGAAGGTCCGGGGGTTCAGGTGTATTGCAGGGGTTTATCGAGGATTTGATCGTCGAGCCAGGCGTGGCCGTCACGATATTCCAGACGTCCGGCAGCGTACAACGCAGCCGCCTCCGGATAAATCCTGTGTTCGACCGTCAATACCCGTGCAGCCAGCGTAGTGGCGGTATCGCCTGCTTTGACGGGAACGCGCCCCTGGATTACGGGTGGTCCGCCATCCAGTTCTTCAGTGACAAAATGCACTGTACTGCCGTGCCACTTGTCCCCCGCATCCAGAGCGCGCTGATGCGTGTCCAGTCCCGGGTACTTTGGCAGCAGCGAAGGGTGGATGTTGAGTATCGCTCCGGCAAAATGATCAATAAAAACCGGTGTGAGAATGCGCATAAAACCGGCAAGAATGACCAGGTCAGGATGGTAGCGATCCAGTGTTGCGACCAGCGCCGCGTCGAAATCCTCCCGGGCCGGGTAGTCTCGGTGCTCAACGCATTCGACCTCGATGCCGGCATTCCGGGCGCGCTCGAGACCGGCTGCGTCGGGTTTGTTGCTCAGGACGAGGCACAGATCAAGATCGAGTTCACCAGCTTGTGTCCGATCAATGAATGCCTGAAGATTGGTGCCGCTGCCGGAGATGAGTACGGCGGCGCGCATTTCTTTTCGTTTCAAAGGTAGACGACCGCACCAGCGCCGTCTGCAATCTGGCCCAGGTGCCAGGCCTGTTCGCCATGTTGTTCGAGCGTTTTGACAGCCGCGTCAACATCAGCCGCATCCACAATAACCACCATGCCAACGCCACAATTAAAGGTTCGGCGCATTTCATCGGTCTTAATTCGGCCGGAGGCCTGCAGCCAGTCGAATATCGGCGGTTGTTGCCAGCTCGTCGTGTCGATGACCGCGTGCATATCGCCGGCAAGAATCCTCGGTACGTTCTCGGTAATGCCGCCGCCGGTAATATGGGCCAGGCCTTTAAGGTTCGTTGTTTCCATGAGTTTCAGGATGGACCGCACATAGATTCGGGTCGGTTCCATCAACAGTGTTTCGGCATTGGTACCGTCTACGTTCCGGTTTTCCGTGATTTCGAGCACTTTGCGAACCAGGGAATAGCCGTTCGAGTGCGGTCCGCTGGATGCCAGGCCGATCATGGCGTCGCCGGGTTTGACGGAGGTGCCGTCTATGATGTTCTTGCGTTCCACCGCGCCGACGCAGAATCCGGCCAGGTCGTATTCACCTTCGGCGTACATGTCCGGCATTTCTGCAGTCTCGCCACCGATGAGCGCAGCACCGGCCTGCTCGCAACCGTTGGCGATTCCACTAATGACTGCGGTCGCTAAATCAGTGTCCAGTCGTCCGCAGGCGAAGTAGTCGAGGAAAAACAGCGGTTCAGCGCCCTGTACGAGGACGTCATTAACGCACATCGCGACCAGGTCAATTCCTATGGTGTCGTGAATTCCGGTGATTTGCGCAAGTTTCAGCTTCGTGCCCACTCCATCCGTACCGGATACCAGTACCGGCTCTTCATAGCGGCCCGGCGGAATGGCAAAAAGGCCGCCGAAACCGCCCAGTCCGGCCATTACTTCAGGCCGGCGAGTTCTGGCGACCAGCGGCTTGATTTGCTCAACGAGCGTGTTTCCGGCATCGATATCGACACCGGCATCTTTGTAGGTCAGGGACTTTGACGTCATTTTCGACTGAAATGCCTTTGGTTGCGGGACTGACCACTTTCATCATCGCCTCAAATTAGGCGGTAACAATGCGTGGCAAATTCTGTGAGGGCGATATAATAGATGTTCGACAGGTATCGGGAAACCACCTTTTCACCTTCGCTGGCCAGGCAAACAAACGAAATGCAGATTGAATTGATGGAACGAGGATGCGACCGAGGATCCACGGCGAGTACGTGCAGACTGGCACTGGCGATATTGCTGTTGATATTGGCCTGGAGTTTTCCCCAGGCATTCGCCCTTGAAATGACTTCGCTCTACTCGGTAGAGGTGCCGCTTGATCCCGATGACCCCGATTCCGAGGCCAGCGCATATCGAGCGGCAATGGCAGAGGTTCTCGTGCGGGTGACGGGAACAACGGCTGCCGCCAATTCAGTGGACCTGGCAGCACTCTTTCCGAACCCTCGTCAGTACGTCACGCAGTATCAGCCCGGACCCGATGACACGTTGATCGTCACGCTCGACGGTCCGGCCATCGAAAAAGTCCTGCAGCAGTCCGGTGCCACTGTCTGGGGTACTGACCGGCCGTTGACCATTGTCTGGCTCGCCGTCGACTGGGGCCTGGGCGATCGCGAAATTGTTGCGGGCGATGACCCTGACCGGGTGTCAGCGGATGGCCGGACGATCGATCGAAACCGGTTGCTCCGCGAAAGGGTGCAGGCTGTCGCAACGCGACGTGGACTGCCCATCGTATTCCCGTTGCTTGATATCGAAGATATCCAGAACATTGGCTTCAGCGATATCTGGGGCGGTTTTGACGATCCGCTGCTCGAGGCATCCGCCCGATATGGCGCACCATCAGTTCTGGTCGGGCGGATACGGCCCGATGAAGTACAGCCGCCTCGCTGGACGTGGTACCTGGACGGACAACGATTCGCCTGGCCCGGTCAACCGGAAGAAGCGATGGATCAACTGGCTGACGCACTGGCCGCCCGCGATGCGATCCGCGGCGACGAGGAAGCCGAATTGATTGAGTTGACCATTTCCGGTGTTAGCTCTGTCGTCGCTTACGGGCGGATACAGCAATACCTCGAAAACCTTCGGGGTATTCAGAGGCTGGCGATCAGCTCGGTCGCAGCAGACCGAATTGTGTACGAGGTCGAGGTGCAGGGCGGTGCGGAGCGCCTGGGTGATATGCTGGCGGTGAGCAGCATGCTCGAACGTCGTGATCAGGCTATCGGCTTTGATAGCGGCTCGTACGGTGCGAACAACCGACGCGGAGCGACGCTTGAATTTGAATACCGGCCGCCACCGGCACCGACAATGGATGCCGATCCGGTCCTGCGCCAGGACGGGTACCCGGAGAGCTGATTACATGTCCTTGCGCTGGCTGCCAAATGCCATATCGCTAATGCGCATCGTGCTGGTTGTGCCGATCCTGATGTTTATCGTCGATGGGCGCTACGGCCTGGCACTGATTCTTTTTTTCGTCGCCGGGTTTTCAGACGGTATCGATGGTTTTCTCGCCAAGCGCTTCGACTGGCATACCCGAATTGGCGCGTTACTTGACCCCATTGCGGACAAGTTACTGGTCGGCGGGACTTTTATTACGCTGGTGTTTACCGGCCTCATACCGGTTTGGCTCGCGGTCCTGGTGATTTTCAGGGATGTCGTCATCGTGGGCGGCGCCACGGCATATAACTTCCTCGTACGACCTGTCGAGGGTGAGCCAACCAGGATTAGTAAACTGAACACTGCACTGCAGCTGTTATTCGTTGTGTTTACTTTGAGTCAGGCAGGTTTCGGCTGGCCGGACCAGATCGCCGTCACTGTCATAGGCGCTGGTGTCCTGGTGACAGTGGTGATCAGCGGTATCGACTATGTGTGGTCATGGGCGCGCCTGGCCCGAGAGGGTGAGCAACAGGAAAGCGCCGTTGCGGAACCAAAAAATGGATAACAGCTTTCGCGTCAGCTGGATGATCGCCATTGCGTTGAGCGGATGGCTGCTGTATTTGCTCGCTCCTGTTTTGACGCCTTTCGTCGCCTCGGCATTACTGGCGTACATTGGTGATCCTCTGGCTGACAGGCTGCAGCGACTCAAGTTTCCCCGGACGATCGCGGTGGTTAGCGTCTTCCTGCTGACGTTTCTCGGCATTGGATTACTGGTACTGCTCGTGCTGCCGCTCGTTCGCAGCCAGGTGTCCGCATTCCTGACAGCACTGCCCGATATTGTGGCCGAGGCCGAGCAGGTCTGGTTGCCGGGGCTGACAGATTTCCTCGGTATTGATCCTGGCGAGGAGGTCGGGCTTGCCGCATTTGTGAGCCGCTACAGTGATATGGCGGGCAATTGGGGCACCACGGTTTTGCTCTCGCTAGGCAAGGGAGGTGGCGCTCTCGCGGCAGCGGTTATCAGCCTGTTCCTGATTCCGATCCTGACCTTCTACCTGCTGCGTGACTGGGATTCAATTCTCGCCAGGCTCGGCGCACTGGTGCCGTCTCGCCAGCGCGATACCGTTTTCAAACTGGCCCGCGAGACTGACGATGTGCTGGGTGCATTCTTGCGCGGCCAGATACTCGTCATGATCGGTCTTGGTACGATTTACTCGATCGGGCTCAGCGTCGTCGGTGTAAATTTCGCGATCGCGATTGGCGTCGTGGCCGGACTCGTCAGCTTTGTACCTTATCTTGGCTTTGTGTTCGGCATCGTCCTGGCCGGCTTGACCGTTGCCCTGGAACCGGATCCGCTGCTGCGTCTTGTGGGCGTCGTGGCGACATTCTCGATCGGTCAGTTCATCGAGGGATCTGTGCTAACGCCGAAGCTTGTCGGCGACCGTATAGGCCTGCATCCGGTTATCGTCATTTTCGCTGTCGCTGCAGGCGGTCAGCTATTCGGCTTCTTCGGCATCCTGCTCGCGTTGCCTGCGGCTGCCGTGTTGTCCGTTCTCGTCCGCTTTGCCTATAACAATTACCTGGCGGAGCATCCGGAGTCGCGGAAGATCGAGGCCGAGCTTGAGTCGAAACTGGAGGGAAGCGCGGAGGACACAACGTCTTGAGTCAGCTGGCCCTGCCACTGAAACTCCAGGATCACGCGGTTTTCGAGAGTTTTTTGCCGACCGGCAATGAAGCGCTTGTGGCCTTCCTGAAGGACGCGGTCGAAACGGACGGAGGGCCGGGCGGCTGGATCTGGGGTGCGCCATCCACGGGTAAGACGCATTTGTTGCAGGCGGTTTGCGAGCGTGCCGGCGACAGGGCGCAGTTCTTGCCGTTGAGTGAATTCGGCAATGCCGGCGCGGAGATACTCGACGGCTTGCAGAACAGGCGGTTTGTTTGCCTCGATGATGTCGACAGGGTCGCCGGCGACGAGGCATGGGAGTTGGGCCTGTTCGGTCTTTTCAACGCACTGGGTGATGCCGGTGGTGTACTGATTTGCGCCGCTGCGGCTTCGCCGCGGGAGTGTCAGTTTGAATTACCTGATCTTGTCAGCCGGTTTTCGCGGCTCCCGGCGTTTCACGTTCATGCCCTTGAGGATGCCGAGCGCATTGAAGCGCTGCAGTTGCGAGCGCGTCATCGGGGTCTTGACCTGCCGGCCGATACGGCGAGCTATCTGCTGACACGCAGTAAACGGGATATGTCCAGTCTGTACGCAATCCTGGATAAGCTGGACACGGAGGCGTTGAAAGCGCAACGCCGGCTGACGATCCCGTTCGTCAGAGAAGTCATCGGTCTCAATCAGCAGCCTTGAGTTTCAGCGCCGTTTCAGCGACGCGTTTGCCGAGCGCCTTCGCGAGATCGCATTCTTCGTCAGACAGTTTGTCAGGATCCCTGCTCCAGCTAACATGACTTGCGCCGTACGGCGAACCACCCGTCGTTGTCGTGGTGAGCGCGGCTTCTGAATAGGGTATTCCGACCAACAGCATTCCGTGGTGAATCAGCGGCAACGCCATGGTCAACAGTGTGGTCTCCTGACCACCGTGCAGTGTTGAGGTCGACGTAAATACACCAGCCGGCTTGCCGCTCAGCGCGCCGCCGATCCATTCGCTTCCGGTGCCATCCAGGAAGTATTTCAACGGCGCCGCCATGTTGCCGAACCTCGTCGGGCTGCCCATGACCATGCCAGCACACTCCGTCAAATCCTTTCTCGTCGCGAATGGCGGGCCTTCGGCAGGCACTTCATCTTCGCTGGCTGCCGTGACGGTTGAAACGGCCGGCACAGTGCGAAGCCGCGCCGCCGCGCCAGAAACGCTGTCGATACCTTCGCAAATCTCTCGCGCAAGGGCGAGCGTCGCGCCAAATCGGGAATAGTAGAGGACCAGTATTTCGCACACGATCAGAGCAGGCTCAAGACATTTTCTGGCGGGCGACCGACGACGGCACGTCCCTTTTCGTCGTCGACGACAATTGGCCGCTCGAGCACCTTCGGGTTTTCATTGAGCCACGAAGCGAGTGCGAGTTCGTCTGCCAAAGGCACGCTGTCACCCGCGTCCCTGAATTCGGCTTCGCCTCGTCGCAATAATTCTGCGAGTGGTTTGCCGAGCAATGCGGAAATTTGTAGCAGGGTGTCCGCGTCCGGTGGCGTCGCGAGGTACTCAATGATGGTCGGCGACACGCCCCTTGACTGAATTATTTCCAACGTTTGCCTCGATTTCGAGCACCGAGGATTGTGGTAGATGATGATACTCATGGTTTTCCGGCAATTCCCTGATCGAATACTGAAGTCCGGCAACTTTATCAGCAGATCAGGCCTCCGTCAGGCTTCTGAGCACCGCTTGACTGCGCCCGTCAGCACTTGTTAGCTTTGCTCGGTGCGCAAGACAACTTCACGTAAAAGCATTGAATTTAGCCCTGTTACGCTAGTACGGGCAGCAATGTTCGTTTTGCTGCTCGCTCTGGGAGCCTGCGGTACCAATCCGCCTGTCCAGGAAATGAGTGACGCCAGGCAGGCCATTGCGGTAGCAAGAGAAGCGGGCGCAGCAGAATATGCTGCCGTCGACCTGCGCGCTGCAGAAGACTACCTCGATAGTGCGCTCAGAAATCTTTCCCGCAAGGATTATGCATTGGCGCGTGCAGACGCGGTCGAGGCCAAGGTCAAGGCAATGTCGGCGCTGGCAAGTGCCGAAGCGTCGAATCAGGCCAACCCGCAACCCTGAACCCCACGAGAACTGTCTCCAGGCCATGTGCCGTCAATTTAAAGTCAGCGGCCGCGTTCAGGGCGTATTTTTCAGGGCAAGTACTCGCGACGTCGCGGTCCCGCTGCAACTGACAGGGCATGCGATCAACATGCCCGACGGCAGCGTTGAAGTGCGCGCCTGCGGCGACGGCGCAGCGATCGATCAGCTACACGAGTGGCTGAACCAGGGCCCGCCCCGCGCAAGCGTGACCACTGTCGAGGAAATTGCGACCACATGCACACATCCTGACCGATTCACCACGGGCTGAATTTGCCTGGACGCGTATCCCGACATGACCGTTCGATGGCCTCATCCCGCCTGGTAATCAGGCCCGGAACCACTTGAGGCGGAGCTTGTCGAGAACCTTGTTCGGGTATTTTCTCTGTCCGAGTGAGCCGTTATAACGGCCGAGGGCACGAATCAGGTCGCCTTTTTCCATCTCCATGTAGTACTTGAGGATGGTACAGCCGAATCGAAGATTGGTTTCGATGTGCATCAGGTTGTCGTTGGGTCTGCCAATCTCGTTCAGCCAGAACGGCATAATCTGCATCAATCCGCGCGCACCGGCGACCGAAATGGCAAAGCGGTCAAAATTGCTTTCAACATCGATGACAGCCAGAACGAGCTCGGGTGGGAGTTCGGACCGTGTCGCCTCGAAATGCACACGAGTCAGAATTTCGATGCGTTCCTGTGGATCCTTCACCTGACGTGTAAGGCGCGCGGACATATCCGTCAGCCAGACCTGGGCATCGAAATGATCCGGAAAACTGTCGACGTCGTTTGCCGCTTCGCGCAGGAGAGCAATAAGCTCGGGGTCAGGTTCCTGCTGAGCAACAACGGTGTCCGGCGCCCAGGCGATTGTCCATGCAATGAGTAGAACGGCTAGCCGCATGTGAGACTTCCTGATCGGACTGACTGCAGTGTGAGTGTTCTAGCTTAACGATGATTCTTTAAGCAAATTGAGAGCATCTTCACGTTTCATCATACGCGAGTCATCGTCACGCCGGTGCCGGTACTCGAGCTCCCCGGCTTCCAGGCCGCGGTCGCTGATCACCAGGCGGTGAGGTATGCCGATCAGCTCCGCGTCAGCGAACTTGACGCCGGGTCTCGCATCACGATCGTCAAACAATACGTCAAGGCCGAGTTCGGCCAGTTCCGCGTAGAGAGCTTCGGCCGCTTCGCGCAAAGTGTCGGAGCGGTGCATGTTGATGGGAATCAACACGACGTCGAACGGCGCCAGAGGCTCCGGCCAGATGATTCCACGCTCGTCATTGTTCTGCTCGATAGCTGCGCCAACAATGCGCGTAATGCCGATGCCATAACAACCCATTAGCAAAGTGACGTCATTGCCGTCCTGGTCCTGGATGGTTGCATTCATCGCTTCTGAGTAACTGGTTCCAAGTTGGAAAATGTGCCCGACCTCGATGCCCCGGGCGATGCTCAATGTGCCTTTGCCGCCTGGCGTGGAATCGCCCTCGACGACGTTTCGCAAGTCAACGGTTTTGGGCGTATCGATATCACGACCGAAATTTACGCCTGTCAGATGCATGTCTGCTTCGTTCGCGCCGCAAACGAAATCCGACATGACTTTTGTGGCGTGGTCATAGAAGACGGGGATTTTGAGGCCGATAGGGCCGGCAAAACCTGGTTTGCAGCCGGTGACGCGGACGATCGTTGCCGGGTCGGACATTGTGAGAGGAGAGGCGACACCCGGTATTTTCGCCGCTTTGATAGCGTTCAGCTCGTGATCGCCCCTCAGAACAAGCGCGACCGGTTGCTCGTCGCCTTCGACGATGAGGGTTTTGAGTGTCTGCTCCGGTTTCAGGCTCAGCAGCGTTGTCAGTTCCTCAATAGTTTTGGTATTCGGCGTGCTGACTTTCTCGAGTTCCAGCTCTGGCGCCAACGCTTCTCCATCCGCTGCGGTGGTTGCCGCGGTTTCTACGTTAGAGGCAAAATTATCTTCGTCGCACCAGGCGATGGCGTCCTCTCCGGAATCTGCCAGCACGTGAAATTCCTGCGAACGGTTGCCACCAATCTCTCCGCTATCAGCATCGACCACACGAAATTTCAGTCCAAGCCGCTCGAATATTGCAGTGTAGGCGGCGTGCATGACCTGGTAGCTTTGCTCCAGGCCCGCCTGGTCAACGTCAAATGAATAGGCGTCTTTCATTGTAAATTCGCGTGCACGCATCACGCCGAATCGCGGGCGTATTTCGTCGCGAAACTTGGTCTGGATCTGGTAGAAGTTGACCGGTAGTTGTTTGTAGCTTCTTAGTTCTCTGCGCGCGATATCCGTGATGACTTCTTCATGTGTCGGACCAAAGCAATAGTCTCTCTGGTGACGATCTTGCATTCGGAGCAGCAGATTGCCGTACTTTTCCCAGCGTCCGGTTTCCTGCCACAGTTCTGCTGGTTGCACCGCGGGCATCAGGACTTCCAGCGCGCCGGCCCGATCCATTTCTTCGCGAACGATGGCCTCCACTTTGCGCAAAACTCTGAGGCCCAGGGGCATCCAGGTAAAAAGGCCCGATGAAAGACGCCGAATGAGGCCCGCACGAAGCATCAGCTGGTGGCTGACGATTTCTGCTTCCGCAGGGGTGTCCCGTAAAGTTGATAGTCCAAATCTGGTGAAACGCATGTATAGTCTGTTTCCGCTTGCTGTGGCGGGCGTATTCTACACGAGAGTTTGTGCGTCTGACCTTTAAAAAGGCGTCGGCGCTGCATGCGGGTTAGCCAGGACATAAGAAAAGCAGGACGAAGCGGTTTTGAAGGGCAAACGTAATTCTTTTGTCGCCAGGGAGGGCTTTCCGTTCCTGGCTGCGGCTATGATTGGCATAGTCGCCGCATGGCAATTTGCCAGCCCCCTTTATAGCCTTGCACCCCTCTTCCTGCTCGGTTGGTTTTTGCTTGTTTTTCGCGATCCGATCCGCATCGTTCCGGCGGTGCCGCTTGGTGTCATCAGCCCTGTCGATGGAACCGTCGTGGAAGTCGGGCTAACCGACAGCGGGGCATTGAATGGTGAGGCGCACAAGATTTTTATTCGCGTCGATATCCTCGGCAGCTATACGGCAAGAAGCCCGGTCGAAGGGAAGATCATGGACTTTCGCGGTGCAGTCCCTAACAGTGCAGCGGTTGGCAATGCCGGCGGGTTGTGGGTGCAGACAGACGAAAATGACGATGTCGTCCTGCAGTTTCACGAGCAACGTTTCGGCATCGCTCCACTGGCATTTCTGGGCTATGGTGAGCGCGTAGGCCAGGGGCAGCGTTGCGCTTATTTGCGCCTCGCCAGGATTGCCGAAGTACAATTGCCTATCAATGGCCGGGTCCTCGTGACCGAGGGGCAGAAGGTATCGGCCGGCATCGACGTGCTGGCCCAATTGCCGCATCCCTGATCCCCTTGTGGCCTGGTTTGGATTGGGAGATCGAGAACATGTCAGCAGAGGCCCGGCGCCGGGCATATCTCAAGGCGTTGGATATCGATATCTACACGCTTCGTGGACAGGATGGCACGATTGAGGAGCCGTGCGGCGAATCGGTGCCTGATGTAGCGCCACCTGACTGGGAGTCGCTTCGCAAAGCCGTTGCGGCGTGCACCCGCTGTTCGCTGCACGAGAATCGCACCCAGACCGTGTTCGGCGTTGGCAATCGAGAGGCTGACTGGATGATCATCGGCGAAGCGCCGGGCCAGGAAGAAGACCGGCAAGGCGAACCATTTGTCGGCAGGGCCGGCAAGCTGCTCGATGAAATGTTGCGGGCCGCAGGGCTTTCGCGAGAGAAGGTATTCATCGCCAATATTCTCAAATGCCGACCACCGAACAACCGTGATCCATCAGTCGACGAAGCGAGTTCCTGCCGGAGTTATCTCAACCGGCAAATAGAGCTGGTTTCGCCGAAAATTATCCTTGCGGTCGGACGCATCGCGGCCCAGCATCTGCTCGATACCGACGCGCCGGTTGGCCGCATGCGAGGCCGGAAACACTTCCTGGAGAGTGGACAGCTCCCCGTAATCGTGACCTATCATCCCGCCTATCTGCTTCGAAGCCCGACGCAGAAAAGAAAAGCCTGGCAGGACCTTGTGCTTGCCCGGCAGGTGATGGAAGGTACGGCCTGATGATCGCCCCATTCAGGGAAACGCCCGCCGAATTAAGATCCATGGCGCACAGCGACGTCGCCCAGGTAGCGGATATTGAGCGGCGCAGCTACGACTTTCCGTGGAGCCATGGCGTATTCCGCGACTGCCTGCTTGCGGGATATCACTGCGTGGTAATCGAGCGAGAGAGCCTGGTGGTTGGCTACAGTATTTTGTCTGTTGCGGCCGGCGAAGCACACATTCTGAATCTTTGTGTTGACCCCAACTACCGTGAACTCGGCTACGGAGAGCAACTCCTGGACGAAATTCTCAACCGGGCGGCGCTTGCGGAAGTCCGGGAGATCTTCCTCGAGGTTCGACCATCAAACGTGAAAGCCATCGCTCTTTATGAGAAGAAGGGTTTCCGGCAGGTCGCCCAGCGGCCGGCTTATTACCAGGCTGCGGACGGGCGCGAAGATGCCGCGGTCTTATCAAAGGTACTGAAGCGTTCCGGCTAGCCGCTCAGGCCCTGAACCGTTAAACTCCCGGCCCTTCACGGGCCGCACCGGTTTTACCCCATATGTCCACCATTCAACAGGAAGTGAGCAAAAGGCGCACGTTCGCCATCATTTCTCACCCCGATGCGGGCAAGACGACTCTGACAGAAAAGTTATTGTTGTTCGGTGGCGCGATCAACATGGCGGGGACGGTCAAGGGGCGCAAGGCAAGCAGGCATGCGACATCCGACTGGATGGCGCTGGAGCAGCAGCGAGGCATTTCCGTGACCTCGTCCGTCATGCAGTTTCCGTATCGGGACCGCGTCGTCAATCTGCTTGACACACCGGGTCACGAGGATTTTTCAGAAGATACGTACCGAACCCTGACGGCCGTCGATTCGGCGCTAATGGTGATTGATTGTGCCAAGGGCGTGGAACAACGAACGGTCAAATTGATGGAAGTCTGTCGGCTTCGCGATACCCCGATTATGACGTTCGTCAACAAACTGGATCGCGAGGGTCGCGAGCCGGTGGATCTGCTGGACGAAATCGAGTCTGTGCTGGGCATTGAATGCTCGCCGGTGACCTGGCCAATCGGTATGGGTCGGACGTTAAAGGGTGTTTATCATCTTCTGCAGGATCGTATTTATTTGTACCACGCCGGCAAGAAAGAACAGGCATCGACCATTGAGGCCATTGACAGGCTCGACTCGGAAGAGGCTACCCGGGTCCTTGGCGATGATGCCGACAGCTTTCGGGAAGAGATCGAACTCGTGAAGGGAGCCTGTCCCGAACTCAACATTCAGGACTACCTCGCTGCGAGACAAACGCCCGTTTTTTTTGGTTCGGCAATCTCGAATTTCGGTGTACGCGAGTTGCTGGACGAGTTCGTAGAACATGCTCCGCCGCCCCGTTCACGTGAAAGCGAGCAGCGTACTGTTCAGGCGGACGAGGAAGACTTAACCGGATTTGTTTTCAAGATTCAGGCGAACATGGACCCGGGCCATCGGGATCGAATCGCTTTTATGCGCATTTGCTCTGGCGAGTATCACAAAGGTATAAGGCTCAAAAACGTTCGAAGTGGCAAGGACATGAAAATCGCTGACGCCATTACGTTCATGGCGGCGGACCGGCATCATGCGGAAACAGCCTATGCAGGCGACATTATTGGCCTGCATAACCATGGCACCATTAATATCGGCGACAGCTTCACCTGCGGTGAGGATTTACGATTCTCCGGAATTCCGAGTTTTGCGCCGGAAATATTTCAGAGGGCCATTCTGAAAGATCCCCTGAAGCTCAAAGCATTGCAGAAGGGCCTGGCGCAATTGTGTGAAGAGGGCGCCACCCAATTGTTCAAGCCGCTGCGCAATAACGATCTGATACTGGGCGCCGTTGGTCCTCTGCAATTTGATGTCGTTGCGCATCGATTGCAGGATGAGTACAAGGTGGCTTGCCAGTTTGAATCAATTAACGTCGCTACCGCCCGATGGGTTGAAGTTGACGATGAAAAGATGAGGCAGGAATTTTTGCGCAAAGCGCATGATAATCTGGCGCTGGATCACAGCGACAGACTGGTCTATATCGCCCCGAGCAAGGTCAACCTCAACCTTACCCAGGAGCGATGGCCAGAGATAAGATTCCGCGAAACCCGGGAATATTAAAGTCAGCACCGTCGGCCTGAAAAAACAGTTCCTGACCAAACAGTCCGTTGCCTGGGCGCTGTACGACTGGGGAAATTCTGCTTTTGCGCTCAGTGTACTGGCCGTATTGTTCCCGCTTTTCCTGGGTTCGTACTGGAGCGCCGGAGATCCGGGTCCGACTGTAACCTCCAGGCTAACCTGGGCAACCGCGACAGGCAGCATTGTTGTCTCGCTGATGGCGCCGATTCTCGGGGCAATTGCTGACAGTGGCGGTCTTCGCAAACGATTTCTTTTCGTTTTGACAATACTGGGCGCTGTCAGCACTGCTGCATTGAGTCTCGTCGGTCTCGGTGACTGGGGCTGGGCGCTCGCACTATTTATCCTCGCTTCAATCGGCTACTACAGCGCGGCAGTATTCTACGACTCGCTGATCGTCGACGTTAGCCATCCCCGTTACTACAGCCTGATCTCATCGCTGGGTCTCTCGCTTGGCTATTTCGGTGGCGCGTTTCTGCTGAGCCTGCATGTCTGGATGATGTACACACCGGAAAGATTTGGCTTCTCGGATCCGACCGGAGTTGTCAAATTCGCTTTTGTCTCCGTTGGCGCATGGTGGTTGATATTTCTGTTGCCCATTATGCTGGTCGTCCGCGAATCGAAAACCGCCGTGGCGGCGCAGGGCGATACGGTCCGGGCGGCCTACCGTGCCTTGAAGCAGACCTTCCTCAAGATCAGGAAGTACCGAAATATCTTCGTGTTTCTCACCGCATATTGGCTGTATATCGGCGGCGTGTTCACCGTCATATTCATGGCAGTCAACTTTGGCCAGCGTCTCGGCTTCGAGGACAAGGATCTTGTTACAGCACTGATGATCACCAACTACGTCGGCTTTCCGGCCACTTTGGCCTTCGGCCTGATGGCGCATCATTTTGGAACGAAACGATCGATTTACGTCGGCCTGGTCGTGTATATCGCTGTTGTTTGCTGGGCTGTGTTCCTGAAAGATGTGCGCCAGTTCTACATGATGTCGATCACTATCGGATTGGTTCAGGGCGGCGTGCAGAGTATCAGTCGTTCTCTTTATGCAGCGTTGATTCCGGCCGAGCTTTCCGGGGAATTTTTTGGCTTCTACAACATGCTGACGAAATTTGCGCACATCCTGGGTCCGGTATTGATTGGTCTGGTCGCGTTCGTTACGGATGACCCGAAGTTTATTCTTATCGCTGTTTTGCCCATGTTTGTGCTGGGTGCAGTACTGCTTGCCCGCGTCACCGAGCCTGAGGAGGCAAAATGAATCGGACGGCTAAGGGCGTTGCACGAACTGCGTGACGGCTGAACGCAATTGTTGCATCGGTAGCGTTGCCGACGGTCCATACCGTGCATCGAGATATAGCGATGTAATTTCGTTCGCAAACCCGGATATTTCGGATTTCTCGTCGCCGAGTCGCAGTGCGTAGGTGAGGGGCGTCTCGCCCTGTTCGGGTTCGATGCCGGCTGCCCTCGTAAATTTCTGATAGAGCCGTGCCGCATGATCCTTGGGGGGAGGGCGGTAACGTAGCATCAGCAATACACTGATGATGCCGACCAGGGCAACGACAATGGTGACCAGGGTCAGCATCATCTTGCGCCAGTCGGGCTCGTCCATGCCGAGCCATTCCATGAAACGACCCTGGTTATCCGGCCCGTAGGCAAGAATCCACTCATTCCATTTTGCATTCATTGCGTCCCAGGTCATTGTGACCCGGTAAAGCCATTGCGAGGGCGCCTCCAGGCCCCAGGACGCACCTATGCCATCGAGCATGGCGCCGTAGCGGCCCTCTTCGATGCGCTCGGGTGCAACGGCTGCTGTTGGATCAACGCGGTACCAGCCCCGACCAGGGAGCCATACCTCAGTCCAAGCGTGGGCATCGGCCTGGCGCACTATCATGTATTTGCCCATGGGGTTCATCTCTCCACCCTGGTATCCGAGCACGATTCGGGATGGAATTCCGGCGGCCCGCATCATGACGGCAAACGCCGAAGCGTAGTGTTCACAAAAGCCGCGTTTGCTATCGAACAGGAACTGATCAACCGGATTGCGGCCAAGCGGTGGCGGCTGGAGCGTGTAGTAATACTCCTCCGCGTTGAATTTCCGCAGTACGCGATTGATGAATTCCTCACTGGAACCAGCTTCCTGACGCATTTTTCTCGCCAGCGCGAGCGTACGCGTATTGCTGTTCGGCGGAATTCTCGTGTAGTACTCCTGCGTACTTTTCGACAGGTCATTGGACAGTCTGAAGTCGGGATACGAGACAACGCTGTAGTTGATGCGCTGATCTACAGGTTGCATGCGCGCGAGTTGCTGTTGTCTTGCCATGTACGTCCGGCTGAGATTCCATTCATATGGAACATCCAGCGCAAAGATCCAGTGTTGCCGGGTGGGCTCCAGTGTCACCTGGTACGAAACCGGCTCGCCATCGGTTTCGATTTCGCGTCTTGCGCCCGATCCCATAGACGGGTCATTGCCTGTCCACGAGCGTCCATTGAAACGATGTAATACAAGTCCGCGCCAGTAACGTTTGGACGGCGGAGGCGCTTCGCCGTCAAATGTCACCCGAAATGCGACAGCGTCCGAGAGTGACAGTGAGCTGATGTCACCCGGGCTCATTCGGTCGCTAAGCCCGGACGTCGCCGAACTGGTATCAATTGGTACGGCCCAGAACGGCGTAGCGATGCGCGGAAAGAAGATCCACATTGCGATCATCAGCGGCGCCGAGTAAGCAATCATCCGTGTTCCGGTTCGAAGGCTTTGGCCAACGGAAACCGGGCGTGAGTCCGACATGCGCAACCACGCGGTCATGGTGAACAATACACCGGCAAGGAGATAGGGTAGCGACCACAGGTACTGCTCCCGAAGCAGCGAGGACATGATCAGGAAGATTGAAATAAACAACAGAACGAATTGATCACGCCTTTGCTTGGTTTCGAGTAACTTCAGAGCAGCCATTACCGCGAGCAACGCTGAACCCGGACCGACGCCGCTAACTGCTTCAAAGGACGCGAGTACGCCTATGAAACACATCAGCGCAAGGATGATGCGGAGCCATGCGGGAGGTAAGCGCCATCTCTTGCGCTCCACCTGCATGCGCCACGCGGAGCAGCCGAGGAATGTCACGGTGACCCATATGGGCAGAAACTGAAGGTGTGGCAATACGGAAAATGTCAGGGCGCCCAGCGTCCAGGGCAAACTGGTCAGCAGGGATCCATCGGTGCCGGTCCGCTTGCTCATGAGTTGGCGCCCGAGTCGTTCAGATCGAAGAAGGCCAGGGATTTCAGGCAACGATGGCGATGGGCTTCACCGTGTGCCGGCTTGAATTCAATCCCCCGCAGCCGCAGTCCGTAGTCTCGTTGTGTGCGATCGGCGTCCACTATCCAGCGGGTGATGATCGATAATCGCAATTCCGCATCCGCTGCCGGGATGTGATCAAAATCGAACCACTGGCTGCTGGTGTCCGCTCCCGAGAACTGCTTCGAAAGAAGGTCGCCGGTTCGTGCGTACGCTTTCCACGCGACCTGGCGGGGCGAATCGCCTTCATGAAACCGTCTCAGGCCGGCGAAATCTTCCTCGCCACGCGCATCATGTTGTCTGTGACCGTGGGCTGTCTGAGTTGCCGGAGGCTCCGGAACGACAGCGGCAGGCTTCGGGTACACAAGTCCGGAAAGATCCATGTGTAACCAGGCCCAGGCGCGGAACAGCTCGAACGGAAAAAGGGTCCTGATGCCAAATCGGTCCAGCGCGACGCGTCCGCGCTTCGCGGTGGGCAGTTCGAGATAAAATATTTTGCTTTCACCCGGTTCGAGGTCATCAATGCGGCTGGTAATACCGTCAAGATACAACTGCAAGTGCGGCCGACGGTTTCGGGAGTGATTGGTGATTGCGATCCTGAACTCGGCTGCCTGACCGGCAAACACGGGATCGACACCGGCGAATGTGATCTCGAGGCCCACGAGGTTACGTTGGCACTGGTGCATCGAAACAAATCCGATGCCGGCCAGAAGGAATGTCAGCACAAATGAGAGGTTGTTGTTGTAATTCATGGAACCCAGCAACATCGTAAATGCCATCAGGCCGAACACCAGGCCGACGGTGGTCGGCAGGATGTATATACGTCGCGATTCGAGCGTTGTGACCGGCTTGTCGGATCCCTGGCGCTTTCGAGCCCAACGCCGGACGCGATTCTGTGCTGCCCGACGGTAGGTCGAGACTCTCAGGAAATCAGGGAATAGAGACGCTGTCGAGGACATGGCGACTGAGTTCCGCGGGCGTGCGATAAGCTGAGTTGCTGGCGGGCTTCAATCGGTGCCCGGCAACGGATCCGAAAACGGCCTGGACGTCATCCGGGAAGACACCGGAGTGGTGTTCGATAAATGAATGCGCGCGGGCAGCTGCAATCAATGCCAGTGATCCACGCGGCGACAATCCGATTTCAATATCCGGTGACTCACGCGTGAACCGGACCAGTGCCTGCACATAGTCAATCAGTGGATCTGTAATGTGAACCTTTGCTGCCGATTTTTGCAGTGCCGCCAGCATATCCGGAGTTAATGCCGGCGCCACTTCAGTAAGCATTTCGCGGCGATCTGTTCCTGTGAGTAATGCGCGTTCATTTTCCTCATTGGGGTAGCCAAGTTCGATACGCATCAGGAAGCGATCGAGCTGTGACTCCGGCAGCGGAAATGTGCCGATCTGGTCGGAGGGGTTTTGCGTAGCAACCACGAAGTATGGTGACGGCAGTTCATGGGTTCGGCCGTCGACGGAAACCTGCCTTTCTTCCATGGCTTCCAGAAGCGCGCTTTGCGCCTTGGGCGTCGCACGATTCACCTCGTCGGCCAGAACGAGTTGCGCAAAAACCGGCCCGGGTTGAAATTCGAATTGCCCGGTTTCTTGTCGAAATATTGACACGCCAACGATGTCGGCGGGCAACAGATCGCTGGTGAACTGGATGCGCTGAAAACTCAGGCCAAGCACGCGGGCGAGTGATTGGGCCAGTATGGTCTTGCCGAGCCCCGGCAGGTCCTCGATCAGCAGGTGACCGCGAGCAAGCAAGCAGGCGAGGGCCAGCGAGATTTCCGCCTCTTTGCCCAGGATAATGTTATTCAGCGAGCGTTTGGCATTATCCAGCGCGACTTTGGGCTTGTCCCCGCCCAGTGGCAGCGATTCCAGGGTGTTTCCCTGCGGCATCTGTCATTCCTGTTGCGTTGGTGAATTATGACCAATAGTCGCTAATAGCGGGCGAATTTGCATCTCGAAAGGGCCGGGATTGTGACCCATTCCTCAAATTGCCCTTACGTCAGGGTCTCCAGTCGTGCCAGCTGTTCGTCCAGCTGGGCTATCTGTTGTTCAAACGCAATGACCCGTTCCTTTTCCTGTGTGACCACGGACTCCGGGGCATTGTTCACAAAATTCTCGTTCGCAAGCTTGGCACGAGCCCTGCCGAGATCGATATCGGTCTTTTCCCGCTGCTTGCCAAGCCTTGATTGCTCGGCTGCGACGTCGATAAGCCCGGCCATTGGCACAAGCAGACGCATGCTGCCGAGCAGGGCTGTCGCGGATGGTGGAGCGTCCTCACCAGCTTCCAGTGCGCGGACCGATTCAACTTTACCGACGCGTCGAAGCAGGAGCTGGTTTCGTTTTGCTATCTGCAAATCTTCTGCGCCTGCTTGCTCTAACAATACCGGCAATACTTTCCCGGGAGAAATGTCCATTTCGCCACGGATTTGCCGGATTCCCAGAATGAACTGCATGACCCAATCGAGTTCTGCTTCGGCGTCACTGTCGGCCAGGTCCGGATTCGCTTCCGGATATGGGCGTTGCATGATGGTATCGCCCTCTATCCCGGCCCGTGGCGCGACCTGAGCCCAGATTTCCTCAGTGACAAACGGCATTAGCGGATGCAGCATTCGCAAAATGTTCTCCAGAACTTCGATAAGAGTCCGCCGCGTTCCTCGTTTTTGTTCGTCGGTAGTGTCTTCTGACTGCAGAACCGGCTTCGACAACTCCAGGTACCAGTCGCAAAACTCATGCCAGGTGAATTCGTATATGGACTGCGCTGCGAGATCGAGCCGATAGTTTTTCATGCACTCGTGCATAGCCGAAATCGTCGCCTGCATTTTCGATTGAATCCACCGATCCGCGGTGCTTAGCGTGACCTCGCCGTCGCTCAGTTCTTCCGTATTCATCAACACGTAACGCGATGCATTCCAGAGCTTGTTGCAGAAATTCTTGTAGCCTTCGATGCGACCGAGATCGAAACGAATATCGCGGCCGGTGGTCGCCAGCGACGCAAATGTAAAGCGCAATGCGTCCGCGCCAAACTCGTCAATGCCATCCGGAAACTGTCGTCGAGTTGCCTCTTCGATCTTCGGTTTCAGGTGCGGTTGCATGAGGCCGGTGGTGCGCTTTTCCAGCAACGTGTCGAGCTCGACTCCGTCGATAAGGTCCAGCGGGTCGAGCACATTACCCTTCGATTTCGACATCTTCTGCCCGTCCGGATCCCGGATCAGTCCATGGATGTAGACTTCATGGAACGGAACGTCGCCCATGAATTTCATGCCCATCATGATCATTCGCGCAACCCAGAAGAAGATGATGTCGAAACCGGTAACCAGGACATTTCCCGGATAAAATGTCTTTAGATCTTCCGTTTCCCGGGGCCAGCCCTGGGTACTAAATGGCCAGAGCGCCGAAGAAAACCAGGTGTCGAGCACGTCTTCGTCCTGGCGCAGGGCGACAGAATCATCGATTCCGTTCTTTTTGCGCGCTTCCTGCTCGTTTCGACCAACGTAGATATTGCCATCCTCGTCATACCAGGCCGGTATTCGGTGGCCCCACCACAGCTGCCGGCTGATACACCAGTCCTGGATGTTGTACATCCATTCGAAGTAGGTTTTCGACCAGTTCTCCGGAACAAAGCGAATGCGACCATCTTTGACGGCCTCGATAGCGGGATCTGCGAGAGGCTGAATTCTGACGTACCACTGATCCGTCAGGTAGGGCTCGACCACCGCGCCGCTGCGATCGCCTCTCGGTAACTTCTGGTCGTAGTCCTCGACTTTGTCCAGCAAGCCAAGCCTGTCCAGGTCGTCGACAATCTTCTTGCGAGCGTCGAACCGGTCCAGGCCACGATAGACTTTCGGCGCCGAGTCGTTAATGGCCGCATTGTCATTCAGGATGTTGTAAATCGGCAGGTCATGACGTTTGCCGATTTCATAGTCATTGAAGTCATGCGCAGGTGTGATTTTGACGCAGCCCGTTCCAAACTCCGGATCGACGTAGTCATCCGCAATGACAGGGATGCGGCGCTCGACGAGTGGCAGAATAATTTCCTGGCCGATCATATGCTTGTAACGCTCGTCGTCAGGATGAACGGCGACTGCGGCATCTCCAAGCATGGTTTCCGGCCGCGTAGTGGCTACAACCAGGTAGCCGTCTCCGGATGCCAATGGGTAACGGAAGTGCCATAGATTGCCAGGCTCGTCATTCTGCAGAACTTCAAGATCTGACAGCGCGGTATGCAGTACGGGATCCCAGTTGACGAGTCGCTTGCCGCGGTAGATCAGGCCCTCTTCATGTAGTCGAACGAAAGCTTCCAAAACGGCGTTTGAAAGCTCGTCATCCATCGTGAAGCAATCACGATTCCAATCCAGGGAGGCGCCCATGCGCCGAAACTGATTGGCAATCTGACCGCCAGATTCCGCCTTCCAGTTCCAGACGCGTTCGACAAATTTCTCGCGGCCAAGGTCGCGTCGCGACGTGCCTTCGCCATTCAGTTGACGCTCGACAACCATCTGGGTCGCGATGCCTGCGTGATCCATTCCCGGCTGCCAGAGCGTATTCCTTCCGGCCATACGATGATATCGAATCAACGCATCCATGATCGTGTCCTGGAATGCATGGCCCATATGCAGTGTGCCGGTCACGTTGGGTGGCGGAATGACGATGCAGTAAGGATCGCCTTCACCTGACGGTTTGAAGTAGCCGTTTTCTTCCCAGCGTCGGTATTGGCGCTGTTCTATATCTTTAGGGCGGTAAGACTTATCCATGAAAGGCTTTGGGTGCTGCTGGGGTAAAGGATAACAACCGGAGAATCGGAGATTCCCGGTTACAGGTTGTGAGTGTCGAGTGTATGTCCCTGATCGCGATAATCCACAAAGCGCTGCCGGCTTTGTGCTTTGCATTCCTCGTCCGAGCTTACAACTTCTGCTACTCGCGGAAAAGAGGATGCAGCGTCGGGAACGGTGTCACTGAGGTTGATCAGCAGGTCACAGTTTCCGGTCGGGATTTCATTGCAGCCGATTGTTACCGGCGACACCGGTTCACCGGGTGACGAGCCAAGAATTTCGTGAGGCACGAAGCTGCCGTCGCGAAACGTCCACAGGAGGTCATCGAGTTTTTGCGCGCTTTCCTGATTCACGGCATGAATGTGCACGCGGTTGTCCAGTCGATAGGCCTTTTCTGCGAGGCGGCAGGCGAATTGCTGGCGCTCCAGATCACCGGTCCCACGCAAGATGTAGAAGTCGACTTTGGCCACGATCAGGGAATGACGCGCGAGCGCCGAAGAATGAATTCGGAGAGCATCGGAACCGGTCGGCCGGTGCTGCCTTTGGCTACGCCCGATTGCCATGCCGTACCCGCAATGTCGAGATGAGCCCAGTTCATGCCTTCTGTGAATTTTCCCAGGAAGCAGGCTGCGGTAATCGCGCCGCCATCCCGACCGCCGACGTTGGCGAAATCAGCGAAGTTACTTTTCAGCTGCTTTTCGTACTCTTCGGCCATCGGCATGTGCCAGCCGCGGTCATCAGCCGAAATGCCGGCAGCTGTAATCTCGTTCGCGAGTTTGTCGTTGCTACTCATCACGGCCGTCCGGTGCTGTCCGAGAGCAACGACGCAGGCGCCCGTCAGCGTCGCGACATCGATGATGACCTCGGGCTTGAAGCGCCGTGAATATGTGAGTGCATCGCACAGGATAAGGCGGCCTTCAGCATCAGTATTCAATACCTCGATCGTCTTGCCAGACATGCTCGAAATGATGTCACCGGGCCGGGTTGCCGTGCCGCTCGGCAGGTTTTCACAGGCAGGCACGACGACGTTCAGGTTGATGGGCAGCCTGAGTTTCGCAACGACCAGCATGGTTGCGATGACTGATGCGGCGCCACACATGTCGAACTTCATTTCGTCCATGCCAGGGCCTGGCTTGAGGGAAATACCGCCGGCGTCAAATGTGATTCCCTTGCCAACCAGTACGACAGGTTTGTCACGCCCGGCACCTTTGTACTGCATCAAAATTAGTTTTGCCGGCAGCGTGGTTCCTGCCGTCACTGACAGAAACGAATGCATGCCCAGCCGTTTGATTTCGGCCTCACCCAATACGCGAGTAGATACGCTCTTGTTTTGTCGGGCGATTTTCTGTGCTGTGCGCGCCAGGTACGCTGGCGTGCAAATATTCGGTGGAAGATTGCCCAGGTCTCTTGCGAGTGACATGCCATCCACGATCGCCTGTGCATGCTCGGCGCCGCGCAATGCTTTAGTCGCATCGCCACGTGATCCTGCCGCAATTCCGATTTTTTTCAGCGGCGCCTTGCGGGAATGACGACCGGTCTTGGTTTCCGTAAATTTGTAGATTGAATTGCCGATCGTCTCGACGGTATAGCGGGCGCGGTAATAGACGTCGGCGTCTGCGACATCTTCGAGTCCGAGATAACTGACAACGTCTTTTGCAGGGCTGTCCCTGACAACCCTGGCTGCGGCACCGGTGGCGCCGCGAAGCTGGCGGATGCCGAATTTGCCTGTCTTCCCCAAGCCGACCACCAGGACGCGCTTGGCTTTAACCCCGGGCACCGAGCTTAGCAACAGAGTGCTGCCGGGTTTGCCGGAAATGTCGCCTTGCTTGATGAGCTTGCCGAGGTGGCCTTTACTGGCGGCATCAATATCGGCCGCACCCTTACCCGGTTTGCCGTTTCCGTATACACCAACAATAATGCAGTCGCTTGATCGACGATGCGCCGCGCTTGTTGTCGTAAACATTTCCATACACAAGTGTCCCTGATTTCGCTCCGGGTTGGCCGCTTTCAACTATGCGCCATCGGCATATTTGCCGCAGACGATCACTGCAGAAGGCTCCGGCCTTTGTTTGTTGTTGGTAGCCACCATGTGTCTTTTGACCCAGGGGCTGTCCCGGACAATTTAAAAACGGTAGTCTACCCGATCCAGCTGAGCTTAGGGCATTTCCGGCAACCAAATGCCAGGAAAATCACCGATATAGCAATGTTTCGAATACTCGATCGATACATATTTCGTGAAATCGCCAATTCATGGCTGGCGGTCACCGTGGTATTGCTCGCCATCCTTCTTACCAACCAGTTTGCCCGCGTTCTGGGCGAAGTGGCGAAGGACAAACTGCCAAAAGACGCGATATTTCAGATTATCGGGTTAACCGCATTGCAGTACCTGACGATCCTCGTCCCAATCGGACTTTTCCTCTCGGTTATGCTGGCACTTGGCCGCCTTTATCGGGACAGCGAGATGCCCGCGATGATGGCATGTGGTGTTGGTCCCTGGGATATTTATCGTCCTTTGTCATGGTTGCTCATACCATTGGCATTGGCGGTTGGATTCCTGACGATGGAGGTGTCGCCGATGGCGCTGACCGAGATCGAACGCATCGGTGCCGAAGCCAGGCGGCAGGCGGATCTCGCCAGCATCGAGCCAGGTCGCTTCACGACAAATAACCGTGAAGGTGCGGTCGTCTATGCCGAAAAAGTCCTCGGCCCGGGGTCACTCGAAAATGTGTTTTTGCAGCGGCGGCTGGATGATGGCGTGGAGGTAGTGGTCGCTGAAAGAGGTGAGCAGGTAGAGTCAGATGATCCGAATACCCGTTTTTTCGTGCTTCACAACGGCCGTCGCTACGAGGGAATTCCGGGGACGTCGGAATTTCGGGTTATGGAGTTTGCAGAGCACGGCATTCCATATCGCTTGCCGAATGTCGAAGACCCGGAGCTCGAGCCACGCGCCATGAAAACCGCCGACCTGGTCGTCGCAACCGGGGCTGACGAGGTTGCGGAGCTGCATTGGCGTATTGGTATTCCGCTGGCCACAATTGTTCTTGCAATTTTGGCAGTTCCACTCAGTCGCAGCCAGCCAAGACAGGGACGCTATGGTCGTCTGGCGATTGGCCTGCTGGTCTTTATTATCTACTTCAACCTGCTGAGTGCCGGCAAGGCCTGGCTTGAAATCGGCAAGGTTCCGGCGGCGGTTGGTCTCTGGTGGGTGCACGCACTCATGTTGACTTCCGCATTCGGCATGCTCGCCGTGCAGAACGGGGTACACCGACGAATATTCACAGTCGGGGCACGCGCATGAGTTTGTTAACGATATACCTGATGCGCACGGTTCTAGCGAGTACCCTGTTGGTTATGCTGGTGCTGCTCGCCCTGGCAGGGCTTTTTGAGTTCATCGGCCAGCTCGATTCGACGCAAGGTAATTTTCAGATCCCACAGGCATTGCTCTTCGCGCTGCTGCGTTTGCCTCAGCTGTCATTTGAAATGTTGCCAATTGCGTCATTGATTGGCGCATTGCTCGGGCTCGGTTCACTCGCCAACAACAGCGAGATGGTTGTCATGCGAACTGCGGGGCTCTCGGTATTGAAACTTGCGAGCATGGTGGCAATTGCCGGCGTGGTGCTCATGATAGTGACGGCAATGGTCGGCGAATTCATAGGTCCGCCACTGGACTATTTCGCACGAACGATGCGGGACGAGGCCCGGAATGAACTGGAGGATCGCGACCTCGGCAATGCCGCCTGGGTTAAAGACGGTCCGGTCATACTTCATTTGGAAAGACTGAATGCCGAATTTGAATTTGGCGCGCTCTACATGTATCGATTCAACGAGGACAATTCTCTCAAGTCAATTGCGCGCGCCGAAAATGCCGGCATTGACAACAATGATAAATGGATTCTTGAGAACTTCAGGGAAACCCGGTTCGCGGAGGATTCCGTTCAGGTGGTCGAATCGTCGCTCGCGGTGGAATCCTTCGGTCTGGATGCGGATATGCTCGGCGTCACCCTTGTCAAGCCAGTGAGCCTCTCCGCGCGCGGGCTCATGAGCTATATCGGTTACCTGAAGAGAAACGAACTTAGCGCCGAAAGATATGAGACAGAATTGTGGTCGCGTGTCGCACGCACAGTGACCGTGGTTCTGATGCCCGTGCTTGCACTGGCATTTGTATTTGGTTCGTTGCGATCTGCGGGGTCGGGGGGGCGCCTGATGATTGGCGTAATGATCGGTCTTGCATATTTCCTGGCAAGCGAGATGACGGCCAATTCGGGACAGGTGTTTAATCTCAATCCTGCCATTGTTACCTGGTTGCCGTCGCTGGCCCTGTTGATTGTGACAGGGTTTGCCCTGACGCGAGTCCGTTGAGAGGTGCAACACGGCCCGGTGTGCGGCGCTAGTCGCGGGTCTTTTCGTTGTCGTCTTTCGGGTAGTAGCGCAAACGCGTTCCTGATAGTCGGTCATGCCATGTCAGGTGCTCTGGATCCCAAAGCTGCCACCAGAAGCCAAGGCCGAGCGGGAGCCACGACACGATTGCGGCGAAGAAGCGAATTGTCGCGTCCGCTACGCCCGGTTGGCTTCCGTTCTTTTTTTCAATCTGCAGGCGCCAGGTTTGCATGCCAAGCGTGCGTCCGGAACGAGTCCAGAAACCGACGAAAAAACACCAGGGCACAATCACGAGTATGGCCTGGTAGAAAATATTTCCGGATTCAACGGGCTCACCGCTCCGAATTGCGATGAATGGCAAAGTTGCAAGGAACATCAGCGCCAATACCAGAAGACTGTCATAGAGAACCGCACCAAGACGGCGTGGTAGGGGTGCATTACGCATTATTTTGTGCCTCTCTTGCACGACGCCTGTAGTCACCACCCAGCCAGAGCGCGATGCCAGCCCAGACCGCAGCAAACGGCAGCATGACCAGCGACGTTCCCGCCAGTCCTATGCCCGCGACCATGAATCGAACGGCCCAGGTTCCGATTAAATCGCCTGTGCGGTAAAGAACGGTGTCGATAAAATTTTTCGCCTTATATTTTTCTTCCGGCGTCACGACCGAGTAAAGCATGTCCGATGTTGGTTTGCTGAACCCAAAGCCGAGCGCGCGACGCGCAACCGTCAATATGGCAACCACAGCCAGCGTCGGTTCGAATGCCAGTGCCGCAAATCCAACAATGGATACGATGGGCAGCAAAGACAAGGTCACTCCAATACCGAACCTGGCAACAACATGTTTCACGATGAGCAGCTGGCCTATTAGTGCGATAGCGTTTGTCGCGACATTGATGTCAGAAAAGAAGCGGGTTCGGTCATCCGCGCTTGTGATCTGGTCCTGAACAAGCTCGGCGGTAAACATATACAAGGCTGTTCCCAACAGGCTCGCAATCGCTGCCTTAAGCGCAATCGCAATAAAGTACCTGGACTGAAATACGTGAGTGATACCTGCAAACGGGCTGCCGCCAAGCGGTTTGGTGCTCGCGACAGTCGCCGTTTCATCGTCCCGGTGTTGCCGCTCAACCCAATGGCGAAGCTGAGTAATGCAAAACACAGCTACCAGCAACAGCGTCGCCGAGAATGGAAACAGATTCTGGAAACCGATCGGCGCAACCATAGCGCTCGTCGCGATGCCGCCGAGAAGGGCGCCGATGCTGCCGCCCGCCGAAATCAGGCCGAACAATCGACGGCCCTGTTCGCGCGAATACAGGTCCGCCATAAAGCTCCAGAACACAGCGACTACGTACAGGTTGAAGACGCTTATCCATACGAAGAAGATGCGACTAAGCCAGACGTAGTCAATGTCCCGGCCAACCGCGTAGGAAAATGCAGCCCAGAAAATCAGAATGTTGGCGATGAAGAAATAGTAAATCCAGGGTAGAAATTGCTTGCGGGCATAGCGGGATGCCACCCAGCCAAATATCGGCGTGGCGACTAACATCGTCACAAACGTTCCGGCAAACAGGTATGGGATGGTCTCGGGACCACTTTGAACTGCCATGGCCTCACGAACCGGTCGCAGCATGTAGTACGCACCGAGGACGCAAAAGAAATAGGTGAACGACCAGGCTGCCGCCGCGAACTCGCCCGGTTTGATACCGAAGATCCGCGTTATCAGAAGGACCGAGCCACTTGGCGCGGCTTGGTGAGGCTCGCTAGGTTCCATCAGCTCCGGGGTCCTCGGGCGTCAGCTCGTGGAGTATCTCGTTTATTGTACTATCACCTGTCCGGCATCATACCGCTGCAGAACAATAATGGAGAAGAATCGTGGAATTAGTCGCAATCGTTACAGCCTTAGCGCTATTGCAAGTATATGTCTTTGCCATTCAGGTTGGTCAGGCAAGGGTCAAACATGGCGTCAACGCGCCGGCAACTTCCGGGCCGCCGGAGTTCGAGAGGGTGTTTCGTGTACATGAAAATACCGTTGAGCAGCTGATTATCTTCGTGCCATCGTTGTGGCTTTTTGCGACGTACTGGCGTGCTGACATTGCTGCCGCCCTTGGTGTGATTTTTATCATCGGTCGCCAAATTTATCGCAGCGCCTATATCGGTGACCCCGCCAAACGGTCGGCCGGATTCAGCATCGGCGCAATCGCAATGACTATTCTTCTTCTCGGTGGCCTGGTCGGCGCCGTAATGGCCATGCTCTGACGGTTAGCAGGTTTGCCTCGTCTTGCCACTTTTTCCGATCTGCAGTGTCAGCAACATACGCTGGGACTGTTTTGCCCCGAATGCAATCGATGGGGAGAGGCAGATCTCAACGGTTTGATATCGAGCGGCCGGGGCGACTGCGAGTTGACGGAAACGAGATTTCGGTGTCGTGACTGCGGTGCATTGGTGGAAAAACAGCTGCGGCCACCTGTGCCGGGCGTTAGCGGTGCTGAGGCCTATATTCGGCCTTGAACCGAAGTGAGGTTTCAAAAATGATCCGAGCAAGAATTGGTTTGGCGATACTGAGCACCGGCACGGGTTTTACGAAAGACTATTCGCAGGACGATTACGGGAAGTACCGTGGCAGCGAAAGCCTCATGTTTCCGGCCAGCAAGAACAGCGATGCCATGCACCCGAAATCTGTCGTTTTCGGTTTCGATGTGGCAGGAGAAAAGATCGCGTTTGCCGAAACTTTGCTGCAGGAAGTGCACGAGGTTGGGCATGAGCTCAACGGCAACACGCTAACAGTCAATCTCGCAAGCTACGGCATTGTTACAATGACGGACCAGGCATCGGAGCGCGTGTATTCGCCCGTAAGGCTTTACTGGTTTGCCTGGTACACCTTCCATCCCGAAACGGACCTGGTCAGATAGTTGACGGAGCGACAAACCATGACAAGAACGCTGAATTTTCTGCTCTGTATATTTCTTCCACTGTGGCTCAGCGTGCCGATATCAGCCCTCGGTCAGGATGAGCAGTCCGTCGAGGAAAGAGTGCTTGGCGTGTGGCGCATGGATCCGAGAACCCTTTATTCACCTGGTGTTGTCTACTACCAGGAGGATGGAACCGTCTCAGTCATGGAGAAGATGGCGGACGGGAAATTTCGTGTGCTGTCCCGCGTGTCGACTCGCGCTGTTGCCGAGTCGGATGACTTATTGATTCGACCCGGGTGTATAGGCAAAACGGAATGTTTCTACGACGACGCAACCGAAGGTATTGGTACGGTCTTTCGAAACACTCTGCATATCGACTGGATCGACGACGGGTGGATCGACGATTTTTTGACTATTGACGGCAATGTCATGACGGGTGATGACGGCAACGGCCTCATCCGGCTGACAAGGGAAGAGTAGTTCCCCAGGCAGTCATCGCGTAGCCGTTGCGACATATGTTAAGGAGCGGCCTCCATTCGGGCGGCTGCGACCAACCTCACTTCTTGGCCGGGCGACGAAAATGCATTGCGGCTCGCATTTAATGCGCTGTTTTTTAAAGAAAAAATGACAAATGTGACGACTGCACAGCGCCGAGTGTGATTGTTGCACGGGTTCCCCGGCACGACTCCCTTATAGTAGACAAAATGCTCGTGGAACCGAGTGCCGTCTGCAGTTCGCGGTGGTCCGGATTCAACGATCAATAACAATGGGATCTACCTATGCATTTCGGGGCAGTCTATCCGTGATATCTGCGACGGCGTATGACTTTAATAATCTGAAGACGGAAAGCCTGCCAGCCAGCGGGTTGTCTGACATTCTGATCTTTCCCTACCCGTTTGATTCTGCTGCTGTCGCACTCTGGCGGCGATGTGTAACGACCAACGGATCGTTTACACATGGGATGGACCCGGACTTCATTTTGCCATTTCTCGAAATCGATGAGGACGCTGCTCGTGCCCGACTGATTCTGAGCGTCGTTGACGGAAACTGCGAAGCGGCCGTCGTCGTGGTTCCAGAAAAGTCAGCGCTCTATCCTGATCGATGTTGGCAACTCTTCAGCCATGACCATATTGATGTCTCCGGCTTTACCACGCCGCAAGTCGGTCACAGCCGGGATAGCATTTTTGACCTGGCGTCGGCCGGTCTGGCGCAAGAGGGCACAAAGTTGTCGCGACTATTGCTGCCAAAAATGCAATGTCTCGAGCCGGGTCAGCTGAGATCGATCCGGACGGGCATTCTCCACAACGCCTACTTCGATTTTGGTGCCCCGGCTGCCTACAAGGTGCCGACCAAGATGAGGAACAACAATCGCCGACTGAGGAAAAGGCTGATAGCAAGGCATGATTCTCTCCGACTCGATGTTGCGCCCGCGAACATGGAAAATACGTCCGTGTTTTTCGAAATCGAGGCGTCAGGCTGGAAGGGTGCGGCGATGACGGCTATCAACAACAACATTCCTCTTCGCCGTGCGTACCTGGCGGTGTCCAGGCACAAGCAAGCCCTGAGTCGTGCGCACGTATTTACGCTATTCGCCGGCGATAAAGCCGTCTCATCGGCATTCGGCCTGGTACACCCGGAATACGTATCGTTGCTAAAGATCGGTTTTCGGTCGGAGTTTGCCGAGTATTCTCCAGGCGGACTCCTTACTTCCGAAATTATTGAATATGTGCGTAACAGTGGCAGGGGGAAATTGTATCTGTCGACGTTCCCGATATGGGCAAAACGATGGAAGCCAGAGTCTGTTGAGAAGGAGTGCCGACGAGTTTACGCCAAAGGAGCAACCGGTCTTTGCCTTTGGCTGTTTGACAACTGTTCAAAGCTCCCGGCGAGAGTGTCCAGGCTGATTTCGGCCAGGGGATAACGACCGTGGATAATCCTGTTTCAGTCATTATTCCCACCTATAACCGGGATCATTTGCTCGAAAGATCCATTACAAGTGTCCTTGCTACAGTTGCAGACCAGGATGAAGTAATCGTCGTCAACAGTGGTGGCAGCGACGATACCGCAGAGGTGATCGCGGCATTTGACGACTCGAGAATTCGCTATGTGAAACAAATGGACGCTGGTGTCAGTGCTTCCAGAAACCTGGGTATGGAACTGTCAAGAAACAACCTTATCGCGTTTATAGATGACGACGACGAGTGGCATTCGCAGAAACTGAATGTCCAGCGACAGCTGCTTGCCATGCATCCCGAAGCGGTTGCGTGTTTTACCAATATCTGGGCAACCGACTCGAGCGGCGTTCAGAGGCCGAATTACCTGTTCGAATGGGGCCAGCCGATTCAAGACTGGAATCAACTTTTGGGAGAAACGAAGACTTTCAGGCCGAACGGATTCGACCAGGATATCGAATACTATTTAGGAAACCATTATTTCAACCAGATGCTGGACGACTACGTCCTGCCAAGTTCGTTGCTAATCGACAGATCCAGGTTCAAAGAACAATTCGAATGGCGCGTCGGCATGCAGCGAAACGAGTCCTGGTTATTTACCTCTCGCGTTTGCCGACAAGGTCCTGTCATTTTTGTTGACTATGACCTCGCCTGTCATCACGGTGATGCTCCGAATCGACTGACAGCGATCCCCCATGTTGAAACGGTTATGAGCCGGCTCTATGTTCTGGAGAACGAGTTCGGGAAGCAGCAGGGGTTCCTGCAAGAGCACCAGGTTGAGTTTGACAGGCGTATCGCCAGGGAATTGGACACATTATTCAGGTCGGTCATGGGTGGCGGGACGAGTAATCGTCGAGAGTCGCTTGCTGCAGCTGCTCACCATGGTGGAAAGATTGCGTTGTTGGCAAAACTCCCGGAGCCGGTACTGTCCATTGGGAGCATAGGTTACCGGGGAGCGCGTACGGTCCGGCGAATGTTTCGCGGGGACGATTGAAGCTTCCTGCGGAATAGATTCGTGGCCTCGCGGCTGGGACCTTACAGGTACGGTGCGAAAAGGCTTACAAACGAGTCTCTGAGGCGGACCGGTATGGAGCGATTGGCGAGTTCCCCAGGTGTTATCCGGGTACTTGAGGCAAGTGTGGTTTCAAAGTGCGATCGAAGCTTAGAATTGAGCGACTCAGAGAAGATCTCTATGCCAAGCTCGAAATTTAACCGCAAGCTGCGCGGGTCAAGGTTTGCCGAGCCGATCATGGAATATTCCTGATCGACGCAAAGCAGCTTTGAATGGCAAAATGGGGCTGGCTGATAAAAGGCTTCGACATGCCACTTGAGAAGTTCCGCCAGCATGTTTCGATTCGCCCAGTGAACATAGAAAAGATTGTTCTTGCCCGGCAGAATGACTCGAACCTTCACTCCTCGCAGCGTGGCTGATTGTAACGAGGCGATGAGTTCCCGGCTGGGCAAGAAGTACGGCGTCATAATGTCGACAGATTTGGATGCCGCAGCGATCACTGTCTGGATCGTTAAGGACAGGGCATCGAGGGCGTCATCCGGGCCGTCAGGGATAACGCGGCATCGAGCTGTTCCATGGCTTGCAGGTACTGGCGGTTGATCTTTATGCGGCGTGTCTCGGGTCGCAAATTCCCAATCATCAAAAAAGATTCTTGCGAGATCCGCGGTGACAGGGCCACGGAATCGGAAGTGGATGTCTGACACCTTTCGCGGGTGATCGGCGAACGACGTATGGTCGTCACTAATGTTCATGCCACCGGCGAAGGCGATAGCTTCGTCCACGACCAAGAGCTTCCTGTGATTGCGCAAATTAATGTACATACTTGGCGGAAGCAGCTTTGGCGGCAGAAATCGCGCGACGGAGATGCCGCGTCTGCGCAAGCGCCTGGACGGTCGTGGCCAGGCGTAGAGCTCACCGATGCCGTCAACGAGTACCCTGACGTCCACGTTTCGCTCAACCGCTGCTGCAAGGGCGTCTCCGAACGCTGATCCGATACGGTCGGTCTTCAGGATATAAGTGGTGAGAAGAACCCGATGTTTTGCCTCATCGATGGCTGCAATCATCGCCGGATAGGCTTCCTCACCGTTGTAATAAGTCTCAACGGAGTTGCCAGCCGTCAGGGGCGTTCCAGTAACGCGGTAGCCAATAGCGGCCAGGCCCTCTCCATAGTCGACTGGAGCGGGCGACTCAAATGCCGCCGTTTCATATTCAATATTGAAGAGTCGGCGACGCATGCCGCGAGCTCGTGTGCGCACCCGGTTGATGCCGAAAAAGAAGTAGGCCACAGGTCCACCGTACGGGATAAACAGGCATGCCATGATCCAGCCCATTGCGGCACGCGAGTCTCGTTTGTAGAGCAGGATGTGGTAAACGCTCAAACTGGCAGGTGCGATGTGCAAAAGGGCCAGAAGGTATACTGAGATGCTACTCATGGTCCCACCGACGTCGATGAAGAAGGGTGTAGTTCGGCTTTGGCATCTACTCGGGTGTGGTGGATACTGTTTGGCCGCAGGCAACCGGGCCAACATAGTAGCACTTTGCATTCGGAGCGAACTGCGTGGATGGCATCTATAGCTATGTTAACAGTCTGTCGATGCCAGTTCGGCTGGCCGTATTCGCGGGCGTCGCCGTGGCTACGCGCCTGACCGTTATTCTGTTTAGACAGTCCGCACGGCACGCACTTTCCAGTGCATCCGGCAGGCGACACCAGAAACTTCGTTCGATTGGAACACTCGCGACGAGCGCGAATATATTAGCCATTTGTTTTCTGGCTTTGGGGTTCATCCGAATGGGGCAATACTGGGGCAGCGAACAACGCCAGATTTACAATGATTTTTCGATGTCTGCTTTTCCCCAGAGCGGACACCCAAACGAGACGAATTGGCCGCCACTGAGAGGCCACTAACGGACACCTGATCGGGTATATGCAAAATTGATCTATTCTCCGTGCCGCGCAATCTCTTCGGCAATGAGGAGTTTCATTTCATTTATCCTGTTATCCGACTCTTCAAGCCGAGCCTCCAGTGCGGAATATGCAGCGGCCCACCTACGGAGAGCACGAAGCCCATCTGGATTGGAACGAATACGTGCAAGTATTGAAGCCGTTTCATCATCCGTGGCACCAAAGTCACAATTGGACACCATATTAAGATCGGGAAGCTCGAGGGTTCGGGCACGCACGCCACCACATGCCCTCATTGCTTCTTGCAGTCTGGGATCGATTTCGCCACGAACAATGTCTCGATAATGCATTCGGTCATTGAGGCCAGGCGCATTGACTATCGCTACGTTGATCCAGGAATAGAAGCCGACCAAACGAATTCTTAGTTCCCCGTTCGTAACGATCTGAAGTCGGCCTGTGCCGAATAACTCCCTAAAAGTCGCGCCGATCTCGCGGGACCACACACTACGGGAGGCCATGAAAACCGATAGCAGATCCTCATCTGTGCTGGTACCTCCCTCGTCAAGAATAACTAATGCGGCGTTGATGTGGCCCTGTTGAATAGCTCTTGCTTCAATTGCACTGGCAATTCTCGATGAATCAACATCGAATTCATTTTTTAGGCGTTCCAAGTATTCCCGCTCCAGCGCACGATCCGCGACGTCTTCCCGCCAACCTTCAACACCCAGAGCAACCAGCACACTTACGACAATCACCGCAAATTCGGCCATGGCCCGACCGATAGAAAATTTTGGAATCTCCACTAAAGTGCCCACTCGGCTAGACAAAAAAATAAGTATATATTCGTTGAACGGCGACCAGAACTTCAAAGCCGAAATGTCTGCTTTGGGTCAAAAGCAGCCTCTCATCAGTTTAGCAGCCCAGTGGCTGCTTTCGGCCAGAAGGAGACCTTGCTAAGTGAGTTCATTTAGCTCAAGTGCCTGTGTCCAAGATATTGTTAAGTATCACTGGCCGCGCGTTTCCCATGTTCGACTATCCGGTTTTGAAACGCGCCAGCAGGGTTAAACTGTGACTGAGTTCACAGTAGGGGTTCGGTCGATTCAACATGCTACGCGAGACGAATCTGACTCAGGATATTGAATTCATGAACACTCGAAAAGGAATCCGGGTAACCACGATCGCAGCACTTGCAGCCGTTATGGGGGCCTGCTCTGGCGGAAGCGACTCCAACAATGGGGCTATTAGTGTTTCCCTGATGGATCGTCCGGTAGACGGCATCGTCGAATTGAATATCACCGTGACGGAATTCTGGATCAAGCCTCAGGGCAGTGGGCCGGCATTCCAGCTCGACATGGTCGAAACGCCGGTTACTGTGAATCTGCTTGAGCTTTCCGTCGACGATCCTGCGATTTTTGTCGACCGGGCGAATATTCCTGCCGGGACTTATAATTGGCTTGAAATGACGGTCGATGACGCGAGTTCGTCCGCGGCGCATGCCATGACCGACGATGGGATGATGGTAGAAGTAGATATTGATGTGCCGAGTGATCGAGTCCGTCTCATCAATAACTTTGAAGTCGAGCCTAACGATTCCGTGCGCCTGCTTTTCGACTGGGACGTGCGCAAAGGTCTGACCGAAGCCGTCGGTCGCGGTCTCTACATACTGAAACCTGTCATTCGAGTGCTCGATGTTGAGGAATTCGGTTCCGTTGTCGGGGAGATTGCCTCGATGACCATAACGGCAGACGAAAACGACTGTAACGCCGATAGTGCTACTAACATGGACTATGCAATAGGCAACGTGATCTACGTGTTCGAAGGAGTCGTTGATCCTGGCGAGATCGGCGTTGCCGACGTTTACACGACCGTGGAAGCGAAAGACGAGGACAATGACGGCGATTACGAGTACCGTGCCTCGCTAATGCCGGGCATCACGTACACGATCGCGGCGACCTGCCAGGGCGGCAATGATGGAGACGGCGATGAAGGGTTGGACCCGACGACTTTCTTCCTCGCCCCAATATCAGGTGATGCTGTCGTGACATTCGAGGCAGCTGACAACATCGACGACATTGACGGCCCGAGTTTCTAGCCCTTCGCAATTTCGCATTAACAAAACGGGGCCGGCTTCCAAGCGAAGCTGGCCCCGTTTTTTCATCAACCTGCAACCTCACCAGGCTTCGCACTCGTTGTCGCCGGCCGGAGGAAATTCTGCGCGAGTATCCGTTCTGATACGCAATGGAATTACCAACATGATGGTTCCGGTCTCACGGCGCGTTTCATTAATAATCAAATTGCCAGCATCCCCGCGTTCGATCACTCGCCACCCAGCGCTTGCGCCCAGCGCAAGAAATGGGCCCGCCCCACCCCAGGGAACCTTGTTCATTTCAAATGCGAGGCGGTCGCCTTGGCAAATTAGATCAGATCTCAGAATTTCGGCAGATGTCACCATCTGATCTTCAGTGTGTAACGTCACTTTCAGCATGACTTCGTTCGGTCCATCGATATCTACGCGTGAAATGGACTGCCAATTATCAGTGGATCGAATCCCAAGATATGTGGGAAGGTACGCTCTTTCCGATTTACCGCGGTCCCCTTCCCATTCCAACCCGATTGAACAGTAGCTCCCTGTTAGATCCGGACAGTCCGAATCACCTGTGTCGGGGCCGAGAGGCGATTTCCCAGCACAGGCCGAAACTGATACCAAGAGCATCAGTAGCGCTGAACGATGAGCTCTTGCTACCGATCGCGCCGTATTCTCGAGATTATGCATATTGAATCCTCAAGCGGCTCGAAAATGCCTGATTAATATTGAATATCGATGATATGGCTATTGCGATCGGGAACCCTGATGATTTCCTGATTTAAGGCTGATGAGGGTCCGCTTTGGGTCAAAAGCGGCCGCCCGTCATTTGAGCAGCCACTCGCCAGGAATGAGCTACAATGTCGGGTATTCACTCAAAGCGGACATTGAAGGTTTGACGCTAAGTAACATAGCCTGCCTAAATTGTGGGAGCGACAATGAATTGGGAAAACGCCGCGACAATTGCGGAGATTGTTGGCGCAGCCGGAGTAATTGCATCATTGCTCTACCTGTCAATTCAAATTCGGCTAAGCACGAAAGTCTCTCGTGCGGAAATCACTAAGGATCTCTATCTAGCCTCGAGAACGGCAATCATGGATATCGCCTCAAATGAGGCTCTGGCAAAGATCTCTGCAGAAATTAGACAATTTGAAAGCGTAGACCTCATGCGGCGGAATATGTTCTACCAATCGTTTTTTCGCCTCTACGAGCTTCAATACAATCTGGCCAATCACGGCTTGTTGGATGAAGACATAGCTAGATCATATTCTTTGATTATCCAGATGTGGGCGAAAACCGTCTACTTTTCTGACTACTGGAGTAGGCACCGAGGTGAGTTTAATGAGGCATTTGCCGCGTACGTAGATAAGCAGGCCGAGACCGTTGCAGCTGCGCAGTAAAAGGCTGCAAATCTGTCCACTTCTGGCCGAAAGCAGGCACTGGGTTGCTAAACTGATGAGAGGCCGCTATTGACCCAAAGCGGCCGTTCATATCTCATCAGTTGGAGGGTGATTTTGCGCCTGTTCGCGTTGTTTGTTTGCCTCTTGAGTATGGTCGCGAACGGCCAAGAACGTCTGCCAATTATCGACGTTCACATGCACGCGCTGCCCGCCGACGATCAAGGTCCCCCACCCGTTGCGATATGCACGCCCATGCAAATGCCGGTTTGGGATCAGGCCAGTCCTTACCCGCAAGTATGGATGGCAACGTTGAAGAATCCCCCGTGCGCTGATCCTGTCTGGTCGCCCGAGACGGATGAGGATTTACGGTCCGAGACTATTTCGGTGATTGAACGTCGAAACGTATTCGGTGTTCTCAGTGGCACTTCGGAATTAGTGAATCAGTGGATTCAGGCGGCGCCAGGCCGTTTTATTCCTGGGCTTGGCTTCCAGATAGGACCAGGCGCGCCCTCACCTGACTCACTGGAACAACTCCACCTGGATGGCAAACTGGCGGTTCTGGCCGAGGTTACGAACCAGTACCTTGGCATCGCGCCTGACGATGAACGCATGGAGCCGTACTGGGAACTTGCCGAGAGACTGGATATCCCAGTGGGAATTCACATTGGGGCCGGCCCACCAGGAGTAATCTATCTGGGCGCCTCTGGCTATCGCGCTCGTCTGCATAGTGCACTCACACTGGAGGAGGTGCTTGTTCGACACCCTCAACTTCGCGTGTATATCATGCACGCCGGCTATCCCATGATCGAAGACTTGCTTACTGTTATGTACGCGCACCCTCAAGTGCATGTCGGCGTAGGCGTCATCGTATACACACAGCCCCGCGCTGCCTTTTACCGATTCCTTGAGCGTGTCGTTGAGGCTGGCTACGGTAAGCGCGTGATGTTCGGTTCTGACCACATGGTTTGGCCCGAGACGATCGAGAGAAGCATCAGGGTAATCGAGGAAGCTCCGTTCCTTAGCGACGAGCAGAAGCGCGATATCCTTTACAACAACGCGGCAAGGTTTTTGCGGCTGGATGATGCAGAAATAGCCCGACACCACGACATGTAAGAATTTGACCGGCCGCTATTGGCAGAAAGCAGCCCCTGGACTGCTAAACTCATGAGCCGCTGCTTTTGACCCAAAGTGGTCATCGAATAACCAGGTAATTTGCGGTGGGTTTTTGTGGTAACCACTACCGAAACTAGCGGCGGAGGTTGGATCATTGACCATATTTGAGTTTCTATCGGTTGCCGCATCAATCGTCTTGGCACTAGGCCTTAGCACCTTGATTACTAGCATTCCTTACGTTTTTGATGCTCGTAAAAGAGACTGGCTCCATGCTGTAGCCTTTGTCGTTTTGGCTGCGGGCCATATCTTGGCTTGGTGGCGTATTTGGCCGCTAAGCTCCGTGACAAACTGGCATATCCTTGGTTTCGCGATCCTTATGGGTACACCACTGTCCCTTTATCTCGCTGCTACTGCATTGGTTTCCAACAACCCGGATCAAGTAGAAAACTGGAAAGAGCAATTTTCAAAGAACAGCCGCTGGCTTTTTTCTGCTCTGGTCGCGGTTTGGATTTTCGGAATTCTTCGCGGCTATGTGCTTTTAGATCGAACGCCTCCATGGTGGAGCCTCGTAATGCTGGCAGGATTTGCTGTAGCGGCTTCTAGCAACCGACGAAGTTTGCATGCTGCCGCACTGTTCATGTCTGTGTTTGTCTTTGCGGCACTGACCTACTTCAGCTTTAGCATGACTTCGTTTTAATGGCTGCTTCTGGCCGAAAGGGGCCTGTCGGCTGCTAAACTAGTGAGAGTCCGGTATTGACCCAAAGCGGACATTGCGGCGTTTTGGTCTGGCAACACCGTCACCAAGTTTGAGGGGATATCTTTTGAAGCCTAATGATTTGCGAACATCTGCAGAGCTAGTAGGGTTGGCGGCCATTGTTGTTTCTTTGATTTTTGTAGGCCTTGAATTGCGACAGTCGCAGAAAATCGCTCTTGCGGCTCAGTATCAAGCAAGAACCGAGAGCGGAAGAGAGTACTTTTACCAGAGCTTGGCAAGCGACTATCGGATAGAGGATCTCGCTGCGGACATAGAGTCTTGGGAATGGCCTGCAGGCTTCTTGTCGGCCGATGAAACGAAATGGCTGGGCGAGCATACTTCTGCAGAATGGGCGGAAGCAGCATACTGGTCGGTCATTAATCTGTATGGATTCGATAATTATTACTATCAATATCAATCGGGACTGCTGGCAGAGGAAGGTTGGCTTGCCCTGCAGTTTCGGCTACGCGCGCTCCTGCAGGACGACCCCTTTTCCAGGTATTTGATTATTGTTACCGGGCAAGATTTTCGAGAAAGTTTCGTAACAATGTCCAGGTCACTCATATCTGACATGGACAGGAAATAGCCGCTCGGAGCAAATGGTGCGGCTTCTGCTATTGGCCGAAAGCTGCCGCTGGGCTGCTAAACTGCTGGGCGGCCGCTTTCGGGAAAAGTGGTTACTCAGCTACTACAATAATAAAAACACAACGAGCAACTGCTTTGGTCCGAAGCAGAAGATTGTTCAGAAACACGGGCCTATTCAGGAGGCGAAATGGTTGCCAATTCCGTTGATGTCGCTGAAGTGAAACCAGTAACAGGTACATTTTCGCGCGCTGCTGACCGATGGATCTACGTTTTCATGGCGGGACTGTTCGTTGTCACTGCTTTGGTAGGGTTCATTCCCAACTCTCTCGGTCTCCTTGAGGCCGTGGAGGTTGGTCAACGACCACCTCTGCCACCAATTCTCCACACCCACGCGATACTGATGGGGTCCTGGCTGCTGCTGCTGCTTGTGCAGACAACCCTTATGGCTACCGGGCGCAGAGGGCAACACAAGAAACTGGGACTCATCGCGATTGTACTTGTGCCCATGCTGGTGTCCGCGATGTTCGGTGTGGTGTATTCGATGTGGTCGTGGATCGGATCTATACCGGCAGGCGTGATGGAGCTAGATGCGTTGAGCGGGATCAAAGTCATCATGAGCAACATACTGTTGGTGCAGATCCGGGTTGCCGTATTGTTCCCGGGACTGATCGCGTGGGCGGTCCTAGTGCGACAAAAGGACCCGGAGGCGCACAAGCGGTTGATGATTTTGGCGGCTCTTTTGCCATTACCCGCAGCTGTCGATCGCATGGCCTGGTTGCCCGCGACAATACCGGACAGTCCTGCCTCGATTCATCTCTATGCGCTGCTAATGCTGCTGCCAGTCTTGATCTACGATGTTGTGCGGCGCGGGCGCATCCATCGTGCATACGTAATTGGAATTGCGCTGAACTTACCCTTTGTAATCGCGACCCACGTCCTCTGGAGCTCGCCTTGGTGGCTGGCGGTCGCACCGACGCTGGTTGGTATTCAGGGATGGTGAATCGGGTTGCTGTTGCAGGATCAGCTATGCGGCATACATGCGGTCTGCTTTTGGCCGTAAGCAGCCGCTGGGCTGTTAAGATGCTGAGCGGCTGCTATTGACCCAAGACAGTCTTTCGGTTGTTGTCAGGTTAGGCCAACATTTCTCATCGTCGTTATGGACTAGAGGGGAGGAACATGACGCTCGAACAATATGCGCAACTGGCCGAGATTATTGGCGTGATTGTCGTCGTCGTGACTTTGATATACCTGACAGTTCAGGTTCGGCAGGGTGCAGAACTTTTGCGATCGGAGTCGAGACAGGCGCAAGTCGCCAACGACCAGAACGGCGTGTACAGATTTGTCGAGCACCCCGAGCTGGGTCGCCTGTTTTCTCAAGTGGAAACTCCCAGTTTTGAGGAGAAAGTAAAACTGCAATTTTGGATTATCGGTCAAATGCGTGCTCGCGAGCATGAGTGGCTTCAGCACAGAAGTGGAGCTATGGACGAAGAAACATGGATGAGCTATCACGATGTGATCTACTTTCTTCTTGGTACCGAACGAGCGAGATCGCTTTGGGAAATGTGCAGCCCCTTCTTCAATCCAGATTTTTCAGAGATGGTCGGAGAGATGATGAAAGATGTGCCCCATATCGACTTTTGGGAAAAGCTGGAAGCGGTGAAGTAGTCTGGCCAGCATTGAACGAGCGGCTGCTATTGGCCGAAAGCTGCCGCTGGGCTGCTAAACTCGTGAAAGACCGCTATTGACTCAAAGCGGGCAAAGCAGAAGTTATTTTTGAACTAGTTGGCAAGGCCTGAGCGGACGCATGATTCTTCAAAAACTGGCAGAAGGGATACGCCAACAGAACTGGTTTACTGTCTTTCTGGAAATTTTGATCGTCGTAGTTGGTATATTTATCGGACTGCAAGTAGATGGCTGGAGCGAGTTACGTCAAGATCGAAGGGACGAACAGCATTATCTCGATCGCCTTCACGACGAGATATTGAACGCGGAAAAATTGAGCGCCCGTTTGCTGGATCGAAGAATAGAGAGGCAAGGGGTGGCTGCCGATATTCTCGATGCTGTTTTTGTGGATGTCGAACGAAATTCTCTGACGGCCCTTGAGTGCCAGACCGTTGGAGCCTTACATTTCTTCAATATTGCTGTTACTGGGTTATCGGCGGTGGATGAATTAACAGCAAGTGGTCGCATGGGTATCCTGCAGGATACTGAGCTGCGAGCAGCGCTTGGCGCGTTGAAGCAGGCACATGACGCTACAAACATGTATATCCGAATTCAGAATGGAGTAGCCAATGACCTGACGCACCTGTATCCGCAGTTGATTTCGGTCGAAGCATACAGTGACGACGATTTGCAGGAGATATATAGCCGCGCCACATGTGATCTGCCAGCCATGCGGAAGAACCAAGCATTTTTGAACGACCTCTCAAATAATGCAGATGCCTACGACGCATATATACGAGATGGTGTGTCCCCGTGGGCCCGGCAAGAGAAGCGTGTTCATGACCTTATTGATGGGAATCTGGGTATTCAGCACCTGGAGCCAGAGGAGTAAAGTTTTGTCCGTCGACGTCTGCTCCTGGCGAAAAGCAGCCACTCACCAGGATTAGGCTAGAATATCCGGTATTGACCCAATGCGTACGCCGAATAATTTACGCATTGGTCTGGTATTCGAGTATGGTGATTTTCCCAACGAATTACGCTCAGAAATCGCTAATAACAAGAGGAGTAAATGATATGCCCAAGCTTATAACGACTCATGAAGTGGATGACGTCGCTCACTGGCTGACATCGACGAAGAGGCAGGAAGTATTTGCCGGTGTAGCAAAGAACATATGTACTTTCGTGAACCCTGATGCTCCCAATAGTGTCGGCCTGACCATGGATGTTGCGGACATGGCTGCGTTCGAGGCGGTTCTAAAAAGCGAAGCGGGTGCCGCTGCAATGAAATATGACGGAGTAAGGCCAGAAACGATTGTTGTTCTGGTTGAAGGATAACTTCGAATCAGGCGCGTTATCTATTCAGGATTTCGGAATCAACGAGTGCCGGTGAAGACGTTGTGCAGCATTGCGCGCGCGTCGCCCGGAACGGGAATTTAGAAGTTCAACGTCCGCTATTGGCTGAAAGCAGCCGTTGGGCTGCTAAAATGATGAGGTGCTGCTAATAACCCACAGCGGACTGTCGTGGTCGTGCCGATAGTAATTTTGGAATAAATCTCGCGTTACGATCCGACTAAAAGGACGCGATATGCGATACATCCTAATTTTTGCCGCCTTGTCCGGACTTGTACCAACGGCAGCGTCCAGCCAAAGTATCGAAAGCCGCGTTGTTGACAACCACTACACTTACATCCCCTCCGGGGAAGGAACCTTTCCTACGCTGATCGCAATACCGGGATGTAGTGGTATCTCGTCCGAAGATCCGGCATTTGAAAATTCCAACCCTAATCTGCAGGAGGACGACCTCCTTTTCCGACGTCATTACCGAAAAATGGCGATTAAACTTAGAGACAAGGGTTTTGCCGTTTACTTGATCGACGTACACAAGGCCGAAGGTGTGCTGACCGCATGTGGCGGCGAAATTGGAAGCGAAAAACTGGCCGATTACATTAGTGCGGCCACGGGGTGGGTCGCTGAGCAGCCAAACGTTGACGACAGAGAGATTCATCTAATCGGTTGGTCTATGGGTGGACGTGGTGTGCTGGAATGGCTGCATGGCCCGAGAGAAAGTGCAGAGAATCTGAAATCTGCCATTGCCGTATACCCGGGCTGCGAAGAAGCGACCGATCTAACCATTCAAATCCCAATACTCATGCTGCTAGGTGGCGCTGACGATATTGCAGAACCGGGTAGATGCGAGGACCTTGCGCGGAGTGCGTCCGCAAAAGATAAGATAATTCTTAAGGTCTATCCTGGCGCGAGGCACGGATTCGATATTGAAGATGCGCCTCCGCTAGTCGAAATAGGTGGCGGGATGACGGTCGGCTATCAGCGCTCGGCTGCCGAAGCTTCGTGGAGCGAAATACTTTTGTTTCTCGGTCGCAGCGACTGACAGCTTCTGGCCGTAAGCGGACGCTCGCTCGGATGGTTAAATGGATCGTCTGAAACAAAAGGGCTAGCACCTTTCGATGCTAACCCTTTGACTTGTTTGGCACTCCCTACCGGATTCGAACCGGTGTTACCGCCGTGAGAGGGCGGCGTCCTGAACCACTAGACGAAGGGAGCTAAATTCTGTCTGCCGCTGGTAGCGGGGCCGCTATTATAAGGTCGAATGAGCCTGGCTCAAGTCTAATTATGCAGTGCCTGATAAAGGGTCTCCCTACCGGATGGATTTGCCGCTGGGCGGCTCACCCCTTCGGGGCGCCTGCGGCATCTGTCGTCCCGGTGCGCTTCTCGCTCCATGGGGCATTCCAGGCCGCTTAGCGGCTGCCTCCCGAACCACCGGGTGAGGGCAACAGGTGTCCTATTTAGTGTCCCCGGACTCGCGGGGGCTGCTATCATACGGCCGCGTTTATGTTTTCCAAGCGGAATTTGTATTGAATAACAGCGGGACCAAGAAGAACGTCAGGCCCATCATAATTCCGCGCCCTTCCCACAATGTTTCCCGGGATGAGATTTCCCGGAGTGCACTGAAGGTCCTCTATCGCCTGCATAAGTCGGGCTTTCAGGCATTTCTGGTTGGCGGCGGCGTGCGGGACGCACTGCTGGGTCTGCATCCCAAGGATTTTGACATCGCGACCGATGCGCATCCCGAAGAAATTCGCGCGCTATTTTCCAACTGCCGCCTGATCGGGCGGCGCTTCAGGCTCGCGCATATTCGTTTCGGCAGAGAGATCATTGAAGTCGCGACTTTCCGGGCGGCCACAGACGGTAGCGAAAAACACGTTGATGTCGAACATGATCACGAAGGCAGAATCTTGCGTGACAATGTCTACGGAAGTATCGATGAAGATGTCTGGCGACGCGATTTCACCTGCAATGCGCTTTATTACAACATCGCCGATTTCAGTATCTGGGACTATGTTGGCGGCGTAAAAGATGTTGAGCGCCGGAAGTTGGTTCTAATTGGCGATCCTGACACCCGGCTCCGCGAAGACCCCGTGCGGATGCTGCGTGCCATTCGTTTTGCGGGAAAGCTCGATTTTGAGATTGACGATAGCGTTCAACAGTCGATGATCAGGAACCGCGAGCTCCTGAGCAATGTTCCGGCGGCTCGATTATTTGATGAATTTCTCAAGATGTTTCAGGCGGGTCACGCCGGCAAGACATTCGAGCTGCTACGCAAATTCGATCTTTTCAGACTACTGTTTCCGGAGACGGACGCGGAAATCAATGAGGATGAACAGTTTCTCGAATTTGTCCGGATGGCCCTTGCGAATACGGATGGGCGTGTAGCGCAAGACAAATCTGTAACGCCGATGTTTTTGCTCGGAGTGTTTTTGTGGGCACCGGTCCGCAAACACGCGGAACAGCTGCGTGCCAAAGAGAACATGTCTGTCGTGCAGTCGTTGAGTATGGCGTCGTTCGAGATTTCCGGATTACAGCAATCGCGCGTTTCGATTCCACGACGATTTACGACGCCGATGAGAGAAATGCTGGCGATGCAACCTCGGTTCGATGTGCGGCGGGGCAAACGGGCTCTGCGCCTGCTGGAGCACCGCCGATTTCGCGCCGCCTACGATTTCATGATGTTGCGCGCAAAGTGCGGTGACTTCGACAAGGAACTCGCAGAGTTCTGGACTGAAGTTCAGAGTCAGGGAGCTGAGCAACGCGCGCAGAGTTTCGATTTGCACAGCAAATCAACGTCATCCAGGCGACGCCGGCCACGAAAAAGAAAGAATCCCGGGACAGGGCAAACGTGACAAAAGAGCGCTGGCGGCCTGCCTATGTGGGTGTCGGGAGCAATCTGGGTTCACCGGTGGAGCAGGTCGGCAGCGGGATTGCGGCGATGGCAGGCATTCGGGACTCCGTGGTTGCTCTTAAGTCCGGCCTTTTCCGCTCTGCGCCACTCGGCCCTGCTGATCAGCCCGATTTTATCAATGCGGTCGTTGCGCTACTGACAAAGTTAAGTGCGCAGGACCTGCTGATGGAACTCAAGCTGATCGAGACGGCGCAAGGCCGCAAGCGGTCTTCCGAGCGATGGGGGCCGCGTACGCTCGACCTGGACTTGCTCTCCTACTCGAACCTGGTGCTTGCTGAAGAAGAGCTGACCCTGCCTCATCCGGGCGTCGCCGAGCGAAATTTTGTATTGTTGCCCTGGAGAGAAATTGCACCGCATTATCGGGTGCCTGGATTATCAACGGTTATGCAGTTGTCATTGGAAGTTCCAAATGAACCGCGCATCGAGCGAATTGTCTGAAGCCCTGAAGTGACGTTAAGCGAACTGAAACCTGTACAGGCCCGGTCCAGATTCATTGTGGTCGAAGGTCCAATCGGTGTCGGCAAAACCAGCCTGGCCCGACGCCTCGCTGAGAGTTTTTCCGGTGCCCTTGTACTTGAAAGTTCGGAGGAGAATCCGTTTCTCGACCAGTTTTACAGGTCAGGTCGTCGTACGGCTCTGCCTGCCCAGTTGTTCTTCCTGTTTCAGCGCACCCGGCAGCTCGAATTACTCAACCAGTCCGACATGTTTTCACCGGTTCACGTGGCGGATTTTCATATCTCCAAAGACCGGCTTTTTGCAGAATTGAATCTCAGTGCGGATGAGTTGGAGCTTTACAATCAGATTTACGACAAACTCGACTTCGATGCACCGACTCCCGACCTGGTCATTTACCTGCAGGCGTCTGTAGATGCGTTGATGACCAGAATTACCCGGCGGGGGTTTGAATATGAGCGCGCGATTGATCGCTCGTATGTCGAAAAGGTCGCTGAATCTTATGCCAGGTTCTACTACGATTTTGATGATGCACCGTTGCTGATTGTGAACGCGTCGACTATCGATCCGGTAAACAACGACGTAGACTATGATGCGCTTTACAGGCAGGTTCGCCGAATCACCAGCGGTCGCCATTTCTTTAATCCTGCGGCCGCCGTTGCTTTCGCCTGAGAATTTCGAGGACTGAATGTACACACAGCTTGAACAACGCGGGATGGTCGATCCGCCGATCAACGTATCAACGTTGAGGGATATGAAGGAGAGCGGCGAGCCCATCGCGTGCCTGACGGCATATGATGCGAGTTACGCTTCGCTTGTCGATGCGGCTGGAATTGATCTGGTGCTGGTTGGAGATTCGCTCGGCATGGTCATACAGGGTCACGATACTACTGTGCCGGTTACCGTCAGTGACATTATTTATCACACCAAAATGGTAGCCAGGGGGCTGCGACGGGCGTTTCTTGTTGCGGATATGCCGTTTATGAGCTATTCAGATCCGGGACAGGCGCTGCAAAATGCTGTGCAGTTGATGCAGGAAGGCGGCGCCATGATGATCAAGCTGGAAGGTGGTGAAGGCCAGATTGAAATCGTCGAACATTTGTCCAGACACGACATTCCTGTGTGTGCGCATATCGGCCTCAAGCCGCAGTCGGTGCACAAGATTGGTGGCTTCAAGGTGCAGGGCAGGGACCCTGAACATGCCAGGCGCATGGTCGATAACGCGCGGCGTCTGCAGGATGCGGGGGCCGACATAGTATTGCTCGAGTGCGTACCGAATGAAGTAGGTGAGGCGGTCCGGAATGAATTGCATGTGCCGGTCATTGGCATTGGTGCTGGCCCTGACGTCGACGGACAGATACTCGTGTTGTATGACATTCTTGATATCACGCAGGGACGCACGCCAAAGTTCGTGAAGAACTTTATGGCCGGGCATGATTCGCCATTGGCCGCAATTCAGAGCTACGTTGAGGCGGTGCGGGATAAATCCTATCCCCAGCCAGAACATTGTTTTTCCTGATTCGATTATTTATTCAGACTGATCTGGCGGCGACCAACAAATGGAAATAGTGAGTACGGCTGAGGCGCTTCGGGAACATTTGTCCGACTGGCGCCAGGACGGCGAGCATATTGCTCTGGTGCCGACCATGGGCAATCTTCACGAGGGGCACCTGAGCCTCGTCAAGGCAGCGCGCGAACACGCGGAGCGCGTAGTGGTTTCAATATTTGTCAATCCAACTCAGTTCGCAGAAGGCGAGGATCTCGAGGAATATCCGCGAACCCTCGAGCGCGACCAGCGCCAGCTGAATCGGGCGAATACAGACCTGGTCTTTGTGCCCGACGTTGACACCATGTATCCGTTCGGCATAGACAACGCGACCTCGGTGACCGTGCCTACGCTAACTGATGATCTGTGTGGAACATTTCGACCAGGTCACTTTGATGGCGTTACGACGATCGTTACCAGGCTGTTCGGCCTGGTGCAGCCGGACGTTGCGGTGTTTGGTCAAAAAGACTATCAGCAGCAAGTCGTCATTCGTCGTATGGTCGCGGACTTAAGCCTGCCAGTTGAGATTGTTATTGTACCAACTGTGCGCGAGGACGACGGTCTCGCCAGGAGTTCGCGCAATCAGTACCTGTCGGAAGACGAGCGAGCCTCTGCTCCGGTCCTTTATGCAGTCCTCGAAGAGGTCGGAAAGGAAATACGCGATGGACGCAGGGACTTTGCGGCCCTCGAATCTACGGCTCTCGCGAAGCTCGCAGAAGCCGGCTTTGAAACCGAGTACGTCAACATACGGAATGCGTCAGATCTGAGTGAGCCGGATCGGGAATCAGGAGAACTGGTTGTACTCGGCTCGGCATGGCTCGGCAAAGCAAGACTGATCGACAATCTGATCGTCGAGATTTAGTCGGAAACCTTATTCCGCCCCGCGTCTTTCGCCCGATAAAGCGCTTCGTCTGCCGCTTTTAGAAGTGTCTCGAAATTGCCGTTGCTGTCGATTTCGGCCACACCCATTGATACCCGAATCGGGATCTGAATCAATGAATCGTCGCTGTCTGCCGTATCGCCCGAAACCGCGGCGCGAACACGTTCTGCAATCGTCAGGCTTTCCTCTGCGCCGACCCCCGGCAGAAGAACCGCAAACTCGTCACCGCCGTAACGCACGAGCAGGTCGCGGGGGCGAAACTGATTTCCGAGAATCTTTGCAACAGCAGACAAAGCGCGGTCTCCTGCTACGTGGCCGAACATGTCGTTGAATGATTTGAAATAATCTACATCAATCATGATGAGAGAAGCCGGGCACTCGCTCTGTATACACCGTTCGACTTCACGTGGAAACGATTCTTCCATCGCGTGGCGATTGCCGAGTCCGGTCAGCGCATCCGTGGTAGCGTGTTTTTCGAACTTGCGCCAGTCGCCAATACTTTCGGCAATAAACTGATTGTGGCTTCGAACACGTTCGGAAAGTACAACCAGAAGATTCTTGGAGAATTCGTGAGATGCATTGACCAGGTCCCAAAGGATGTCCTTGTGAATAACAAGTAAATGGGTCGGCTGTGAAGCCACTACATAAGCAGAGGGATCTCGGTCTTCGATAATTGACATCTCGCCGGCACATTCGCCAACTTCCATCGTGGCCAGGACCGGGGAGTCGGTTGAGCCTACGTGCACATGTAATTCGCCGGAAAGAACAACATAGACATTCTGGTTCTTGTTACCCGGTGAGAGCAGCAATTCACCTGGTTCCAGATCACAGCGATCACATTTTTGCAGCAGCTCCTGTACGTCGTCCGGACAGACCCCACTAAACAGTTCCAGCCCGGAGAGCAGGGACTTCTGGTAATCCGAATTCGTGGCGTGCTGAGCTGACAAAATATTCCCTTTGAGTAGCGGTTTCCGGCAGGCAAGACACCTGACTTTGCCGCGAGTAACGGTGGGTTTTACGCCAAATATGGCTCGATAACAACGACGCCTGTAGCGGATTGGGGATGACGTGCCGTAAAGTTCGAGCGGAATCACAAAAGTGTGAATTACTTTCCGTTTGGTCCGTTTAAGGTGGCCCGGCATTCATCAAATCGGGCTCGATCTTCGTCGCTGGGCCTGGGGTAGCTGAGGCCCAGGCTCGACAGTGCTTCGACGATAATTTCCGCAATGGCGGCCCGCATGAAAGGCTTGCTGTCCGCCGGTATCGCATACCACGGCGCCCAGCTGCGAGAGGTCGCATTGAGTGCCTCCTCGAAAGCGTGCATGTACTCGTCCCAGTGTTGCCGCTCATCTACATCCCCGGCATTGAATTTCCACTGTTTTTCCGCGTGATCCAGGCGATCAAGAAAGCGCTTTTTCTGCTCGTCTTTCGAGACGTTCAGCCAGAATTTGAGGATCACTGTGCCATTTCTCGCCAGATGCTTTTCCTGATCCCGAATTGACTCAAACCGTTCTTCCCAGATGGCATCCCTGTTCAGCGATTCGGGGAGCTGCTGGTATTGCAGAATCCCGGGATGCACTCTGACGACCAATACCTCCTCGTATTGGCTCCGATTGAAAATACCGATTCTCCCGCGCTCGGGAAGTGCCCGTGTCGATCGCCAAAGGAAATCGTGATCAAGTTCGCTCGAGGACGGTTTTTTGAAACTGAATACCTGGCAGCCTGCCGGATTGACTCCATCCATCACGGCACGAATCGTGCTGTCCTTCCCGGCAGCATCCATGCCCTGAAAGATCAGCAGCAACGCATGTCGATTCTCGGCATAGAGCGCTTTTTGCAGATCATCCAGCCTGGTGAGTGATTCTTTCAGTCGTTTCTTGTTGTTCCATCTCTTATGCCCCTTCGTGGGCGCGCGCTCAACACGAAAACTTGCATTGAAAGGTACGAGATATTCTGAATCAGGTGCTTTGAACATGCCTTGATCTATTCCTGTTGTTCGAGCGCCCACTGTACGTGGTCGTTCACTAATTTCGAATCCGTATTTTGTCTCTTTCTCAGAGCTGCTGAAACAGGCTCACTTTTCTCTGCATTGCCGAGCGCGACAGCGATATTTCTCAGCCAGCGCTGATACCCGATTCGCCGAATGGCGCTACCCTCTGTTTTTTGCAGCCAGTCATCCTCGGTCCAGGAAAATAATTCCACGAGATCTGCGGTGTCCAGTTCATGTCGCGGCCCGAAGTCATCCTCCGCCGTTGGTTCCGCAAATTTGTTCCAGGGACAGAATAGCTGGCAATCGTCGCAACCGTAAATGCGGTTACCGATAAGTTTTCGAAACTCGACCGGAATTTCCCCTTTCAGCTCGATGGTCAGGTACGAGATGCAGCGACGTGCGTCGAGTTCGTAGGGCGCGACAATCGCGCCGGTGGGGCATACATCGATACATTCGCGACAGGTGCCGCAGTGCGATGACTCTGCCTGGTCAGAGGGCAACTTAAAATCGACGTAAAGCTCTCCCAGAAAGAACCATGAACCCGCGTCGCGGTTGATGAGGTTCGTATGCTTGCCAATCCAGCCGAGACCCGCTTTCTCAGCAAGAGGTTTTTCCAGAACGGGGCCACTGTCGACAAATACACGATGACCATGCGGTCCGACCGCTTCTTCAATTCGCTGGCCAAGCCTCTTGAGGCGCGATCTCAGGACCTTGTGATAGTCGCGGCCCAGCGCATATCGGGAAACATAGGCTTTCGTTGGATGGTCGAGTAATTCCTGCAACGATACTCCGGCAGGCAGGTAATCCATCCGTGCGGCGATTACGCTGACGGTACCTGGCACCAGCAATTCCGGACGACTCCGCTTTGACCCGTGCCGCGCCATGTACTCCATCTCGCCGTGGAAGCCCTTTTCCAGCCAGGTCGTAAGCCGGTTTTCGGCCTCGCTCAGGTCGACGTCGGAGAAGCCGATTTGCTGAAAACCAAGCTCCGCTCCCCAGCGGCGAATATCGGTTGCGAGTTGCTCTGGATTCGATATGTTTGAAGTCTGCATCACGTCCGGGAATATGCACCTTGCTTTCTATCGGTATTATTGCATCCTTTACCGCGACGTCCGTTACTGATCGGAGAAGAAAGCCTGATGGATCTGCCTGCTGAAATTTACTCCGTCAACAGCGTCCGGAATATTGACCGGGCCGCGATTAACGACGCCGGCATCGGTGGTTACACCCTGATGACCCGGGCAGGGCAGGCGGCCGTCGATGCGGCCCTGCGGAAGTTTCCTGAGGCCAAACGATGGCAGGTAATTTGCGGTAGCGGTAACAATGGCGGCGACGGCTATGTTGTTGCACGTATCGCGGCCGAACGAGGTATCGCCATCTCTGTATTGGCGATGACGCCCCCTGATAGTCTCTCCGGAGACGCGGCGACGGCGTACATGGATTTCGCTGCGTTGGGTGGTGCCGTTGCGGGTTATGAGGGCGTGCTTGATGCGGAGGCGGATCTTCTGTTTGATGGCCTCCTTGGTAGCGGACTCGAACGCGCTGTCGAGGGTGATTTTGCGAGTGTTGTCAATGCGATGAATGCACACCCGGCGGCCGTCATTGCGCTGGATGTTCCATCAGGCCTTCATGGCGACAGCGGTGAAGTCCTTGGCACGGCAATTCGCGCCGATCTGACAGTGACATTTGTCGGGCTCAAGAGTGGTCTGTTCCTTGACCGGGGGCCGGAGCTGACTGGCGACCTTGCGTTTGCCGGCCTGGATATTCCAGCCAATTGTCGTTCGGGTGAAACAGCCATAATGCGACGCATCGATGACGCCATCGTGAGCAGGGCCTTGCCCCGGCGCAAGCGCAACGCGCATAAGGGAAAGTTCGGCCATGTTCTGATTGTTGGGGGCGGTGTCGGTATGCCGGGCGCCGTTCGGCTGTGCGGTGAAGCCGCGCTGCGTGCCGGTGCAGGGCTGGTTAGCGTGGCAACACATTCATCCCACAGTGCCCTGATTCCGTCAACTCGGCCCGAGTTGATGTGTCACGGGATTGATTCGGCTGAAGATCTTGCGCCGCTGCTGGATCGTGCGACGACAATCGCGATTGGCCCGGGTCTTGGAACCGGCGACTGGGCCAAAGCGCTGCTTGATGTCGTTTTGCAGACCGACCTGCCAATCGTTGCTGATGCTGATGCGCTGAACATGCTGGCCGACAGGGAGCACCATCGCGATGACTGGATTCTGACGCCTCACCCCGGAGAGGCTGCCCGGCTGACGGGTTCTACCGCTGCGGAGGTACAGGCGGACCGCCGTCGAACGCTGGCAGGCATCAGGGGCAAGTATGGTGGCACGGTTATTCTCAAGGGATCGGGGACCCTCATTTCTTCGAAGAAGGAGCAACCGTGGCTGTGCAGCGCAGGGAATCCGGGGATGGCGAGTCCCGGTATAGGTGATGTTCTGACCGGTATCGTCGCTGCGCTCCGCGCACAAAAACTGTCGAGCGAGCTCGCCGCGGTCGTCGGAGTGCAGGTACACGCGCGTGCCGGCGACACGGCGGCGCGCGCGGGTGAGCGGGGGCTGATTGCGTCTGACCTGATCAGGGAGATCCGGCCATGGGTCAACCCCTGAGCCGGACCTGTTTCCTTGCGGATCAGGATGCGACCGGGCAACTCGCCCGGCAGCTGGCAAAGGCTTTGCCGGAAGAACCGCGCGGCTGGGTCATTCTGCTACAGGGAGAGCTGGGCAGCGGCAAATCCACCCTGGCCCGTGCGATGTTGCGATCGATGGGCCACTCCGGGTCAGTGCCGAGCCCGACCTATACGCTCGTAGAGCCGTATGAATTTCCGAATTACTGCGTATATCACATTGATTTATATAGAATTGCAGACCCAGATGAGCTGGAGTTCCTGGGCTGGTCAGACCTGGCGGACGGACTTCGACTCGTTGAGTGGCCCGAGCGGATTCCGGACCTTCAAGCGGTTGCTGATGTCCTGATCCAACTGGGTTACGAGGGTTCAGGGCGGGTGGCGGAGCTGATAGGGCTCAGCGAGCGCGGCGCCCGGCTGGTCGAGGCGGTATCCCTGGACTGAGTCTATACCAAGTCTTAAGTTAGTCCGATATCTCTATAATTTTGCAAGGAAATATTGGTTTTTCCGTCAGGATTCGTATACTCATCGAACATAATCCTAACTGTAGAATTACCTGTTCGAATGAATTTCTTTGGGCGATTGACACTCATAGCACCGGTCTTGCTGGCGACATCGCTGGCAAGCGCTGCTACGACTGTGAAAAACATCCGCCTTTGGGCCGACAATGGCCGAACCCGGGTCGTGCTTGATCTAAGTGGCCCGGCTTCCCATTCGATTTTTACGCTGCGTGGCCCCGACCGGCTGGTTGTTGACCTGAAGGACAGCAAACTCGCCGGCGAACTCGGCCGCTTACCGACAGGTGGCTCCATTCGCTCGATCCGGACTGGCCTGCGCTCGAACGGACAGCTTCGCGTTGTGCTGGATCTGAATCAGGAAGTCCGGTCGCGCAGCTTCACGGCGGGACCGAATGACGAATACGGCGACCGATTGGTTATCGATCTTCAGCAACAAGGTTCGCTGCGTACGGTCAAACGTGCCTCCGAGGAGCATACGGCGGGTCGCGACATCGTCATTGCAATAGATCCTGGCCACGGCGGGCACGACCCGGGCGCAGTCGGACCCGGCAAGACGCGTGAGAAAGACGTCGCGCTCGCCGTCGCCAAGAATCTCGTTCGTAGAGTGAATGCCGAGCCCGGTATGAAGGCGGTGCTTGTCCGCGGCGGCGACTACTACGTGGATCACCGCGAACGCACGGAAATCGCCCGGCGTGCCAATGCAGACCTGTTCGTATCAATTCATGCTGATGCGGTCGAAGATCGTCGGGCGAGCGGTTCGTCGGTCTACGTCTTGTCACTGAAGGGCGCGAGTGACGAGGCGGCCAAGCGACTGGCGGAACGGGAAAATGCCTCAAGCCTCGTTGGTGGTGTGTCGCTCGCCGGCAAGGACGCAGTATTGGCATCCGTGTTGCTCGACCTGTCACAGAATGCGGCATTGAGTGCAAGCCTGGATGTGGGCGGTGAGGTCATCGGCCAGCTGGCCCGAATCGGAAAAGTGCACCGGCGCAGCGTTCAGCAAGCCGGCTTCCTGGTGCTTAAGTCTCCGGATGTGCCGTCGATTCTTGTCGAGACGGCCTACATTTCAAATCCGTCGGAAGAGAAAAAGCTTCGCAGCAGTTCGCACCAGGACAAACTGGCGAACGCAATACTGGCCGGCGTGCGCAAGTATTTTCATGAGAACCCTCCGCCGAATACAATGATTGCGCTCAACCAGACGCGCGGCCCGGCACAACCGGTGAGCCACGTTATCTCGAGCGGCGACACGCTCAGTGAAATCGCGGAGCGCTACAACGTCAGCATGTCGGCCATCAGATCGGCAAACAGGCTGTCCAGCGACCGCGTTCGAGTCGGGCAACGACTGACGATTCCGGTCTACGCAGGCACTTAGTATTCGAGGCCTGTAATTGTTGCCGCGGTTCTGAAAGAATGGCCGCATGCCAATCCGCCAGCTTCCGGGCCACCTTATTAACCAGATCGCAGCCGGCGAAGTTGTCGAGCGGCCGGCGTCCGTGGTTAAAGAACTCGTGGAAAACAGCCTTGATGCTGGCGCAAGGGCCATCTCGATCGACATCCTGGCCGGTGGACAAAAACTGATTCGCGTTCGCGACGACGGCGCGGGCATACCACGAGACGAAATTTCACTCGCCCTGTCGCGACATGCAACGAGCAAGATTGGCAGTCTCGAAGACCTTGAGGCGGTGGTCTCGCTGGGCTTCAGGGGCGAGGCTTTGCCGAGCATTGCGTCGGTCGCACGATTGACGCTGACGTCCAGCCAGGGTGACGCGGCCTGGCAGGTCGAAGCCAACAATGGCGTGGTCAGCGATCCCGCACCTGCCGCGCATCCGCCGGGAAGCACCGTCGAAGTTCACGACCTGTTTTATAACACGCCGGCACGCAAGAAGTTTCTGCGCACTGAGCGGACGGAATACGGCCATATCGAGAAATGGATTCGCCGCCTGGCTCTGGCGAGGCCGGATGTTGCCTTTTCAATCACTCACAATCGCAGAACGGTGCTGAGCCTGAAGGCTGCAGTCGATGATGAGCAACGCCTGCAACGTATTAGCAGTATCTGCGGCGAGGCATTCGCGTCCCAGGCGGTGTTCATTCGGCGCGAGTCGGATTCGATGGCACTTTCCGGATGGGTAGGGCTCCCCACCTTTAACAGAAGCCAGGCCGACATGCAGTTCTGGTTTGTGAACGGCCGCAGCATCGGCGATAAGACGCTTAGTCATGCGGCTCGACTTGCCTACCGGGATGTACTTTTCCACGGACGTTTCCCGGCCTATGTTTTGTATATGTCGATGGATCCACAGTTAGTGGATGCCAATGCTCATCCGGCAAAGCACGAGGTGCGTTTCCGCGATGGCCGATCCGTGCATGGTTTTGTTTCGCAGGCGATCGAACATGTGTTGCGCGACACCCGACCGGGAGGGCACGACATCACGCCGGTGCCTGCTTCGATCGTCGGCAGCCGGATATACCAGCAATCTGCTATGAGCTTGCCAGCGGGGCCTTCCGGCGCAGTCAGCGAGACCTTGGCTGCCTACCAGGCGCTCACCAGCGTGCCAGTGACTGATGCCCGTTTGCCGGAATCTGCAACGTCACCGCCAATGGGCTTTGCAATTGCCCAGTTGTCCGGAGTCTATATTCTCGCCGAAAATGCAGGCGGGCTGGTTGTCGTGGATATGCACGCAGCGCACGAGAGAATTGTCTACGAAAAACTGAAGGACGCTTTCGACAACAGGAAAGTTGTGCGACAGCCATTGCTGGTGCCGACCAGCGTTTCGGTATCGGAAGCAGAAGCCAATGTGGCAGAAGAATCGGTTGCCTTGTTCCAGCGACTCGGTCTTGTCGTGGATCGGCAGGGTCCAACCAGCCTGGTCATTCGGGAGGTGCCAGCTCTGGTGAAGCAGGGCGATGCGGAATCGCTGGTTCGCGACATAGTTTCCGATTTGCAGGAGTCCGGCACGAGCAATCGGGTTGAAGATACCTGCCACGATATCCTGGCGACCATGGCATGCCATCACTCGATCCGCGCCAATCGGGCGATGACCATTCCGGAAATGAACGCACTGCTGAGAGAGATGGAATCGACCGAGCGTGCGGACCAGTGCAATCACGGCAGGCCGACCTGGACGAGCATCAGCCTTGCCGATCTGGATCGGCTGTTTCTGCGCGGGCAGTAATACGTTTTGAGCAGCAAGGCCGTGATTTGCCTTATGGGGCCGACAGCTTCAGGCAAGACCGGAATCGCCATACGACTGGCGGACGAATATCCTGTCGACCTCGTCAGTGTTGACTCGGCACTGGTGTATCGGGACATGAATATCGGCACGGCAAAGCCCGACCAGGATACCCTGCGACAGTATCCGCACAGGCTTGTGGATATCCGTGACCCGGAGGACCCGTACTCCGCCGGAGAATTTGTGCGGGATGCTGCCGCTGCGATTGATGCCATTCATCAGGTTGGCCGGATTCCTCTTCTTGTCGGCGGCACGATGATGTATTTCCGGGCACTCATTGACGGCATCGCGGAGCTTCCGGATGCCGATGCGAGTATCCGGGCAGTGATCGACCGTGAGGCGGAACAGCAGGGCTGGCCGGAGATGCACCGGCAACTCGTGGCCATCGATCCGCTCGCCGCCGCAAAAATTGATCCCAACGACAGCCAGAGAATCCAGCGTGCGCTCGAAGTTTATCGGCTCAGTGGCCGCAAGCTGTCGGGCTTGCAGGCCGAAACTGCTCCGGTGCATGAGAATGTGAGGTTTATCAAGGCGGCCCTGATTCCGGAGCCACGCTCAGTGCTGCATGAGCGGATCGAGCAGCGGCTCGACCAGATGGTGGAGCACGGTTTCCTGGATGAAGTGCGGACATTGATGCAACGGCCGGGACTAACGGCGGAGCATTCCTCGATGCGAGCGGTTGGTTATCGACAGTTCTGGAAACATCTGGCCGGCGAATGGGAGTTCGATGAGGCACGGTCCAGGGCGCTGGCGGCCACACGGCAACTGGCGAAGCGGCAGTTGACCTGGCTCAGAAGTGAGGCAGATCTGCTGGTGGTGAACCCACTTGAAATCGACGCATTCGGTGCCATATCGGCACATCTGCGTGAAGCGCTGCTGCTTCGCAAAAACTGACAATGGCGACAGAGGCTTGTGATAGACTTTTTAATGCTAGGGCTGGTCGAGGCATGTGGGCAACCGGCGCCACCGGAATACCCCGATCATCAGACGTTTTTGCTGACTAAGAATAAGCAAATAATAAGAATAAGGAGACCCAAAAATGGCTAAGGGGCAGTCGCTGCAGGACCCGTTCCTCAATATTTTGCGGAAGGAAAAAGTTCCCGTTTCCATCTACCTGGTAAATGGCATCAAGTTGCAGGGACAGGTCGACTCATTCGATCAGTTCGTTGTGTTGCTGAAAAACAGTGTGAATCAGATGGTCTACAAACACGCAATTTCCACGATTGTACCGGCACGAAATATTCGCCTGCCGCTACCTGATGGCGAAACAGGTGATTCCGACGATTAATGATCTAAACCCGGAGGTCGCCTTTGTTTGAGCGACCACAGAGCGGCGAAAGGGCCATTCTGCTTCACGCATCACCGGGCGGTACACCGGATCCCAACGAACGCGAAGAATTTGCTGAACTGGCTGTATCGGCAGGGGCAATTATTGTCGATGAGATCGTGAGTTCACGGCGGCGTCCGGATTCGCGATTCTTTATCGGCAAAGGGAAGCTTGAGGATGTGCAGCGGAGTGTCGAGGAGCACCATGCCGATCTGATCATTTTCAGTGCTCCATTGAGCCCGAGCCAGGAACGCAACCTGGAGGGCGCCCTGAAATGCAGGGTCCTCGACCGTGCCGGTCTGATTTTGGATATTTTTGCCCAGCGCGCGAGAAGCTTCGAGGGTAAGTTGCAGGTTGAATTGGCACAACTGCAGCATCTGTCGACCCGACTGGTTCGGGGCTGGACTCACCTGGAACGTCAGAAGGGCGGTATAGGGCTGCGTGGTCCGGGCGAAACTCAGCTTGAGACTGATCGGCGCCTGGTCGGAAAGCGGATCAGACAGTTGAATGAACGGCTCGAGCAGGTTGACAGCCGCCGGACGATGAACAGGCAGAATCGTGTACGTGCCGAGATCCCGACCGTGGCGCTGGTCGGCTATACCAATGCCGGCAAGTCCACGCTTTTTAATGCGTTGACCCAGGCAGGCGTGTATGTCGAAGACAAGTTGTTCGCGACACTCGACCCGACGGTTCGTCGGCTGGAACTGCCGGATGGCGGTGAGGTCATAATTGCAGATACGGTTGGATTTGTCCGTGACCTGCCACATGAACTGATCGCAGCATTTCGATCCACCCTGCAGGAGGCGAGGGAAGCCGACCTGATTTTGCACCTGATTGACGCCAGCGATCGGAATCGCTGGCAGCGGGTTCGACAGGTCAATGCGGTGCTAAAGGAGCTGGATGCGGATCGAGTCCCACAGATTAGGGTGTACAATAAGATCGACAAGCTGGACCGGTCGCCCCGGCTGACGAATAATCAGAACGGAGAGGGGCGTGCGGTCTGGTTATCAGCTGTGACAGGTGAAGGCATTCCGCTGCTTCTGGATGCTATCGGAAGACGCCTGGCCCGAAAAAAGATTGGCGGTGAGATCAGGCTTCAAGCCAGCCAGGGTCGATTGCGTGCCTTACTTTTCGATATGGGTGCCGTATTGCAGGAAAGGCCTGTCGATGATGGTGGCTGGGTACTTGAACTGGAGATGACGGAGCGCGATTTTCACCGTTTTTTAAAGCGTGAAAAGTTGTCGCGAGAGATTTTGGAAACGCCGCAAGCAGATGAGCCTGCGGTTTCGGCTTTTTAGGAATTGAGAAAACATGGCGTGGAATGATTCTGGAAACGGGAAAGACCCGTGGGACAAGGACGGTGGTCAGCCCAATGATCTGGACAAGATCGTGCAGGGCTGGCAACGCAAGTTGTCCAGTGTATTGGGTGGTGGCAAAGGTTCTTCTCCACAGGGAACCGCGAGCAGCTATGTACTGATTGTTGTTCTGGTGGCAGGTTGGCTGCTGACCGGGCTCTATCGCGTGGATCAGGCAGAACGCGGCGTTGTGCAGCGGTTTGGCGCATACACACATACGACCATGCCGGGTCTTCGTTGGCGGGTGCCATTCCCGGTCGACGCGGTGGATATTGTCAATATAGAAGAGGTCAATGATTTCCGGTTCCGCACGGAAATGCTCACGGCCGATGAACAATATGTATTTATCGATATGGTTGTGCAGTACCGTCGCACCGACCCGGTCAAGTTCAGCTTTGAGGTCGCCGACCCTGAGCTGACTTTGCAGGATGTCACGGAAAGTGCTCTTCGCGGAGTGGTCGGCACGAGTTCGCTGGAGTTGCTGATCGGTGAGCGCCGTGAAGAAATTCCGGCTCGAACGATGGACGAGTTGCAGAAGACACTCGAGGGCTACAGCGCGGGCATTACAGTCACGTCGATCAACCTGAGCGTCGTCGACTATCCGAATTCGGTTCGTGAGGCGGTGGACGATACGCAGAAAGCGCGCAATGACAAAGAGCGCATCGAGCTTGAAGCACGCACATACAGCAATGACATTATCCCGCGTGCACGTGGTGCGGCACAGCGTGTCTTGCAGGATGCTGGCGGCTACCATGACCGGGTCATTGCCGATGCGGAAGGTGAGGCGGCCAGATTTGAGTCGCTGCTGGTTGAATATCAGAAGGCACCACGAGTTACGCGTGATCGCCTCTACCTGCAGGCGATTGAAGAGGTATACAGCAAATCAAACAAAGTGCTGATTGATGCCGAGGGGTCCGGAAACATGATCTACCTGCCACTCGATCAGATAGCCCGCGGGCAAAATATCCGCGTACCGGGATCCGAATCGAACAGGGCCGATGATTCACAAACGCCGGAAATACTTGGCAATCCGGACACTGATCCGAACAATCCCCGCACACGAATCAGGAGGGACCCGCAATGAGTAACTCGAGATTCTTATTGCTCGTCATTGTGGGCATTCTTTTTGTCGGCTTCGGCCTGTCTGCGTTTACTGTCAACGAGCGGGAACAGGCAATCAAACTACGCGTCGGTGAGGTCGTGTCGTCGGACTACGAACCCGGTCTGCACTGGAAGATTCCGGTTTACGAAAATGTTCGCAAGTTTTCGACCCGAATTCTTCGCATAGACGATGAGCCGCAACGCGTATTTACGCTGGAGCGTACCGCCATGGAGGTCGATTATTTCGTCCAGTGGCGAATCGTCGACCCGGTGCAGTTTTACACATCGACGACGGGCTCGAGCCAGATCGCCGAAGATCGATTGCTGGAAATCGTCAGAAACTCGATTGTGACGGAGTTTGGCCGCCGTTCAGTGCAGGAGGCAATCTCCGTCGAGCGTGAAGAGCTCATGCGCGACATGCTGCAGACGGCAACCACGACCGCGCAAGGACTGGGTATCGAAGTCGTTGACTTTCGCGTCAAGCAGGTTGAGTTCGTACAGGAAGTGAGGCCATCGGTTTATAACCAGATGCGTGAGGAGCGTGCGCGAGTCGCCGCCGAAATTCGAGCCGAGGGCCGCGAGGCTGCAGAACTCATCCGGTCGACAGCGGACCGGCAGCGCACGGTCATCCTGGCGGATGCCTACCGGGATGGGCAGAAAATTCGGGGCGAGGGTGACGCAAAGGCGGCGGAGATTTATGCGAACGCCTACCAAAAGGATCCTGAGTTTTACGCTTTCTATCGCAGTATTGACGCGTACAGGAAGTCCATGGGCAATCCGGGCGATATTCTTGTTCTCGATCCTAATAACGAATTCTTCCGCTACCTGAACCAGTCGACCGTCAAGCCGGAGTAAAACCTCTTTCCGTCATTTCTTTGAGCGTGGCGAGGAAGCAGTCCCGGTTGTGGACTGCGGCAAAGAAATATGCGCCTGTTAGCTCGAGATGACGGCTGAATTTGTGTGGAAAAAATATGTTGCAGGATCTAATGACAGGATTTTCAATTTACCTGATCATCGAAGGGATGATTCCATTCGCGGGTCCAAATCTGTTTCGGCAATCAGTGGTTCGAATTGCGCAGATGGATGACAATAGCCTTCGGCTCACGGGTCTCACTGTAGCCGGTGTTGGTTTAATTATGCTTTACATCGTTCGGTAGGTTGGAATGGGCAAAAATGTTGTAGTCATTGGTACCCAGTGGGGTGACGAGGGTAAAGGCAAGATCGTCGATCTGCTGACAGACAAGGCGGCAGCTGTCGCCCGGTTCCAGGGTGGGCACAATGCCGGCCATACGCTTGTCATTTCAGGCAAGAAAACCGTACTCCACCTGATTCCGTCAGGAATACTGCGCGATGGCGTCAGTTGCCTGATTGGCAATGGTGTTGTGCTGTCGCTTGATGCACTGATCGAGGAGGCCAATGGGCTTATCGACAGCGGCGTACCGGTATACGACCGGCTCAAAGTCAGCCCGGGATGTCCGTTGATTTTGCCCTCGCATGTCGCCCTTGATATTGCCAGGGAAAAGGCGCGCGGATCGTCCGCCATCGGCACCACAGGCAGAGGCATCGGGCCAGCCTATGAAGACAAGGTTGCCCGCCGCGCACTGCGCGTTTCAGATCTTTTTGTCCGTGAAAAGTTTGCCGCCAAACTGGGCGAGATTCTCGACTATCACAATTTCCAGCTGCAGAAATATTTTGGTACCGATCCGGTCGATTTCTCGAAGACCCTTGACGAGTCCCTGCAGGCCGCAGAAACAATCGGGCCGATTACAGCGGATGTTACGCAAATCCTCCAGGATCTTGCCGACGAGGACCAGAGCATTCTATTTGAAGGAGCACAGGGCACGTTCCTGGACATCGATCACGGTACCTATCCGTTTGTTACCTCGTCGAATACCGTGGCAGCGGCTGCAAGTACCGGTACTGGCATTGGTCCACGTAATCTCGACTACATCCTGGGAATCGTAAAGGCCTATACGACACGCGTCGGCGCCGGTCCGTTCCCGACCGAATTATTCGATGACATGGGTGCGCATCTCGGAACAGTCGGGGCCGAATTCGGTGCGACGACAGGCAGGCCGAGGCGTTGCGGCTGGTTTGACGCGGTCGCGCTGAGGCGGTCTATTATCAATAGCAGCGTTTCGGGCCTTTGTGTCACCAAACTCGACGTTCTCGACGGCCTCGAAATGGTGCGCATTTGTATCGGTTATGAGATCGATGGCAAACCGATCAAAGGCATGCCGGTGGTTGTCGATCGCTTTGCGGATTGCCGCCCGGTGTATGAGGACATGCCCGGCTGGACCGAGTCGACGGTCGGAGCGACCTCCATTGATGATCTGCCGAAAAATGCACGGGACTATCTGGCGAGAATTGAAGCGCTCGTCGATACGCCTATCGATATCATTTCAACGGGGCCGGATCGCGAGCAGACCATTATCAAGCGGCATCCGTTCGCCTGATTCCGGTCAGGTCGGGATGGCGCGGCGGCGCATCAACGCTACACCCATAAGCAACAATGCCACCAGACCCATCGAGCCGCCACCATTACCACTCGTCGGTGCAGTTGAACCCGGTTTGGTCACCGTAACGGTTGTCGTCGAGGAATCCGACAACCCGCCGGGGTCCGAAACTGTGAGTCGGAATTGCAACATGGTGTCTGATGCCACTGTCGGCGCCGTGAAGTTCGCTACTGAAGACCCGGCATTGTTGAGGCTGACGCTCTGACCACTAGTCTGTGCCCATTGATAGGTCAACCTGTCGCCGTCCGGGTCGCTTGACTGATTTCCGTCCAGCGTGACCGGGCTGCCGGAGGACCTGGTCTGACTGATGCCTGCGATCGAATTGGGGGCAAGGTTGGCGCCGTCACCGTCCATAATCGTTGCCGAAAAACTGTCAGTTGCACCGATGCGGGCACCAATCGCGTTGCTTAGTGACAGACTGAGTGTTTCAGCGCCTTCAACCAGGCCGTCGTCTACAACGGTGAATTCAATTGTCTTCGGGTTCGCGTCTCCATCGGCCCAGCCTAATGTTGCAGGTGGAGTACCAACGTAGTCGGTGCCGGGTGCTGCATTGCCAATGCTGCTGAGATCAACCGTAATTGAGCCAATTGCGCTGCCACTACGTTGAACGACGGCAACAATCGTTGCGAAGCCACGTTCGGCTACGCTGACTGATGCCTCGGCAAAGTTGAGTTCGGAAGGCGCGCCGGGATCACTCAGGTAGGCGTTGGTGGTGCTCAAATTGCCCAGCGTGGCGCCGCCGGTCGGACTGATGAGCCGAACGAGGAGCCGTTCCATACTTTCGCTGACGCCATCGTTGATCGCGGTGATATTTATAGTCTTGTTCGTGCTATCACCGGCAGCCCAGTTCAGGGTGCCCGTGGAAGATGAATAGTCCGAAGCGCTGGCAGTCGCGTGCAGGATTTCGTATGTGACGCTCACCGCGCCGGTCGCTCCGCCAATACGCTCGACAGCAAGCGGCGCCAGCTGGCCCTCGTCTGCCGCAAACGACGCTGAAGTAAATTGCAGCTTGCCTTGCGGTACGTCGCGAGTCTGGTCCGCCGCCATGTAGAAGCCGCTGCTGATGTCGCTTACTGCAATATTGCCGCTGTGAAAAAACGGGTAGGCACCCCACGCGCCGTCGAAAGCCGAATTGTCAGAAACGGGATACGTGTCAAGCCGACCGACGGCTAACGGCCTGGTCGGATCGGTGATATCGAGTACTGTCAGTCCTCGTGTGTAATTCGACATGTAGTAACGATTGCCACGAACGAAACCATTGTGATCGATGGCATTGGTCGGTCCTGTCCAGGTTCCGGCAAGAACAGGATTTGCCAGGTTGGAAACGGAAAAGACTCTCAACGTCGTAGCCAAAATGAAATTTCGCTCGTCCAGTTCGTCGTGGGCGAATAAATATTGTTTGTCTTCAGACCACCATCCGGAATGAACGTATCCTGCATTAGCGTACGCGGTGTTGCTCAATTGCACCGGGATCGCCGGGTCGCTGATATCCCAAATCTCAATGGTATTTTCGTTGAAATCGAGCAGAACTTCGCAGTGACTACCGCCGTTTACACATTGTGTGTCTTTGCGTGAATCCGTAATGATGATGGACGATGCATCATGCATGTATCCGGAGCCAGTGCCGCCAGGAATAAAGGCAGGCGCTTCCGGATTTGCCAGGGAATATGAGCGATATCGGCCATTGGACTGGTTCGACCCGGCCACGATCAGTGTCGGAATATCGCCGGTCAGGGATATGCCGGTGCTGTAGTCGGTATTTGTTGCATAGACATTGTGCGCACTCAGGAAGTCGCTCGGATAACTGGCGCGGCGAATTGAATGCGGCAGGCCGGTCAGGTCGATGACATACAGGCCGTCTGTTGTGGACCCGTCAGTAGTGACGTATGCATAGGCATTCCAACGGTTGGCCGCAGTATCAAAATACTGGTAGACCTTGATATCACGCCACACTTCACTTTGGCCGTCGACAAATCCGACTTCCCGCGGCCTGGTTGCATCAGTCACATCAAATACCGCTGTGCCCCGGTTAAATCCGGCAATCGCGTATTCGCGGCCAGTGTTGAGATCCACGAATCCCCATATATCGTTGCCCGCCGATGGGGTTGCGCTGATATCAACAAATCCAACGTGTGACAGAAGATCCACGTCGTTACAGGGCAGCCCGGCAGCGGAACCACCGGTGCAGGGCGTAGCCGCGATGCTCGACTTGAGACGCTGATGAATCCCGAGAAGTTTTTCGGCCTCAACGGCCATTTGGCTTTCGCGACCTTTCTGATCGGCGACGATCCGAAAGCCGCGTTCCGAAAGCTGTTCCCGGTATTCAAAGGGCACGCCAATCAGAGTGGAAGTGGCTCGTGGCTTGAATTCCTTCTTATCGCTCAGGTCATAGCCACCTGAAACCTGGATCACGCCGCTGACGAGATGAAATACATCCTCCGCGTTGTCGATCTCGTAAGTGCCCTTGGCGATTCGAATCTGCCCACCCTTTCCCGCCATGCCGAGCGCATAACGAATAGTCCCACAGGGGTTGTCGATATCCAGGCAGTCACCGGTGTCGGCGCCGCTTTCCGCGACGAACAGCGGCAGATCGGTGTCACCGTGACTCAGCGCGTTACCAGCCCATAATAGAGAAGACAACATCAAAAATGGCGCTATGAACCGGAGCGGGAATTTCATTTGTGTAGTCCTGGTCGCAAGCAAATTACCCTGTCAGGGGCGACGCATGTAACGTAGTCGTTGCGACATAACCGCAAGGTCAACATTATATATCCTGAGTTCGATTACGATGGCGTCGACTGGTTCCTGATTTCCGAAAATATACCGGTCAGTCAGGCCTTGCGAAATGCGGCCAAAAAACGCCAAATCAGGCGCGTTTCAAAAGGCATGAGGAATGAGTTTGAGCGGTAAATCAGCATTGCGTTTCCTGGCGGGGCCAGGCGCGGCCCGGATGATTTCAAGGGATGGCTTTTCCGCCGAGCAGATTGGCTCCATAGCCGGAGCATCGGGAGGCGCAAAATGGCTGGTGTTGAGCCAGGTGGACCGGGTCATCATCGAACGGATACTCCCGGCCCTGCAAGCGCCTGTGCATCTCATCGGTTCGTCCATCGGCACGTGGCGGTTCGCCTGTTATGCGCAGGCGGATCCGCTAGCCGCAATCGGCCGTTTTGAGGAAGCCTATCTGAAGCAGAGCTATAGCGACGATCCTGATATCCAGGAAATCAGCGACATGAGCCGGAAAATCATCGAGTTTGTACTGGGTGAATCCGGGGCACGGGAAATAGTCAATCACCCGACGTTGCGAACGCATGTCATGACGGTACGGGCGAGGTTGCTGGCCGCCAGTGAGAGACCGCCGGTGCTCGGTGCCGGATTGTTGCTGGCTGCAGCCGCGAACATCATTAGCCGCCGTTCGCTCGGCATCTTTTTTGTGCGCAGCCTTTTTTACGACCCGCGAGACTTGCCGCCGTTCTTCGACGTTGGGGGATTCCCCCTGGAACGCACGGAAATTTCCGCAGGCAATATTGCAGACTCGATTCGTGCATCAGGTGCCATCCCGATGGTCCTGCATGGCGTCAGGGGAATTGAAGGAGCGCGGCCCGGTATTTATCGTGATGGTGGCATCATCGACTATCACCTCGATCTGCCCACAAGCCAGGGTGATCGTCTGACATTGTTCCCGCACTTTTTCGACTACCTCAAGCCTGGCTGGTTTGACAAGAAGCTGTCATGGCGACGGCACAATGCGGCCAATGTTGACCGCACGTTGGTGATTTGTCCGTCGGCGGAGTTCGTTGCTCGCCTGCCGAACGCCAAGGTGCCAGACCGAACCGACTTTCAGACGATGACGCCCGAATTGCGAAGAAAGGTCTGGCAATCAGTTGTATCTGCGTGTGAAGAACTGGCAGAAGACCTGCACAGTGTGCTCGACAAAGATGAGCTGCCGGCGAGACTTGAGCCGTTGTGATAGGCTTCTGGCGCAAAGGAAAAGCTTGATCGGAGACGCAATATAATGAAAAACAAACGTCACCAGCCGTTCGGGGAGCATGACCATGAATGATGCGCTGACTGTTTCTCCCGCTACCGGCAGGACCTATCCGGAGCTTACGTGGACAGCCGTCATCGTCGGATGGTTTCTCGGTTGCATCATCGCGGTTTCGATTGGCTACGCAGCCTTGATTCTGGGCTTTTCAATCGAGGGATCCGAGCTTGCGGCCATTCTCGGTTTCGGCATCCTGCGAGGAATGTTGCGGCGCAAGAGCATCATCGAAAATAACATTGTTCAGACCATCGCCAGCGGCGTAAATGGAGCGTCATCGGGAATGATGTTTTCAGTGCCCGCAATCTTTATTCTTGGCTATGGCGACCAGTTCGACCCGGTGCTCATGACTTTCGGTTGCATCGCTGGCGCGTTTCTCGGCATCGCGTTTATCGTCCCTCTCAGAAAACATATGATCGACTTCGAGCGGCTGACCTATCCGGGTGGCGTTGCGGTAGCCACTATTCTGAAGTCTCCGGGAGCCGGTGTCCGAAAAGCCGTCATTCTGCTCACTGCGGCGGCAATTAGTGCCGTCGTGCACCTGGTATCCAAAACAACCGGATTCGAAAACTGGGACCTTGGTTCTATTCTCGGATTGCCGTCCTACATGAACGGCATCTGGTATTTGTCTTTAATGACCGTTGGCGTGGGCTTCATCGCGGGCAGGGGAGGCGTCGCATTTATCATAGGTGGCTTCGTTGCTTACTGGTTTCTGTCTCCGATGCTATCGATGACGGGCGGGTTTCCGCTGGATGCGACCGGGGTCGCAATTAGTGATCCAGGATCATTGCGGTTACTGCTCTATCGTCCGCTTGGTATTGGCATGCTGATCGGCGGTGCTATGACAGGAGTTGCGCTTGCGCTGCCGTTAATCATCAGCACCGTCAGGTCGATGCAAAAGTCATCGAGCGTCGAGACCGGGGCATCGAATGACGAGATGCCGATCAAGCTGCTTTATTTCGCGATCATCGGGGCAGCGATTGTTCTGGCAATTATCGCCATTTCTTCAGTTCAGACCGTTGGAATCGTTCGCGGCATCGGTATGGCGTTGCTCGGAACACTCTGGATCTGGATGTCCGGCATCATACTTTCAGAAGCGATTGGCAGAACTAATTGGTCGCCGTTATCCGGAATGACACTGATTGGTATCACGTTGCTGATCATCATGACGACGGGCATGGAACGTGGTGATTCAATTGTTGCCGCGATCATGGTCGGCGCGGCAACCTGTGTTGCGATGTCGCAGGCTACAGACCTGATGCTGGATCTGAAGACAGGTTACCTGGTCGGCGCGACGCCACGTATGCAACAGTTTGGGCAGTTCATCGGCGCATGGCTTGGTCCCATCGTCGTTATTGCACTGATTTTTGTGCTTAACGAGGCCATGACACTGGGTAGCGAGGCGCTTCCGGCTCCGCAAGGCCAGGCTCTGGCCAGCATGGTCAATGGCATTCTTGGCGGAGACGTTCCGGTGGAGAAATACGCAGCCGGCGCCGTCCTTGGCGGCATACTGTCCGCCGTCATTGGCGGGCTTGGCATTACGGTTGGCCTTGGCTTCTATCTGCCATTCAATATCGTATTGACGTACTCGCTCGGAACACTTGGGCGTGAATTGTCAGATCGCTTCAAAGGAAAATCCTGGAGCGAAAATGTCGGCATCCCGATTGCGGCGGGCCTCATCGTTGGCGAGGCCCTGGTCGGCGTCGGGCACGCCATCCACATTGTCCTGTCCGCAGCGTAGCGGCGAGGTAGCAACATGAAGAACATTGGATTTCTTTTGCTGGTGGCAGGCTTTCTCGGCGGCGCATATTCCACTGCACTCGATACCGAGGTGACCAACTGGACACTTTTTGTTCCGGCTGCATTGGCGGCAATAATCGGTGTCATGATTCTGAAACGGCAGGCAAGCGGCGAAGCGACGTCCGAACATGTCCTGACAGAAAATCGCGCCGAGCTGACCGATTCTTTGTCGAAAATAGTCCACAACCTGGATGAATTGATCGGCGCAGGCGACTCGATAAGCATTGACCAGCTTCGCGATGAAATTGACGAACGGCTGCGCAATGACCTACGGCGTTTCGCCGAGGCCCGGGAAAGCCTCATACATTTGTTCAGTTTGCAGACTTACGCAGACATCATGAGTGAGTTCGCCGCTGGCGAGCGCTATGTAAACCGCGTTTGGTCGGCCTCGGCGGACGGCTACAACCACGAGGCAAGAACCTACCTCAAAAAAGCGGTAATTCAGTTTCGTGAAGCAAGCCAGCAGCTGGCAGCGGTTGCGCGTTCAGATTAACTAGCGAAAACGAGTGCAGCGTTCGGTCAGCAGCTTCTGAATTGCGGCGACGTCTTCGTTCATCAAATAATCGTTCTGGTCTTTCCAGCCTGTCAGCATGGCCAGGTTGCGCTCGTTGACCACCAGGTAGTCCGCGCTTTCCTGCAACTCCACTTCCCATCCGGGAATCGCAATGACCGATCGAATACGAACGTCGTGCCCGGTGACCTTGCGAAGTTCCCGGGCAAGTTGCCGAGATTTGGCGCCGCTCCTGGCGACCGAAACCGCCTCGTTTCCAGGCGCAAACATAAGTTGATCGCCCTTCAATCGGACCCTGTTGTCCTTTGATGGCTGTCGTGCGATGACACTGATGGCATAGATCCCCTGTAGTCCGACGACGACATTGTCAATCGTGTCGTCCAGGCAGGAAACGTCATGAAACACGCGATTGCTATGCGACGTCAGTTTCTGCAGAGAATGTCCCGTTGCCATGTTTGCGTCGCGGACAAAGAGCAGTCTGCGACGTTCCAGGAAAATTCGGATCAGTCGGTAGAGAACAGCACCTGCCGCAATAATCAGCACAACGAGAACGATGATCAATTGCCAGGCTGGCACATCATCGAAGATTCCGGTGGGTGGTAGCAGATATGAAATGCAAAAGATGACGGTGAAGACCAGCGCCGAAACAAGGTAGACGGATTGTTCCCGACCGAGTTTTTCATGTTCATCACGAAATCTTTGGGCGGGCTCGCGCATGATGCTCTGCGGGAAGCGCGTGGTGGCGGCGGCTTGAGTAAATGTCGTCCAGGACCTGATGACGAGCAGGAATATTGTGGCACTGACTAGTGCAATCGTTGCTGCGCCGCTTAGTACAGTCAGATCCATCTGGCCAGAATCCTGCGAAATCTGTTCGGGAGAAATGCAATTTAGCGTCCGACGTGGCGCTTTCACTGTGACCTGGGTCACATTGACGGGTTTCCGGAGGCCCTGAAACATCTGGCCTCTGCGGATGTCCCGGCGTTACGTGAAGCTGATCACAGTCGATTTCCCAAGCGCGCTGCTAATTTAGCGTGGGTCAATTACCTGAAGCCTCTGGCTTCACATAGCGGAGCGCAAGATGAATAGCAGACTGGCAGGCATAATTTCGATCGCTGCACTACTCGCTTTGAGCGGCTGTGCGTCGATGAGCGCCGATGAGTGCGCCATGAGCGACTGGCACACGATCGGATACGAAGATGGTGCGATGGGTTATACAGCGGATCAATTAGGCAATCGTCGTAAAGCATGCGCCAAACATGGTGTTGCGCCGGATTTTGAAGCTTACAAGGCCGGCCGCAGTGAAGGATTGCGGCAGTACTGCCAGCCATCGCGTGGCTTCAATGTCGGCGCCAGCGGCGCGCGGTACAACGGCGTGTGTCCTGGTGACATGGAGCCGGATTTTGTCGACGCCTACAATTCCGGGCACAAACTCTACAACCTGCGTTCCAGTGTGAATTCGGCGAATTACCAGATTAATGCGAGGAAGGCAGAGCTTGAGAAAACCGAAGATCGAATCCGCCAGGTTGAGGCAGATCTTATCAGCAGCGAAACGTCCGCCCAGGACAGGGTGCTGTTGCTTGTCGATCTGAAAGACCTGGCCGAAAGGACAGGGGAGCTTGACGCGGAGATCGTTGAGCTGGTCGAGGAGCGTGCTGTTCATGAGCTGCAGCTCGCTCAATACGAGGCAATGATTGCCGACGCCAATTACTAATTGGCACGCAATCGATATGGGGTCGCAGACCTGGTCTGCGGCCCTTTTTACTTTCTAGGTGAAGAAATCGTCGGGTGGCTCATCCCGACGCTCGCGACCTTTGCGTTTTTCCGCTTCATAACTGCCGGTCGATCCGCCGCCAAATCCCGGCGTATATGGATTACGACGGTCGTCTCCGGCACGCCTGTCAGCGTGATGCACGAACTTGCAGTTGCATTCCAGTACATCGCAGCCGGCCAGAGGTATTTTCGGTGCGGCACCGGACAGGAAACGCCTGCCCTTCATGTCCTTTGCTGCAGCACATGCGTTGTTCGAATATTTGATTGAGACCGCGTGGAACTTGCTGTTTGGCTTGGTGCCGGCCTTGCGACGCTCGTCCGGGCGTTTGTTTTCCCTGGTGCCACGACTCCTGATGAACAGGTACAGCACGATCAATGCCGCAACTGCGATCATACTGGTTACGACTGCCATACTCGCTCCCTTGAACCCCGACTCCGCGCCTGCACACTACTGTAGCTTTATCCGGGTTGCATCGCACCTGTCATGGCGACATATTGCGCCGTGTCGAGGAGGAAAAGTGACCTATAAATAGGTTTAAAAACATAGTGTTATATTATAAATCTAATGTTAAATATTACTTCGGTGTGAGATCGATTCTGAATGCCTGATGTTCCAGTACTTTCTCACGACTGTAAAGCAACGGGAAAGAGCGATCCTCCGCCCAGCCTTGTAAAAGGTTGTCATAAAACGGTGAGCGGGGGTCACCCGATTGTCCAGGTACATTGGTCATCGTCGCGGCATCCCAGTTGCCGACATCAAGGACCTGGCGGTAAGAAGCGCCATGGTCTACGCGGAGTGCAGGCGAATAAAAGGAAGTGTTGTTGGTCGTATGCATACTCCCGCCGCGCGGGTAGGTCGGGTATGCCATTTGTTCCGCCAGTTCACCGCTGGCGAGGTGCAGAAGCGGGTGCGTGAAACGGGTTCGGTGTATGGAACCCCAGGCCCACACGGACGGGTCGTCACCCAATACGGTGCTGGCGTCAGCGTACGCAGCATCAAGCGTGGGTCCGATTAGCTCGATAAAGTTCGGCTGTGCCAGTAACTCAATCAGCTCACGATGGTCGATCGAAGCGACGAGTCCCGGCTCCTCAGGTAACAGCTCGACCGCTATCGCGGGTCGCAAGTGCCGGTACATCCAGATCATATAAAGTGCACCCGGCCCGGAGTCCAGGGAGAGTACGCCGTCCCAGGATTTCAACATGCGAGCGGCCGGCCCCGACAATGTGTCGGGGATCCGGCGAATGATTTCAGGAGCGAGCAGAGATTGGTAATCTCTTTGCAGCACGGTTGAATCATTGAGGCCGTATGTCCGTTTTTCCTCCAGGAATTGCCACATCCGCGTATAACGCCAGGGTTCGACCCATTCGAATCCCATCGGGTACTGATTGATTGGGTAATTGGCCGGCAGGTTCATCGAATTTGCAGTACCGGTGAAACCGCGCGCCGGATTGTATTCGACCGGCAATACGTCCATGTCATGGAACCCGTCCCATTCATAGCGGCCATCTCCCGGCACTGGCAACAGGCCGTCCCAGTTCGGCCGATTGGGAAACAGACCGGCCGGCTTGTAGCCTATGTTGCCCTCAACATCCGCGTATACCTGGTTTTCGGACGGTGCGCCCCAACGATTCAGCGCACCGAGGAACTCACGCCAGTTGGCGGCTCGCATGTATTCGACGCTGCCGAAGTACGGCGCCATGCCAGGCTCCAGCCATCCGGCGCGCACGGCGAAGGCCTTTTCTTCATTTTCGTAGATAACAGGTCCATGGCGAGTGAACGACATTGCGATAGTCGAATCAGCCTGGCCGCGTACTTTGACTTTCTCAGTGACCGTACGGAACGACAGCCAGCTATCGCCATAACGGTATTTGTTGCCTTGCTTCTCGTAGACGTACAGATCTTCCTGGTCAATGGAGAATATTGTCAGACCGAATGCGATGCGGTCATTGTGGCCGATGGATATGCCAGGCAACGAAGGTTCGCCGGCGCCGATGACATTCATGCCCGGGGCAACGAGATGAGAGATATAGCGCAAAGAAGGAACCGAGTGCCCGCGATGGGGATCGTTTGCGAGGATTGGGCGACCGGTTGACGTACGCGATGGCGAGATTACCCAGTTGTTGCTGCCATCCAGCCGGTTCTGAAGCTCGAAATCGGGGCTGGATCTGGCCGCTGCCTGATCCGGAAAAGTGACGCCGGAACGCGCCAGGGAGTAAGTTCGAAGAACGTCAGCCGGTATCTCGCAGGGATCGAGTCCGTCCGGGATCTCCGTCGTCCAATCCGGTTCGAGCCTGGTCCAGATTGCGGCGGTGTCCAGGTCGGCAAGGCAGGCGATCCTGGCACGCCCGACTTCGTTGCCTACATTCCGGAGCAGCCCATGACTGCGAATCCTGACGACATCAGCCGCATGCCAGCGGGCGGGTTCGTAACCAAGAAGTCCGAATTCGGGCGGCATCAGCTCCGGATTGGTGCCGATCAAGTCAATGTAGGCGTTTATGCCGGCTGTGAATGATTCTGCGATCTTTTTGGCGTCCGACCCATAGGCGAGCCACTCGCGGTACATGTCACCGCGATACATAAAGAGACGATTGGCGCGATCCTGTTCGACGTAGTCCTCACCGAAGACTTCTGATAAATGCCCGAGACCGCGGCGACGCCAGGTGTCGATCTGCCACAGGCGATCGCGGGCCGCATTGAATCCCTGCACAAAGAATGCGTCGTAGTGCGTATTTGCATAGATGTGCGGTACGCCCCATTCATCGACAATTATGTCGGCGGGTTTCTCCAGGCCACTGACCGCATAGGACCTGTCCTGTGCCGCTGCCGTAGCGGCCAGCAGGGCCGCCGTAAAGAACACCGGTATTGTGGATTTCATAAGTACAGCTCCAGTAATTCCTGAGGCGCATGGACGAGGTGGTCCGGCCGTGCGTTTTCAAGCTCGTCAATGTCGCCGAAGCCCCAACTTACCCCGGTGGAGCGGATTCCATTGATTTTTGCAGCTTCAATGTCGACCGCCCGATCGCCGATCATGACCGCGCTGGCGGCATCGATACCGCCGCAAACGAGGCGCTCCAGTTGCATGAATTTCTTGATGTGAACGTCTCCGCCATCGACAAATTCAAAATAAGATCCAAGCCCGAACATGTCGACAATCTTCACGGCATAGTCGGCCCGCTTGGACGTGCAAACGCCCATTCGGTAGCCGCCGGTAGCCAGTGCTTCGAGCGACTCCGGGATGCACGGGTAAATTATGTTTTCGGCGAATCCGACGTCAGCATATCGCTCGCGGTACCTGTCGATCAGCTCAATCATTCGGCCTTCGGGAAGCGTGCCCAAAAAGTGTTCGAATATTTCGGCGAGCGGCGGGCCGATCATTTGCCGAACGTCGTCTGACGTGACCGCTTCGTAGCCGAACGACTCGAGCGCAAAATTAATGCATCGGGAAATCCCGACGGACGGATCACTAATAGTGCCATCCAGATCGAATATCAGTGTTCGATGCTTCACACACAACAGAGTAAAGGGGGCGTGCATTACAAGTCAAAACGGTGTGGCCAGCGCAGGTCGTCTTCGGCTAGCGGCATCAACCTGTTTCAGGTATCGTCGCCGGGTCTCCGCAAAAAAAAGAGCAAAAAATGAAGAGACCTTCCGGTTTACTTACAACACTGTTCCTGATGGCGGCTGCCGTTGCGTCCGCAGAACCGACTGCTTTCGTCGGCGCTACCATCATGCCCGTGGCGGATGCGCCGATCGATAATGGTGTGCTGGTGATCGACGGTGGCAAGATTGTCGCTATCGGCGCTGGCGTTCGCGTACCAAGAAACGCAGAAGTTGTCGATGTCGCTGGCAAGGTGATCGTGCCGGGCTTTGTCGATACCCACAGCCACATCGGAGAGCCAGCCGGTGCGGACCGATCTTCGCCGATTCAACCGGAAGCGAGGGTGCTCGATTCAATTAATGTGCGCGACGCCGGCTTTAAGCGGGCGTTGGCAGGGGGAATTACAACCGTCAACCTGATGTCTGGTTCGGGTCACCTCATGAGTGGTCAGACGATCTACGTCAAGTTGCGGGAAGGTAACTCGATCGAATCGATTGCCTACAAAAAAGACGACGGTAGCGTCGATGGCGGGATGAAAATGGCCAATGGCACAAATCCCCGTCGTGATCCCCCATTCCCCGGAACGCGGGGCAAGTCAGCCGCGCTGGTTCGCCAGAAATATGTTGCGGCCCAGGAATACATGGCAAAAATAGAACGCGCCGACGGTGATGCGGAGAAGATGCCGGAGCGTGACCTGGCCATGGAAGCGCTGGTCGAAGTACTGAACGGCGAGCGAATTGTCCATCATCACACTCATCGCCATGACGATATTCTCACTGTGCTGAGGCTGCAGCAGGAGTTTGGATTTCGTGTTGTGCTGCATCACGTCAGCGAGGCGCATCGGGTCGCTAAGGAAATAGCCGCTGCCAATGCGCCGGTTTCCCTGATTATGATCGACAGCCCCGGTGGAAAACTGGAAGCGCAGTACATCGACTTTGAAAACGCGCCGGCGCTTGAGCGGGCGGGAGCGAACGTCGGTTTTCATACCGACGACTACATTACTGACTCACGGCTATTCATGCGCATGGCAGCACTTGGCGTGCGTGCCGGAATGTCGCGTGAGACAGCACTACGCGCGCTCACACTCGCGGGCGCCGAAATGCTCGACCTCGATGATCGTATTGGCACGCTGGAGCGTGGTAAGGATGCCGACTTCGTCATACTGTCGGGAGACCCGCTGAGCGTCTACACACGTGTGCAGGAAACCTGGGTCGAAGGTGTGAAACGATTTGATCTCGATGATCCTGACGACAGGGCCGTCGCGGAAGGTGGCTTTGGCGCATTACAACCATCGTTTGTTCATGAGTTCCACGGCTACGAGGAGGGTCACTGATGAAACTTCTGAGTAGACTTCTGACTGTATGCCTTGTTTGCGGTGTCTCTGTTTCGGTGATGGCATCTGACATTGCCGTGCGTGGCGATCGTGTATATACGGCCGCGGGTGGCCCGATTGAAAACGGTGTCGTCATTGTCCGTGATGGAAAGATCGCTGCTGTTGGACCGGCAGGTGATGTCGCTATTCCCGACGGCATGGTTGTGGTCGATGCGGCAGTGGTAACGCCTGGACTCATTGATGCTCATACGGTGGTTGGCATGGTCGGTTTCCTTAGTCAGGATAACGATCAGGATTATCTTGAGCGATCAGCGGCGATTCAGCCCGAATTGCGGGCTATCGACGCCTACAATGCCCGCGAACCCCTCATCGAATGGCTACGTACATTTGGCGTTACGACCATTCACAGCGGCCACGGGCCCGGCGAAATTATTTCCGGTCAAACACTGATTGCCAAAACCACGGGCAACACCATCGCCGAGGCCGTTATCAACCCGGCGGCAATGGTTGCGGCCACGATGGGTGAGGGCGCGGTGATGTCCGGCAACGACGGTCGGAACACGCCGGGAACTCGAGGCAAGGTGGCTGCAATGTTGCGCACCGAGTTGTTAAACGCCCAGGCCTATGCCAAGAAGATTGCCGCTGCCGAAGACGATGATGAGAAGGAGCCGCCGGCGCGTGATCTGAAGCTGGAAGTGCTGGCTGGCGTCATTTCCGGTGAGATGCCGATGTTGGTTACTGCTCACCGGCACAATGACATCATGACGGCGCTTCGAATTGCTGAGGAATTCAATATACGCATGGTGCTCGATGGTGCATCCGAGGCCTACCTGCTTCTCGACGAGATCAAGGCGGCCGGTGTTCCGGTTATCGTGCATCCGGCAATGGCACGAGCGGGCGGCGAGCGCGAGAACCTGTCATTCACTACAGCAGAGAAATTGATCAATGCGGGCATTCCTACCGCATTTCAAAGTGGCTATGAAGGCTATGTGCCAAAGACCCGACTGGTCCTGTTTGAGGCGGCGATGACTCTGCCGCACGGACTGACCTTCGAGCAGGCGCTTGCGGCTATTACCATTGATGCGGCAAAAATTCTGGGCGTTGATGATCGGGTTGGCAGTATCGAGGTGGGCAAGGATGGCGACCTCGCGTTATACGACGGCGACCCGTTCGAATATACGAGTCACGCCGTCGGTACGATTATCGAAGGTGTGCAGGTCAGCGATCGTACGAAGTAGCGGCGAGCATTCCCGGGTCCATGGGACGGTAGTTGCTACCAGAGATTATTCCGTTTGGCGTAGCTGATGCACAGCCCGCCGACGAGCAGGAAGAACCCACCATAGACCGGATAAAAGGCGGCGCCGAAAAAGGCGCCTGGCCTGGCGTCTGCCGCCCAGAACAACGCAAAAAACGTGTGACATGCCATAAGAAGGAATGTCCACAACAGCATGTGTTTTGCCCAGCGTTCGCCTTTAAGGCCGAAGCGCGCGAGGTTGCCGAAGTAGATGACGAGCAAAAGCACCATTGTCGGAATGACGAAGTGTTTGCCGATGATGAATGTCTGCAGCACACCCAGGGCCGCGCCTGCTGCGAACAATGCCGCTAGAATTTCAAGTGAATTGTCGAGTGAAAACGGCTTCTTCATTTTTGATCCTTTTACTGCCGGTCCGGCGGCGTGCCGTATGGATAATAATCGGTCAGTGTGACATTCTCGTACGGCAAGGCGTCAAGCGCGTTGGTGCCGACGAACGGCCCCGGCGCATCAACGAGAATGATCGTGTTGGCATACCCGGTTTCATCGAAGCCACGTCGAAAGTGAACGCGGGATTTCACGACGAAGACATCATAGTTATCCGGATCCAAGGGGCCAAAGCGGATTTCATCCAGCCAGATAACCTGCTTGAGCGCTGGCGTAATAATCAATGAATTACGATCGCCGAAATCAACGACGGCCACCTGGGGATAGCCAAAAGCCTCGCCGAAGTACGTAAGCGTGCCGTCGATCTGAACAGGTTCTCCGCTCGATGGTGCAGCGAATCCACCGACTTCCATGCTGAAAAGGTCGCCGGGCTGAGCACCACTCGATGCAAGTGCCTCGATAACGCGCTCGTCACGGACTGTTGCGGCAAGCACGCCGCTCATGCGCTTGTCGACGACTTGCTGCAACGTGAAGGTGGAATCACCGTTTCGGTCACTGTAATCCGCCAGGACGATCGGAGTTGCGCCGGATGCGAATGCCGTCACTGCCTGGTCGGCTGCGTCTGCCGGGCGCGCTGGCGCGTTCCCAAACAGGTCTTCGCGAACGCGCCAGATGAAGTCCGACATGTCATCGGCGATGCGGTCGGCCAGCTCCTGGTCGTTGTTGGTCATGACGTGAACTGTCGCGCCGACGTCAGGCACATCCGACCAGGGAAATCCATAGGCGACACTGACATAGACATCTCGTTCGCGTGACTCCCAGCGGCGCGCGCGCTCCATGATATCCATTGAAGGCGACTGGCCGGTCCACTGCAACACCGTGGGAGTGATGACGCCGGGTTTTCTGGTGGCGGTGGTCGGTTCATACAATCCTCTGGCGATGCGAACAAGCGCGCGCGCCGATCGTTCGCCCTGTACATAGGAATCGTAGTGGGGATACCGTTTCGTGATGAACGCCATGTCGGCCCAGCGCAGGAATTCTTCGTCCTCATTTGCGTGCAGGTCGAACGATCCCACAATCGGCACATCGGGCCCTACGACTTCGCGAAATCGCCGCGCAATTTCCGCTTCCGGTCGCGGCACATTGCGTACAGCCATTGCGCCGTGTAGCGCCAGATAGACGCCGTCGACGGGCATCGCCTCCCGCAAGTCCTCCAGCATGATATTGAGAAAATGATCGAATGCCTCTTCAGTTGTCCATGCAGCTGACGAGCCGCCGTAGACTCCGGCGGGCGACTCCAGCCCAATTAGCTCTACGTCGCTGTATTCCTGGATTGCGCGAACAAATCCGGGAATGTATGAACCGGCGGCGAAAATTTCGTCGCCGACGTAAGGTGGGCGCAATTTTGTCCAGCGCTCGATATCGCTGTCGCCGCCGGGGCAAAATGTGCAGGTCTCGTGCGAGAACGTCATCACCGCAAAACGCAGCTTTTTCGCATCTTCCTCTGCTGCCTTGTCCGGCGCGCAGCCTGCCAGGATCAGCGAAGCGGTCAATGCCGGCATCAAGAGCGTTTTCATTTAAGTCCCCCCGAAAATAAGAGCACAAAGGTAATCGTTTTTCTGTTTTGTGTGCCGGACATTGTAGCGCAGCGACGCCTTCGATCTGGCGAATTCTATATACTGTGCCGCAATTAATGGGGGGGACCGAGATGAAGCAAATTTACCTGATGGCACTGTTCGCATTGGCTGCTTGGCGTCCGGCAATGGCACAGGATTCAGAGAATCCGCCGACCCTGAAGCTCGACCGGATCATGTCTCAACCGGCGTTTAACGGGCAAACGAGGGTGCCGGCAGCGCCTGCATCCGAATTTCGTGTTGAGACGCTTGCCGATGGCCTGAGCGCTCCGTGGGCACTGGCGTTTCTTCCCGGCAACGAAATCCTCATCAGCGAAAACAGTACTGGCGCGATGCGAATTCTGGATGCCGGCGGACATCTGTCCGGACCGCTGACCGGGTTACCCGAACTGTCCCACGAAGGATGGTCCGGACTGTTTGACGTTGCCCTTGATCCGGATTTTAGCGACAACCTGCTGGTGTATTTTTCGTACACAGCTCCTTCTGGCAATGCGGAGGCACCGAATACTCCACGCGTAGCGCGAGGCAAGCTGAACCGTAACGCACTTCGACTGGAAGATGTCGAAGTGGTTGTCGACGGCAAGGCCTGGCAGGAGCTGCATTTCACACCAGATGGTCATTTGCTTGTCGCCGGAACGGCGGGTGCCGGCGAAGGCGATGGCCAGGATATGACTTCGTATTCGGGGAAGATTTTACGTATCAACTCCGATGGTACGATTCCGCGGGACAATCCATGGAGTACAAATGAAGATGTTCCGTCGGAAATATTCAGTTTAGGGCATCGGGATATTTCCGGTTTCGCGACGCATCCCGAAACTGGTGAAATCTGGGCAACTGAACACGGACCGCGCGGTGGTGACGAGCTAAACATCATCAAGTCGGGGGGCAACTATGGGTGGCCGGTGATTTCCTACGGCACCCAGTATTCTGGCGAGCCAGTCGGACAGGGTGAAACGCAGCAGGATGGCATGGAGCAGCCGCGCTACTTCTGGCGGCCATCAATCGCCCCTTCGGGCCTCATTTTTTATACCGGAGAGATGTTTCCCGAGTGGCAGGGGAATGTCTTTGTCGCGTCGTTGTCCGGCCAGCATATTTCCCGCCTGGTACTTGATGGTGACCGGGTAATTGCAGAAGAAAGATTGCTGGTCGATCGTAATCAGCGTATTCGTGAATTGCGGCAGGGACCGGATGGTGCGTTGTACGCGCTGACAAATGAAGAGTCTGACGCGCCGAAAGGGTTCTCTCAGCTCCTCAGGATCAGCAAGTGATCGAGAACGTGCGAACGGCGGTCGTGACTGGTGGCGGGCACGGTATTGGCCGTGCGATTTGTCGGCGACTCAGCAAAGAAGGGATTTCGGTAGTCGTCGCCGATCTGGATGATTCGGCCGCGCAGTCCGTCGCAAAGGAACTCGATGGTCGTGCCTTTGCGGTCGATGTCGGCGATGAGCAGCAGCTTTCCGGTCTCATTACGACCGTGGAAAATGAAATCGGCCCGATTGATTTGTTTGTTTCCAACGCCGGCGTCGGCTACGGCGATGGTTCTGCCGGCGCGGCGTCGAAAGAAGGTGGGTTGAACCCGACGGACGACCGGTGGGAATCTTGCTGGCGAGTCAACGTGATGGCGCACGTTTACGCCGCCAGGGAACTCGTGCCGCGGATGATTGAGCGCGGGGGCGGGCATCTTGTGAACATCGCTTCGGCAGCCGGATTGTTGAGCCAGATCGGGGACGCCGCCTATTCCGCCACCAAGCATGCCGCCGTGGCGTTCGCTGAGTCGATCGCAATTACCCACGGCGAAGAAGGCATTCACGTAGCGGTCGTCTGTCCGCAGGCAGTGGCAACAAGGATGATTGGAATTGCAGATGATTCAGACAGTATGGAAGGGGGCTTCGGCGGCAACGACGTCGATGGCATTCTCGCACCGGAGCAAGTTGCAGATTGTATCGTCGAGGGAATCCGCGACGGGCGTTTTCTGATTCTGCCGCACCAACAGGTGTCGGAATACTTTCGGCGAAAAGCCAGTGACTATGATCGCTGGATCAGCGGTATGCAGCGCTTCCGCAGAAATCTCACCGAGCAATAAAGCATGTCTAGCGCAGCTTGAAGACTGTCTTCCCCTTAATGCGCCGTGCGGCGACATCCTTGTATGCCCGGACGTAGTCCTCCAATGCGTAAGTGGCCGTTATTCGGGGGATGAGTCTTCCTTCGTGCAACATGCCAACCATCTCACTGATATTTTCAATATGCCCCTGCGGTTCAACCGCCGCCCACTGACCCCAGAAAACACCAACGATGCTGGCTTCCTTCAGGAGCGCCAGGTTGGCGGGAAATTTCGGGATGTCGCCACTCGCAAACCCGACCACAAGATATCGGCCATGCCAGGCCGTTGCGCGCAGGGCCTGTTCTGCAAACTCTCCACCGACCGGGTCGTAAACCACATCGGCGCCTCTACCTGACGTGAGTTCTTTCACCGCTTCCTTCAACGCCGATTCGGAATAATTGATCGTATCGTCGGCTCCGACAGATTTCGCGAATTCGAGTTTCTCGTTGGTGCTCGCTGCCGCGATTACCCGCGCCCCCATCGCTTTGGAAATTTCGATTGCAGTGGTGCCGACACCGCCGGCGGCGCCAAGCACCAGCACTGTCTCGCCAGCCTTCAGATGCGCGCACTGTTTGAGGGCGTGATAGCTGGTGCAGTAGGCAATCGGAAAGCCTGCGCCTTCTTCGAAGGTCAGCGAGTCCGGCAGGGGAAAGGCCTGGTTTTCATCGACAGCCAGGCGCTCGGCAAACGCACCGCCCATCGGCGTAACGATGACCTTGTCGCCTACGGCATGTCGGGTGACGCCATCCCCGAGCTCGCTGACGACGCCACAGGCTTCATACCCGGGAATAAACGGTGGCTCGAATCGAACCTGGTACTTTCCGGCAAAGACCAGGATGTCAGGAAAATTGATTCCGGCGGCATGAACGTCAACGACGATCTGACCTTTTCCGGGCGTTGGGTCGTCAGTCTCCTCGATGACCAGGCCTTCCGGTGGCCCGTGTTCCCTGCAAATGAGCGCTTTCATTATGACAGGTCGATGCCGAGGTTTGTCGCAGCCTTCATCGTCAGCTTGCTGGCCTGTTCAAACCCGGTCTGCAATTCCTTCATGTTTGATTCGTTGTCGATTGCGTCCCAGGCCGCAGCCACTCCGTCGGCGCTCAGCCTATCTGGCAGCAGGTTGACACCATCGGTCTCGAAACCTTTATAAACGGCAAAGCTACCGCCGCCGGCAGCGAGCACTTTTCGGCTGGGTGCGTCGGCCGATACGAGAAAAATCACACCCGGACTAACGGTTTCGGGGGCAAGAAGTTCGAATGCGGCATCGGGAAACAGGCCCTCGGTCATCGCGGTGCCGGCGGCCGGAGCCAGGCAGTTGACCCGAATGTTGTATCTGGCGCCCTCGAGGTGCAGCGTATTCATCAGCCCGACCATCGCCATCTTGGCCGCACCATAATTTGCCTGGCCGAAATTGCCATAAAGACCCGTGCTGGAGCTGGTGAAAACGACCCGACCGTAATTCTGCTCACGCATGATGTCCCAGACAGCCTTCGTGCAGTAGACCGAGCCCATCAGGTGGACATCGAGGACCAGGCGAAAATCGTCCAGCGACATTTTGTGGAACGTCTTATCGCGCAGGATGCCGGCATTGTTGACGAGAATATCGATGCGATCCCATTTAGCCATGACCTGGGCCACCATCTTTTCGACCTGGTCGTTGTCCGCGACACTGCAGGCGTGCGCCATAGCCGAACCGCCTGAGTGTTTGATTTCGTCGGCGACATTCCGGGCGTCTTCAGCGCCTAGATCGTTGACCACGACCCTGGCACCGCGTTCGGCCAGTGCCAGCGCATGCGCTCGACCAAGTCCACGACCTGCACCAGTCACGATAGCTACCTGGTCATCCAGTCTGATACTCATTCCTGTTCCTCCTGCTCCTGCGGGCCGACCACAAACATTGACAGTATCTCTGCGATCAATGCGGGCGTCGATTCGCCGTCAATCTCTACGGTAACCGCGGTTTTGACCAACCATTGCCCGGGTCTTTTTTCGTCGATCCCGGCTATTTTCATTTTTGCTCGAATCCGTTGTCCGACTCTCACTGGTGCGAGATAACGGACTTTGTCGGAGCCGTAATTGATGCCCATTACCAGCCCATCAGGCAGGGGCAGGCTCGACGTGATCATGTCTGATAGCAATGAAAGCGTCAGGTAGCCGTGGGCAATGGTGCCACCAAACGGCGTTTGGCTCGCGCGTACAGGATCGACATGAATGAACTGATGATCGTTGGTTGCGTCCGCAAACTGGTTAACCCTGTCCTGCGTGATTTCCAGCCACGGCGAAGGCTCGAGTTCCAACCCTTTGAGATTCCCGTATTCCTCGATGCTGATTCTTTCAGCCAAAAACTTACTCCGCTTTAAGGTAGGGCCGCAGTTCGTGCCTGGCGACGACCATACGGTGGACCTCGTCAGGACCGTCTGCAAGTCTGAGTGTTCGCGCATTCATGTACATTCTTGCCAGCGGAAAATCCTCCGACAAGCCTGCGGCACCATGCATCTGAATGGCATCGTCGATGACATCGAGCGCAACGTTCGGTACATGTGCCTTGATCTTGGATATCCACAAGTGAGCTTCCTGGACGCCCTGCGTGTCAATCGCATGCGCCGTACGTAATGTCAGCAAGCGTGCCATGTCGATGCTCATTCGGGCATTGGCGATCTTGTCGTAATTGCCACCAAGTTTGGCAAGGGGTTTGCCAAATGCGGTTCGTGAGACAGCACGTTTGCACATCCTGGCGAGTGCTTCCTCGGCCATACCAATCGCGCGCATGCAGTGATGAATTCGGCCTGGCCCAAGGCGTCCCTGCGCGACCTCGAAGCCCCGACCGGGACCGAGGATGATATTGGATTCCGGGACACGAACGTCGCTGAATCGAAGGTGCATATGCCCGTGGGGCGCGTCGTCCATGGAGAAAACACCCATCGGACGTACGACTTCGACACCGGGGGTATCCATCGGTACAAGGATCTGGGAATGCTGCGAATGCCGGTCATTTTCCGGGTTAGTTTTCACCATACATATCAGTATCTTGCAACGCTTATCTCCAGCACCTGATATGTATGTTTTTTCCCCGTTCAGGACCCACTCGCCATTCTCCAGCACGGCCGACATGGAGATATTGGTGGCATCCGATGACGCAACGGCTGGTTCCGACATGGCATAGGCCGAACGAATCTCGCCATTAAACAGGGGCACAAGCCACTGGTCTTTCTGCTCGTCGGTACCGTACCGCTCCAGTACTTCCATATTGCCGGTATCCGGAGCGCTGCAGTTGAAGGCCTCAGCCGCGATATGTGCACGCCCGGTTTCTTCTGCAATGTAGGCGTATTCGACCGTCGTGAGGCCGGGGCCGCGCTCGCTGTCGGTTAACCAGAAATTCCACAGGCCTTGCTCGCGGGCATTGGACTTGAGTCCCTCAAGTATTTCGGTCTGTCGCTCAGTGAGCGTCCAGCGGTCGCCGTTGCCGACTTCTTCGAGGAATTCTTCGTCGACAGGTAAAACCCGGTCTTTGATGAACGCGCGGACTGCCGCCAGTATCGGCTTAAGGCGCTCGCTTACGCCCAGGTTCATATCGGTATTCATATTGCTCCAGATTGCCAGCAGCCAATCGATTGGTTAGCGATGAAGAATAGTCCATATCCGGATTCCTGACTAATCCTGGCTCTGCTGCGCCGGAAAACGCCGCTGACGGCTTTTTATCCTGGCGACAAATCGAGTTATGCTGGTTCTCTTTGCCAGGGAATCAGTAAGTATGGCCAGCATTCTCTTCCTCTATTCAACGATTGACGGGCACACACTGGAGATATGTCAACGACTTCAAGCCGTCGTTGAAAGAGAAGGGCACGCAGTGACCCTGCGGGAATTGACGAAGAGCCCGGATATCAGCCTGGATGGCTTCGATGCGCATGTAATTGGTGCAAGCATTCGCTACGGTAAACATCGTCCTGAAGTGACGCGATTTATCGAAAATCACATAGCGTCGCTGGAGTCGAAACCGAGTGCATTTTTCTCAGTAAATGCGGTAGCCCGGAAGCCGGAGAAACGAGACCCCGACACCAACCCCTACGTCAAAAAATTTCTGAAATCGATAAGTTGGAGGCCGCCGGTCATCGGGATTTTTGGCGGCCAGATCGATTACCCCAGTTACGGTTTTTTCGACAAGAACATGATTCGCTTCATCATGTGGATGACCAAGGGCCCTACCGATCCAAACGGCACATTCGATTTCACCGACTGGGACGACGTGGATGTTTTTGGCCGAAAATTTTGTACGCTGGTGGCGATTGACGACTAAGGCAATTCTTCCAGCATTGTTTGAGCGGATTGACGAATCGATTCATTGGTGCCGATCTGAGTTGCGCGGGTGAGGGCGGTTCTTGCCTCCTCAACATTTCCGAGCTGACTGTTGACGAAGCCGAGCGTCAGCCAGATTCTCTGGTTGTCGGGATCTATCGCAACCCCTTTGTTTAACCGGTCCAGAGCTTCAGTTGACCTGCCGAGATAGTGAAGTGTCAGACCCAGGTTGTTATGGATTTCGACATTGTTCGGACCAAAATCCAGCAATCGATCATAGAGCTCGGCGGCTTTGTCATACTGCCTGTCGGCGAAATACTCATCGGCCTGGCGCGAGAGTTGCTCCGGATCAAGCGGAACCGAAGTGCTCGGTGCAGCGGTCCCTAATCGTGAGATATCGGCGGCAGTGATACCACTCGGCAACTCAAGCGCGGGCCTGTCCATCGACATCGGTGGCGCGTCTTGGCCTGGTTCTTCCCCGATATAGTAATTGCGAGTCACAGCGAAAACGACCAGTCCGAATATCACCTGGAATATCGCTATCGAACCCCAGAATTTTGCGTCGCGATTCATATGCGTTGCCTTTCCGGTGCTCAGGGAATCAGTCGTGGAATGAATTTGGTCATGCCCTGTACCGGTCCAACTTCGCCGGCATAGACATTGCCGTCACGATCAACTGTCACGCCTTCACCCATGGAGCCGGTGCCACCCATGCCGGACGCACGTTCTGACACATGTTCCGGAATAAAGTAATACACCTGGCCGTTGCGAGCGTTACCTACACGCAGTCCCTTCCTCCAGCCACCCGGGTTGTAGTTGGGATCCGATTCGGAGTCGATTGCATACAGCATGTCGTTCGAGCGATCGATATACAGGCCGCTGATGCGACTGAATTGATACCATGTATCCAGGTGTTCGCCATCCTGGGTGAATATCTGAATGCGGTTATTGCCACGATCGGCGACGAACAGACGCCCCTGCGAATCAAATGCCAACGAGTGAGGAGAGCGGAACTGTCCGTCCTCCAGGCCCCATTCACCAAAAGTCTTTATGAAGGTACCGTCCGGCGCGAAAATCGAGATGCGGCTCTTCGCATCCGGTCCGGGCTCGTCCTGGAATTGTGCTCCGTGGGTTTCGCCGACGTAGATATTGCCGTTAGGCGCCACGACCACGTCGTTCGGCTGGGTGAAATGACTGGGTGGGTCGCCCATCTCGCCCGGTGTACCCAGGGTCATCAACAGTTTACCTTCGGGGCTGAATTTCAGCACAGCGCTGCCACGGTTGGCAGCAGCAGGGTTTTCTTCCAGCTCTCTTTCATTGGCCAGGCGGGCGTCCGCCACCCAGATATTTCCCTCGCTGTCCACGTCGATCCCGTGCGGCCAGATCATGGTGCCTGCACCGAATGACGCCACCACCCGGCCGTTGGGATCCAGCTTGACCATGGGGTCGACGTCGGAAGTGGCGCATGAATTTGTGCCACATCGATCGCCGGCCCAGACGTGGATTCCATCGATGTCGATATTGACCGCACTCACTGAGCCCCAGGTTCTGCCATCCGGCAATGTGCCGAAATTACGCTGGGTCTCATAAGGATTTGGCAAATGATTGACTGGCTGTTGTCCGGCGTGAGCCGCCGGCTGGATGGCGCCTCGAGATGTTTGCGCCATTGCCATCGCTGGCATCACTAGCAACATGACTCCGGCTAAACCGGCTTTGGGGAGAAAACGGGATGCCGCATTCAGGCCATTATCATTCGTCTTGTTCATTTTTCGCCTCTTCATTCGCCTGTTCCAGTTGGTTAACGGATTTTGGCTAATCCTGAAACCGGATTTGTAAGACGCAAATATACACCGTGAGCGAATCGGATGGGACTCCGGCAGAATGCCACTTGTCAGAGCTCCCATAATAGAGGGATCCCAACGGGAGCCTCTTTGTCTGGTCCCCGGGAGCGGGACTGAACCTTCACTGCCTTTCGCTAACCAGCACCAGAAGCTGCGTAAAGAAGATCATTGACCGCGAGAAACGGGTCCGCTCATCTACACACGAGAACCCGGGAATTTCGATAGTCCGCATGCACTGTCGGTGAATTCACTGGATTAGGTATATCTCCGAATTGAAACCTGCCTTGAAGTGGGCACAGGATTCCAAAGGGACAGGAACTCGAGTCGGGATCACGGCATGGCCAATCTGGGCAAGCAGTACCAAAACGGCGAAGTAATTGTCCGCCAGGGAGACGCGGGCAAGTGTATGTTCGTCATTCAGAATGGCGAGGTCGAGGCAGTCGCTGAGAGGAATGGAAGGGAATTCAGGCTCCGAAAAATGGGCCCCAACGATTTCTTTGGCGAGATGGCCCTTTTTGAACATGAGACGCGTACGGCTACGGTTCGGGCTCTCTGTCCGACCCACGTACTCACAATCGACAAGAAGAACTTCCTCGGCGGCATACACGAAGATCCTTCCCTGGCCTTCCGCATCGTACAGACAATGTCACATCGCATTCGGGACCTGACAGATCGGTTGGCGAAATACGAGGAAGACAGTCAGCAGAATTGATCTGGCGCGAGGTGTGCGGCAAGCGCTGCAGGCTGCGAATTGGAACCGCAATGAAAATGGCCGAAAAACTGCAACAACTTGGTGAGCGCGTACCAAAGCGCCAACAGAGTTTGCCGAAGACATTGCAGGACGGTTCCAGAATCGCAGTCATTGGTGCGGGGCCCGCGGGCTCGATGTTCAGTTATTTCGTGATCAACATGGCTGAAGCGATGGGACTGGACGTCGCGGTGGAAATGTTTGAGCCGCGCCATTTCTGCCATAGGGGACCGGCTGGCTGTAATCATTGCGGTGGGATCGTCTCAGAGTCGCTGGTGCAGCGCCTGGCGACCGAGGGCATCATGCTCCCCGACGACGTCGTACAGCGAGGTATCGAATCGTATACGCTGCATATGGACGTTGGTGACGTGGAAATCGCCACGCCCTTGATGGAGAAGCGCATTGCCGCCGTTTACCGCGGTAATGGACCACGAAACTCTGAACCCCTGGATACCTGCAGTTTTGACCGTTACCTGTTGGAACTCGCACAGCAAAAGGGTGCAACGGTCGTCCATCGGCTGGTCACGGATGTACACCGCGAAGACGATCATATGTGCGTTCATTGCGCGGACCAGTACAGTCAAAATTATGACCTGGTGGTGCTTGCCACGGGGGTCAATAGCCGGCTTATGGAAACCCTCGAAAGTCAAACTCAGGAATTCCAGCGTCCTGGCCGGACCAAGACCTTCATCTGCGAATTTCTCCTCGGCCGCAAGGTCATCAGGGAGACATTTGGACCGTCCATGCATGTATTCCTGCTGGATATTCCAAGGCTGGAATTTGCAGCGCTGATACCCAAGGGTGATTACGTCACCCTGTGTCTTCTGGGTGATGATATTAATGATGAGTTGATGGAACGGTTCTTCAATTCCCCGGAGGTCCGTAACTGTTTTCCGGGCGGAACGATTCCCGCTCAGGCCTGCCATTGCTATCCGCGCATCAACATTAAAGCGGCAAGGCCGGCCTATGGCGACCGACTGGTTTTTATCGGCGACAGTGGCGCTACGCGGTTATTCAAGGACGGCATTGGCGCGGCTTACCGAACCGCGAAGGCCGCAGCAAAAACCGTCGTATTTCACGGTGTGAGTGCAGAGAATTTCAAGGCCCATTATGCGCCGCTATGCCGTGCAATAAACAATGATAACCAGATGGGTAAAGTGGTTTTTGGTTTCGGCAGCCTGGTGCAAAAATCCCGTTTCGCACGCCGTGGAATCCTGCGCATGACGGCGAATGAGCAGAACCAGAGCGACCGCCCGAAACGCATGTCCGGAGTACTCTGGGATCTTTTTAGTGGCAGCGCACCGTACACGGATGTGTTCCTGCGCACCCTGCATCCGGCCTACCTGGGCAGTCTTTTCTGGAACTTGCTGGCGGGAAACTTGCCGGCAGGCATGATCCGTAACGGTCATGGGCGAAGTGAGGAGCGCAATCATGTCGAGCACTAAGTCGTCGGCTGCATCACCTGTGAAGCAGGCGTTCCAAATCTACGCTCAACAGGCAGAGAAACTGCCGCCTTGCCAGGCTCAATGTGCCAACAGTGGTGACATTCGTGGTTGGCTCGGCATCATCGCCCAACATGAGAAAGTCGGTTTGACGCTGGATGAGGCCTACGACAAAGCCTGGGAGAAACTGACCGAGCTGAATCCCCTGCCGGCAACGATCGGTCGCATCTGTCCGCATCCCTGCGAAGATCGATGCGCGCGCCGTGACAAGGATGGTGCCGTTTCTGTTAACGCCTTGGAGAGGTTTCTCGGGGACTGGGCAATCTCTCGCTCACTGCCGTTACCGTTGGCCAAAATGAGTTCCGGGCAAGAGGCGGAATCCATTGGCGTTATCGGCTCCGGTCCGGCGAGCTTGTCCTTTGCCTACCAGATGGCACGTCGCGGTTATCCGGTTACCATGTATGAAAAACATCACCTGCCTGGTGGCATGTTGCGCCATGCGATCCCGGATTACCGGCTGCCGAGAGAAATACTGGATGCGGAGATCGAACGGTTGCTGAACCTGCGCATCTCACTCGTCCGCAACGTTGAAATTGGTCACGACATCGTTTTCGATGAATTGCGCGATCGGCACAGCCTGTTGTTCCTGGGGCTTGGTGCCCAGGCGGCCAGTGAGCTGGGCATACCAGGCGAAAAAGGTCCGGGAGTGATCTCGGGTATCGCTTACCTGCGACAGCGCAAGCAACGCATTGCACTGCAAACAGGAAAAACGGTGGCCGTCGTGGGCGGTGGCAACACGGCCATCGATGCCGCTCGCAGTGCGAGGCGAGAGGGTGCGCAAGTGCTGCTGCTATATCGCCGCAGCGAGGAGCAAATGCCCGCGGTGGCCCAGGAGGTGGAGGACGCCAAAACGGAGGGTGTCCGGTTCAGATTTCTGGTATCACCGACCCGGATCGTTCGTGACGGAGATGCCATCCGGCATATTGAACTGCAGAAAATGCAACTCGGCGAGGCCGATGAACAGGGACGCCGACGCCCGATTCCAGTTATCGGTCAAACGCAAAAGTTGCCAGTGGACATGGTCATAGTTGCCGTATCGCAGGCGCCCGACTGGCATGGTATCGAGCCGATGCATGATGGTTACAGATGGCTGCGCACCGAGGACGACGGCAAGCTCGAAGATAATATCTGGGCCGGTGGTGACGACCGGGGACCGGGCATCGCCAGCAAGGCGATTGCACAGGGACGCCTTGCTGCCGAGGCCGCGCATGCGGAACTTCGTGGTGAGCCACATCCGGGCGAGCTGCCAGCGCGTAAAGCCGTGCGCGCTGGCGCAGTAAAGTCTGACTACTACCGGGATCAACAGAGGGGCTGTCGCGAACGCCGCCCGGAAGGCGAGTGGCTTAGCCAACCGGAGTTGGAAATCGACCGGACGATAAGTAGCGAGCAGGCCCGTCAGGAGGCGGCTCGTTGTATGTCCTGTGGTCTGTGCTTTGATTGTCAACAGTGCTTTATGTACTGCAACGCGGGGGGCTTTGCCCGAATTGCAGAGCCCGGGCCCGGCAATTACTTTACGCTTGAACTCGATGTCTGTGAGGGTTGCAGTAAGTGCATCGAAGTCTGCCCCTGTGGCTATCTTGAGGCTCGGGATAGTAGCGTATAGTAGCGCCGAGAAAGCCTGCTCTAAAAGTATGCTCTCAGCGATGGAGTTCTTGTCGTCCTAAGCTGGTCCGGCCAGCCTGTATTAATTTTTCCGGAATTGAGCGGTGACAAAAAAAGTCAGGGCGTTGGTGTTCGGCGCCAGCGGTTATATCGGTACGAACCTTACCCCTCGCCTGCAGGAAGCGGGCTGGCAGGTGCGCGCTGCGGCACGCCATCGTGCGGTGCTGGCGGCGCGACGGTGGCAGGGGGTGGAACTTGTCGCAGCCGATGCCTTGAGCCCCGAATCTCTGCGCGCCGCATTGAAAGATATAGACGTTGCGTTCTACCTCGTGCACTCGATGGCTGCGGGTCGAAATTTTGCTGATCTCGACATCGAAGCTGCACGCAACTTTGCGGCAGCAGCAGCGCAGGCGGGCGTCGGTCGCATTGTGTATCTCGGCGGACTCGTTCCGGACAGCCCCAGGTCCCAGCATCTCAAGTCCAGAGCCGAGACCGGGAACGTGTTGCGAGACGGCCTGGTTCCGGTAACAGAGATTCGTGCGGGCATGATCGTTGGGCCGGGCTCAGCGGCCTATGAAATCATCAGAGACCTGGTCAACTACCTGCCTGTGATGATTACGCCACGCTGGGTGCAATCGCGCTCGACTCCGATCGCACTCGATAATCTGCTCGAGTATCTTGTCCGTGTCGCGCGCTTGCCGGAAACCGCTGGAAAGATTTACGACGTCGGCGGTCCGGAAATTCTCACCTATGAACAATTGATGCGTCAGTATGGCGAGCTTACCGGTAACCGTTTTCGGCTTTTGAGTTTGCCGGTGTTAACGCCGAGGCTGTCATCTTACTGGCTCAAGTTGGTTACCGCAGTGCCGACTAATATTGCCCGTGCGCTAATCGATGGACTTGAGCACGATGTCATCGCGAATGATGCTGAAATTCGCAAATTGATTCCGCTTGAGCTGAAAGATTTCAAGCAAGCGGTAACTGCGGCGCTCGAAGCAGAGCGGAGCAATAATGTCAGCGCTCATTGGGCCGAGGGATCGATTGTCTGCCGAAATTTTCATCCCGAATATGCCTACTACGCAAAAAGGGCCGGGAGTGAGGTTACAACACGTGCAAGTGCAAATGCATTGTGGCGACAGGTGACCGCATTCGGTGGCGATGAGGGTTACTACTACGCTGAGTCCCTCTGGTTTTTGCGCCGGCTGATCAACTGGTTCGCGGGAGGCCCGAGCTTTAGTCGCAGACGCCGACATCCCACGGATCTGCGTGTGGGCGACGTTATCGATGCCTGGCGAGTCATTGCTGCAGAACCGGAGAAAAGGCTTACGCTGCTGATGGAGATGCGCGGGCCAGGGTCCGGGGTACTCGAGTTTGTGATCCGTGACGGAGGCGACTATCGCACACTGAGTGCAACGGCGTATTGGCATCCGGCCGGACCAGCTGGTTTGATCTACTGGTACTCATTGTTACCAGTACATGCGTTCCTGTTTCGCGGACTTACCTCTGCAATTGCCAAGCGCGCTGAGAAAAAAGATCAGTTCATGATTGAGGTTTCTTCAAAATAACAGAAGTGTCGATTTCTCGGTAACGATGAGTCAAAAGTCTCTCGTATTCAAACACCCTGATTGGTCCGTATACTGCTGACGGCGAACAATTCCTGGTGTCTTCGCTCACAGCCAGGCCTCCCGTGTTTGTCGCAGCGAATCAGTGGCGACCGCCACGCCCGATTTTGGCACACAGGCCCGTCCAACTGGCCGAATTCAGGCGTCAAAAGTAGTGCCGGCACGAAAAAATTTGGAACATGATTGCGTTACGGGTAACGTTCGGATTTCGCCTGAAAGCAGAATCTATCCGGGGATTTTAATGGTCTTTTCGCACTCACTGCCAACACTACGACTGTCCAGGTTCTTTTCCAGCATCGTGCTTGCCGCGGCGGTACTGACCGTATCGCAATCTGCAATGGCAGACACGGATGTCGTCGAATTTGGCAACGGAAGTCGGCTGATCGGAGAGGTCAAGTCCATGGGGCGCGGGCGACTGTCATTTGATACGGATGCCACCGGAATAATCAGAATCGAGTGGGGTGATGTCGAACACCTCAGCGCGGATCGGGATATCCAGGTCGAGATCCTGACCGGGGCCCGTTTCTTCGGGCGCATCTCGCGATCAGAACAGGGCTCGGCGGTAATCGTGGAAACCGAAGACGGGCCGATCGAGCTGGAAAACCAATTGATCGTTTCGATGAATCCGATCGAAAGCTCGTGGAAAGAGGCAATCGACCTTAGAGTGTCGGCCGGCTACAACTTCACCAAGGCCAGCAACGTCACCCAGATGAACGTCGGTGTGGATCTCTCGTATCGGACGCGCAAGAGAATCAGTTCAGCAGATTTCTCGTCTGTCATTTCCAACAGCTCGAATAATGAATCGAGCCAGCGACAGTCACTTGACCTCAATTACACGCGACTGCGCGCCAATCGCTGGCTGAACGACGGCGGCATCAGGTTCGAGCGCAATGATGAACTGGGCTTGAATCTCAGAACCTCGCTTTCAGCCGGTGGCGGACGAATACTGACACAAACCGACCATAGTTCCGTCATGCTGAAAGGCGGGCTCAAGGCGACCCGGGAAAATAGCTTCAACGAACCGGAAGACATCGATTCCCTGGAGTCCTACGTCAAGACGATCTGGGAGTGGTATCGATATGACACACCGCAACTCGATTGGTCGACCAGCCTGGAGATCATCCCGAGTCTGACGGAGTCGGGTCGTGTTCGCGGCGAATTTGACGCGACGCTGCGCTGGGAAATCATCAACGACTTCTTCTGGCAACTAGAGTTTTATGAAAGCTATGACAATCAGCCTCAGTCGGTGACAGGATCCCAAACGGACTACGGTGTCACGACATCCGTCAGTTACAAGTTCTGACGCCGTCAGGTTTGCGATCGCAGTCGCTTTGATCGTCTCCGAATCGGGGTTCGCCACAGATCCGGTCGAACTGATACCGGCGCCGTGGTCGTAACTGGCATTTGAAAGTCTGCCACGGCAGAAACCGCCGGCTGCCGGCCGGCCTACGGCTTCTGCGCCAATATCGAACAACTGGTGCACGTGCTGAGTGCGAGCCGACAGAAAGCTATCGAGAAATTATTCACCCGAATACCCGGGATGAAATCACTGAACAACAAACAACGTCGATTCCCTGAGATTTCATAAGCGGAACCACAACGCGCGTTGATATTTGGAATATGGAACGTGTTGGGTTTGAATGGTGCCCAGGAGAGGACTTGAACCTCCACTACCTTTCGATAACCAGCACCTGAAGCTGGCGCGTCTACCAATTCCGCCACCTGGGCATGCTCTAAACCGCGTATAGTGCGTTTTTCTGCGGGTGGCGCACTGTACTCAAACCGTCCTGAGTCTGTCAATCTTCGCTCGCACATAGAGTTTCATGGAGTTCACCGGCTTGGCCCAGCACAAGAAAACCAAATCAAAACGCCGTAAACCTTACCAACATCCAATTCCGAAACGCGGCGAACTTCTTGATTATATGAAGGTTTCCGGAAAGCCGCTGAAAATCGATGCGTTGATGCGGGAATACGACCTGAAAGGTCAGAAGATGCTCGCACAGCTGACCGAGGCGCTGCGAACAATGGTTGCCGCAGGTCAGATTATCCAGAACAGGCGCGGCGAATACTGCCTGATCGAACGAATCAACCTGGTTACGGGTACCGTCAGCGGTCATCAGGACGGCTTTGGCTTCGTCTCACGGGACGATGCGGGCGACGACATTTATCTATCTGCTCGTGAAATGCGAGCACTCTTTCATGGCGACCGTGTCGCCATCAGAATTGTTGGTGAAGATCGACGCGGCAGGCCCGAGGGCAAGCTGGTTGAAGTGCTCGAGCGAAAGGTAGCAGAAGTTGCCGGTCAGTTTATTCGCGAGCGCGGCATCGGCCTTGTCATACCGGACAACCCGAAAATCGCTCACCGGATTCTCATTGCCAAAGGTAAAGCGAACGACGCGAAGCACGGCCAGATTGTAGTTGTGCGAATTCTCGACTTCCCGACTCACGTTGAGCAAGCGACCGGTGAAATCATTGAAGTCATCGGCACACCGGGTGAGAAGGGCATTGCGACCGATATCGCGATTCATGCACACGGCGTTCCCACAGATTGGCCCGCCGCGGTCCGCGACCAGGCGAAGGAGTTTGGCGAAACAGTTCCGGAGACTGCAAAAAAGGATCGTGCCGATCTTCGTGGCACCAATCTCGTTACGATCGATGGAGCTGACGCCCGCGACTTCGATGATGCTGTCTTTGCCGAACCGGCGGGCAATGGATTTCGACTGTTGGTTGCAATCGCGGATGTCGGTCACTACGTCCAGGTCAATTCACCAATCGACAAGCAAGCAATTCGTCGCGCGACATCCGTCTATTTCCCGGACAGGGTCGTGCCGATGTTGCCGGAGGTACTGTCCAACGGGCTTTGCTCACTGAATCCGAAAGTTGACCGGCTGTGCATGGTTTGTGAAATGCGGGTCGAACCCGACGGCAAGGTTTCGAGGTCTAAATTTTATGAAGCAGTAATGCGCTCGGCGGCGCGCCTCACCTACACACAGGTGAGTGAGTTCCTGACCGGCCAGAACGACAACGATGTGCCGAAAGAGGTGCAGGGCGACATACGCAATCTTCATGAAGTCTATGCTCTGTTCGCGAAGAATCGTCGCAAGCGCGGCGCCGTTGAACTGGATATCCCGCAGACTCGAATCGAAATGGGCAAAGATGGCACTGTGAAAGCGATTCGTGCCGTCCCGCGCAACGATGCTCACAAACTAATTGAAGAGTGCATGATCGCAGCGAATGTGCAGGCGGCGAAGTTTATCAGGAAGCATCGAATCCCCGGTCTGTATCGTGTTCATGCCAAGCCTGATCCGGACCGGTTCGATGAGCTGCGACTTTTCCTTGTGAGCCTCGGACTCAAGGTTCCGCACTCGGACCACGTGCAACCGCGGGATTTCGACAGGCTCATCAAGCAGGTCGCAGACCGACCGGATTCGGCCGCTATCTCGATGGCCATGTTGCGCTCGATGATGCATGCCGAATACACGCCGAAGAACATCGGTCACTTTGGTTTGGCCCTCGACGCTTACGCGCATTTTACGTCACCAATTCGTCGCTATCCGGATTTGCTCGTGCATCGGGCGATTCGCCATCTCGTCCGGGGCGGGAAGCCCGGCAGCTACAACTACGACGCCACCCGCATGGACCAGCTCGGTGTAATTTGTTCCGCGCACGAACGTCGCGCTGAAGACGCAACAAGGGAAGTCGAAGCCTGGCTCAAGTGCCAGTACATGGAAGGCAAGGTCGGCCAGGAGTACCAGGGAGTCATCACCGGTGTGACGAATTTCGGTGCGTTCGTGCAGATACCGGAACTGCAGATCGATGGTCTGGTACACGTTACCAGTCTTGGGAACGACTACTATCAGTTCGACGCCGGCAGTCAGTCCCTGGTGGGCGAGCGGACGGCTACGCGATACACGCTGGGAGATAGCCTGAAGATCGTCGTGGCTCGTGTCGATCTCGATACGAAGCGCATCGACTTTCAACTGGTTGACGAGGGTCAGCCTGCGGTCCGGACTTCCAGGAAGAAAAGAAGAAGATGAGCAAAGCCCGGTACGTGACAGGGCTGCGCGCCGTTGAGCAGTTATTGACGCAGCGTTCTGCCGAAATTCTGAAGATATATGCGGAGTACCAGACTGCGAACCCGCGGCTCGAGGCCGTGATTGCCTTGGCAAATGATCGGGGCATCGAAATTCAGTCCGCCAATCGGGCGCGACTTCAGCAGATCAGCGGCGAAACGCGGCACCAGGGCGTCGTTGCCGAAATCCGGCGCAGCCAGACGATGGATGAAGCCGCTTTGCGCAATCTCGTCGAGAAGGCGCTGACAGGCGATAAGACGCTGCTGTTGCTGGTCCTTGATGGTGTTCAGGATCCGCATAATCTGGGCGCCTGTCTGCGTACCGCTGATGCGGCAGGCGCAGATGCAGTGATCGTACCGCGGCATGGCGCAGCAGGTTTGGGGCCAACGGTCAGCAAAGTGGCCGCCGGGGCAGCCGAAAGCGTGCCGTTTGCGGCGGTAGCCAATATCGGGAGGGTCCTGACCTGGCTGCAGGAGTATGGCGTCAGCGTCATCGGGACAAGTGACGCGGCCGGGAAATCTTTGTATGAGTGCGATCTGACGCCGTCCCTGGCTTTTCTCATGGGCCGCGAGGAGACGGGTCTGCGGAAGCAGATTGAAGAGCGCTGTGATCATCTGGTCAGCCTGCCGATGCAGGGGGCGGTTTCCAGCCTGAATGTGTCCGTGGCCACAGGGATCTGTCTTTACGAGGCGGTGCGGCAGCGCCGCTAAAGTGGTCTTTGCGAGGCAGGCAGCGACGAAGCAATCTATTGATTTTCCAGAGATTGCTTCGTCGCTGCGCTCCCTCCAATCAAAGTGAAAAGCCTTGATTCCATGCCCGCCCTCCGTTAGGATGCGCCTCCCCGCTATTGTGGCGGGATAGCACCTTGCTTCACCGGAAATCCGGGAAGCTGTAATCCGCAACGCCAGCCTGCAGGCAACTCAGGATGTCCCGTGCGGCTTCATCCACAAGGGAAGACAATGAGACACTACGAAATCGTGTTTCTGGTCCATCCGGATCAGAGCGAACAAGTGCCTGCCATGGTAGAACGCTACCAGAGCATGGTTACGGAGTCAGAAGGTGCGGTTCATCGCACTGAAGACTGGGGTCGGCGTCAGCTGGCTCATCCCATCAACAAGATTCATAAAGCGCATTACGTTCTGTTGAATGTCGAGTGCAATAGTGACGTGCTCAATGAGATCACTGCCGCGTTCAAATTCAACGACGCCGTGCTCCGGCACATGGTGATCAGTCGTAAAGAAGCGATTACCGAGCCGTCTCACATGGCGGTTGCCGTCGAGGAAGAGAAGCAGCGGGAGAAGGAATCGCAGCGTCGACGTGATGCGAAAGCTGCGGCAGAAACTGCCATGCTTGCCGATGAGGCACCTGCCGAAGATGCGAAAGATGCTGCGCCTGCAGAAGATGCTGAGGCTGCGCCGGAAGCGGCAGCTGAAGCAGCGCCTGCCGCCGAAACTGATGACGCGCCTGCCGCCGAGGCCGAAGTGGCACCGGCAGAGGAAGCCGCTGATCAGCCTGAAGTAGCGAAGGCCGAAGAAGAATCAACCGCAGAGGAGGCCGAAGAGGCCTCTGAAGCGAAGAGCGCCTGACGGAGAAGTAAACAATGAGTCGTTATTCACGCAGAAGAAAGTACTGCCGCTTCACCGCCGAGGGAATCACTGAGATCGATTACAAGGATCTCAATTTGCTCAAGGCATATGTGACGGAAACGGGCAAGATCGTCCCGAGTCGAATTACCGGTACGAAAGCACACTATCAACGCGAATTGTCGACGGCAGTTAAGCGGGCGCGCTACCTGGCGCTCCTGCCATACACCGACCGGCATTGATGCGGATCGATTCAGGGCAAGGGGCGTGCAGCCGATAGCCTCATGGCTGGTTGCCCGGCCGCAGAATGGCGTTCTGGGGTTGGCGCTGACATTGCTCTTTCCCCTGTCACCGGTCATCAGCGGCCTTGTCATGGCGCATCTCGTTTTTGCGAACGGTTTGCGCCTCCCGGCGGTTCAGGGCGTGCTGGCTGCGGTGATCCTGGCACTGGTCGCATTCATTTTGAGTGCGTCTGTTGGTCAGATCGTCGCGAGTGCGGTGACCTGGTGGGTGCCGGTCTTCTTGCTGGCGGCACTGGCAAGACATTGGCGATCGATGACTTTGGCACTGCAGGTGTCCGTCATCATCGCCATGGTGGCGACGATAGGCTTTTATGTCGTTCTCGGCGATCCGACGGATTACTGGAACGAAACGGTGGCAACATCGATTGAGATGGCCAGGCAGGCCGGACTGGTTGATCAGGCTGACATGCTGGCCGAATCACAATCGCTGATTGTGCCGCAAATGACCATGCTGTTCGTTTTTTCGACGTGGTCGTTTTATGTGATGGTGGTTTTGCTCGGGTACGCGCTTTTTCAGGCATTGCCCGGGAAGAAATCGGTCTATGGCCGGTTTTGTGACCTGAATTTTGGTCAGGTGCTGGCGGGCATCATGGCGGTCATTTCGGTGGCTGCGTTGGTGTCAGGCTCGGTGTCACTGCAAAATCTGGGGTTCGTGGCATTTGCGGTCTTCTGGTTACAGGGGCTCGCGATATTGCACTGGTTGCATGCAGACCGCGGATTGCCGTTTTTTGTGCTGATAATGATGTATGCGTTGCTGCCATTTTTGAATGTACTGCTGGTGCTAACGTTTGCGGTACTGGGTTATTTGGATGCGTGGTTTAATTTCCGCGCACGTGGACAAATTAAAGACGACAGGGTTTGAAAAATGAACGTCATATTGTTGGATAAAGTTGAGAACCTCGGTGAAATCGGTGAGCTGGTTAGTGTAAAGCCGGGCTACGGACGCAATTACCTGTTGCCGCAGGGCAAGGCGGCACTGGCGACCAAGCAAAATCTTGCAGAGTTCGAGGCACGGCGCGCCGATCTGATGAAGGCCGCAGCAGAAGAAGTGGCCGCGGCGAATGCGCGCGCCGAGCTGGTCAAAGGTATGGAGCTCATTATTCCTGCCAATGCGGGTGAGGAAGGAAAGCTCTTCGGTTCCGTCGGCCCCATCGATATTTGCGAGGCCTTTTCCAAGGTCGGCGTCGAGGTTGCCCGAGCTGAAATTCGTATGCCGGAAGGGCCGATCCACGAGCTCGGCGACTTCACGATTGGTCTGCATCTGCACACCGATGTAAATGTCGATATCAACCTGAAAGTTGTAGCCGAAGAATAAGTCATCTGTGGTACGGTATACGGCCGTGCCGATTCGGTGCGAAAAGATAAACGATGCGCTGTCTTCCAACAGCGCATCCATTTAAATGTCCGGAGAGACAGGTCCCTATGGTTCGAGCACTGGATGATGGAGCGCCGATTGACGCAGCCGAACGACGGCTGAAGGTGCCACCAAACTCCGTCGAAGCCGAGCAATCGCTGCTTGGTGGTCTCATGCAAGACAACAGTGCCTGGGACAAAGTCGCCGACATCATTGTCCCCGAAGACTTTTATCGAAAAGATCACCGCCTGATATTCAGTGCGATCTGGAATCTGGCCGAAGATGGTCATCCCTGCGATGTAGTCACCGTATCCGAGTTTCTTGGAAACCGGAACGAACTGGCCGATGCCGGTGGTCTGGAATACCTCGCGACGCTGGCAAATGAAACACCGGGCGCGGCAAACGCCAGGTCCTATGCAAAAATTCTACGCGAACGTTCGACCCTTCGTTCACTGATTCATGCAGGTAATGAGATAAGCGGCAGTGCCTTCACGACCGAAGGTCGAAGCGCGACCGAGCTGGTCGATGAGGCCGAGCGCCTGGTCTTCGAAATTGCTGAACAAGGTTCGCGTGGCCAGGTCGGTTTTCAGTCACTCAAGAAGATTTTGCCGGCAGCTGTTGACCGCATCGACTTGTTGCATCAGTCAGGGGGCGACATAACGGGTATCCCCAGCGGCTTCACTGAATTCGACAAGTTGACTGCAGGGTTGCAGCCGGGTGACCTGGTGATTATTGCAGGGCGTCCGTCCATGGGCAAAACCACTTTGGCGGTGAATATTGCTGAAAATGCGTCGATTGGGGCGCGTGTGCCAACCGCGATTTTCTCTATGGAAATGCCATCAGAGCAACTTGCGTTTCGCATGATTTCCTCGCTTGGGCGGGTTGATCAATCCCATCTGCGGACCGGCAAGTTTCCGGATGAAGACTGGTCACGGATCAATACGGCAGTTCAGCTGATGTCGGACGCGCCGATTTACATCGATGACTCGCCAGGATTGTCGCCAACCGAAATTCGTGCACGCGCGAGGCGTCTGAAGCGGGAGACGGACCTGGGACTCATTGTGATCGACTACTTGCAGCTAATGCAGGTACATGGAAACACCGAAAACAGGGCAACCGAAATATCCGAGATTTCGCGATCCCTCAAATCGTTGGCCAAGGAACTCCGCGTGCCGATCATCGCCCTGTCACAGCTGAATCGAAGTGTAGAGCAGCGTCAGGACAAACGACCGGTCATGTCCGATCTTCGTGAGTCCGGCGCGATTGAGCAGGATGCGGACCTGATAGTCTTTATCTATCGCGAGGAAGTTTACAAACCTGACACACCACGCAAAGGTATCGCTGACATCAGCATTGCCAAGCAGCGTAACGGCCCAATTGGAGACTTCCCGTTGACGTTCGTCGGCCGTTTTACCAAGTTCGAAAACTGGGTGCCTGAATCGTACGCGGAGGAAGCGTTTCAGTGACCTTTAGTGCCCGCGCCAGAATCAGGCGAAGCGCTATCCGGCACAATCTCCAGTTAATCAAATCGAAAGCCCCGGGCGCCCGGGTGATGGCAGTCATCAAGGGGAATGCCTATGGTCACGGCGTGGTCTCCGTTGCCCAGGCGCTGGAGGAGGCCGACTGTCTGGCGGTTGTACGCCTGGCGGAGGCCAGGGTGTTGAGACGTGCGGGCATAGTCAGGCCTATCGCATTGCTCGGCGGAATCTTATCAGCGGATGATCTCAATGAAGTTTTGTCGCTTGATCTCCAGATCGGCGTACACGATGCACAGCAGATTCGCTGGCTCGAGGGACATGCCGGAGCGCCGCCCGTTGCCTGGTTGAAGATAGATACAGGCATGAACCGACTAGGGATTCGTCCGGGCGATGCGGCTGATGCAATCGCCAGACTGCAAACCTGCACCAGGGAACTTGGTTTGATGACGCATTTTTCCTGCGCCGATGACCTGGAAAATCCGACCACGCGACAGCAATTGTCCAGATTTATGGCGCTCGCAGAGCATTTCGACGGCGCGGTGAGTGTGGCGAATTCTGCCAGCTTGCTTGGTTCTGAGGAGACGCTTGATGAGCTGGCGGAAATACGTAGGCAAGGTCGGTTGTGGATTCGACCGGGCCTCGCGCTTTACGGGATATCACCTTTTAGCGGGACTGTCGGTGCCGATTATGGACTCCGACCGGTCATGCAATTCGAGGCGACGTTGATATCGGTCAAGGAACTTCCTGCCGGAGATCGCGTTGGTTACGGTGGCACCTGGAAGGCGGAACGCGACACAATGCTGGGTATCGTCGCGGTCGGTTACGCTGATGGGTATTCGCGGTACATTCCGACCGGCACGCCTGTTTTGATCAACGGACGCAGAGTGCCGGTCGTCGGTCGCGTGTCGATGGATCTTACCGCGGTCGACCTGGGCCTGGACTCAGCCGATAAAGTCGGTGACGGAGTGATTCTGTGGGGCGACGAACTTCCAGTCGAAGAGATCGCAGAATTTGCCGCCACGATCCCATACCAGCTGGTGACGGGTATAACGCACCGGGAAGCACCAATTTACGAAGAATAAGGTCTGCGCCGCCTGGAATGGAAGTGCTGAGAATTTGTCTGGCGTGGAGGAGACGAGGCGAAATCCGCCAAACGTCGCTCTCGCCATCCCTGGGCCCGCGACATTGGGGCTCCTGCCCGTCAATTGGACTGTACGAATCAGTACCTGAGCGTTTCAGGCGAAAATCAACGAAGTATCGTTTCGCCAGGGGAGGTCTCAGCTGATGAAGAAGCCCATTTTGACACCGGCGAGCTGCACCACATCATTGTCATTCAACTTGCGAGCCTGGGCGCCGATCGGCTGGCCATTGACCAGCGGATAGTCGCCTTCCTCGCCACTTTCGACATGAACTATGAAGTAGCCTTCGGCGCGACGCGTAATCGCAGCGACTTGCACACCCGGTCGACCGAGCGTTGTCAGCGCCTTGGTCAGCTCGAGCTCGCGTCCGGCAAAGGAGCCGCTCAGGACCTGCAACTTCGCAAGGGGAAGGGCACTCGGTGCTGTGCTTGGATCGATGCCTGTAGATGTTGCTGTATGTGCAGCCGGCTCGGGTTTTTCCTGAATCACAGGGCGGCGCACAGATTCGGGCTCGACAGAATCAACTCTGCGGGAAGGCCTGTCGTCCTCAGGCATATCGACCTTCAGGTCGTCGCGCTCGCCGGAGATGGGTGCTGATTCTTCCGCAGCAGCCACACTGGCTGCCTTCTCTGCGGCTTTTTCGGCTGCTGCCAGTTGGTCGGCATTTTGCTGACCCGCCGGGATAACCATGGTTTTTTCGAACTCGTCCTGCTCGGTTTCGTTCGTCTGCTGATCAGAGAAACGCAGCTGATGATGACCGATGGTGATCACATCGCCATGTTGCAGGGCATGCTTCTTGATGAGTTTGCCGTTGACGTAGGTACCGTTGGTACTGTTCAGGTCCTCGAGAAACGAATCATTGAGAATATTGATGATGAGGGAGTGGTGGCCACTGACTGCAGGGTTATCTATGCGCACATCATTGTCCGGGAGGCGCCCAACCGTATAGCGCTCCTTTGACATGTTGTACTCAGCCAGAACCTGACCGTCCAGACTCAGGATTAATCGTGCCATATCAGTTTTATCGCTCTCTTAGACTGTGTCCATTACAGAGTGTCTACCATGACGCTCTGCCTCCCTATGAACCGAACAAGCCTGTCAGTCTTGCCAGCAGTCCCTTTTTCGCTGCAAACGAATCGTTGACTTGTGCCAGCATGACGGACACGTTGTCCCGCCCGCCGTGTTCATTGGCAAGCTGCACCAACTGTTGACCAACCACATCAAGGCTAGCATTAAACGTGCTGATAGTTAAGTGAATATCCTCATCTTCCACCATATCGGGCAGGCCATCGGAGCATAGCAAATAGATGTCGTCGGGCTCGACGTCAAATTCATTGACCTCAACTTCGACCGTAGGCTCAACACCCAGCGCCCTGGTGACGTAGTTCCGGTTCGTTGAGCGCTGGGCCTCTTCCTCGGAATAAAAGCCTCTATCAACCAGTTCCTGCAGCAACGAGTGATCCATGGTGAGCTGCTCAAACCGCTCATTTCTGAGTCGGTATGCCCGTGAATCGCCTACGTGGGCGATCGAAATCCTGTTGTCATAGAACATGGCCGCGACGAGCGTAGTTCCCATTCCCTCACAGTGAGTCTGGCTTTGCGCTGTCTGAAAGATGATCTTGTTGGCCCTGGCGACGGCGTCGCGCAGGACAATGGTCTGTCTCATCAGGCCGGTATGGGGATCGATATCGTTGCGTTCCTCGCGAACGGCGCCGGCAACTGCAAGGTCGGTAATCGTCTGAACAGCGATCCCGCTGGCAACCTCACCTGCGTTATAGCCCCCCATACCGTCGGCAAGCACCATGAGTCCGATGTCGCCGATAGAGCCGATGGCGTCTTCATTGTGCTCACGCACCATGCCGGTATCTGACAGTTCGGCAAATACAATCTTTCCACGAAGGCTTTTATCTTTGCTCATGCGGGTCCGGCTCAGGCAGCGTACTTCGCGCAATTACGAAGGGCGATCGCCATTTCCGCACCATTGGTGAAGCGGTCCTGGGGACGTTTCGCAAGTGCTTTGAAGAGCACAGCATCGACACTGGGCGGAACACCCGGACGGCGGTTCGAAACCGGCGCAGGATCTTCCGTTGTAATTTTCGTCATTAACACTGCAATGTTGTTTGCCTTAAAAGGCACTTCGCCGACCAGTAACTCATATAGCGTAACACCAAGCGAGAACAAGTCCGAGTGTCCGGTCAGGGTATCTGCATTGAGCTGTTCCGGCGACATATACATAGGTGTGCCAAGCACAATGCCGGTTTTCGTCCGGTTGTTGTCAGTGAGCCGCGCAACGCCAAAATCGCTGATCTTCAAAAGGTCCTGGCGCAGGCTGTAAAGCAGGTTGGCAGGTTTGATGTCGCGGTGGATAACTCCCTGGTTATGGGCGTAGTCAAGCGCTTCGGCTGTCCTGGCGCACAATTCAAGCGCCTTATTTGGCGCGAGTAATTTTTTCGGGTCGGTAAATTGAGTCAGCGGGATACCCTGCAGGTACTCCATTGCGATGTAGGCAAGGTGCTTGTCTTCGCCACAGTCATACACCGTGATGATGTGCGGATGCGTAAGCCGGCCTGCGGACTCCGCCTCACGGAAGAAACGCAGTCTGGCCTCCTCGAGTTCCTCATCTTCAAATTCCTTTTCGATCGGGATGACTTTGAGGGCAATTTCGCGGTTGATACGCGGGTCCCGGGCCAGGTAAACAGCGCCCATTGCGCCGCGGCCGAGTTTGCGTTCGATGACATAGCGGCCAAGTCGCTGCGGTGTACCCTTCTTGCCACCCAGCGAGAATTTATTTTCCGACGCCGGCGCACCCTGCGTCTTCTTCATCCATTGGATGACGGCTTCGGCACGTTCCGGCTTGGCCTGCTCTTCGAATGCGAGCGACAGCTTGTACATTGCAGTCGCCAGTGTCTCCGTCGGATTGCAGCGCCTGAATTCCGCAAAGGCCGGCTCCAGCCTCCCGGCGGCAAGGAAATCACTGCCGCGCTTGAATGCATTGATCGAGGCTTTCTTCACCGTACCGGCCAGCCACCAACTCAATAGTGACGCACCAAGGAAAACAATCACCGCGCGACCCAGATCGAGTCGCAACTGGCCGATGAGCAGGAACAGCGCTTCGACCAGGATGACCGCCAGGATCGTGATCGTCGTCAAAAGCACGATGTCACGGCGGTTTCGGACGGGTAGGAACAGGGCGGCCATGATGGCCAGCATTGCCGGCGTCATCCATTCCATGGCCCGTACCCAGGAAGGAGAAATGATCGACTGGCCCAGTTCGATATCTGCCAGCAACTGGGCCGTGATCTCGGAAGCAGTCACAAACTGTCCCGATGGCAGAACGGCGATTGCGCTGATCAACTCCGGTGACGAGTCCAGGAATACCGTTTTGCCTGTCAGTCCGTTGGTCGAGAAGTTGGGATCGAGAGCCTGTCCGGGACTCAGCCGCTCGACGGCGACATAGCTCGAGAGATAAATCTCAATATCGGCGGCTGATACGCGCAAGTCAGCCGAATAATCCTGTGACGAGAGCGCGACGGCGAGTGGCAGGGACGGCAACATGCTTCCCCCCTGCAGGTACCAGAGTCGCGATTTTCGCAGTACCTGGTCTTTATCGGGCTCGAGTACGAAAGCGCCCGTCCTGTTGGAGACATCGGCCAGCCTGTGGTTGGCGGGCACAAATATGGGCATTGCGCCGCTCAGCATGGCAGCCCATCCCGGAAGCTCGTCGGTCACTTCCATGGCTGGCGGTTCCGCTATTATTACTCTCTCAACCCCTTGTTTTTGAAAAGATTGCATCAATCTTCCGTACTCTGCGAAGATCTCATCACGTGACTTTCGGGCGGGGTCGATACTGACAATTACGCTGTCATCGAGCGTATTAACGCGGATGTTCGAGGCGAATGTATCGTAGAGAAAGCGGTCGGCGGAAACGAACCAGGGCGCCAACGGACCATAGATCAACACCAGCAGTACGCTGACGAAACCAAGGACGACCAGCCGGTCACGATGTTCTTTACGTTTTTCGCTCAATGGATTGCTTCTCTACATAACGTGGCGAGTATAGGAAATTGCAAGCGTTTTTAATGAGATACGGTTAGCATTTTTAGCGCCATAATCTGGCTGCAAGCGGTGCTAGTATTGGGATTCTGCTACCGGATAAGACAGGATTCAGCGGTCTGGCCGGTGTTTTCCAGTCGCTAAATCAACAGTTACGGGTTCAATCGGGGACAAAATTGCATGGCTCGAGCCAAGAAAGCCTATGTTTGCGCGGAATGCGGGGCTTATTCACTCAAATGGCAGGGCCAGTGCCCGGATTGTGATGCGTGGAATTCGCTAACCCAGACGACTCTGTCGTCCGGGGCCGCAGAAAAATCGCAGGGACCGGAGCCAACCTCGCTCGCTGCGTTGCAGGATGATGCCGAGCTGAGGTATCCGACGGGATTTGGAGAATTTGACCGTGTTCTCGGCGGAGGCCTGGTACCCGGATCGGTCGTTCTGCTCGGTGGTGACCCCGGTGTTGGCAAATCGACGCTGCTGCAGCAAGTGGCGGCGCAGTTGCCGGGTGAATTAAGGACCTGTTATGCGACTGGCGAGGAATCACTGCGGCAGATCGCACAGCGATCTCATCGGCTGGGGCTGGACAATCCGGCGATGAAACTGCTGTCAGATACCTCACTGGACAATATCCTTCAGCAGGCTTCATCGGCACAGTGCCGAGCCCTCGTCATCGATTCCATTCAAACAATGGCAACCTCGGAAGTTCCCTCGGCACCGGGGTCTGTCTCGCAACTCCGTGAATGCGTCAGTCGCATCGTCAACTTCGCGAAGCAGCGTGAGATCGCCGTTTTCCTGATCGGCCACGTCACCAAGGAGGGCGCCATAGCGGGGCCACGCGTGGTCGAGCATATGGTCGACACCGTCTTGTACTTTGAAAGTGATCCGGCCAGTCGTTACACGATCGTACGTGCAGTCAAGAATCGCTTTGGTGCGAGCAGTGAAATGGGCGTATTTGCCATGACGGAAACCGGATTCAAAGAAGTTCGCAATCCTTCGGCCATTTTCCTGTCGCGCGACGACGAAGGTGGCGCCGGAAGTGTGATCTCAACGGCATGGGAAGGCAGTCGCCCACTGTTGGTCGAAATGCAGGCGCTGGTTGCTGATGGCAACACCAGTTACCCGAAGCGACTTGCACAGGGGATTGACCAGAATCGCCTTGCGATGCTCATTGCTGTGTTGCAGCGGCACGGTGGTGTTGCATTGTCGGGGGAAGATATATTTGTCAATGTGGTCGGCGGGCTGCGCATCGGCGAAACTTCCGCCGATCTTCCGGTTGCGCTGGCGATCGCCTCCAGTTTCCGCGATCGCGCTTGCCTTGAGAAACTGGTGAGCTTCGGAGAGGTCGGGCTCGCCGGCGAAGTCAGGCCGGTACGTTTCGGAGAAGAACGAATTCGCGAAGCGATGAAGCAGGGATTTGAGACCGCCATTGTGCCGGCGGCGAATGCGCCGAAGAAAAAAATCAAAGGCATCGAAGTTATCGGCGTTCGCAGGTTGAGTGAGGCACTGGACAGCGCACTTGACTAATTGTTTTGAACGCTCTCGATGATTTTCGGCGCGTGGATTCTTGCGAGTTGTACCCGGTTTTCCCTTGTTTCAATAATCTCGATCGGATAGCCATCGATGTTCAGGCAAGTTCCTGATTCCGGAATCGTTTCCAGGTACTCGACGATGAGGCCGTTGAGGGTTTTAGGGCCTGCTGTCGGCAATTTCCACGTCATGATCTTGTTCAACTCCCGAAGGTTGATCGTCCCGTTCACCAACCAGGCATTGTCACTTTCGCGGGCAATTTCTTCGTCGGCCGCTGCGGGATCCGTCGTAAATTCTCCGACAATTTCCTCAAGGATGTCTTCAAGCGTCACGATGCCCTGAATGTCGCCGTATTCATCTACCACCAGCGCAAATCGTCTTCGGCCTTTCTGAAATTGCACCAGTTGCGTGCTGAGCGGCGTACCTTCCGGTACGAAGTAAGGTTCTTCCAGCAAACTCTTCAGGTCAGCTTTCGAGAATTCGAGTTGAGTAAAAATATTGGCGAGCCTACGCAGGTGGAGAATGCCTTGCACATTGTCAATTGTGTCGCGAAAAACCGGCAGCCTTGTGTGTTCGCTGGTGCGCACGATCGCGGCAATGTCATCCAGATCTTCATCGAGATCGATTCCGACGATTTCGTTGTGGGGAACCATGACGTCATCGACGGTGACTTTCTCGAGATCGAGGATACTGATGAGCATCTGGCGATATCTTCCGGAAATCCTGGCGCTCGCCTCGTATACAACGGTACGAAGTTCTTCGCGGCTGAGGGCGTAGCCGTCCGTATCTGACTTCCTCAGGCCGAGGATGTAAAGGACTCCATTTGCCATGATGTTCGTCATCCAAACGAGCGGATAGAACACCTTCAGCAGAACGACATAGATATACGCAGCCGGAAATGCAACGGCTTCCGGATGGAGTGCAGCCAGCGTTTTAGGCGCCGTTTCGGCGAAAATCAATACAACCAGCGTGAGTATCGCCGTGCCGATTGCAAAGCCGAGTTCGCCGCCAAGCTGCACTGAAACCACGCCCACAAGCGCGGATGCCGAAATATTGACGGCATTATTGCCGAGCAATATCAGGCCGATCAGTCGGTCAGGACGGTCAAGGAGTTTCTCTGCAAGACGGGCACCGCGATGCCCTGATCGCGCCTTGTGGCGCAGTTTGTAACGGTTCAGGCTCATCAATGCGGTTTCCGAGCCAGAGAAAAACGCGGAAAGGATGAGTAGTACGACCAGTAGACTTACCAGCGCTCCCAGGGATATGTCATCGCCCAATGGATGGGCACCTCACTTAAGCAAATGAACTTGGGCAGTTCATCAGGAGCCGGGGGGCGCTGTCAAGCAATCAGCTCCAGCTCCGTCCAAGGATTTGCTCAAGCACAAAGCGGGTGCCGAAGTAGGCGAGACAAAGGATCAGGAAGCCCCACAAGTAAAGGTAAACTGCGCGTTTGCCACGCCAGCCTGAAAACCGCCGCCCACCCAGCAGCAGACCGAACAACGTGAGTGCCAGCAGCGATAACGCTGTTTTGTGGACAAGGTGCTGCGCAAACAGATTCTCGACAAAGGCGAACCCGGTCGATACGGCCACCAGCAGCGCCAGAAATCCCGCAGAAGTGATACCGAACAAGAGTTTTTCGGTTGTCTCTAGTGGCGCAAACAGCTGATTGACCGAAGAGAGCATTCCTGCCCTGAGGCGTTTTTCCTGAATCAGGGCATACAGCGCCACAATCGCGCCAACCGTCAGCAACCCGTAGGCGAACAACGAGATCAGGATATGCAGCTCAATCTGCCAGGATAGCGGGTCTGCCATCCCGGCAGGCGCCTGCCCGCCGGTATTCACGGCGACGAGGCCGGCGAGAATCAGGAGTCCGCCACTCAGGCCCCGCAGCGAGCTTTCCACGGCGCCAATGATGGCAATCAGTGCGAGCTGTAGCGCAATAAATGAAGCTACATTGCCTATGGATAGTGAGATTCCGGCCGGAACCATGATAAGTAACCAGAGCGTCCAGGCATGCCAAAGGAGGCCCGTGATCCCGCTAATGAAGCCCACGACAAGGCTCATCTTGTCCTGTGAAGAAAAGCGCGGCAGGCGAGACATTCCGAACAGGAAGCCGGCGATTATGTACAAGAAAAAAATTGTGATTTGAAACACAGACACCTGGCCGGCTAACCCCTAGTTTTGGCCGAACAATCATCCCATATGGTGCAGTTCAATAGAACCCTGGTCCGAACATGGCGCCTCGAGGTCGAAACCCCATGCGCATTAGAACTCTGGGCTGCAGCGGCGGAATTGGTGCCGGTTCCCGCACCTCCGCAATGCTCGTAGACAACGACGTACTGATCGATGCCGGAACCGGCATTGGTGACCTTGCGCTCGAGGAGTTGCACACGATTCGGCATGTCTTTCTGACGCATGCACACCTGGATCACATCGCGGGCCTGCCTATGCTCGTGGACGCGAACTTTGAAGAGCACTTCGAGGTTCCCGTGACCGTATACGCCCGTAGTGAAACGCTGGACGCTATTCAGGCACATCTGTTCAACGACGTAATCTGGCCGGACTTCACCAAAATACCGGACGAAGACAACGCGATGTTGCAGTTCCGAGTGTGCAATCCAGGGGATACTGTTCGGATTGGTCATCGAAATTTCAACGCGGTTGACGTCCGTCACAGCGTTCCATCACTTGGCTATACGGTCCGCAATTCCGGCGGCGCATTTGCCGTTAGCGGCGACACGAAGACCAACGAAACCCTGTGGCCAGCTCTCAACGCGTGCGATGACTTGCGGGTGCTTGTGATAGAGGTGTCGTTCCCGGATGAGCAGGAGGAACTGGCAGCCGCCGCTGGCCATTATACGCCGACGACCATGTGCCGCGACCTCGGTCGCCTGCACCATGATCCTGAGATCTGGCTCACCGGCATGAAGCCCGGTCAGGAAGAAACCATTCTTCGCCAGGTGATCAAGGCAGCTCCGGGTAAGAATATTCGCATGTTGGCTCGCGGTACCGTTATCGACGTTTAAAAAGGGTTCAGACTTATTCAGGTAACTATCAAGATCGGCGCGTGTCAGGCTAATATACAAAAATAACTCTGACCCCTTTTTAACTGATCCCTGCTTAAATCATGTTTGAAACTCTCTCTGAACGCCTGACCCAGGCGGCAAGAAATCTCAGCGGCAAAGGTCGGCTGACTGACACCAATATCAAGGACACGATCAGGCAGGTACGCCTGGCACTCCTTGAAGCCGACGTGGCATTGCCCGTGGTCAAGGCATTTATCGAGCGCATCCGCGAAAGGGCTGTTGGTGAAGAGGTTGGCAAGAGCCTCACGCCGGGACAGGCGCTCATCAAGATTATTCACAGCGAGCTCGTCGAGATTCTCGGCAGCGACACGGTGCCGCTTGATCTTCGTGCCCAGCCACCGGTCGTCATTTTTTTGGCCGGCCTGCAGGGTGCGGGCAAGACGACCACCGCTGCAAAGCTGGCCAGGCGGCTGATTGAGAAAGACAAAAAACGGGTCATGCTGGTCAGTGTCGATATACACAGACCGGCCGCGATACTTCAGCTCGAGACCCTGGCCGGCGAAGTCGGCGCGACTCACTGTCCCAGTAGTGCCGACGAGACGCCGGAAAACATTGTCGAGCGCGCGCTGGATGACAGTCGCCGTCAACATATGGATGTACTGATTGTCGATACTGCAGGTCGTTTGCATATTGACGAGGAAATGATGGCGGAGGCGAGTCGGGTCCATGCCATGGCTCAGCCTCACGAGACCCTGTTCGTCGTTGACAGCATGGCGGGACAGGATGCCGTAAAGTCGGCAAGCGCCTTCAACGAAGCGCTGCCCTTGACCGGCGTCATCCTGACCAAAGCGGACGGCGATGCGAAAGGCGGCGCTGCATTGTCTGTTCGGGAGGTCACTGGTAAACCGATTCGTTTTATCGGCGTTGGTGAAAAAACTGATGCGCTGGAGGTTTTTCATCCGGATCGAATGGCATCCCGAATTCTCGGCATGGGTGACGTGTTGTCGCTCGTCGAGGAAATCGAAGGCAAGGTCAGCAAGGAAAAAGCCGACAAACTTGCGAAAAAGCTCAAGGGTGGCAAGAGCTTTGATCTGTCGGATCTGAAAGACCAGCTTGAGCAAATGATGAATATGGGCGGGATGGCTGCAATGCTCGAGAAATTGCCTATTCCAGGCAACCTCAATCCGGCGGCGCTGAAGGACTCTGCAAATGAGCAGCAGTTCAGGCGGCAGATCGCCATCATTAACTCTATGACCCCGGCCGAAAGACGATTCCCGAAAACGATCAATGGGTCTCGCAAGAAACGGATTGCCGGTGGGGCCGGGCTGCAGATTCAGGACGTCAATCGCCTGCTGAAACAGCACCAGCAAATGGAAAAAATGATGAAAAAGATGTCGCGAGGCGGCATGAAGAAGATGATGAGAGGCCTCCCCGGGGGAATGATGCCTCCTGGAATGCGCTGATGGTGTCGTAACTTCTTGATATTAAAAGAATTGGTCTGATGATCGATTGTTGGGGTGGAGCCGCTGGCGCAAGCTGCTCGAAGTGATTGTAAGTGGGCGAAATGCTTCACATTTCCAGCGAAATGCGTACAATGCGCCGTTTACTCGGGCCAGCCCGAGAACAGGCATGTCTGCCTCCCATAAAGTCTGAGCGGAATTGTAATGGTTAGTATTCGTCTTTCGCGCGCTGGCGCGAAAAAGCGGCCTTTTTACCACCTGGTGGTCACCGACAGTCGTAATCGTCGGGACGGCCGGTATATTGAGCGCCTTGGTTTCTTCAATCCTGTTGGCAAGGAGAGCGAGGAGAACGTGCGTATCGATCTGGAGCGTGTTGACTACTGGCTTGGCCAGGGCGCACAGCCGTCAGATCGTGTGGCGTCGCTCCTGAAGGCGCAGCGGAAAGCAGCCGCAAACGCCTAGTCCAGGACGCCGCGAATGAATGCGGTGTGGTGGTGACTGACGACAGGCCGGTAATTCTCGGCCGGGTTTCCGGGCTCTTCGGCGTCAAAGGGTGGGTCAAGGTCCATTCCTATACCGATCCCCGTGAGGCGATTCTCAATTACCCGGACTGGTTGATAGAGCTTGGCGGGCGTTGGCAGCCTCTGAAGCTCGAAGAAGGGAAACAGCAAGGCAAGACAGTCATTGCACGCTTCGAAGGCGTGCAGGACAGGGATGCTGCGGTCGAATACATGAATGCCCGGATTGGCGTTCAGCGGGATAATCTTCCGCAAACCGGAGACGGTGAGTATTACTGGTCGGACCTTGAGGGTCTGAGCGTAGTGCGAATAGACGGCAACGTGCTTGGCAAGGTTGCCTACCTGCTTGAAACAGGTGCGAATGACGTATTGGTAGTTCAGGAAGGGGATCGGGAAGTGTTGATTCCATTCGTGACCGGGGATGTAGTTAAAGAGGTTGATCTGGCCAAGGGCGAGATCAGTGTCGACTGGGAATGGGACTGACGCGATGCAAATGCAGGTCGTCACGCTGTTCCCGGAGATGGTGAATACAGTCGCCGAGTTTGGCGTTGTCGGCAGGGCAGTAGAGCGTGGGATAGTTTCCCTTGGATTCTGCGACCCGCGCGACTTCACGGACGATGTGCACCGGACTGTGGATGACCGTCCCTATGGTGGCGGTCCGGGCATGGTGATGAAGTTTGAGCCGACGGCGGCAGCGCTGAAATCTGCCAGGGCGTTGGCGCCAGCCGGTTCACCGGTTGTCTGCATGACGCCTCAGGGCAGGGTGTTCGACCAGTCAACCGCGAATCGATTTGCGGCATTGCCTGGCTTGATACTGCTGTCAGGCAGATACGAAGGCATTGATGAACGACTGATCGAGTCGGAAGTCGATGAGGAGTTGTCGCTGGGAGATTTTGTCCTGAGCGGCGGCGAGATTGCGGTCATGGCCGTAATCGACGCGGTAACACGGTTGCTACCGGGTGTGCTTGGCGATGATTCGTCGGCAGCGCAGGATTCGTTTATGGACGGCCTGCTGGATCACCCGCATTATACGCGGCCGGAGGAGATTGAAGGGCAACGGGTGCCGGAGGTACTCCTGTCCGGCGACCATTCCCGCATTGCGGCATGGCGCCTGAAGCAGGCATTGGGACGGACCTTCGAACGAAGGCCCGACTTGGTAGCGAAACTGGAATTGAGTGACGAGCAGCAAAAACTGCTCGATGAGTATCTGAACGATAACGAATTGAATGAGCCGTCAGTTTGACCGGCAGGTGGATTGGAAATGAGCAAGATAATCGACGCAATTGAACAGGAACAGATGACAAAGGAAATTCCCGAGTTTTCACCGGGCGATACCGTTGTCGTGCAGGTTAAAGTGACAGAAGGTGAGCGCGAGCGTTTGCAGGCATTCGAAGGAATCGTTATTGCAAAGCGTAATCGTGGCCTCAATTCTTCGTTCACAGTGCGCAAGATTTCACATGGCGAAGGCGTCGAGCGTGTCTTCCAGACATACAGCCCGGTCGTAAACGAAATCAAAGTGAAACGCCGCGGCGACGTGCGTCGCGCCAAGTTGTACTATTTGCGTGGCCGAACAGGTAAAGCGGCCCGGATCAAGGAAAAGATCTAGGTTTGAAAAACCTCATGCAGCGCGGTGCGGCGCCAAAACCAGGCGAAGAATGCGCTTGTATTTGCCTGTACATGCGGCCTTTTCGACTTGGTTGGCCTTGTCTTGCGCGGGCCTGAGGCTTTTCAAACGACATCACGATTTTCCATATGTGGGCTTAAATTCCTGTATATAGTGTGATGTCATTAACACGCCTGAACCAACCCACTTGGGCAGGGTCTGTCGAGGCATGAACACATTGCATGGATTAAGAGCGCGTATCAGCGTTTTGGCGATCGCCGTTGTCGGCTTGCATCTAACCGGCTGCGCGTCGCTCATGTCATCCGCTGCCAGCGGACTCGCGGACAATCTGTCTGCCGCAGTCCTGAATCAAAACGACCCTGAAACGGTTCGGGATGGCGCGCCGGCATACCTGTTGTTGCTCGATAGCTTCCTCGAGGGCAGCCCCGATGACCCGGCCTTACTGTCTTCTGCGGCTACCCTTTACGCAACCTACGGAACCATTTTTGCAGATGACCCGGAGCGGGCTGCAAGACTGACGGAGCGTGCCCGCGACTACAGCACGACAGCGCTTTGCAACAGTTACAAAGCGTCTTGTGAGTGGTCCGGCATGTTGTTCGAGGACTATCAGCGGACGCTCGGGGGCCTCAGAGAGAAGCACGCGGACGTTGTTTTTGCTCATGGACTGGCGTCATTAGCCTACATAACTGCACACACGGACGACTATAGCGCTCTGGCATTGTTGCCCTATAGTGAGGCCTTGTTCGAGCGCTACCTGGAAATCAACGACGGCACCGATGACGGTGCCGTACATACCTATCTCGGGGTCCTGAATACACTGATACCCCCGGCGCTTGGCGGCGATCCTGAGAAAGGGCGGGTTCACTTCGAGCAAGCGATCGAGATCTCGGGAGGCCGGGATCTTAGTGCCAAGGTGGCATTCGCAGAGGGATACGCGCGGTTGCTGTATGAGCGTGAACTTCACGACCGATTGTTGCAGGAAGTCCTGGCCTCGGATCCGGAAATGCCGGGCAGTACCTTGCTTAACGTCCTTGCCCAACGGCAAGCTGTTGTTCTTCTGGAAACAGCAGACGATTACTTTTGAACGCTGGTGAGACTGGACTGTCTCATCGGAGGATGATGATGCAAATGCTAAAGAAAACGATTGCCACGTTGCTGTTGGCGGCCGGGTTATATATACCGGCTGCAAATGCGGTCGACATCAAAATTGCGACGCTGGTGCCAAATCAGTCGCAGTGGATGCAGGACATGCGTGCGGCGGGCAAAGTTATCGAAGAAAAAACCGCAGGTCGAGTAAAGCTCAAGTTCTATGGTGGCGGTACGCAAGGCACGGAAGACAAAGTACTGCAGAAGATCAAGATCGGGCAGCTGCACGGCGGTACTTTCTCGGCGACGAATTTCATGAAGGACTACGGCGCTATTAACATCTATGGCTTGCCGTTCGTATTCCAGTCCTGGGAGGAGATGCGATACGTTCGTGAAAAGATGGACGATAAACTCCAGGCCGGTTTTGCGGACTTGAATTTCGTTACGTTTGGCATCGCCGGTTCGTTCTCTGTGGTGTTATCCAACGAACCCATCAAGAATTATGAAGACATGAAAGGCAAGAAGATCTGGTTGCCGCAGGGCGATTTCGTCAGCTATGAAGCGATGCGACGAGTCCAGCTTTCTCCTGTTGCGCTGCCAATTACGGATGTGCTGACCGGGCTGCAAACCGGGCTGCTGGACATCGCATTGGTGCCGCCGGAGATTGCTGTTGCCTTGCAATGGCATACCCGCGTCAAGTATTTGACTGACATGCCGGTCGCGTTTGCGGTGGGGTTCCTCGCGATAAGCAAGCGCACCTTCGATCGCCTGTCGGCAGGGGACCAGTCCATCGTCAACGAGGAACTCTCGCGCGTCTATTTTGATATGGACCAGAGGGCACCTGCCGAGTCTGCCAACGCACTCGAAGCGCTGGTCAAAATTGGCATCAAGAATGTCGAGCCCGAGGCAGGGCAATTCGACGAATTGCAGGAAACCATGAGTAATTTCAATCACGAGATGGCCGTTGATGGTGCATATCCGGTTGAGCTGTACGAAGAGATGATTGGTTACGTGGCTGAATTCAGAAACGGGCAAGGCGAGGTCGCCAATCCGAGTGATAACTAGTCTTGTCTGATTCTCCCGGTCTCGCGAGTCGCCTCGAACGCTGGGGCACCGCACTCGAAAATGCCGCGCTGGTCATTTTGCTGGGGGCGTTGATGCTCCTGGCGGTCGCGCAGATAGTCCTCCGTGTATTTTTCAGCTTCGGATTTGTTTGGGCTGACGAACTGGTAAAACTGTTTGTGCTCTGGATTGCATTAATTGCATCCATTGCGGCCAGTCGGAATAACCGGCATCTTCGCATCGACGTGCTGTCGCACTTCGTGGCAGAAAAGTACTCCCGACTTCCAAGAATTGTCGTTGACACATTCGCGGCATTTATGTGTGGTGTTCTCGCGTGGCACTCATGGCGATACGTGCAGCTGACGGTCGAGTTTGAGGATACCGTCCTCACCAACTTCCCGGCATGGATTGCATATATCCTGTTGCCATTGTCGTTTGCGTTGATGTGTTATCGATTCATCCTGACAGCCGCTGGCGATATTGTCAGAACATTCAGGCCTGCTGACGATTCAGGTAGCGCGAAATGATATTGAGTGCCGTACTCATATTGCTCGCGATATTTGGTGCGCCACTTTTTACGGTGATCGCGGCCAGCGCGATGCTCGGCTATCAGCGCGAGGGAATCGACCTGATGGCCATTGCCATCGAGGTGCTTGGTATCGCCGGCATGCCGATGTTATCGGCCATACCGCTGTTTACCTTCGCCGGCTACCTTTTGAGCAAGAGCAAGGCGCCACAGCGACTGGTCCGCGTCACAGGCGCGATACTCGGCTGGATGCCCGGCGGGCTCGCATTGGTAGCACTTGCTGCGTGTGCATTTTTTACGGCATTTACGGGTGCCTCCGGCGTTACGATTATTGCCCTGGGTGCAATTCTGTATCCGGCGCTCAAGCAGGACGGCTATCCGGATAGCTTCAATCTGGGATTGGTGACGACCTCGGGCAGCCTGGGCCTGTTGTTCGCGCCTTCTCTGCCTCTGATTCTTTATGGTGTAGTTGCCGAGATTTCAATTGACGACCTGTTCAAAGCGGGAGTGCTGCCCGGACTGCTGATGTTGGTATTGCTGGGCGGGTACAGCCTCTGGGTTAACCGGCACAATCGTCAGCCGCTCAAACACTTTTCTTTTAAGGAAGTTGGCGCGGCGTTGTGGGAAGCGAAGTGGGAAATCCCCTTGCCCATCTTTGTTTTGGGCGGAATCTATTCCGGCTTTTTTGCTGTGTCGGAAGCTGCGGCGGTAACCGCACTTTACGTTCTCGTCGTCGAGGTGTTTATTCTTCGGGAGATCAGGTTCAGGGAACTGCCGGAAGTGATGCGCGAATCGATGTTGCTGGTTGGCGGCATCCTGATCATACTCGGCGTCTCCCTTGCGTCGACCAACTACATGATCGATGCCGGCGTGCCGCAGAAACTGCTGGAATACATCACTGATTTCGTATCCAGCCAGGCGAGCTTCCTGTTTCTGTTGTTTATTTTCCTGCTGGTACTTGGTGCGATATTGGACATATTCTCGGCTATCGTGTTGGTGGTGCCGCTGATCCTGCCGATCGCCGCACAATATGGCGTCAATGATTTCCATTTAGGCATTGTATTTCTCGCTGCCATGCAACTTGGCTACCTGACGCCACCGGTAGGTCTCAATCTGTTTATCGCGAGTTACCGTTTCGATCGGCCTATAATGAGCGTATACGCCGCGACATTCCCTTTCCTGGTGATCCTGATGGCAAGCGTTTTGATCATTATGTACTGGTCTGACCTGTCGCTGTGGCTGTTATCCGGTTGATCAATCTGAACGAGATGAGCAAAAGTGTTTAACAACAAATTTGTAAGATCCAGCCGCGCCTTGATCTTTCCGTTGATCGTGTGCGCCCTTTCTTTCGGTTACACGTCCGCATCCGCTCAGGAAGGTCCGGACGCATCTGGTATTTCCGTGCCGCCTGGTTTCTCAATCGAAGTCTGGTCGGATGCGGTACCGAATGCCCGCTCGATGGCGCTTGGCGATAACGGCACGGTATTTGTCTCTACTCGCCGCGATGGTCGGGTGTATGCGGTGAGACCGGTCGGGGAAGGCTCGCCCGTGGTCAGGACGCTGGCTGAGGGCCTGAAAATGCCGAATGGCATTGCTTTCCGAAATGGTGATCTCTACGTCGCCGAAAATCATCGAATCATCCGCTTCGATGATATTGAAGCGAAGCTCGACAATGTTCCGAAACCAGTCGTCGTCATTGACACGTTGTCGCAGGAACGACACCACGGCTGGCGATATATCGACTTCGGTCCGGACGGCAAACTCTATATTGCCCTGGGCGCTCCCTGTAATGTTTGTGAAGAAGAAGGTTCGGCGAACATCAGTCGGATGAACCCGGACGGCAGCGAGCAGGAGATTTTTGCTGAGGGCATTCGTAATTCAGTTGGTTTCGCCTGGCACCCGCAGACCGGCGAGCTCTGGTTCACGGATAATGGCCGCGACATGCTTGGCGACGATATTCCGCCCGGTGAATTGAATCGCGCGCCTGTTGCAGGCATGCATTTCGGATTTCCTTACTGTCATGGTGGCGACATCCCAGACCCGGAATTTGGCAAGGATCGCGATTGCTCGGAGTTCGAAGCGCCCGCGCAAAAACTCGGTCCCCATGTTGCGCCGCTGGGCATGCTCTTCTATACGGGCGACATGTTTCCGGCAACATACCGTGGGCAGATCTATATTGCGGAGCACGGCTCGTGGAACCGCTCGAAAAAGATCGGCTATCGGGTAAGCCTGGTTCGGATGGAGGACGGGCAACCGTCCGGATACGAGGTGTTTGCCGAAGGCTGGTTGAAGGACGAGGAGGTGTCGGGACGCCCGGTCGATCTCCTGGTTCTCGATGACGGCTCTATGCTGGTCAGCGATGATCAAAGCGGCGCAATCTACAGAATTTCGTACACAAGACCGCTGGACGAAGGCGTCTCCCCCTAAATTACGGAAGGTCATATGAGCGCAGTAAAGGCATTGGCTAAATTTTTCTCGATGTTGTGGACCGGTGTTGACGGTCTGCGGAAAGTACTGCATCTGCTGATTCTGTTATTCATCTTTTCCATTATCATCAGCGCGCTTTCGTCGTCGACGCCTGTCGTTCCACGCAGTGCCGCGCTGGTCATCAAACCAGCAGGCCGTTTGGTAGAGCAACTTTCCGGAGAACCGTTTGATCGGGCAGTGGCTGAACTCATGGGTAACGCGCAGCCAGAAACGCTGCTGCAGGATATTGTCGATGGACTTCGCTTCGCCAAAGATGATGACCGTATCACGTCTGTCTTGCTTGACCTTTCGGCGATGCCAGGTGGAGGTTTGAGCAAGTTGAAGAGAATTGGTGACGCCATCGATGATTTTCAGCAATCAGGAAAGCTGGTTATTGCGAGAGCGGATTATTACGGCCAGGGCAGTTACTATCTCGCATCCCGCGCGGACGAAATCTATATGCATCCGGAAGGTGCTTTGCTCCTGTACGGATTCGGCGCCTATCTGAATTATTACAAAGCAGCGATTGATACGCTAAAGATCGACTGGAATATCTTCCGTGTCGGTACTTACAAGTCGGCAGTCGAGCCTTTTATGCGTAACGATATGTCAGACGCCGACAGATACGCATTAAGCGAGCTGATCGATCAGCTTTGGGCCCTGTACAAAGCAGATGTCGAAATGGCCCGGGGACTTGAAGAGGGTACCATCGACAATGTACTTGAAGATCTTGTTGCAGAAGTCAGGTCGACAAGCGGTCAGCTTGCTGAGATTGCGCTAAACAACGGATTTGTCGACGAGCTTTGGACGCGACAGCAGGTGCAGCAGCGACTGGTCGAGATTGCGGGTACGAATGGCGAAGATTCCGACTACCCGGTTGCGAATCTGGATGACTACCTGCAGCAAATGCGCCTGTTGAAAGGAGATGGTACGGCGGATGAGAACGTTGCAATAGTCATCGCATCCGGGGAAATGCTCAACGGAAGCCAGGCGCCGGGAACCATCGGTGGGGATTCGACGGCCAAACTTTTGCGCGAGGCCAGGCGGGATGACTCGGTCAAAGCGGTCGTACTTCGGGTGGACAGTCCAGGCGGCAGCACGTTTGCTTCAGCGGTCATAGCGGACGAGATCGAAGCGCTTCAGGAGAGTGGCAAGCCTGTTGTTGCTTCTATGAGCAGTGTTGCTGCGTCGGCCGGGTACGCGATCTCGATGGGTGCGGATCGCATCTTTTCTTCACCTTATACGATAACCGGATCCATTGGGATTTTCGGTATGTTTCCGACGTTTCAGCGATCTTTGGAGACTCTCGGAATTTCGACCGACGGCGTTGGCACAACGCCATGGGCGGGTCAGCTTCGCGCCGATCGTGAACTATCCGAGGAGATCAAGACAATATTCCAGTTGTCGATAAACGAAGGCTATGACCATTTCATAACCGGTGTATCAGACAGTCGCGGGATGTCGAAGGAGGTCGTAGACAGCATTGCACAGGGTCGGGTATGGACCGGCGAAGATGCTCTTGCAAACGGCCTGGTTGATGAGTTTGGTGAGCTCGAAGACGCAATCGCTGCGGCTGCCGAACTCGCAGAGTTGGAAGAAGATGAATACGGACATAAACTCATAGAGCCGGAGATTGATCCTGGTGAGCAGCTCTTACTGGACTTGTTGGGTGGTGCGAAGTCCTGGGGGTTCGACGCAAGTCGTCTGAGCCAACCGCGACCGGCGATCGCCCGGGCCGCCGATGTGCTTGAGGATGCGTTATCACCATTAACCCGTTTCAACGATCCAATGGGCATTTACTCACATTGTTTTTGCGTTTTTGAGTAAATTAATCCCAACTGAGAATGATCTTTCCGGACTGACCTGACTCCATCAGGTCAAAAGCTTCCTGGTAATCTTCGACTGGAAATCGATGCGTAATGAGCGGATCGATGTTAAGACCGCTCTGCAACATACTGGACATTTTGTACCAGGTTTCAAACATCTCCCGGCCGTAAATTCCTTTGATGATCAGTCCCTTGAAAATCACTTGGTTCCAATCGATCGCCATGTCGTTGGGCGGGATTCCGAGAAGGGCGACCTTGCCACCGTGGTGCATCGTCCGCAGCAAATCGCGAAATGCGGCGGGGTTGCCGGACATCTCCATGCCGACATCGAACCCTTCCTCCATACCCAGGTCATTCATCGTTTGATCAATTGAACCGGATGTGACATTCAGCGCGACAGATGCGCCCATCCTTTTCGCCAGCCTCAGGCGGTAATCATTCACGTCTGTGATGACGATGTGCCTTGCGCCTGCATACCGTGCGATGGCAACGGCCATAATCCCGATAGGTCCGGCGCCGGTGATCAGGACGTCCTCGCCAACCAGGTCAAAAGAAAGCGCAGTATGTGTCGCGTTGCCGAATGGATCGAGAATAGCTGCCATATCATCAGTGATGACATCAGGAAGCTTGAAAATGTTGAATGCGGGAACGGCGATGTAATCAGCAAAGGCGCCCGCTCGGTTAACCCCGATGCCCACAGCGCTGCGGCACAAATGTCGCCTGCCGGCACGGCAGTTTCGGCAAAATCCGCAGGTGACGTGGCCTTCGGCTGAAACCCGGTCGCCGACTTCATAGCCTTTGACTTCTATGCCCGTCTCGACGATTTCCCCGGAAAACTCATGTCCCACTGTCATCGGCACCGGAATCGTCTTTTGCGCCCAGTCATCCCACTGATAGATGTGGATATCTGTTCCGCAAATGGCCGTTTTGTGGACTTTAATCAGTACATCATTGTGGCCAATAGTCGGTTTTTTGGCTTTTTCCAGCCAGATACCGCGTTCTGATTTAGCTTTGACGAGTGCCCGCATATTGGTGCTCAGTGTAATACGCCCAGTTCGCGACCGACAGTACCGAAGGCGGCGATGGCCTTGTCCAGATGTTTGCGAGTAAGGCCGGCCGACATTTGTGTCCTGATTCGTGCCTGGCCCTGCGGCACCACAGGAAAAGCGAAACCGACGACATAAATGCCGTGATCCAGAAGTTTGTCGGCCATCTCGGTGGCTACGCGCGCGTCGCCGAGCATGACCGGAATGATCGGGTGCTCCCCGGCCTTAAGCTCGAATCCGAGTTCAGTCATGCCCGAGCGAAAATAGGCCGCATTCTCGTGTAATCGTGTGCGCAAGCTGTCGTCGCTCTCCAGGAGGTCCAGCACAGCAATCGACGTTGCCGCGATCGCGGGAGCAACGGAATTTGAAAACAGGTACGGGCGGGAGCGCTGTCTCAGCCAGCCGACAATTTCCTTGCGCCCGGACGTAAATCCACCGGATGCGCCGCCAAGCGCTTTGCCGAGCGTCCCTGAAATAATGTCGATACGCCCCATGACGTCGCGGTATTCATGCGTTCCTTTGCCATTCTTTCCAAGGAAGCCGCTGGCATGACAGTCATCGATCATGGTCATGGCGTCGTAGCGGTCGGCCAGGTCGCAAATGTCCTGCAGGTTTGCGATGGTTCCGTCCATCGAGAAGACTCCGTCAGTGACGATCAGTTTCTGGCGGCATTCAGCGGCGCTTTTCAGATTCGTTTCAAGGTCGTCCATATCGTCGTTCTTGTAACGGAAGCGCTGCGCCTTCGACAGCCGTATGCCGTCGATGATGCTGGCATGGTTTAGCGCATCGCTGATCACCGCGTCTTTGTCGGTCAAAATCGTTTCGAACAGCCCGCCATTGGCATCGAAACACGACGGGTAAAGGATCGTATCCTCCGTACCGAGAAAATTGCTGATCCGCGCTTCCAGTTCCTTGTGAATCGTCTGAGTGCCGCAAATAAAGCGTACCGAGGCCATACCATAGCCAAATTCATCAAGCGCCTTGTGTGCAGCCGCAATGACGGTGGGGTGATTGGCAAGCCCGAGGTAGTTGTTTGCGCAAAGATTCAGTACTTCCGTCACTTCGCCGTTGCGGCGCACGTCGATGGCAGCCTGTTGCGGCCCGGCAATAAGTCTCTCCTGCTTGAAAAGACCCTGTTCTCTGAGTGCTTCTGTTTGTTTGGCAAGTGCGGTCAGGAATTCGGTAGGCACGGGATTGCTCTCAGTAACGAAAGGTCGCAAAGTATATCAGGACAACAACGGCCGACAGGTTCAAATGAGCATTACCGGTGACGAAAAACTGCGCGTTGACAAGTGGTTGTGGTTCACGCGTTTCTACAAGAACCGTGCCCTGGCTGCAAAGGCTGTGAGCGGTGGTCACGTCAGGATCAATGGAGCGCGGGCCAAGCCTTCCGCTAACGTAAAACCAGGAGATATCGTCGAACTGGTCAGAGACCAGCTTGCGTGGCGTTTCACGGTTGTGTCCGTTCCCGCCCGCCGGGGGCCAGCGTCCGGGATGCGGCTTTGCTACGAGGAGGACGCTGCCGTATGCGCAGCGCGTCAGCAGATGATTGCTGGTCGGAAAATGGATCGCCTGCAAACGCCGAGAACGGATGGGCGACCGGATAAGCACACCCGGCGCAAGTTACGCGAACAACGATACAAGTAGTTAACGACATATTCACGCACCTGCGGCGTCGACGATCGACCCTCGAAACTGTTCGAGCTGCGGTTTGAGCGTCGGTCGCGCCTTGCCTTTCAGGCGGCGTGTGATTTTGTATTTAAGGGTCAAGCGCAGTCGAATGGCTACACCGAGCCATTGCTTCATCAGCTTCGAAAGCAGAAGAAACTACGCAGGTAAGTGCGCCTCGTTGGGCAGGTGCCTTGCCACTAGTCCTGCCGCAAACGTTTCGGGAAGTCGTACTCGAGCAGCTTGACCGACTCGCGGATTCGCAAGTCCCAATCGTCCGAATCGATCAACATTGAAACGAACCCGGCGGTTGGTAAATTATCGGTCAGGTTCGGGATCAGGTCATTTGCCAGGTCTGTCAGGCCAGGATTGTGACCGACAAGCGTAATGCTGTTGAATCCCTCATCCTGGGCCGCTATGACGTCATACAGCCTGTTCAGGCCCGCATGATACAAGGCGGAGTCGCGTTGCAGAAACTCTATCGGGTAGGAGATCGTATTCGCCAGAATCTTTGCTGTCGCCCAGGTGCGAACGGCCGGGCTGCTCAGGATTAACGACGGCCGGATGCCGGCCGCTTTCATGCGTTCACCCATGATCGGCGCATCACGCTCGCCGCGCTTGTTCAGCGGACGATCACGATCCTTCAGGCCGGGGTGATCCCAGCTGGACTTGGCGTGGCGGAAGATCGTCAGTGTTTTCATCGATGGATCGTATTTTACATCAATCCGGTCTGTAACCTCGCCTCATCGGACATCATGCTTTGATTCCATGGCGGGTCGAATACCAGCTCAACTCTCACGTCTGCGACCGTTGGTATAACGGCGATTTTTTCCTGTGCATCCTGCACCAGGATCTCGCCCATTCCGCAGCCTGGGGCGGTCAGTGTCATGTCGACATTGATCGACCGCTGGCCGTCTGGAAGCGGTGTCACTTCACAGCGATAAATCAGGCCCAGGTCAACGATATTGACAGGAATTTCCGGATCAAAACACGTTCGGAGCTGGTTCCAGATCACTTCTTCAATATCGGAGTCTGTCGCGTTCTCCGGAATGGCAGGCGGCGGCTCCGGGTCTTTGCCCAGCGCATCTGCATCAGCGCCAGCAATGCGAAAGAGGTTGCCTTCAACGTACACAGTGAAGCTTCCGCCGAGGGCTTGCGTGATAAACCCGGGAGTACCTTCGCGCAAGGTCAGCGTTTCGCCGACAGGAATAATGACCGCCGAAACATCGCGCTCAAGGGTGAAAGGTTCGTTGGTATGTCCAAACATGCGAATTACTCCGTCGTCGCAGGTTGTTTGTCGTCATGAATCGCGGCATTCAAAGCACGCCATGCGAGCGTTGCGCATTTGACCCTGGAGGGAAATTCCCTGACGCCCTGGAGCGCAGCCAGCTTGCCAAGCTGGACGTCTGCTGGGTCTTTTTGTTGTCCTGCCAATGCGGCTAAAACGGCGTCGACATAACTCAATGCAGAGTCCGTTGTCAGCCCAATAACGGTTTCGGTCAGCAACGACGCCGAGGCAACGGAAATAGCGCAGCCTGAGCCCTCAAAACTGGCGTCGCTAATGACTCCGTCATCTTTTATCTTCAGATAGACCTTTAGCTTGTCACCACACAACGGGTTAATTCCCTCAGCCCGATTGGATGCGTCGTCCAGCTTGCCGAAGTGACGTGGGCTGCGGGCATGATCGAGGATCAGGTCGCGGTAGAGCTCGCGCAATTCTTCCTGTAAGGGTGCTGCCGCGGTCATTTTTTGAATATCTTCTTCGCGACCAGCAAAGCTTCGGTGAGCCGATCTACATCGTCTCTGTTGTTGTACAAAGCCAGCGATGCGCGGGCCGTTCCCGGTATACTGAAATGCTCCATGACGGGCATAGCACAATGGTGCCCGGTTCTTATGGCGACGCCTTTGTGATCCAGAATCGTGCCCAGATCGTGTGGGTGAATGTCATCGAGCAGGAATGACTGAACGCTGGCCTTCTTGTCAGCAGTGCCGATAAGGCGTATCCCGTCAATCTTGTCGAGTTCGGCCATCATATAGGCGAGAATCTCGCTCTCATGACGTTCGATCAGCGCCATGCCGATCGATTCGAGATACCCGATCGCGGCACCAAGACCGATCGCGCCTGAAATGTTCGGTGTACCGGCTTCAAACTTGTAAGGCAGCTCGTTGTAAGTCGTGCCGGCGAAGCTGACTTCGAGAATCATATCTCCACCACCTTGCCAGGGCGGCATCGCGTCCAGCTTCGCTTCCTTTCCGTAGAGAATGCCGATGCCCGTCGGGCCGAACATCTTGTGTCCGGAAAGTGCGTAAAAGTCGCAATCGAGTTCCTGTACGTCGACCGGCATGTGAGGTACGGCCTGAGCGCCATCGACGAGTACCGGTATGTCAAAGCGCCGGGCGTTGCTGATGATTTCCCTGAGGGGGTTGATTGATCCAAGCGCATTCGATACGTGTGCAATGGCCAGCATCCTAACGCGCTCGTCAAGCTGCGCGATAAGTTCATCAGTTTTGAGTTGCCCTTTACCGTCGATCGGCGCGACGACCAGTTCGGCACCGGTCTGCTCGCATACCTGTTGCCACGGGACGATATTGGAGTGGTGCTCCATGTGAGTGATGAGGATGCGGTCGCCGGGCTTGAGTGTTGGTCGGGAAAAGCTCTGTGCGACGAGATTGACGGCCTCGGTGGTGCCGCGTGTAAAAATAATCTCGTTCCGGGTGTTCGCATTGATAAATGATTGTGCCCGGTCACGGGCACCCTCATAGGCTTCAGTTGCACGATGGCTCAGCGTGTGAACACCCCGGTGAACATTCGCGTGATCGTGGGCCTGGTATTCTGCTACTGCACTAATGACTGCTGAGGGTGGCTGAGATGAAGCAGCGCTATCCAGGTAGACGAGTGAGTGCCCGTTAACTTCCTGGTCAAGGGCAGGGAAGTCGCTGCGGCAATCGCGGAGACCGGAGGTAACGGGTTTGGCGAGTTTCTGGCTATGCTCGTTCATTGTTTCGCGTCAATCAGATTGGCAAGTCGCTGATCCAGCACATCGGCAAGATAGTCATGACATTCGGCAACCGCGAGCGTGCTCAGGGTACCGGCCGCAAATGCGCGGGTTATTATTCTCCGTGCATGGTCCAGTCCGAGTCCGCGCGTTCGCAGGTAGAAGAGTGCCGTCTCGTCGAGCTGTCCAACTGTTGCACCATGTGCGCATTTGACATCGTCAGCGTAAATCTCCAATTCCGGTTTGGTGTCGATTTCCGCGCGGTCAGAAAGTAGCAGGTTGTGATTCGACTGGCGTGAATCGGTACCGTCGGCACCCGGCGAGACGATTACTTTGCCATTGAAAACGCATCGCGACCTGCCAGACAAAATCCCCCGATACTCTTCTTCGCTCGTCGAAGGACCAACTCCGTGCACGATGCTGGTGTGATTGTCGATATGCTGGTCACCAGCGGCGAGGTAAAGGCCATTCAGGTTGACCGAAGCACCTTCGCCTGTAATCTCTGCGTTAACATCATTTCTCGTCAGAGCGCCGCCGAGGTCGAAGCTGTTGTGATTGAAATTGGAATCACGACGCAGCTTCGCGCTTAGCTTATTGACGCTGACGTGCGCTTCATCGCGGTTTTGTATGCGAACGTGATCGAGAGTGGCCCCGTCTGCCAGGTCTGCTTCAAATATTGAGTTGGTGAATTGCCGGCCGGCCTCAGACGACAGACAGCATTCAACGATCCGTAAATGCGAATTCTCCCCGCTATCAATCATGACGCGCGTCTGTGACATTGCGTTTTCAGGGTTGTCGATGATCAGGATGCCAATCGGCTTGTCCGGAACTGCGCCGGGCTCTGCCCTGACATAAAGGCCGTCACGCAGGAGCGCTGTGTTGAAGACGGACATTGCGTCGGCACCTTCGAGCGGGCGATGCCCTTGTTCTGCAATCCGCGAGACTCTGATGCCGTCGACATCAGGCAGATTTGAATCGACAAATCCGTCGCGCAGGATAATCCAGTACGCGTCAATTCTGTTTTGCACTGCCGCGATGAGGTTGCCGGTCCTTGAATCGCTTTCTTGTCCGCCGTTCGCGACGTAGGCGTCGAGCCATTCATTTCCCAGCTCAGCAGCGACCGACAGGTTCGTGTATTTCCAGTCCTCCTGCCCGACTGTGGGGAAGCCCAGTTCTGCGAAGCGAAACGCTGCGGCACGGCGTGCCTCGGCCAACTTATCACCCGGCATTGCCTCAACAACAGCGAGTAACATGTCCTGGTTTATTGCTGTCGCGCTCATGCGCTCGCTGCCTCCACGACCCACTCATACCCCCTGTCTTCCAGCTCAAGCGCCAACGATTTGTCACCGGAGCGAATAATTTGACCGCCGGATAAAACGTGGACGTAGTCCGGTTCAATGTAATCGAGCAGGCGCTGATAGTGAGTAACAAGAACGATTGCCCGCTCCGGGTCGCGCAGCGAGTTTACCCCGTTGGCAACTGCTTTAAGGGCATCGATGTCCAGCCCGGAGTCGGTCTCGTCAAGTATGGCAAGGCTCGGCTCGAGCATGGCCATTTGCAGAATCTCGTTGCGCTTTTTTTCTCCGCCAGAGAATCCTTCGTTCACGCCGCGATTGAGGAAAACCGGGTCCATGCCGAGCATGGTCATCTTTTCGCGAGCGAGTTTGAGGAACTCAAACGCATCGATTTCATCCATTCCGTGATGTTTACGTTTTGCGTTGACCGCGGCTTTCAACAGGTAGGCGTTGTTGACGCCCGGGATCTCAACCGGGTATTGAAAGCCGAGAAATATCCCTTCTCGAGCTCGCTCCTCCGGATCGAGATCCAGCAAGTCCTTGCCCAGGAATTCCACCGCGCCGCTGGTAACTTCATAATCGGCATGCCCGGCAATAACCTGGGCGAGCGTGCTCTTGCCGGAACCATTTGGCCCCATGATGGCGTGCACCTCGCCGGCCTTCACCGAGAGGTTGAGTCCGGTCAGTATTTCCTTGCCGCCTATGCTGGCTTTTAAATTTTTGACTTCTAACATTGTTTCCACTCGCTTATCCGACAGCGCCTTCGAGGCTCACATTCAGCAGGGCTTGCGCCTCAACAGCGAACTCCATCGGCAGTTCTTTGAATACTTCTTTACAGAATCCGTTAACTATCATGTTGACGGCATCTTCTTCGGATATACCGCGTTGCCGGCAATAGAAAAGCTGGTTTTCGGAAATCCTGGAGGTCGTCGCTTCATGCTCGACTTTGGCCGACGGGTTCTTCACTTCCATGTAAGGGAATGTGTGGGCACCACATTCTTTGCCAATCAACAAAGAGTCACATTGGGTATGGTTTCGTGCTCCCTGAGCCTGCGGCATTACTCTAACCAGTCCACGATAGGATTGCTGCGCGCGCCCGGCGGAAATTCCTTTCGAGACGATTGTGCTCGACGAATTCTTCCCGATGTGAATCATCTTCGTCCCCGTATCCGCTTGCTGCATATTGTTTGTCACGGCAACTGAGTAGAATTCACCGACTGAATTTTCGCCGCGCAGGATGCAGCTCGGATACTTCCAGGTGATTGCGGAGCCTGTTTCCACCTGCGTCCAGGAAATCTTGGAATTGTCTCCACGGCAATCGCCACGCTTCGTCACGAAGTTGTAGATTCCGCCCTTGCCATCTTCATCACCCGGGTACCAGTTTTGTACGGTGGAGTACTTGATCTCGGCATCTTTCATCGCAACCAGCTCGACAACGGCAGCATGCAACTGGTTTTCGTCACGCATCGGCGCTGTACAGCCTTCGAGATAGCTGACGTAACTGCCTTCATCAGCAATGATCAGCGTTCTTTCAAACTGTCCTGTATTGGCTGCGTTAATCCGGAAGTATGTAGATAATTCCATCGGGCAACGTACGCCCTTGGGTATGTACACGAAGGAACCATCGCTAAACACAGCTGAATTCAGGGCAGCAAAAAAATTGTCACGGTGTGGCACAACCGAACCAAGGTACTTCTTGATCAGTTCGGGATGCTTGATCACTGCCTCGGAGAAGGGACAGAAAATCACGCCGGCATCATTGAGCTTTTCCTTGAACGTTGTGGCAACCGAGACGCTGTCAAACACAGCGTCGACTGCGACACCAGCCAACCGCGCGCGTTCATGCAGCGGTATACCCAGCTTGTCATAGGTCTCGAGCAACTTGGGATCGACTTCATCGAGGCTCTTCGGGCGATCCGAATCAGACTTCGGCGCGGAGAAGTAGGAAATATCCTGATAGTTGATCTGGGGGTAATGTACGTGCGCCCACTCCGGCTCCTGCATGGTCAGCCAGTGACGGTAGGCTTTGAGGCGCCACTCCAGCATGAATTCTGGCTCTTTCTTAATCGCAGAGATTGCCCTGACGATTCCTTCATCCAGGCCGGGTGGCAGTGAATCAGCCTCAATGTCTGTGACAAAGCCATGTTCATAGCGGCGATTGACCAGGGACTCGAGATTATTTGGATCTGTCGACATGCTGTCAGGCCTTCCTTTCCACGCTGATTGGCAAGCCCGCGAACTCGAACTGCGGGACAGGTGCCTTGGATTTCTGCAGATCTGTCAGGTTGATATCGCCTAGCGCCCGACGAATTGCCACGTTGATTCGTTGCCAGGCGCCGCCGACGTTGCAGACTGATTCGTAGTCGCAGTGGCTGTCGTTGTCACTGCACTCAGTGATAAAGACGGGACCCTCCAGGGCATCGATAATGTCGGCGGCACTGATTTCGCTGGCATCCCGTGCAAGCTGATAGCCACCCTGAGCGCCACGCGTCGAGTCGACGAGGCCAGATTTTGCGAGCTTTTTCAATAGTTTACTTACTGTAGGGAGGGCGATGCCTGTCGCTGTTGCCACCTCTGCGGCGCTCGCAAGACCCGCCTCTCCGGTGGACAAATACGCCAGTACCAGGGTCCCGTAGTCGGTCAGTCGGCTAATGCGCAGCACAATCGGTCTCCGCCTCAATGAAAAAGGACTATTTTAGTCCTATTTGATTCGCGTGACCAGAGGGATTCGCTGAGTTTTGAGTCCCGAGCCGCCTGCAGCCTTGTTTGGGCACATTGCGCTGATGACCTTACGGGGTTCATTTTTGGTATGCTAATCAACTGCCCATAGCGATTG
>JAHEFF010000002.1:152094-159453 GCA_024640315.1 Woeseiaceae bacterium
GGCAATTCATGCACGGGATGGCCGATGGTCCGGTCGCATTTCATTTTGCAGCGCCCGACTATGCGGAACAGTTACTCGGTCGGGATGCGGAATAAGCGCTCATGCTGCAGGAGATCTGGTACACATTCATTGATTTCGTGCGCACATTTGGTGCGTTGCAGCTTTTCTTTGTTCGGCTGCTTGTCAACTCGCCGTCGATCATTATGCGGCGCGGTGGCCTGGTTGTTAAACAGATTCACAATGCGGGCGCTCTGTCACTAGTCATCATCATGGTTTGTGGTTTTTTTGTCGGTGGCGTTCTCGGTTTGCAGGGATATTCGAATCTGTCCAAATTCAACGCGGAGGATTCCGTTGGAACATTTGCTGCTTTTTCGCTGCTGAAAGAGCTGGGTCCTGTCATCACTGCGTTGCTCTTTGCGGGGCGGGCGGGTACGGCGCTGGCTTCCGAGATCGGTCTGATGAAGGCGACCGACCAGCTTTCTGCGATGGAGATGATGGCAATCAACCCATTGCGCAGAGTTCTGGTTCCCCGTTTCCTGGGCGGCGCTATCTCGATGCCCTTGCTGGCAGCGGTCTTCAGCGTCGTCGGTTTGTTCGGCGCTCATATCGTCGCCGTGAATTTGCTGGGTGTGGACCAGGGAGCGTTTTGGCAGCAAATACAGTCAACCCTTGAAATCAGCGATATCAACGAAGGCATCATCAAGAGTATTGTCTTCGGCATCGTGGCCAGCTTGCTGGCGGTCTGGGAGGGCTATAATGCGGTTCCGACTGCCGAGGGTGTCGGCCGCGCCACCACCCGGAGTGTTGTTATTTCGGCAATTTCGGTTTTGATACTCGATTTCATGATTACGGCGAGTTTTATTTGAGGTAAGTCGATGCAACAGACTCGATCAGTTGAACTTGGAACGGGACTATTTGTGCTGCTGGGACTTGCAGCATTGTTTTTCCTGACCACACAAACAACCGGCTCAGACAGTTTTTCCGGAGACGAGACGTATACGGTGACCGCGCGATTCCAGAATGTCGGCAGCCTGAAAGACAGAGCACCCGTCGCGATGTCCGGCGTTACCATCGGCCGGGTGACGAGTGTGAAATTTGATCCGGAGGCCCTCGACGCCGAGGTGACATTCGTCATTGACAGTCGGTACAACCAGATTCCTGATGATTCGGACGCCAGTATTTTGACGGCGGGGCTTCTTGGCAGCCAGTACATTGGTTTACAGGCTGGCGGCTCTGAGTTTTACCTGGAAGAGGGTAGTGAAATCCAATTCACACAGTCAGCCATTGTTATAGAGAACCTTATCAGCAAATACCTCTTTAAGAGCGGCGACGGCGCTGAGTAACCAAATGGAGAATTCATCATGAATCGTTTGATGACAGCATTGGTTTTTCTGTTTCTTGGCGCCGCTGCGTTCGCGCAGTCGCCCAATGACGTCATCCAGGCAGCTTCTGATGAGCTGGCAACGGATTTGAATGGCAGAAAAGAGGAATTAGCCACCAACAAGGACGAGCTCTATAAGGCAATTGATAAAATCCTGCTGCCTCGATTCGACCGCCGCTATGCTGCACAACTTGTGCTGGGCCGGCACTGGCGCGACGCCAATGCTGAGCAGCGCGAGCGGTTTATCAACGCGTTTTATCAGTCGTTGTTACGGCGTTACTCGGATGGCGTGCTGGAGTTCGACCAGGAGCGGGTCGAGATTCTGCCATTTCGCGGCGATCTGACGAAACCCCGGGTAACCGTCAAGACAATCGTGACATTGGAAGATGGCACAGAAGTCCCGGTCGACTATGGAATGGTCAGCAGGGATTCCGGATGGCTGATATTCGACGTCACTATCGAAGGAATTTCCTATGTTCGGAATTTCCGAACCGAACTCAATTCCGAGATTCAGGCATCCAGTCTCGATGCTGTAATCGAGCGCCTTGAAAGCGAGGAGACAAGCGCCGAATGAGCGACTACTCGCTGGAGGATCTCGGGGAGGGCCGTTTTCGCCTGAGTGGCAGTATGTCCTTCGATACAGCGGGGCGCATTCTGAGAGACAGTGAGGATCTATTCGAGCAACACACTATGCTGGAAGTTGACCTTTCCGGGATCACGCATACGGATTCGGCCGGCCTGGCCCTGTTGTTGGAATGGATAACCTGGGCCAATCATACGGTGCGCGAAATTCGTTTCGAAGGAATGCCTGAAAAGATTGACGCGATAGCGAAAACAACCGAGGTTGACAGCCTGTTGAAGCGCGGCGAGCGCTGGGTAGGGTTTATCGACGCGCCCGAATAGGAAGGTTCTTACTCCGGTTCCTGTTCCGAATCCTCTTCTTCAAAATCATCGTAGAATTCGTCATAGAAGTCTTCGTCTTGGGGCGGATTACCGTCGAATATCAGGAAGCGGCGATTCTGCAGATAGGACTCCCGCACCGTCAGGTAGCGATCGTATGAATCCTCTATCAGTGCCTCCGCAGTAAAAAATTTTGCCCGAACGTCAATCGCTCTGACCGCGTAAAGTGACCAGCGTCTGGCATCGTCGTCGACGAAGGACCCAAGGTCACCGGAAAAATTGAGCGGAATCATCGTCGCGTCTCTGAGAGTTCGCGGACCGAGAATCGGTACGACGACGAACGGACCGTCAGGCACGCCCCAAACAGCCAGTGTCTCGCCAAAATCCTCGCGGTAGGTTTCCATCCCGAGATCGGCCCCGACGTTGACGAAGCCACCAATTCCCCAGATTGTGTTTGCAACAAACCGTCCGGTTTCACTCAGCCCTCGTTTGAATTTTCCCTGCAACACGTTGTTGACAATGTAGAGTGGCGACACCAGGTTATTTGAGAAATTGTTAATTCCGCGACGCATCGACTCTGGAAGTACGGCCTCGTAACCCTTCGCAAGCGGTTTGAAAGTGAATCTGTCCACATTATTGTTGAATGCGCTGATACGGCGGTTCATTGGCTCCCACGGATCAGCAGGGGAGCGATCCTCCTTGGGTGCAGCGGGAATTGAAGTGGCACAGCCCGAGACGAGCATTGCGCTTAGTAGTAGTGCATACATCCAGCGTTGCATTAGCAAGGTCATGACCATTTGATTATTGTTATTAGGTTTAGCGGTCGCTGGTCGCGGGAAATCTTAACTGTGCGGCCTGATTGTTCTTAAGCGATCACCCTGTCGACCGGCTTCGCTGAAGTCGCTGCAATTGTTCTTCTGACATAAATTCACGGATAAAGTCGATACGGGCTTCGAAACGGATGCGCTGGATTTCCTCGAGCCCCGGTACTCGCAGTGCCTGGCGCAGGAAGTTGATGCCGCCAACAAGGTCACCAATCATCAAGCGGTATTCGGCCATGTAGTAGTGCGCTTCGGCCGCTTCGCCAGCTTCAATGGCTGCCTTCGCAATCAATCGCACCTGTTCCGGCGTTGGCGGAGTGTTGTTCAGCAGGTCGAGCAACATCGTATGTGCTCGTGTTGCCTGACCAATTTGCAGCAGGGCCTCTGCGAAGTGAATGGTGAGTGGCAGGTTTCGCGGGAAGAGCTCCTGTGCACGCTCGAAAGTCCCGATGGCTTCCGCAATCGACTCAAGGGCCATCTGCGAATCAGCGAGTCCGATGTGATACGCGATGACTTCCGGATCCTTGTTCGCAAGCTCTTCGAAAATCCGGTTGGCTTCGTTATTTCTGCCCGCACGAAGGTAGGCGACGGCCCTTCCGTACCTTTCCTCATCGGACTGCAATTCATAGGATTCACGCTCGAAATAGGCGACTGCCGCTTCCGGTGTATCGCGGCTGGCGACCAGCAGGCGCGACCGGGTGATCCCGTAGTTGATGGAATCTGTCGTGTGAACCGGTTGGTAGCTGCGCGCACGACCACGGGCTTCGGCGATCCTGGCGCTGCTAACCGGGTGCGTGCGCAGAAATTCCGGCAGCCGATATTCCATCGGCGTTGTGCCTCTCGACATTACCTCGAAGAAAGAGCCCATTCCCTGGGGGTCAAACCCGGCAGCGGCCAGTGCCGAGATGCCGACCCGGTCTGCTTCGTATTCATTCGACCGGGTGAAATTGATCTGCTGCTGTGCGGATGTTCCCTGGGCGACCGCAATGGCGCCTTGTACAGCATCGCTGCTGCCGCCTGCAGCGCCTGCCAGGATCGCACCCAGCATGATCGCAGTGTTGAGAATGCTCTGGCGCTGGCTCGCATGAAGTCTGCGAGCAAGGTGTCGCTGTGTAACGTGGGCGACTTCGTGCGCCAGGACGCCGGCGAGTTCGTCCTCATTTCGCGTGGCTTCGAGAAGGCCGGTGTGCACGCCGATAAAGCCGCCGGGAAGCGCGAAGGCATTGATTACCGGGTTATCAATCACAAAGAATGAGAATTCGTGGTTTCCGTCCACGTTTGCCTGAGCGGCCAAACGATGTCCGATTTCGTTGATGTACTCGGTTACCTGTGGGTCTTCGACCAGTTCTCCACTGGCCCGAATCTGGGCCATGATTGCTCGGCCCAGTTGACTCTCTTCGTTCTTGGAAAGAACTGCGTCGGCGGGGCTGCCAATATCGGGCAGATTAATTTCGGCCGCGGGCAGGCCGGCCGCGATAGTGATTCCTATCGTCGCCAATACCAGCATCGTTCTTCTGAGAAAGTTCTGTTTCAAGAATTTGTACTTCGCCGTCTTTCAGAAGGTCGGACCATTTCGACCGAATCTCGTTCCCAATCATACTATTTACCGTCGGCGCGCGAGCGATAATTTGCTCACCGGGTACGCTTGTTTTTCACATAAGGTAATGATTTTCAAGCAGTTACTGTTGCGAACCCCGGGTCGTAGCTTAGCATTTCCTGACGGCTTCAAGCACTTCGTCCGCGTGGCCTTTGACCTTCACTTTGCGCCATTCCTGCCTCAATTTGCCATTTTCATCGATCAGGAAAGTACTACGTTCAATTCCCATGAACTTGCGGCCGTACAGGGTTTTTTCGTGAATGACGTCGAATTGTTTGCAGAGTTTTTCGTCCGGATCAGACAGCAGGTCAAATGGAAACTTCTGTTTCTCCCTGAATTTCTCGTGAGAGGCGATACTGTCTCTTGATACGCCAAAAATAACGGTGTTTTGACGTTTGAATTGCGTATGCAGGTCGCGAAAATTCTGCCCCTCAACGGTGCAACCCGGGGTTGAGTCCTTTGGATAGAAATAGATGACGACTTTCTTGCCACGCAATTGCCTGAGTTGGATGGTCTGGTCGCCGGTTGCGGCACATTTGAAGTCTTTGACAACGCGATTGAGTATTGGTCCGGTCAATTTGATGCCTCCTGCAGCAAGTAATTCAGGATTTGACGGGTTCGAGGATTGAATCCAGGTTGAGTTGCTCACACAAGTCATGAAAATCGTCGCGCAGTTGCCCGATAGGGGCAGAGCCCGGAATGCTCACTGTCATTTGTACAGAAAACATCGGCGCGCCGGTATGGGGCGCTGCATATCGCCTTGTAGCCAGATCGCAGATTTCGATGTTGCGGGTCGCGAAAAACTCGGAAAGCTGAAATACGATTCCTGGCTGATCCAGGCAGACCACATCCACACCATAGGGAATACAATTGGCCTGATCGTGCCGGTCTCCGGTTTTCTTGATGCTGATGACCAGGTTATGCGCCTTGCTTAGGTCATCAAGCGCCTTTTCGAGCTTGGCCGGTGTGTGCCAGTTTCCGGAAATCAGCATCAAAACGGCAAATTCCGCGCCGAGCGAGGTCATTCGGCTTTCCTCAATGTTACCTCCGCATTCAAGGATAGCCTTGCTGATATCTTTGACGACGCCAGGCCTGTCTGCGCCAACAGCTGATAAAACAATGAGTTGTGACATATATCTAGAATCCACTTAATTAAATGTCGACCGTAAAATCGACCGTGTGGCGATCGGCTGAACCGGCATCATGCCGATACCGGAGTTGTCTTGCCAGTCACCCTGCAGAACAGTAACATCGCGTGCCTTGTTTCGGGCACGGATAATCACCGGTACGTACTGGTCTTAGTTAATATGCAAATTCATTCGATTCAGAACTACCTGGTGAAGTGTTCGCGAGCATTGATCGTTGTGGGTCTTTCGACCGGCTTTGCTGCCTGCGCCCCAAACGAGACCTGTGACGAACCGGAGTTTTACGAGTACGCAGAAGGCGGGAAACGAATCGAGGCGCCGGACGACCTGGACGACCTAACGGGTTTCAGGGAAATGACCATACCGGAAGCGTCACCACGCGCGCCACGTGAACCAGGCTCAGGTTGCCTTGATCGTCCGCCCACATTGCGAACCGACCAGACAGAAGTCGAAGAAACTGAAACCTGATAACAGAAACCTGTCGCCAGATATTTAGCAACTCAATAATAGATTCGGAGAGATGGCTGAGTGGTTTAAGGTGCTCGCCTGGAAAGCGAGTGTACGGTGATACCGTACCGAGGGTTCGAATCCCTCTCTCTCCGCCAGAAAATGAGAAAGCCCCCTTGTGGGGCCTTTTCGTTTTCTGGCCGAGTGGGTTGAGGATGAGGGCCCCGTTCGACGGGAGCAGCAGCGAAGCTGCATTCCCGGTCGCGTAGCGACTATCCGACACTCTCCGCCAGTCAAGCAAAAATTGGGCCCCCGGCGACCCCTTCCACGCAGTTCGAGAGTTGCCGAAACCTGTCTGCGCCTGCACGGTACTTCGTGTCATTATTAGCTGCAGCGAAAAGGCAGTTCGCTCTGTCAGGGGCGGGGGACGCGACATACGATCGTCATGTCGCTGGCTTGGAAGGAATGAATAATGAGATTCTCGACTTTGGTAGTGCTTGTTCTGGTGACGGGTTGGGCCATGCCCGCCTGGGCGGACTCAACTGAAGCCCGGTGCGACATTTATCCGGCTGGTTCTGACCATACCGACAAGATGGTTGCCTGCACTTTTAGCCAGCGCCAGGGTTACGTGACTATCATCAGGGAAGACGGTGTAACGCACGAGCTTGAGCCTGTCACAGAGACGTCGGGAAACTTCATCGACCAGAATGGACGTGCCGTCTATCGCCAGAGCGGCCTCGGAGATCAAGGTCTGATCTTCCGCTTCCCGGATGAGAGTGTATACATATACTGGAGCACGGCCGCGCTCGATCCAGACGAAATGAGCAATCCTACATGGCCGTTCTCGACGAAAGATTACGATGCGACCACGCTTTTGCGATGCCGTGTCGCAGACCGGGCCGAGTTTGGCAGCTGTCCTGCGGGAATTCTGCGGATGGACGACAGGCAGGCCTCAATCGTCGTGCTGAGTCCCGGGGGCGAGCAGTTCACGATCAACTTCATGACCGACTACGTCAATGCCACAAACCGCCAGGTGGCGTCCAGGCTGGAGGGCGATACCTGGATTGT
>JAHEFF010000047.1 GCA_024640315.1 Woeseiaceae bacterium
CTGAAGAATCCTACGCGATGATCGGTGACCAGCGCTTCGGCAGCTGCTCTGTCGTTGGTTACCGCCACCTGACACCATTCATCGGGCAAACCCGCTTCTCGCAGAATTTCGACAAAACGAATACAGGACAGCGGGGTATCGGCTGCTGGTTTCACAATCGCCGGACAACCACTGGCCACCGCTGGTCCGATCTGATGGACAATGAGATTCAGCGGATGATTGAAAGCACTTACGGCAACCACTACGCCAACCGGCTCCTTCTGGGTGAATGCCACACGGCCCGCGGTCGCCTCGGTCGTGCCAATCGGAATAACCGATCCCGAATCTGCTCGCAGCGACTCCGCACACAAATGCACGCCGTCGATTGCCCGAATGACCTCGACGCGCGAGTCGGCCAGAGGCTTGCCGCCCTCGCTGGCAGCCATGAGCGCGAGTTCTTCTGTTTGTGACTGCATGATCGCGGCAGCTCTACTCAGTATTTCGAGTCGCTTTGGAACTGAGAGCCATGTTGTGCGATCGCGAAACAGTCCATAGGCGACCTCAAGCGCATCGTCGACATGCTCCATACCGGATGTCTCTACCGTGGCGAGTTCGCGACCGTCGTAAGGCGAGGTAACAGACAGGGAGCCCGCCGCCGGCCGTTGTCCGACCACCATCAGATGGTGCATGTTATCTCGCCGAGTTTCTGCGTCAGCAATTTGTTTTCCCGGTAGTCGATAGGAATCACCACAAGACTTGGCCCCTGCTCGCGGAACGCCGTCTCCAACGTGCCTGCAAGGTCTGCCGCGTTCGTGACATAGTGTCCGTGCCAGCCGAATGCTTCGGCCAGCATGTTCCAGTCCGGGTTGCCGAAAGAAAGTTCGGTGTGTTTGCCAAAGTGGGTTTCCTGTTTCCAGGCGATCAAACCATACATGTTGTCGGCCCAGACCATGACAACGATGTTGCTGCCCAGGCGCGCCGCCGTTTCCATTTCCTGAACATTCATCATGAAGCCTGCGTCGCCTGCGACGGCAAGCACCCTTTTATCCGGGTGCACGATGCTAGCCGCGATTGCCCCCGGCAGGGCAAAACCCATCGAGCAGAAACCGTTCGGGATGAGACACGTGTTGGGCTCATGACACTGATAATGTCGGGCAACCCACATCTTGTGAGCGCCCACGTCTGACAGCAGAACATCCTCGGGCCCCATGACCTGGCGCGCATCCCACAAAGCTTTCTGCGGCCTGATTTTACCTTCGGTCGTGTCGTCTTGATGCTCAGCGAAATCCGCAGCCATGTCTTCCCTGCATTTTCGCTGCAAGACGAAATCATAGTCTGGCAAACCGTGCTTTTCGACTCGCTCATTCAGCATCCACAATGCGTGCGCCAGATCGCCAACGACTTCTGTCTCAGGATGGTAGTACATGTCGATTTCCGAAGGCAGGAAGTCGGCGTGTAAGACTTTCTTGTCGCCGTTCGGATTCCAAAGTTGCGGATGGTACTCGACCATGTCGAAGCCCAGCGTTATCACAAGGTCCGCATCATCGATGGCCTGCGATATTCGATCTCTGGATCCCAGCCCAACGGTGTACAGACAGTACTCCGCATCCATGTCCACACAGCCCTTGGCCATGAATGTGCTGACCACACCGATACCGGTCTTGTCGCAAAGAATACGCAACTGCTTGCTCGCTCGGCGGCGGATGCAACCGTTGCCAGCGATGATGATCGGGCGTTTCGCGTCCTGCAGCATTTTGAATGCCTGATCGACAATCTTGTCGTCAGGTACGGAACGGCGAAAGCGTCTTGGGTTCAACGGTCTCGCGTCCGTATCGTGCGCCGCAACATCCTCTGGCAACTCGATGTGCACGGCGCCGGGTTTTTCCGTTCTTGCCACGCGCACGGCCTTCCGGACAATCTCCGGGATGGTGTCCGCATTCAGGATAGTGGTAGCCCATTTGGTGACCGGCCTGAACATGGCGACGACGTCCATGATCTGATGTGATTCTTTGTGCAGCCGATCGGTCGAACCCTGACCGGTCAATACCAGCATCGGAGCCCGGTCCATGTTCGAGTCGGCGACACCCGTAATCAGGTTGGTCGCGCCAGGGCCCAGCGTGCCCAGCGCTCCAGCGGGATTACCCGTCAGCCTGCCGTAAATCTCGGCCATGAAAGCCGCGCCCTGTTCGTGGCGGGTCAGGACGAAGCGGATCTTCTCCGACTGCTCGAGTGACATCATGAAGTCGGCATTCTCTTCGCCCGGAACGCCGAAAATATATTCAATGCCTTCTTCTTCCAGGCACTTGACCAGCAAGTCTGATGCTTTCATATCGCCCTCGTTTCTATATTTGATTGTTATCGTGGCTAGGATCGATTTTGGAATCAGAATCGGACCCTTGATCGATCGTACGTCTGGTCCATACAGCATACACAACATAGCGGAGCGCTGAGGTATGCTTCTGGCATGCTACTTCGCCTGTTGCCCCTCGTTACCGGACTGCTGCCCATCGTGGCAATTCACGTAAGCCTCGTGCTCGCGATCTATGCCGGCGCAATACCTTCCTGCTTGCCGTACCTCGAAGGCTGCGCCTCGATCAGCGCCACAGGCCGTTACGAACCCGCCAGTTTTGTCTTCAAGCCGGCGATGATGTCGGAATGGATGATCCTGGTGGTCTACTGGATTTTCAACGTCGCCTGGATTCGCTTATTGGCCAGGGAAGCCGGCGCCAGCGAAAAGACGGGCACCTGGACGGGCATATTTGGGTGCGCAGGCGCCCTCGCCCTGATTCTCTACGTCACTTTTCTCGGAACCCAGGCGCCATTCTACGAGTTCATGCGCCGCTTCGGCGTCTACCTGTATTTCCTGTTTTCCGTCATCGCGCAGATCCTGCTAGCGCGAGATACGATTAGCTTGTCTGCAACCCTCGGGCTGTCGAGAATTCGGAAAATTGGCAAAATTCAGTTGCTGCTGGCGCTGATTCCATTCGGCCTGGGCGCACTGAACATGATGCTCAAAGCGACGCTGGAAAATCCGGATCCGTCAGAAAACGTCATTGAATGGATCTTCGCATTACTAACGCACGTCTATTTCATTCTGACTTATTTCACTTGGAAGGAGACCGGGTTTGACGGCCGATTCCTCGTCAATTTGCGTCGTTGAACGGATTCGAAAAGTCCCGATTTCTTAATGCCGATTCATCTGTAAGCGCGCGAAGAAATGCCAGGAGATCCTCCCGTTCGGTCGCTGATAATTCGAATGGCCTGACGAACACGGACTTGTACGGATTTCGACTCCCGTCGCCCGCATGCGGACCGTCGGCAATCAGACGACCGCCTTGCTGATAATGATCGAGCACCTCATCCAGGCTTCCAATGCTGCCGTCATGCATGTACGGAGCTGTCATAGCAATATTTCTTAACGTAGGTGCTTTGAACCGGCCCATGTCGCGCGGCCGTCCCGTCAGGTCATGCAACCCGGTATTGCCTTCCGGGTAGCCGCCATCTGCCCCAATATTGTAAAGGCCATTGTTGTGAAAACCGACAGACTCGATAGCCGTCGCCGAATGTGAGCTGCTGTCTGTAAAATTGAATCCGCCGTGACAATGGAAACACTCGGTCTGCTCGGAAAAGAACAGCTCGAGGCCACGAACCTGCGAATCAGTCATCGCAGCCTTGTCGCCACGAAGGTAGCGATCATAAGGTGAATCGAATGAGACGATGCTGCGAACGAAGCTCGCAATCGCACGAACCACGTTCAGAACAGAAAAGGGGTCCTCATCAGACGGGAACGCTTTGGGAAACAGCTCCTGATAACGAGGGTCGGTTCGAATCAGGCTGACGATATCCTCTTCCCTGCCCGCCATACCCATTTCGACCGGATTTTCGCCAAACATCGGCGTCAACGCCTGAACTTCCAGACGATCCAGCAAATGATTCGCCCAGGTCAAGCGGCTGCTATAGGCTGTATTGACCAGCGACATCGAGCCGCGCGGATGCAGTTCGCCGGTCGCGCCAATTGCACGGCCTCGTGCATCGGTAAACGCGATGCGCTGAAAGTGGCAGTTGCCGCAGGACATCGACCCGTTGACGGACAAGCGCAAGTCGTAGAATAGCCATCTACCGAGTTCAACCTTCACCCTGGTCATCGGGTTGTCGGCGGGCACAACCGGAATTGGTATGGATTCGTGCAGGTCCCATTGATAGGTTTGTTCAGAGCGAAGCAACACAAAAGCGGCAATTCCGGCTATCAAGGCTGCGCCAGCCAACGGCAGAACGAGTCGCTTCATTCCAGGCGCCTGCTCTTGAAGACTGTTGCTTCGCCGGTCGACTCTCCAGAATCAAAGTCAATTCCCAGCCTCGCGAGCGGATCCCGACATTCGTTATCGGTCGGACCTGACTGGCAATCCGATCTCTTGTCATCCTGCCAGTCAACCCCGGCAAAAAGCTCCGCAAGGTCGATAACGACGCTATGCGTGCCTGCCCTGAACTCAGGCAGCCAGACCACCGGTCGGTTCGCTGATCTGCAGCCCTTGATAGCGCCGATCGTACCTTCGCACCGACTGCTGCCAAGGTGCAGAAAGAATCCGTCTGCGTCGGATTCGAGGCCTGCCCTCAGAAATTTGTAACCGGATGCCCAGTGCCAATGCATCTCGGTATAATTAAGCGGTGCACCAACTTGCATCGGATCAGCATGGTTCAATTCCTGGGGCACACCAACGGCGAATGCGATTCCCTCGGCATCCCCGCCCGCATATGAGCCGCGGATGATCCTGTTGGTTTCGGCACTGCCATTAACGCAAGCACCCTCCCCGGTTTCGAGGTCAATCAAGGCAACCTTGTCGTTCTGCCAGATGCCATCAGGTGCCAATTGAACGGAATATTCCTGTCCTTCGGAACCCAGAAGTCGAAGCTCGTGAACGTAGAAGCGGAAATCGGTCAGTCGAACACCGCGGACTTGATTAGCGCAAGATATGGGCTCCCCGTTGAACTGCAGTTCAAAGGCAATCTCAACTGCCTGCCGGTCCGGCGCGCAGGAAACCGCCAGCACTAATGACAGCGTCAGAAATATTGGAACAAGAAGTCGTGTCACGACATTTCAGACCGCTGCCGGCAGTTCATGGATCAGGGATTGTAAGCCAGATTTGGCCCGGGCGAATCAGGTCGCCGCTTTGATGACCTTGCTTGGCTTGGTATCGACTTCTTCAAACTCATCTTCCGGATCCGGGGCAACCGAGTAATCGAGTACACCGGTGGCAATCAAATCGGTTGAAGCCTGGGCGACGGAAAGCTCCGTCTCGACTTCACGCAGTTTGACCTCTGAACGGACGCTCTCCTCAGCGCGATTAGAGAGCTCGTGGCGCAATTCGCGAGTTTTCTTGACCGAATCTTTCAGGTCCCGCCTGAGCGCATTGATCTTCTCCTGCTGCTCGGAAATGATAGCGTCCCGCCGTGTGGAGCGTTCTCTTTCCTCGTCGATCGAGACCTTCTGCTCTTCTACCCGCTCTTTGGCCTTTTCAGCATCCGTCTGCGCAATGCGAAGTTCGGCTTCAAGATTCCGGATGCGGTCATCGCGGGGATCCCGCTTGCGCGCCTGGATCCTGTTGGCAAGCGCACCGCTTATTTTGGCCACAAGCCACCCCAGCAGGAGCGCGCCACCTGCGACATACATAAGCGTATCTGGGGTTTCCATGAACATTGCCAGGTTCTAACTCCGTTTTTGGCAACGGTTTAGATTAGGCTTTTTTGGGATTGATGATAGGACGGAGTTCTCAATACAGCGCGCGGGCCCGACACTCAAGCGGGGCACGGCCATTCGATCTCACAGGAATTTATATATTATTGTTATATAAAACATAATATTACGGGCGTTTTCTAATGTATCTTATTAATAAGATAAATCAACGCTTAATCGCGGCGAGTGCCACGTCCGGAAAGTCAGTAAATAAGCCGTCAATTTTCAGAATCTCGACGAACCAGGAGACCATTTCTTCCAATGACTCGAATCCGGGCGGTAACTCGTCCGCCCTGAACGTATACGGGTGGACTTTCAGGCCTGCGCTATGGGCAGCAGATACCAGGCCAGTAGAAACCGGTTGGCCGTCGACCTCAGCGGTATTCGCCAACTGTCCAATCCATGGACCGATCCCGTCCGCAGTCTTCGCCAGTTCACGCAGCCCTTCTGCAGTCTTGAGGTAATTGTAATCAGTGTCGGATTCGCCCCAACTGTTTTCGCCCAGCAATTGCACAAGTTTCAGCTGGCATCCGAGCTCATGTCGAATCCTGCGCGTCTCTGTCAGGTCGAAACACTGGAGGAAGATCGCGTCATTCTTCGTTCTGTATCCAAGATCATCCAGCAACTGCAACGCCAGCACACTGATATCAACGCCTTCAGAACGATGCCAGGCGGGGCTCTTGATCTCCGGATAAATACCGACATTCCTGCCTGTCGATTGATTGAGCCCTTGAATTAGCTTGATCTCCTGGCGGAGGGTAGGCACGCGAAACTCCCCTACCCCGGTTGGAAACCGGCCGGCATATACAGCATCAATACCATTGTCCTTGCGGCGCTCCCAGGCCGTCAGGGATTTGATTTCGCCGAGATCAAAGTCACGCACGTAGAAACGACCGTCATCACGGTGGCGTTCCGGAAACTTCTCAGCGACGTTAGTGACCCGATCCAGATGAATATCGTGTAGCACCACCAATTGATCATCCCGGGTTGCCACCACATCCTGCTCAATGTAATGCGCCCCCAGCGCATGAGCGTAGGCCTTTGCCTCCAGCGTATGTTCCGGCAAATATCCGCACGCGCCACGGTGTGCTATCACAGCTACTTCGTTACCGGACATTACATAAGCCTTTGTTAATCAAGGGTAAATTCGATGGTTTCCCAGCGGGAAGTGTCCTCCAGCCGGGCCTGACGTTTTAACGCATCAACGATCTCGCGCTCGTTCCATTCGATGTGCTCTTTGACACGATCGATGAGCACCTGCGGGGTCTCTGCCACCCCGCCGAACGGCCTGATGACGATGAGCGGTTTCTCGTTGGCCTCGGCCACATCCATTTCAAAACGGGCGAGATCATTCTGCTCCAGGTAGAAACTGGCCGGGACAATGACCGCTTCGCATTCCTTGATCTGGTTGATAAGTACCTCCTTGATCGCATCCATGCCGCCCGTATCCGGCATGTCTTCCGGTTTGCTAACGTTCAGATAGAAGAATCGCTCCACGCTCTCGAGAAATTCGAACACGCGAAGGTAATCATCACTTTGCTGAAAATTGTGGGCAACAAATACCCTGATTGGATTGTCTTCAGACACTGCATTCTCCGTCTGCCATCCTGCGTTCCACTAGTGTATCGTAGCCCCCGATCATGAGACTACTCCTGTACAACATTCGTTATGGCGTTGGGGCCGGGGCGTCCATGCACATGCCACTCCCGGGTGCCGGATATATCCTGGGAAACCAAAGCGTCCTTCCCGATATCATTACATTCATCAAGTCGACTGACCCGGATATTGTCGGCTTGATCGAGGTGGATTCAGGATCTATCCGCAGTCGCAAAATTAACCAGGCGGAGACGATTGCCACCGAGCTCGGCATGAACTCCTCGTACGAAACCAAGTACGGCGCCAGGTCGATCAATCAGCGGTTACCGATTATTCGCAAGCAGGGGAACGCGTTCATGGCAGCCCCCCGCGTGCACGGCGAAACCTTTCACTATTTTGATACCGGCATCAAACGGCTGATCATCGAACTGGAAATGGATAATTTCGCTGTCTTCCTGGTTCATCTGTCTTTGAAGTATCGGCACCGCCACCTGCAGCTGCGAAAGCTTTACGACCTCATAATCGAAACCGAGAAACCTGTCATCGTTGCCGGGGACTTCAATACCTTCTGGGGCGAGAACGAAATCTATCTATTCATGCGGGCGGCCGGATTGAAAAGTGCCAACGTCAATAGCCTGCCATCCTATCCAAGTCGTTCGCCACGCAAGGAACTCGACTTCATCCTTTACCAGGACGGTATTCGGGTTACACATTTCGAGATCCCGCAGGTACGCCACTCCGACCACCTGCCGCTTGTTTGCGACTTCGAGGTCGACTGAACTATGACGAATGAAATCCAATTCAACCACTGGCGGCTCGAAACGGACAGCGATGGCATCCTCTGGATTTGTCTCGACAAGGCTGACAGCAATGCCAACGTGTTGTCGGAAACGGTGCTGCGGGAGTTTGATTCAATCCTTTCGCTGGCGGAGTCCGACCCTCCACGCGGGGTAGTCATCTATTCCGGCAAGCCAAGCGGCTTCGTGATGGGTGCGGACATCAACGAGTTCACAAGTATCGAGACGGCCGAACAGGGATATGAACTCATTCGCATTGGTCAGCAATTGTTCGATCGTCTCGAGACACTTCGGTGCCCGACCGCAGCCGTATTTAACGGATTTGCACTCGGCGGCGGCCTTGAACTGGCGCTTGCCTGCACTTATCGACTGGCGCTCGATAACAAGAAACCGATCATTGGATTGCCCGAAGTACAGCTGGGCCTGCATCCCGGGTTTGGCGGCACCGTGCGATCAGTCCGCACAGCCGGAGTCAGGGCAGCAATGCAGGTCATGCTGACCGGCAAGCCAATTCGTGTCGACAAAGCGTTGCAGCAGGGATTTATTGATCGCATCGTGTCGCCGGACAACTGGAAGCAGGCAGCGAGGGAGATGCTCGTCTCAGGCAAGCCCCGGCAGACTGCTCCGTTCGTCGACAAACTTTTGAACCTGCCATTTGTACGCCCATTCATTGCCAGAACACTGCGCAAACAGGTGGCCGCCAGGGCCAGAAAGGAGCACTATCCCGCTCCGTACGCCATGATTGATCTCTGGTCGGATTATGGCGCCTCGAAGAAAAGCTATGCTCATGAGGCCCGCTCGTTTGCAAACCTGATGGTCGGCAGTACATCACGCAACCTGGTGCGCGTCTTTTTCCTGCAAAACAGGCTGAAAGGCCAGGGAAACAAGACGGAGAAAAGAATAGAACGCGTCCATGTCGTCGGTGCCGGAGTCATGGGTGGGGACATCGCTGCCTGGTGCGCGCTGCGTGGCCTTCAGGTGACCTTGCAGGACCGGGCTAAGGAATATATTGATCCCGCGATTCAACGCGCAAGCAAGCTGTTCAGCAAACGAATCCGCGATGCAAACGATCGCGCGGCAGCCAGTGACAGAATTGTCGCTGATATCGACGGAGACGGTGTGGCCGGCGCAGACCTCGTCATTGAAGCCATTTTCGAAAATACGGAAGCCAAGCAGGAACTTTACAAAAAGTTGCAGGCCGCGATCAAACCTGGCGCAATTCTCGCTACAAACACGTCGAGCATCCGGTTGGAGGAGCTGCGAACGGTGCTGGACCAACCACAGCGATTTATAGGGCTGCATTTTTTCAATCCGGTTGCCGAGCTCCCGCTCGTCGAAGTCATTCGTTGCGATAACACCGAACAGAATGTGCTTGATCTCGCGTTCGCATTTGTCAAAGCAATTGGCAAATTTCCGCTTGAATGCCGTAGCGCACCGGGATTTGTCGTCAACCGGGTACTTGCGCCCTATATGGCTGAGGCAATGTATCTTGCCGAAGAAGGTGTCCCGTATACTGCGATCGACGCTGCTGCCGAGGAATTCGGTATGCCGATGGGGCCCATCGAGCTTATCGATAGTGTCGGGCTCGATGTTGCGATGCACGTCTCCAAGGTACTTAGCGCCGCATTCAAACGGGAGGCCCCGGAAATTTTATCCGGATTAGTCGAAAGACAGCGGCTGGGCCGAAAGTCCGGGCAGGGCTTTTACACCTGGACGGATGGCAAGGCCGTAAAACCAGCGCCTGGGCAAGCCGAAATTCCTGCGGACCTGACAGATCGGCTGATGCTGCCAATGATTAACGAAGCCGTTGCCTGCCTCAGTGAGCGCGTAGTGGCGGATGCCGACCTTCTCGACGCCGGCGTCATATTCGGTACCGGATTCGCGCCGTTTCGCGGTGGCCCGCTGCATTACGCCAAAAACCGGGGCGCGGACGACATCGTGGCAAGACTGCAGGCTCTGCGCCAGGAATTTGCTGGCCGCAGCGGCGACCGATTCAAGCCGCACGCAGGTTGGAAACAATTGCAGGACAACGTCACTTCGTGACTGTCTTATCGGATTCATCTTGGTAAACTGTGCGTCGCTTCACGCTAGGGCACTCCAGCTGTACCAGAGGCCGACAAATTCAAGTTAGAATAATGGCTTATGCGCATTCGTGGGACCGTTCTGCGGTTATCCTGCCAATGCCTCCAAAAGAGCGAATACAGGATGAATCATGACGGGTGAGCAGCTGGACATCGAACTGCTCAAGGGCTTTTCACCGCTTGACGGACTGAAACGGGACAATCTCGCTGCACTTGCCAAAAAAGTGCGGCTACGGGAGCTGTCGCCGTCCCAGATACTTTTCAAGGAAGGTGACACCGAAAAGCGAACGATTTATATCGTATCCGGGGCGCTCGAATTAATCGACGGCGGCAAGATCTCGGAGGTTGTCGAGGGCGGCACGGAAAACGCCAGGAACCCTGTATCCCCTATGTTCCCCCGACGCGTGACCGCGAGGGCTCACGATCGGGTCCAGTTTATTTCGATCGACAGCGATCTGCTGGACGTAATGCTGACGTGGGATCAGACCGGCTCGTACGAAGTGTCGGAATTGCAGGGCAAGGCCGACGATGTCGGTGGCGATGACTGGATGACAATGCTGCTGCAGGCGAAGGCATTTCACAAGATTCCGCCGGCCAACATACAAGCGATCTTTATGCGTATGCAGCAGATCAACTACAAATCCGGCGACGTTGTTCTGAAACAGGGCTCAGAGGGCGATTACTTCTATGTTCTGACACGCGGCAAATGCCTGGTGACCCGGGAAACACCGTTGAATAAGGAGGGCATCAAGCTTGCCGAGCTGGACGTTGGCGACACTTTCGGTGAGGAAGCGTTGATCTCCGACGCGAAACGCAATGCCACGGTCACCATGACCACGGACGGCGCCGTTATGCGTTTGGGCAAAGACGACTTTAAACGCCTCCTGAATGAGCCCATGCTGGACTGGGTTACCTCGGATGAGGCAGATCAACTCGTCCAGAGCGGCGGACAATGGCTGGACGTGCGTCTGCCGAGCGAGTTCGAAAATCATCACAAGGATGGAGCGATCAACATCCCGCTTTACTTCATCCGACTGAAGATCAACACGCTCGACCAAAGCAAGAAATACGTCGTTTGTTGCGATACAGGACGCCGCAGCTCTGCTGGGGCCTATATTCTCAGCGAACGAGGCTATCAGGCATATGTATTACGCGGCGGAATAAACTCGTCCTGATTTAGTCCCAATCCTCCTGCTTTCGCAGGAAAGACGCTACTGTTTGGTGAGGATTGATCTTTAGCGCATTAGCCTGAAGCAGGCACTATGGCCGCACCACTACATCGTATGTGTGGGTTTGTCGCCACCTAAAGCGCCCGCGAGGTAATTCTCGATCTTCTTCTGCGTATTGCCCTGGTCCTGATCACTGAACTGAACGCCAATACCCGCCGTGCGCTTGCCCTGCGCACCTTTTGGTGTCATCCAGATTACCGTGCCGGCAACGGGAATCTTCTCTTCCTCGCCCATCAGGTTCAGAAGCATGAATACTTCGTCACCCAGCCGGTATGAGCTGTTCGTGGGAATAAATAGTCCGCCGTTAATGACATAGGGCATATACGCCAGGTAGAGCGCGCTCTTGTCCTTAATAGTCAGTGTCAAAAGTCCAGGTTTGGTCATTTTTATTGCTCGGTTCCCGTCGGAGATTTCAAGCGTTCCGCCCAATCGATCAAAAGGCATTCAAGGGTCAATTGAACGTTAAAAGAACCCGCCGGCTGACTCCGTAATCTATTGATTATGTCTAGATAGCAGAACATATTTCGCCTGTCTATGCGATCCAGCACAGAATCGCCAACCAGGGCCGTGGCTCCAGCAGAATCACCATTCGTGGCTTTAGAAATGCACATCTGAACCTGCCTTCCGAGCCAACCCAGGACAAATTCCGGCTCATGTTTGGCCCATTTCGCAGCCACCTGCAATGGCGCTGCCTTGCCGTCGGCCAATGCCACAAAGTCACTTGCCATCGAATTGGTATCATCCAGGCGCTCCAGGGCATCGAGGGCTGCCAGCGGAGCATGACCGGCTTCCCGGAGAATGGTCAGCCAGCTGACACCGGGCCGGGCCTGCTGCAACCAGTCCATGCCGCTCTGTTCTGACGGGACCCGAATATTCACCCGCTGGCAGCGACTGAATATGGTTGCGGGCAATCGACCGGGTCGGTCCACGACCAGAACCAGCAACGTGTCGCCAGGCGGCTCCTCAAGGGTTTTCAGCAGGCTGTTGGCGGCGTTCGTTGTCATGGCATCCGCGGGCTCAATAACCGCCACCTTGCCGCCGCCCTCGTAACTGGTCAGGCCAAGCGCGGCGACCAGCTCCCTGATCTGATCGATGCCGATCGTGTGCTTGTCTTCCGCTGGCGAAATCCAGCGAAGGTCCGCATGCTCCGGGATCGTCAACGGGTGCTCCGGCAAAGAACCCGGCGCGCCTAATCCGAGGCGGCTTCGTGCAAGCCATGCAGCGGCGGATCGCTTGCCGGTGCCAACTGACCCGGTCAGCATGATCGCATGCGGCGGCCTACCCTGCGCATGGCTGGATTGCCAGGAATCAACGAGCGAGTTTAACCAAGGTATTTGCATTATTTATCAGTAATTTAACGAATTATTTTAATCTTATTTATCACTAAAGATTGTGTTCAATTTGGCTTCTATCGAGCCCTGCACCTCGGGCAATGGTCGACTCGCATCGACGACGGCGAAACGCTCGGGATGCATGTCGGCGAGCGTCAGGTAACCGGTGCGAACTCGCTGGTAGAAAGCCAGCTCTTCATTGTCCATACGATCTCCCTCACCACGCTCCGCAGCACGCTGCATACCAACTTCCGCCGGCGCATCGAGCAGAATGGTCATATCTGGTTCCAGGCCTTGCTGAACCCATTCAGCAAGGCGTTCAATGCGGTCCAGATCCTGGCCACGTCCGCTGCCCTGGTATGCCCTGCTGGCATCGGTAAATCGGTCACAAACAACCCATTTGCCATCGAGAAGCGCCGGTATGATCGAATTGCGGAGATGCAGGGAGCGCGCTGCAAAAAACAGCAATAGTTCTGCGATGGACGGCAGATACTCCTGACCGTGATCCAGCAGCAGTAACCGAATCTGTTCTGCCATGGGCGTACCGCCCGGTTCACGGGTCCTCAGCACATCGAAGCCCTGCGCTTCGATCCGCTTGGTTATGAATTCGATATTCGTCGATTTACCGGTTCCCTCGATACCCTCAACCGTGATGAACTTTCCTCTTGTCATGCCTTCCCTTATTGCCTGTTTCTCGCAGCGCGTTGCCGTGCAAGATACTCCTGTACCGCCTGATCGTGCTGTTCCTTGGTATCTGAAAACTTGTGACTTCCGTCCCCGAGGCCCGTTGCAACGAAATACACTTCACTGCCCGCCGCCGGATTCAGTGCGGCATTGATTGCCGCCTTGCCCGGCAGAGCGATGGGTGTGGGTGGCAGTCCGTTCCGGGTATAAGTGTTATAGGACGTGTCTGTCCTCAAGTCACGCCGGGTGAGATTGCCATTGAAATCGACGCCAATCCCGTAAATAACCGTCGGATCCGTTTGCAGCCGCATGCCCAGCTCCAGGCGACGAGTGAAGACACCGGCAATGCGCGGCCGTTCAGACGCCAGGGCAGTTTCCTTCTCCACAATAGAGGCCAGGATGAGGGCTTCATACGGAGATGACAACGGCAGGTTGACCGCGCGCCGCTCCCATTCCTCGGACAGAACCTTTTGCATCAATTCATAGGCCTGCCTGAGCACATCGACGTCCCGGGTCCCTTTCGGAAAATGATATGTTTCCGGAAGGAACAGGCCCTCCGGGTGACTGGCCTCCGCCGAAAATGACTCGAGCAACGACCTCCAGTCTTCATACTGAATGGTCGCATCGATCACCGGGTCAGCCGCCAGCGCGCCCAGCAATTCCCTGAACGTCCAGCCTTCCACGACGGTAAACGAATAGAGCTGCACAGCTCCTGAGACGAACTTGTCCAGCAGTTCCTTTGGCGTGCTGCCCGCTTCGATGCGGTATTCACCCGCCTGAATCTTGCTCGCATTCCCGGATAGTCGACCATAAAGCCGAAACAATGTCGGGCTTTCAATGATGCCGCGCTCCGCCAGTTCGTCACATACCCGGCCAAACGCCATACCGGGACGGATTTCAAGGTCAGCGCCGATGTCGGCAACCAATACCGGGGTCTGCAGGAATCTATTGAATTGCACGGTTACGGCTGCGGTGACCAAGCCGACAGCGAGCAGGATTGCCACGAAAAGCTTCAGGAGGCGGGACATCAGCCAAGTATATGGCAGTAATCCGAAATCAGTCGAATGCTTTGAACACGAGGCTGGCGTTCGTGCCACCGAAGCCGAATGAATTGGAGATCGCGGCCTTCAGTTTCGCCTCTCGGGCCGTATGCGGTACGTAGTCAAGATCGCACTCAGGATCCGGGTTATCCAGGTTGATGGTTGGCGGGATAACCTGGTCCCGTAGAGCGAGGATCGAAAAAATCGCCTCAACGGCACCTGCAGCCCCGAGCAAATGACCGGTGCAGGACTTCGTCGAACTGACGGCAAGGGACTTGGCGGAGTCACCAAAAGCTCGCTTGATGGCGAAGGTTTCACCCTTGTCCCCAACCGGCGTCGAGGTGCCATGAGCATTCAGGTAATCGATGTCGGACGGGTCGAGTCCGGCATCGCCAAGAGCCGCGGTCATGCACTTGCGGGCCCCTTCACCATCAGCAGGTGGCGACGTGATGTGATGCGCATCACCGCTCATTCCAAAACCAATCAGCTCCGCGTAAATTTTGGCGCCACGCGCTTTCGCGTGCTCGAGTTCCTCGATGATGAGGCAGCCAGCCCCGTTGCTCAGGACAAAACCATCGCGATCCATGTCGAATGGCCTGCTAGCCTTTTCCGGTGCATCATTTCGCGTCGTCATTGCGCGAGCAGAACAAAAACCGCCAAGGGAAAGCGCGGTCGTCGCGTACTCGGATCCACCGGCGAGCATCACATCTGCATCGCCGTGCATAACACTGCGCGCAGCAATACCGATGCTGTGAGTCGAGGTAGCGCAGGCAGTCACAATCGAAAGATTGGGCCCGGTCATGCCGTACATGATGCTGACATTGCCGGACGTCATATTGATGATGCTGCCGGGAATGAAAAATGGCGAAACCTTGCGGGCGCCGCCAGCAAGGTACTTGTTGTGGTTATCTTCAATGGTCGCCAGACCGCCGATTCCGGCGCCCATTGCGACACCAATGCGGTGGCTATTCTCCTCGGTTACTTCGAGACCGGAATCTTTAACCGCCTCGACGCAAGAGGCGATGCCATAATGCATGAAGGTATCCATGCGCCGAGCATCGCGCAGAGGTATGAAGTTACCGATATCGAAATCACGAACTTCTCCGGCAATCCTTGTGGAGAACTCGCTGGCATCCAATTCTTCAATCGGACCAATTCCGGAACGACCTTCGCAAACATTACTCCAGGCCGTGTGGATATCGTTTCCAACGGGGGAAATGATACCCATGCCGGTAACTACGACGCGTCGCATACTCAAAGGATTATCCGTTTAGCCGTGGCAGAACTGCCAATGATGAGGGTCGAAATTGAAATGTGGCGCAGTGAAAATTCACCGCGCCAGCCAAAATCAGGAGTCGCTTTTACGAGCGTTAATGAAGTCGATCGCCTGCTGAACCGTCGTGATTTTCTCAGCGTCCTCGTCAGGAATCTCTGTTTCGAATTCCTCTTCGAGAGCCATGACCAGCTCGACCGTATCCAGCGAATCTGCGCCGAGATCATCGACAAAAGAAGCATCATTAGTGACTTCTTCTTCTTTGACACCCAGCTGTTCGGCAACAATGCCTTTTACCTGTTCTTCGATACTGCTCATTGTTATCACTTCTCCTTTAAGAAGAGACTTTCATAATCTGTCCGGATCCAACTGACCGGTTCTCCGCGGTGTCTCTCATCACCGCCATTTATACTCGGGTCGACGGGAGAGGCCCCGCAAATCACCCGCCGCACGAACGTAAGTTATTGATATTTCAAGCCCGACATACGTGTGGGACGGTATTGTAAGTTAATCCGATTAGGCAATCTAGCACCGGAACCCATCAATTTCGGCTTGATTAGTCCATCAGCATGCCGCCATTGACATGCACCGTTTCTCCGGTGATGTACGCGCCCGCACCGGACGCCAGGAATGCAACCGCATCGGCAATCTCCTGCGCCTCGCCGAGCCTGCCGAGGGGCACCTGTGTGAGCATGGCATCGCGCTGTTCTTCAGGCAATACACGGGTCATGTCCGTATCAATAAAGCCGGGCGCAACGACGTTGACCGTAATGTTTCGCGAACCGACCTCCCTGGCGAGCGACTTGGTAAAGCCGATAATGCCTGCTTTCGCTGCACCATAATTCGTCTGTCCGGCGTTGCCCATGATGCCTATCACCGAGGCGATGTTGATGATGCGCCCGCCTTTCGCCTTCATCATGCCGCGGAGCACCGCCTTACTGACCCGAAAAACACCGGAGAGGTTTGTAGAAATTACGTCATCCCATTCCTCAGGTTTCATTCGCATCAGCAAATTGTCGCGCGTTATCCCGGCATTATTCACAACAATTGTAGGGGCGCCTTCCTGGTCCTGAATATTCTTGATTGTTGCCTGGACAGACTCATCGCTGGAAACATCCAGCATCATTCCCCTGCCCTTGTTACCGAGGGCAGCCGAGATTGCAGCCGCGCCATTTTCACTGGTTGCCGTACCGATAACTGTAGCGCCGGCGTCGGCCAGTGTCCGCGCAATGGCGGCGCCAATGCCACGCGATGCGCCAGTAACCAGCGCAACCTGCCCTGCCAACGCGTTGTCTGCGAATAAGCTCATTTGCTGGCTCCGTTTAATGAATTTTTAAGCGATTCCGAAGAATCGATACAGGATCCGTCGATGTTGCGATCGATTCGTTTGATCAGTCCCGCAAGAACCCTGCCCGGACCAAATTCAATAATGGAAGTAACACCACTGGCCACCATGTAGTTGATCGTATCCACCCAGCGAACCGGGCTGAATACCTGCCGCTTCATTCGTTCCCGTATGTCTTCGGCATCTCCGTATGGCGTCCCGTCTACCGCACAAATCACGGGAAACCCTGGTGCACTAAATGTCGTACTGTCGAGAGACGCGGCGAGCGTCTCGCCGGCAGGACGCATTAGCGACGAATGGGCTGGAACGCTGACCGGGAGTATCAGTGCTCGCCGGGCCCCTGCTTCCTTTGCCAGGGCTGTAAGCGTCTCAATCGCCGCCCTGTGACCGGCAACGACGACCTGTCCCGGAGAATTGAAATTGACGGCTTCGGCAACGCCATCGACTGAGGCCTCTTCGCACACTCTCAGAACGACGTCATCATCAAGACCGAGCACCGCAGCCATCGCGCCCTCACCGGCAGGTACGGCTCCCTGCATTAACTCCGCACGCTGGCGAACCAGCCGGACCGCATCGGCGAACGACAACGCACCGGAGGCGACCAGCGCAGAATATTCACCAAGGCTGTGCCCGGCCACCATGGCAGGATCTGGTCCGCCCGCATTTTTCCAGGCTCGCCAGGTTGCAATCCCGGCAGTCAACATCGCCGGCTGCGTGCTCGTCGTTTCGTCGAGCTGTTCTTTCGGACCGTTTTGTACAAGATTCCAAAGATCTAACCCAAGAACATCACTGGCTTCGGCATAGGTCTCCGCCACTACCGGAAAGCCAGCCGGCAAATCTGCCTGCATGCCGACCGACTGGGACCCCTGCCCGGGAAATACGAATGCAGTAGTCAAAACACGTCTCCGTAGAAGAATGGGCGGGGATTATATAGAGCGCCGGTCGCTGACACTACGCCAGAGGATCGCGGCAGCCATCAGACCGCCGATGGCCCCGAACAGATGGGCATTCACAACAACCTCACCTCCGGACACCGATTCTGAGCCTGGCAATGGTCCGGAGAACTGCTCCCAGGCCAGCTTGCCAATCACGACCGCGCAGATGACGGCAGATTCAGATGGCTGGCTGCGGAATCCCTGTATCGCGCCGGCAAGCAACAGCCCATGCAGGACCCCGGAAAGTCCGACATACCAGAGCATATATGTGTCGATAAACCAGAAACCCGCTGATACCGCCACCATCGACATGATGACCGTCAGCGACCACTGCAATCGGCTCATATATCGGCCGACCAGCAACCACACCAGCACCAGGCCAGCCATATTGAGCAGGAGATGGGTGGTCCCAAGGTGCGCAAAATGCGCGGTCACCAGTCGCCAGTACTGGCCATCCTCTATGGCAAGGCGTTCGTATTTGAGAATTTCCCTGCCTGCATCACCAAAGGCCGCAACCATCGCGCAAACCAGCAATAGCGCGATGGCCACCTGCCAATAGGTGGCGCCCTGCACATAATCCTTGAGCCCGGAATGGCCACGATTGAATAACCCCATGTTTGATATACTGACGTTTAATCTTATTGAGAGTCAACGCATCGTCATTCCGACGCTGGGGTTGCCTGTTGTGGAGCTAATCGAGTGGGAAGAAATCTCAGGAAAGTTCAGCGCGGCTTTACGCTGATCGAGATCATGGTTGTAGTGATCATTCTAGGCATTCTGGCTGCCATTGTTGCACCGAACGTCATTGGCAGAATCGACGATGCCCAGATAACCCGGGTTCAGCAGGACCTTCGTGGCATTGAGAATGCGCTGAAATTCTATCGCCTCGACAATTTCGCCTACCCAACCTCGGAACAGGGCCTCGATGCGCTGGTTTCCAAGCCGGCAGATCCGAATATCCGCAACTGGAAGGCTGGCGGCTATCTCGATCGCCTGCCGAAAGACCCATGGGGCAACCCTTACCAGTATCTGAATCCGGGGCAAAACGGGGAAATCGACATTTTTACCTTCGGCCGCGATGGCAGTCCTGGCGGTGAAGGAATCGATGCCGACATGGGTAACTGGAACCTGGAATAGAGTCCGCCCGTTTCGGACGGATCATCAAATGTCAGTCCGCACCCTACAAAATCACCGTTTCAACATTCGGACCTCAGTCGGGTTTACCCTGATCGAGATCCTGATTGTCCTGGTGATCGTCGGCATCATCATGGCGGTCGCGATGCTATCTTTCGGCTTGCTTGGAGATGACAGGGGCCTCGATCGCGAAGCACGCAGGCTGTCATCCCTGATCGGAGTGATCAGCGAAGATGCACAAATACAGGGTCGCGAATTCGGCCTCGAATTCATGTCGGGCGGATACCGTTTTGTTGAAGAGGACCCGCTAAGCAACCAATGGTTCGAGGTGATCGGTGACGAGTACATGAGACCTCGGGATCTTGAAGCCGGCGTCGAGATTAATCTGTTTATCGAGGACAAGAAGGTCCTGCTGCACACCGAAGCGAAAGAAACGGAAAAAGACGACGACAGCGCCCAACGTGATTTGAACGACGATTACCTGCCGCACGTGTTAATTTTTTCGAGCGGCGATGTAACTCCCTTCGAACTCAGATTTACCCGTGACGCAGACCGCAGCGAGGTTACGCTGGAAATGAACCTCGCTGGCGAACTTGAGATACGGAACGATGCAGAGAATGATCTCTAGACATTCCGGCGGATTTACGTTGATCGAGGTGATGGTTGCACTCGTCGTCGCAACCCTCGCTCTTGTGGCAGTGATGGCCAGCATCAGCCAGATGATCGACGCCGGTACGGCAATGCGTGAACGAACCTACGCAAGCTGGATCGCGCAAAACAAGATCACTGAATTACGACTCGCAAACACCGAACCTGAAGTCAGCGAATCCAACGGCGAGGTTGAATTCGCAGGTCTCGAGTGGGGCTGGACCGCGACCATATCCGAGACCGGCGTAGAGTTCCTTTACAGGGTCGACGTGGCGATCGGATTTGCCGGCAGCCCTGACGTTATCAGAACCGTGACCGGCTTTATCGGCGAACCTGGTGTTCCCGGAGAGGCGAACAGAGCATGGTCTCTGGGTGGCCAGGCTATCGGGGAAGATCAGTGATGCGGCAGCGCGCATTTACGCTGATCGAGGTCCTCGTGGCCATGGCAATATTTGCCGTTCTCGCGGCATTCGCCTACGGCACGCTCAGTCAGACGCTGCTGAGTGCAGAAATTCTCAATGATCGAATGGATCGATTGCAGGCACTGCAACGGACTGTGCGAATGCTTACCGATGATTTTCAGCAGCTTGCGCCGCGACCGGTACGAGACGAGCTCGGCGACAACCTGCGTCCCGCTCTCGATACGAATTTTCAGACCGGATTCGCGATTGAGCTGACCAAGGGCGGCTGGAGCAATCCGGTTGTCCTGCCTCGCAGTACGCTACAGCGCGCCGCGTACCGTCTGGAGGAAGACGAACTGGTACGGTATCACTGGTACACGCTCGACCGCACGCTGGCCAGTGAGCCAGTCGGAGCGGTTTTGCTGGACGGCGTTGAAGGAATACAGTTTCGCTTTATAACGGAAAGCGGTGACGAATCTGATCGATGGCCGCCGGCCACCCGCCCCGGTGCACTCGGCGCGCGACAGCGGCCGCGAGCAGTCGAAGTTATTCTTCGTCTTACCGACGAGGGAGTGATCAATCGTTTCATCGAGGTTGCGCCATGAAGCGTCCGGGCAGAAATCGTGGCGTGGCGCTGATCACTGCAATGCTGATATCTGCGATCGCGACCATGGTTGCGGCAAATCTTGCCTGGGACAATGCGCTGGACGTGCGGCGCACAATGGTGCTGCTTGCCCGCGACCAGGCAGTTCAGGTCGCACTTGGCGCTGAAAGCTGGGCAATCAGCATTCTTCATCAGGACATGCAGGACAGCCAAACGGACCACTTGGGCGAGATCTGGGCGCAGGAGCTGCCGGGCTTGCCGATCGAGGGTGGCGAGGTATTCGGCGCAATTGAAGACCTGCAGGGTCGCTTCAACCTCAATAATCTTGTCGATCAGGAGGGTCGGGTCGAAAACGAATCCGTGGAGCAATTCCAGCGGCTGTTGAATGCCCTGGGCCTGGACCCGCGCTTCGCAGGCATTGCCGCAGACTGGATTGACAGCAATGTCGATGCTTCATTTCCGGATGGCGCGGAAGATTCGATCTACACCGGCATGAGTCCGTCTTATCGAACCGCCAACCAGCCGTTGACGAGCGTCAGTGAACTCGCGGCGCTTGAGGGCATGGACCGGGCGACATTCAGGGTCCTCGAGCCGCATATCGTGGCACTTCCGGGTCGAACCGGCGTCAACGCCAATACGGCGACCGCAGCCGTGCTGCAGTCCCTGGACGAAAACATGACCCTGCCAGACGTGGAGGGACTCATCCAGGAGCGTGAAGCGGGTGGATTCACCGAGATAGAGACCTCTTTCGCGTCACTCGTTACGCCGGATGTGTTAAACAGGCTGGAGGAATCAACGCAGTTTTTTCGATTGAAGGTGATCGTTCGGATTGATACCGTTCGGATCACCCTCTACAGCGTGTTACAACGTGCCCCGAATGGCACCGTAACGCCGATCCTGCGCAGCTTTGGAACCACCTGATATGTCTGAATACCTCGTCATACGCGTCGGTCAAACCCAGCACGAGCTTGCTCACTGGATCGCCGTCGATTCGACAGGCGCCAGGCTGGGCCAGCCGGAATCCGGCATGCTGGCGGAAGCAACCGTCGATGTCGGGGACCGCAATGTCATCGTGTTGGTGCCCAGCGCCGAAGTCCTGACCACCAGTGTCGACATTCCTGTGAAAGGCGCAAAACTCCAGGCAGCGCTTCCCTACGCGCTTGAAGAGTATCTTGCAGAGGATATTGACGATCTCCATTTTGCCGCCGGCACAAAACGCTCAAGCGGGCGAACGCCGGTCAGTGTTGTCAGCCGTCGAAAAATGAATGAGTGGCTGGAAATGCTTGACGATGCAGGAATACATGCGGATTCGATCGTTGCAGACAGCTACGGTCTCGCCCGGATACCCGGCACGATCAGCATGCTACTGGCTGACGATTTTGTATTTATCAATGACGGCGGCGACACTGAACTCGTCATGCAGACCGTCAGCCCCGGGGACGCGCTGGCCACTATTGGCGCTCTCGACGATGGTCCTTCCGCCGCGAAAGATGGCGATGAAGCGGAACCGAATGCGATGCCTAGACACGTCCTGGTCTATTGCGAGCCGGGAGACGATGAGCGGTATCAGCATGACTGGATTGCGATGCGGCATGAACTGGACAGCGTTGATCTAAAGCTTCTGCCCGACGGCGTAATGCCGAGGCTTGCCGTGACGGTGGCAACCGGCTCCGGAGTTAATCTTCTGCAGGGGCAATACGCTCCGAAGAAAGAATACCGCGGTTTTTTCCTGCCGTGGAAGAACGTCGCGATGTTGGCAGCTGCATTCTGCCTGATTGCGCTCGGTACCAAGGCGACGGATTACTTTCTGCTTTCGAAGCAAGAGGCGGAATTGCGACAGACATTCAACGCCGAGTACCAGGAGATGCGGCCGGGGGCGCCTGAAACGGATGATCCGGTTGCCGCGGTTGACGCACTGAGAAGACAGCTCGGCAATGTGGAATCTCCACCGATATTCCTGCAATCCATGGAGCAACTCAGCAACGCCATTCAGCAAAACAGGCAGGCGAGTATTCAGGCGATCAGTTTTCGCGCCGGTGTCATCGACTTGCGAGTGTCCGCACCTGACGTCGCAACGCTTGCCGGGGTTGAGCGCGCTATAGGAGCAAGCGGACAGTTTCGCGCGTCGATTCAGTCCACTGACCAGGACGGCGAAAAAGTGAGTGGCCGGATCCAGATCCAGGCGGCCGGATCATGAAGAACTGGTTTACATCGCTTGAGCCGAGGGAGCAGGTTTTTGTTGCAGCCGGGTGCGCTGCAATCGCAATCGCCGTGCTTTGGTTTGCCCTGTGGGTTCCGCTGGATACGGGACACAAAGCTGCAACAGCGCGTGTTGATGCATGGAGGATGTCACTGGCGACTTTACGGCCGATGAAATCACAGGCTCAGGCCGCTGCTGGCGGACGCCCTGCCGTCTCAGGGCAAAACCAGTCTCTCGTCGTCATTGTCGACAACAGCCTTCGCCAACGAGGATTGTACGATTCGCTGCAACGCAGCCAGCCTACTCCGTCCGGAACGGGAATTCGGGTAGAGTTTGAAAGCGCCGCATTCGATGACCTGATGTTGTGGCTGGGTGACCTGCATCGCCAGTATGGAATGCAGGTAGAGTCAGGCAGCTTTTCGGTTGCATCAGCCGAGTCACCGGGTCGCGTTAATTCCAGCGTTACTTTGCAACGATAGACAACACGATGAAACGTTACGTATTCGCTGGTCTGCTGGTTTTTCTTATTGTGCTGCTTGTCTCCTTCCCCGCACGCGTCGCCTATCAGTGGTTTGCGCCGCCCGATGTGCAGCTGAGCGGCATCTCGGGATCGATCTGGCGTGGAAGCGCTGTCGAGGGTCTCGCCGGTGGTGCGTACTTGCGAGACATTAACTGGCGTTTGCACCCGGCCGAACTCCTGACCGGCAAGCTCGCATTTACGACATCTGCAAGCCCAGCCTCAGGGACCTTGCATACCGACGTTGCTCTCGGGCTTGACGGGAGCCTGACCCTCACAGACTTCAGCGGCAACCTGCCGCTTGATCTTGTTCATCAGGCATTTCAGCAGCAGGGCATCAGCGGTGATCTCAGTATGCAATTCGAGACGCTTACACTGAAGAATGCATTGCCAGTAATAGCTGTCGGCTCCGTGACCGTAGCCAATTTTTATGCACCGAAGTTATCCGCGGGAGTCCTGGGAGATTATCGCGCGGATTTTCAGACCACTGACAGTGGCATTACCGGTAGCGTTGACGATCTTGCCGGCGTCCTGGATATCGCCGGCGTCATCACGATATCGTCTGATCGAAATTACAGTCTGATTGGCGATGTCGCAACGCGGCCAGGGGCACCGCCTTCAATTGAGTCACAATTGCGATTTCTTGGCAGTCCGGATGGCAGAGGCATGCGTCCGTTCCGTTTCGAGGGTCAGCTCTAACAGAAGGCACTGTCACCTAGTTGCCGGTTTCGACTTCGCGAAACTGCTGCAATAAAGGGAAATAGAGCGCAGTGCGCACTTTCGCGCCCGTCAGGCCCGAATACAAGGCCCGGTATTTTTCCAGCTGCGGGCGGTAGCGCCCCGCTTCCTGTTCGAGAAAGCCCGCCAGATCTCCGCCTTCGTGGGTGCTGGTCTTGTAATCCACGATCCAGTGCGTTCCGTCATCGTCAATGCGTATCCTGTCGACTACGACGGATTGGATGCGCCCATCAAAAAGCCCCGTAACGGGCAACTCTGATTCGCCTTCTCCTTCCAGAACCCAGCGCCCCATTTTGTCCCGCAAAATTCCCGTGAGAGCCGCCTCCGTCCGGTCGCAAACCTCATCCAACTCTCCATCACCAACGCCCAGGTTTGCGGCCCAGCGACGGCTG
>JAHEFF010000086.1 GCA_024640315.1 Woeseiaceae bacterium
GAAAGAAAAACTCCATTTCTTCGGCCGTAGCCTGCGGCATTTCCGGCGCCGTCGGCTCCGGGAGTTCAAGCGTCGCCAGGCGAAGTTCATAGCAAATAACCTGCACGGCCATGGCGATATTCAGTGAACTGAAGGAAGGGTCTGCCGGAATAGTAAGCAGTGCCTGGCAACGATCGAGATCATCGTTGCTCAAACCCGTCTTCTCCGGGCCGAATACGACCGCAACATCCCCACCTGCATTTTCCTCAATCAGCCTGGCCGCGCATTCCCTGGGCTGAAATGTGGGCCATTCGATCGTCCGTGAACGGGCACTGGCGCCCGCCGCAAAATGGCACCCCACCAGGGCATCATCGAGCCTGTCCACTACCCGGGCGGCTGCCAGGACGTCCTCTGCTCCCGAGGCGCGCGCTGTCGCATCCGCATGCGGGAAATAACGCGGCTTGACCAGGACAAGCTCGCGGAGGCCCATATTCTTCATCGCCCGCGCGACGGCCCCGATATTGCCCGGATGGGTGGTCCCTACAAGAATGATTCGAACTGCCACTAAAACACAGGCCCCTGAACTCAAAGGTCTGGTATTCTACCGCCGCTTTCCGGATCAGTCCGGACTCTGTTCTTTTCAAACCTGGCGGAATCAAGATGCACGCAATGCTCAACGTGGCCGTAATGGCTGCCCGGCGCGGAGGAGACAGCCTCATCCGCAACATGAACAAACTGGAAAAGCTGAAGGTGGAGCAAAAAGGCCGCAATGATTTCGTCAGTGATGCCGATCGCGCTGCCGAAGTGGAAGTGATCGAGACGATCCACAGGCACTATCCGGATCACGCCATTCGTGCCGAGGAAAGCGGAACTTCCGGTAAATCCGATTATGAATGGATTATCGACCCGCTCGATGGCACCACCAATTACCTGCACGGATTCCCGGTCTTTTGCGTTTCGGTCGCCGTCGCCCACAAAGGGCGGGTCGAACATGGCGCTGTTTACGACCCCCTGCGCCAGGAGTTCTTTACCGCGTCGCGCGGCGAGGGAGCGCAACTTGAGGGACGAAAAATTCGCGTATCAGGACGCGTAGACCTCGAACGCGCATTGATTGGCACCGGTTTTCCCTATCGCGATTCCAATGAAAAGCTCGAGCCGTACGTCAACATGCTCGTCAAGGCGATGAAGAACACCAGCGGTATTCGCCGGGCCGGCGCCGCAGCCCTGGATCTTTGCTATGTCGCAGCAGGCAGGCTCGACGCATTCTGGGAGACCGGACTCATGCCCTGGGACATGGCGGCCGGCGCCCTTATCATTCGCGAAGCTGGCGGCATTGTCAGTGGTCTGGACGGCAGCGAGAATTATCTCGACTCGGGTCACATTCTTTGCGGCTCACCGAAGATCTATAGCGGCCTTGCCCGACTGTTCGGACCGGACATCAAGGAGATGTTCGGCAATTGAGCCTGGATTTCCCGCGCTGGAATTCTATCAGGGCAAATCGTCGATCAGATCGGGGTCCGCTTCCGGCGGCATCAGGTCCTGCGGGCTGACGTGCAGCATCAGTGCAGCGGCGCTCGCCGTATAGATCGACGAATAAGTGCCGACCACAATACCGACGATCAACGCGATCGAGAACGGCCGGACAGTCTCGCCACCGAGCAGCAGTAGCGCTACCAACACCACCAACGTCGTGACACCAGTAATGATCGTTCGCGCGAGCATCTCGTTGATCGATATATTCATCGCTGATTCGGGCGTTTCGCCGCGCAGTTTGGCGAAATTCTCACGAATCCTGTCGAATGCAACGACCGTATCGTTCAGTGAGTAGCCGATAACAGCAAGCACAGCGGCGACAACGGACAAGTCGAAGGACACACCAAACACCGAAAAGAAACCGACGGTAACGATCACGTCATGCGTCAGCGCTGCCACGGCGCCCATCGCAAATTTCCATTGGAAGCGGAACATGACGTAGATGAAGATCATCATAATAGCGAAAATCATCGCGAGGCCGCCTTGCTCGGTCAGCTCCCCGCCAACCTGAGAACTGACGAACGCGACCGCCAACAACTCTACGCCGGGATCATCCGCGGCAAGGATGCCACGCAATTTTTCCCGAATTTCATTGGGCTCCGATCCGGGCTGCGGCGGCAGTCGAACCTGCACATCAGTTTCCGGACCAAAACGCTGTACCCGAACCTCTTCAAAACCGGCTGCACTGAGGCTCTGGCGGATATTGTCGAGATTGGCAGCATTCGGATAGCTGGCCTCCAACAGAATGCCGCCGGTGAAATCGATGCCAAAATCCAGCCCTCGCGTCGCGAGAGACGCAATGGAAACGATAACCGCTATGATCGAAATTGATACCGCAATATTGCGGCGCGTCCGGCCAAGGAAATCGATATTCGGCTTGTCTTTAATCAGGCGCATCGATGCATCCTCAGATGGGCAGTTTTTCGAGCCGGCGACCGCCGAACACGAAATTAACGATGGCCCGTGTGCCAATAATTGCGGTGAACATCGACGTAATGATTCCCAACGTTAACGTCACGGCGAATCCCTTGATCGGTCCCGTACCGAATGCGAAAAGCACAATTGCCGCAATCAACGTCGTGACGTTCGCGTCGGTGATAGAAGAAAAAGCCTTTTCGTAACCGGAATGAATACTGTTTTGAATCGTATTTCCAGCGCTGATTTCCTCACGGATGCGTTCGAAAATGAGCACATTAGCGTCGACAGCCATGCCGACAGTCAGCACAATTCCGGCGATGCCCGGCAAAGTCAACGAAGCTTGCAGCAGTGAAAGCAATGCCACGATGAATATGAGATTTGAGAACAACGCGACATTCGCGATCATCCCGAACCACTGGTAGTAAATCGCCATGAACACGACCACTGCGAGGAATCCGATTTTTACCGCAGCGAATCCGCTATCGATATTGTCCTGCCCCATGGTGGGACCGATCGTTCGTTCTTCCACTTTGAATACCGGGGCCGCCAGTGCACCGGCTCTCAGCAATAACGCCAGGTCTCGCGCTTCGACAGGCGTCAACCCGGTGGTTACAAACCGGTCCTTGAATATGCCATTGATCGTTGCAGTGTTGATAATCTCTTCGGTCTTTACCGTTCGATAACTGGCCGTTCCGTCCGGCAGCGTGATCGAGTCGCGCCGTGTCTCAATGAACACGGTCGCCATCGGTTTGCGCAGGTTTTCCTGCGTATTCTTGAGCATGCGCTCGCCACCGGCAGAATCCAGGGTGATAAACACCGCCGGTTGCCCTTCCGAAAATCCGGACTCCGCATTGATGATCTGGTCACCGGAGGCAATTACTTCCCGTTTTAGCAGCTGACCCGGTACGCCCCGGCCCGGATACCGCCTTGATCCCGGGGTGTCTCCGGTCGTGTCGACCATCCGAAATTCGAGCGTTGCAGTAGCCGTCAGAATCTCATCAAGCTGATTTGGGTCCTGCACTCCGGGTAGTTGGACAACGATGCGATTCACGCCCTGCCGCTGCACCAATGGCTCGGCAACCCCGAGTTGATCGACACGATTTCTGAGCGTCGTGATGTTCTGTTCTATAGCGAAGTCCTGTCGGGCCTTGATCTGCGCTTCACTCATCCGAACACGCAGCGACCGGCCGTCGGTCCCGTCAAGTATCAGCAGATCGACATCGGCCTGGCTAATGATTTCACGCGCCCTCTCCATGTCTTCGGCTGTCTGCAGCCGAACGTTGATCTGCGATCCCTCCACTTCAACGCGGTTGCGAATTCTTTCGTCACGTAACTGGTTTGCAAAATCCTGCTCATAGGCCAGCAAACGACTCTCAACAGCGCTGTCCATATCGACTTCGAGCAGGACATAGACGCCGCCCCGCAAATCAAGCCCCAGGCTCATGGGGTTCAGGCCGAGACCTCTGACCCACGCTGGCAATTTCGGCGCGAGCGTGAACCCGACGTTTGAATCCGATGAAAACCGGTCTCTGAAGAGTTCACCGGCTTCGCCCTGCTCGTCGCTGGTGTTGAAACGAACAACGACCCGACCGTCCTGCAGATACGTGTCCTCCGGCGTGATGCCGGCAATTTCCAGCACCTGCTCAACTCGTGCGACCCGCTCTTCAGCAAATGGGTTGCCGTCAGTCCTTACCAGTTGTATGGCCGGAACGCTGCCGTACAGATTGGGCATGGCCACCAGCGTGCCCACGACAAGAATCAGGAGTACGAGGAGATTCAACCATGTCGGGTATCGATTCATAAGAACGGCCGGATTCAGGCGGCGTCGATGGTGCCTTTCGGCACCACGGCCGAGACGGTCGACTTCTGCACTTTGATTTCGACGTTGTCGGCGATCTCAAGCGTCGCATAATGCTCGCTGACTGCCGTGACTCTGCCGAGCACGCCACCCGCGGTAAGAACCTCGTCACCGGTCGACAAAGCGCTGATCAGTGCGGCATGTGCTTTTTGCCGTTTCTGCTGCGGGCGAATCAGCAGAAAATAGAAGGCAACGAAAATGACGATCATTGGCACGAAAAAGCCGAACGGGTCTGCCTGAGCGGCATCCTGCGCGTGAGCAGGACTGATCAAAAAATCCATAATTTGTTATCCAAATGCCCTGTTTGCCCAGGGCCGCAAAAAAGGCGCGCCATTATGGCACACGAGCGAGGGACTTGGGGATGCCCCTTAACGATTCAAGGCAACATGCAAATTGTCTGTAAGAACCTGGGCGACCGATCACTCGGCGTCATAGCAAGAGCGAAGGTCCCGCACCGCGTCAGCGAGACAGTTTTCCGCGATCGCCGCGCGAAGAGTCCTCATAACTTTTTGATAATAATGAAGATTATGAATTGTATTTAAGCGCGACCCCAGGATCTCGCCACATTTCTCAAGGTGCCGAAGATAGGCAAGACTGTAGTGGCTACAGGTGTAGCACTCGCAATCCGGGTCCAGGGGGCCCGTGTCGTCAGCGTACCGGGCATTGCGAATCTTGACGACGCCGCGCGTGGTGAACAGATGACCGGTGCGAGCGTGACGAGTGGGCATGACACAATCGAACATATCGATCCCGCGGCTCACCGCCCTGGCAATGTCCAGCGGCGTACCCACTCCCATCAGGTAACGAGGGCGTTCTTCGGGCATCAGCGGAACCAGGTAATCAAGCACTGCGACACGTTCTTCTTCGGGCTCGCCCACAGCCAGACCACCTACTGCGTAACCGTCAAATCCGATCCCGGTCAGCCCGTCGAGAGATTCCTTTCTCAGGGCATCGTAAATCCCGCCCTGAACGATACCGAATAACGCCTCACCCCGACCGGGCTCTGACTCCTTGAGCTCATCAAATCGTTCCCGGCTCCGCTTCGCCCAGCGCAGCGACAGTTGCATCGATTCACGCGCTTCCTTTTCTGTGGCCGGATATGGCGTGCACTCGTCGAATATCATCGCCACATCGGCGTTCAGCTCGTGCTGAACCTCCATCGATCTTTCTGGTGTCAGAAGCACTTCGTCACCGTTTATGGGTGAACGGAACTGAACACCTTCCTCGCTAAGTTTCCTGAGATCCACAAGCGAGAACACCTGGAACCCGCCTGAGTCCGTCAGGATCGGTCCCTGCCAGTTGATGAACTCGTGCAGACCTCCGTGTTTACGAATGATTTCAGTCCCCGGCCTGAGCATCAGGTGGAAGGTGTTGCCAAGGATAATGTCGGCGCCGCTTTCCCGAACTTCATCCGGCGTAACACTTTTGACTGAGCCGTAGGTGCCGACCGGCATGAATGCCGGTGTCCGAATTTTGCCGCGTCGAAACGTCAGTGTTCCTGTACGCGCCAACCCCGACGTATTGTGAATATCGAACTTCAATCTTCTTCCGGCAGCAGCAGCATCGCGTCACCATAACTGAAAAAACGGTACCGCTCCTGCACGGCGTGACGATAAGCCGACAGAATCCGCTCCCGGCCCATGAATGCGGCAACCAGCAAGAGCAGTGACGATTGAGGCAAATGAAAATTCGTTAGCATTGCGTCCACGGTGCGAAACCGATGACCGGGCGTAATAAAAATATCAGTTTCTCCATCAAACGGACGAATCTCGCCGCTGGCGGAAGCCGCTTCCAGCGCCCTGACAGATGTCGTGCCGACGGCGATGACCCGGCCGCCCCGGGCGCGGGTTTCGTCAATCGCTGTGCAGACAGCCTCGCCCACCTGGACTCGCTCCGCATGCAGCTGGTTAGCGGCAACCTCCTGCTCACGCAACGGCTGAAACGTTCCCGCGCCGACGTGCAACGTGACCCACGTGTGCTGCACACCAAGTGCAGCGGTTTCGGCAATCATTTTCTCATCGAAGTGAAGCCCCGCGGTCGGTGCCGCCACGGCGCCGGCATGGCGGGAATAAACAGTCTGATATCGTTCGCTGTCGGCTGACTCCTCGTCGCGGTCGAGATATGGCGGTAAAGGAATCTCGCCATGCTGTTCAAGATAATCTTCGAGCGACACCGGGAAACGCAACACGAACATGTCCCCCTTGCGGCCGAGCACGGTGGCGGCGCATCCTCCGGGCAACTTGATGACGGAGTCGGGCCTCGGCGTCTTGCTGGCGCGCACCAGCGCAAGCGCTTCGTTATCTGACAACAACCGCTCAATGAGGATCTCTGCGCGGCCGCCGGTTTCTTTCCGACCCCGCAACCTTGCACGGATAACGCGGGTATTATTAAAGACAAGCA
>JAHEFF010000087.1 GCA_024640315.1 Woeseiaceae bacterium
AGCCCCAGTAAACGGCGGCCGTAACTATAACGGTCCTAAGGTAGCGAAATTCCTTGTCGGGTAAGTTCCGACCTGCACGAATGGCGTAACGACTTCCCCGCTGTCTCCAACATAGACTCAGTGAAATTGAACTCCCCGTGAAGATGCGGGGTTCCTGCGGTTAGACGGAAAGACCCCGTGCACCTTTACTACAACTTTACACTGGCATTCGTATCGGCATGTGTAGGATAGGTGGTAGGCTTTGAAGCGTTGGCGCCAGCTGACGTGGAGCCATCCTTGAAATACCACCCTTATCGTTATGGATGTCTAACCGCGGTCCGTTATCCGGATCCGGGACAGTGTATGGTGGGTAGTTTGACTGGGGCGGTCGCCTCCTAAAGAGTAACGGAGGCGCGCGATGGTGGGCTCAGAACGGTCGGAAATCGTTCGCTGAGTGCAATGGCATAAGCCTGCCTGACTGCGAGACTGACAAGTCGAGCAGAGACGAAAGTCGGTCATAGTGATCCGGTGGTCCCGAGTGGAAGGGCCATCGCTCAACGGATAAAAGGTACGCCGGGGATAACAGGCTGATGACCCCCAAGAGTCCATATCGACGGGGTTGTTTGGCACCTCGATGTCGACTCATCGCATCCTGGGGCTGGAGCAGGTCCCAAGGGTATGGCTGTTCGCCATTTAAAGCGGTACGTGAGTTGGGTTCAGAACGTCGTGAGACAGTTCGGTCCCTATCTGCCGTGGGTGTAGGAATATTGACAGGATCTGTCCCTAGTACGAGAGGACCGGGATGGACGTATCCCTGGTGGACCTGTTGTGGCGCCAGCCGCATAGCAGGGTAGCTAAATACGGAACGGATAACCGCTGAAAGCATCTAAGCGGGAAACCGACCTGAAAACGAGTATTCCCTGAGAGTCGTGGTAGACGACCACGTTGATAGGCCGGGTGTGGAAGTGCAGCAATGCATGGAGCTTACCGGTACTAATAACTCGACAGGCTTAATTGTTCTCATTGCTTGTGTCCGCCGCTAAAATTGCGGCCGGCATTGGCCCAGCTTCTCGAATATACATGCACTTTGCCGACCTGGTGGTTTTGGCGGGGTGGCTGCACCCGATCCCATTCCGAACTCGGCCGTGAAACGCCCCAGCGCTGATGGTACTTCGTCTTAAGACGCGGGAGAGTAGGTCGCTGCCAGGTCTGCCAATTGCATGTATAGCTTCTCGAACTCGATACTGGCCACTGGTACTCTTTCCCGGGGCCGCGCAAGCGGCCTTTTTACTTGGGAACCAGTTGTGCATCAAGGATTGGCGCGGGGTGGAGCAGCCCGGTAGCTCGTCAGGCTCATAACCTGAAGGTCGTAGGTTCAAATCCTACCCCCGCAACCAATTATCTTTATAAAAACAATTATTTACAGACCAGCTTTGCTTTTCAAGCCAGCCCTAGGAAATCTTGTGGCCTAGTCAGTATCGGTGTTGTTGTGGGTTTATGTAAGGTACGCAAAAATACACGGTGCACGGCTGGAAGTTAACGTTTACCGGCGTGACGACAGTCTGAAATGGCAATTTGCCGGTTATCGATGGTTTTTGCAATCCCGACGGTGACATTCAGTTTTTTGGCTGCATTATACCAGTAGTATTCGAAGCAACATGGCCATTGCAGAGTGAAAGCCTCTCCACGAAAGGGGACACGTTTGGTGCGAAGTAATGCCTCTTTGGAATTGGAGTTGGCTACAGTACAATGAATAAAGTTCCCGCTTTGCCTGACAACTTTATAGGACGGACAGCTTTGCTATTTCTGGCGCTGTTTTTGTCTTCAGTTTTCATTGCCTATCCCGGGTGGGCGCAGGATAAGCCGCCGTTATCGCGGTTTAAGGATTGTGATTCGTGCCCGGAAATGGTGGTTCTGCCTGCCGGTGAATACGTCATGGGCGCTACCGGGCATGAAGAAAAAGACATTTTTATCGGTCATGTACCTGCCGAGCATCCGGCGCATAAAGTGTCCATTGGCTACAGATTTGCAATTGGTCGATTCGAGGTCACGACCGGGGAATTCGATGCCTATGTGCGAGAATTGGGGGTCAAGGTCGGCGGTACATGCGGTATCCGATTGATGGAGAAAGGGCCGTTGGCGCGCAAATTCACCGGTACGCGCCACCCCGACGACGGCAAGGACAACATGGGACCGTTCCACGTGTTTATTACGGACGGTTCCTATGCTCAACCCGGATTGCCGGTAAGTTCGCGCCAGCCGGCCGTTTGCGTTTCACGCCTTGAGATCATAGCCTACCTAGATTGGCTGGGAACCAGGACGGGACGAGCCTATAGACTGCCGAGCGAGGCGGAATGGGAATATGCAGCCCGTGCCGGCACTGCGACCATTGGTTTTTGGGGGGACAATTTCGCTCACGCCTGTAAGTATGCGAACTTCGGCGACAGGAAGTCTGGCTATCAGGCTGGCATGGCCGCGCCCTGCGCAGAATCTGTCTCCCCAGACTGGACAGCCGAAGTAGGTAGCTATGCACCAAATCCATGGGGCCTTTACGACATGGCAGGCAATGTTCAGGAGTTGATTGCGGATTGCTGGCACGACAGCTACGCGGGCGCGCCATCAGACGGATCCGTTTGGTCAGAACCGGATTGTTCGCTGTTCGTCGCACGTGGTGGCGACTATGAATTGCTGCATATATCCATGCGTGCCTCGGAACGGCTCTTCTATGGTTATGTCCCCGAGGAAAGCGTTGTCGAAGGGAATGGCGCCGGAGAAAACGGGCGCAGCAACGTCATGGGATTCAGAGTTGCGGTTTCACTTGACGATAATGCGTGGGATCGGAAGTAGACACTTCGCTTAACGTGTTCTGACGGGTTTCTGCCATTCGCCGCAAAACGAATGTGGTTCCAATGGCGGATTGAAAAGAAGAACGAGGACCGATTGCAGGTCATTGAGATTGACTGCCAAAGTCATGGGCTCTGGTCGTCTTCGTTCAAAGGTCTTACGAAGCGGTAGTAAACCCAGCCACCAATGTTCCAAGAAGCTTGTCTTCGCCGGTTTTCCGATGACGGGCAGCAGGTGCCTTCAGGGACCAATTTTGCGCCGTGAAGGGTTTGACGGTACGAATGCCGCACTGCTAGACAGGGCGGCCGGAAACCGCCGGACGACACGCAACAAATTCCGAATTCTGATATCCATCCGGTCGTGATTCATGCTGCAGCCGTTTGCTCCAGTTGCGGTCCATGCCCAGGCAATTCGTCTAGAAAGGAATATCATGCCCGAGACCATGAAACGCATTGTCCTTGCTGCAAGGCCGAAGGGATCCCCTAAACTGTCCGATTTCCGGCTTGAAACAGCCGATGTGCCCAAACCGGGCGACGGCGAAATTCTCGTTCGCATCATCTGGCTTTCGCTTGATCCCTACATGCGCGGACGCATGGACGACACGAAATCCTACGCAAAGCCGGTTCAGATCGGTGAACCGATGGAAGCGGGATGTGTCGGCGAGGTGATCGAGTCCAGGCATCGCAAATATTCTGCCGGTGACTATGTCGAAGGCCGCTTTGGCTGGCAGACACACGCACTATCCAACGGCGAAGGGGTTCGCAAACTTGATCCTTCCATCGCACCGATATCGACGGCACTGGGTGTATTGGGCATGCCGGGCATCACCGCCTATGTCGGTCTCAACGATCACGGGCGACCGAAGGCCGGAGAAACACTGGTGGTGTCGGCTGCGACCGGTGCCGTCGGGTCACTGGTAGGACAACTCGGCAAGGCACAGGGCCTGCATGTCGTCGGTGTTGCCGGTGGCGAGAAAAAATGCCGCTACGCGGTCGACGAACTCGGCTACGATGCCTGCGTTGACCATCGGGCGGCAACCGACGCGCGGGAATTGCGAAAGCAGCTTGCGGACGCCTGCCCCGATGGCATCGACATCTATTTCGAAAATGTCGGCGGCAAGACACTTGAAGCCGTCATGCCGCTGATGAACGTCCACGGACGCATACCACTGTGCGGCACAATATCCTGGTACAGTGGCAGTGCCGGAGAGGGACCGAACCTCCTGCCAATGGTATGGCGCTCGATACTCGTCAAGCGGCTGAGTGTGCGTGGATTTATCATTTTTGATCACTATGACAGGTTTCCCGAATTCCTCAGCGTGGTCTCGGGCCAGATCAAAGACGGCAGTGTCAGATATCGCGAGTCGATATCCGATGGCCTTGAGTCAGCGCCGCAGGCCTTCATCGACCTTCTGGGCGGGCACAATTTCGGCAAGCAGCTAGTTGCGGTTTCCAGCGATCCGACCCGATAGGCTAGGCTTTTGCGCTTTACGGTTGAAAAATTGCCCAAGCCCGAAGCGCAGACGAAATCGGATCGAACATGCGGCCGTCAAACGAATATGCCGCGTTCCTGATCGACCAGTTCGTTGATAAACGCGGCGGCGGTTTGCACATGGCGCAGCGTACGCACGGATTCATGGTAGACCAGCCAATAGGCACGGCGGATCGGTGCGATCGTGTCAACCGCTACGAGATCTTGCAGGCCGCGCGCGATAAAGCTGTGCAGGATTCCGATGCCGGAACCGGCGCGCACCGCTTCGATTTGACCCAGCGCCGAGGATATCTGGAATCCGGCTTGCCATCCGGGCCAGAACTCAGCCCCGTAGTCGAGTGACGGGCTTATCGCCAGATCCGGGACGTAACCGACAATCCGATGGTCTGAAAGCTGCCCGGGATTGGCAGGAAGCCCATGTTCATCCGCGTATTTGCGGGAAGCATACAGACGTAACTCATAGTCGACCAGTTTGCCGGCAACCAGACGTCCTTCGCTTGGCCGCTCGACTGTGATGGCTATGTCCGCCTCATGGCGCGACAGGGAAAACGAGCGCGGAACCGGCACCAGTTGCACCGACAGGCCCGGGTGGCGCGCCGTCAGTTTACCGAGACGCGGTGCCAGAAATGCCACTCCGAACCCGTCGGGAGCACCGATGCGCACTGTTCCCTGAACCGAACCGTCGTCATGGGAGACGGCGGCACGGGCTTCGTTCATCTCGCGTTCGATGCGTTCGGCGATTTCCAAAAACCGTTCTCCGGCTTCGGTCAACTCGGATCCGGTGGTCTGGCGATGAAAAAGCTTTGTCGCCATCGCTTCTTCCAGCGCGGAAATGCGCCGCGACACGGTGGCATGATTGAGCCCCAGGCGCCGCGCTGCGCCGAGGATCTGGCCAGCACGGGCAACCGCAAGAAATATGCGCAAATCGTCCCAGTTCATCTAATGCCCCGCCGCTTCATGATGCGTGCTACGTAATAAACACAATTGGAGCATTAAAAACAGCACAACGGTTGCGAATTGTCTGACGTTGCATCAAACCGGGCGAAGAAGGACAATAAGCACGATCAAACAACACCGGACAGGGAGAGCCCCATGGCTGAGATCGGGCATTTTATCGGCGGCAAGCATGTCGCAGGCACAAGCGGGCGGTCCGCAAATGTATTGCAGCCCATGGATGGTACCGTTCAGGCGACAGTTGCTCTTGCAAACGCCGCAGAAGTTCGCGCCGCTGTCGAAAACGCAAAGGCTGCGCAGCCAGGCTGGGCAGCCGCAAACCCGCAAAAGCGCGGCCGTGTGATGATGAAATTCGTCGATCTGCTGCATCGCGACATGGACAAGCTGGCGGAGGCGCTGTCGAGCGAACACGGCAAGACGCTGCCTGACGCCAAGGGTGATGTGATCCGCGGTCTTGAGGTTGTCGAGTACTGCATCGGTGCACCGCAGATGCTCAAAGGTGAATACTCCGACGGTGCCGGTCCCGGTATCGACATGTATTCCATGCGTCAACCGCTTGGAATCAGCGCCGGCATCACGCCTTTCAACTTCCCGGCGATGATCCCGATGTGGCAATTTGCACCGGCAATCGCTTGCGGCAATGCCTTTATCCTGAAACCGTCAGAGCGCGATCCATCCGTACCGATGATGCTTGCCGAACTGATGATAGAAGCGGGCCTTCCCGCGGGAATCCTGAATGTCGTCAATGGCGACAAGGAAGCAGTCGATGCCATTCTTGACGACGAGGACATTGCCTCGGTCGGCTTTGTCGGTTCGACTCCGATCGCTGCTTATATCTATTCGCGCGGTTGTGCCGCCGGAAAACGGGTCCAATGTTTTGGCGGGGCCAAGAACCACATGATCATTATGCCTGATGCTGACATGGATCAGGCGGTCGATGCGCTTGTCGGCGCCGGATATGGCGCGGCAGGCGAGCGCTGCATGGCCATATCGGTTGCGGTTCCGGTTGGCGACGATACTGCGGACCGGCTGATCGCCAAGCTGGCTCCGCGAGTCGAGGCCTTGAAGATCGGTCCTTATGTTGCCGGAAACGATATCGACTTCGGTCCGGTGGTGACCAGGGAAGCCAAGGAAAAGATCCTCGGACTGGTAGACCAGGGCGTCAAGGAAGGTGCAAAGCTGGTTGTCGATGGCCGCGGCTTTACCATGCAGGGTTATGAGGACGGCTTCTTTGTCGGCGCCTGCCTGTTCGACAACGTCACCAAGGACATGGAAATTTACAAACAGGAGATATTCGGCCCGGTGCTTTCAACCGTTCGTGCCAAAACCTACGAGGAAGCACTTGGTCTGGCGATGGACCACGAATACGGCAACGGAACGGCCATCTTTACACGGGATGG
>JAHEFF010000048.1 GCA_024640315.1 Woeseiaceae bacterium
GACAGCGTCTACGCCCGGCTCCGGGATCTGATTCTTTCGAATGTCTTGCGGCCCGGTCAAAAGCTCGTTGACAGGGATCTGGCCGAACAACTTGGTGTCAGCAGAACGCCAGTTCGTGAAGCGCTGGGCCGACTGGCAATGATGGGCCTGGTTGAGGCTCGCAGCCGCCGCGGCTACTACGTCCGTCAATACTCAGCGGATGAGGTTATCGATCTCTATGAATTCCGAAAGATCCTGGAGGTCAACGCTGCAAGATTTGCCGCTGAAAAACTACGCCCGGCGCATGTGCATGAGTTCGACCGTATTTTGCGTGACATGGAGAATATGGGCTCAAGTACGGCGAATCGTGCACAAGCGGTCGAACTCGATCTCGAGATTCATCTCCTGATCGCGAAAGCCAGTGGTAATGACGAGCTGTTCAAAGCGATCAGGAATCTGATGGACAAGGTCATGTGTTTTATCTGGGTGGACTGGCTGGATCCTTCCAGTGCCAATCCGGAAACGGTAGCGGCTGCAAATCGCGAGCACGAAGAGTTAATTATCAGTATCAAGAACCGTGATGCAGACAAGGCGGCGGAACAACTGGGCGCCCATATTGATCATGCGCGAAGCGTTATGACCAATCTGTTGAGGACGCGAGAGGAGTTTCGCGACGCGGTGTTGGCTGGCGCAGCGTCCAGATAGAAGCGCAGACAGAGAAACCGCACGCTGATAACAAGATAGCTGGAAAGACCGGGGAAATAAATTGGGGTTTACGGGTAAGCGCGTTCCGGTCACGGGCGCGAGCCGCGCACGCCGTGATGTATCGGGCGTCTGACAATGCCCGCTTTATCATCCGAACATCGCTGGCGATCGACGGCGGCTCGACGGCAGGCAAATAGCGAGAGAGATAAAAAGAATGCCAAAAGTACTCAAGCTTGACGAAATCAAAAGTCAGATCAATATTCCCAAGATGATTCAGGCTATTGAGGATGGTTTTGTCCTCTATTCCGAAGACAAGGTTGTCGTCCCCCCGGTGGGGTTCCTGAATTTCACGGATCCGCCAGGCGACGTTCATATCAAGTATGGCTACGTCAAAGGTGACGACGTATACGTTCTGAAAATAGCGTCTGGTTTTTATGAAAACGAGAAACTAGGTGTACCGTTTGCGGACGGCGTGATCCTGGTATTCAGTCAGCAAACCGGACATCTGAAGCTGATACTTCACGACGAGTGCTGGCTCACAGACATGCGAACGGCTGCAGCTGGAGCCGTAGCCGCAAAACACCTGGCACCCAGCAAGGTCAATTGCATCGGGATTATCGGCACGGGTGGGCAAGCCAGGATGCAGCTGGAGTTGCTGAAAGACATCGTCGATTGCCGGCAATGTGTTGTCTGGGGGCGGGATGACGCGAAAGTCGACAAGATGATTTCTGATCTCAGGGCGAGCCCGACGATCCAGGACTGGGGGCTGCAAATTGAAGCGGCGGCGTCTGTCGAAGAACTTGCGGCGAAGTGCAATCTGATTGTTACGACAACATCGGCGCGCGAGCCGCTTGTACTTGCCGACCATGTTCAGGAGGGCACCCACATTACTGCTATGGGATCGGACGATCATGGCAAGCAAGAGCTGGAGGCCGCGTTGCTTGGGAAGGCCGATATCGTCGTGGCGGACAGCATTTCCCAATGTGTCGATCACGGCGAGTGTTTTCATGCGGTGCAGGACGGTTCCATCGCAGCGGAGTCCATCCTCGAACTCGGCAACGTCATTAAAGACCCGGCACTTGGTCGATCAAGTGACAATCAAATCACGGTGGCAGACCTGACGGGTGTCGCGATTCAGGATATTCAAATCGCCAAAATGGTGAGCAGAGCTTAAGGCGAGAAAATGGGGTCAGAGTACTTTTTGTCCGACAGACAAAAAGTACTCTGACCCCATTTTCTTTAGAACCCGGTCATGGAGGACGGGCGCGCCCTCAACAACTTGAACCGATGAAAGCCGAGATTGATGTAGGGCTCGAGCGGAAAGTCGACCATACCCAGCAAGTCGCGATCCTTGATTGGCTGAGAACACTGAAACTCTCCGCCGCGGCCTTTGTTCAGTTTCGAGATGGACGGGTAACACATTCGCGACGGGCAGGTCAGCGCACATCCGGCATTGGCAAACAAAGTAATCTTGTCCTTGTTCCTGATCTCGGCGAGAAACTCCAGGTCTTCATTCACCGGCATGGGCAGTACGACCGAGTCGTACAACTCCATGGCCGCTTCGATCTTTTTATGCGACTTGATATTCTTGATGACGCTGCCATCGATCCGGTAGTCAGGAAAGTCCTCGCGTATCCAGCGGGCGAGGTCGTCGTTAGTACATATGATGGAATTGCCCGCCACGTGATACTTGCGGAGCAACCATTGATTAAGTTTATATTCTTTGCGCTCGACGACGTGATTCGACATCGGAATACGAATCCCGATACCCGCGCTGTTTAGCTGCTCTACATCCTTGTCCGACAGCTCGCGTCCGACGAACTGTCGGCCGCCATAGAGCGTACTTTTCTCGACGAAACCAAACAGGCTGTCGACTTCATTGATTCGTAAATTGCCGTAGTTTTCCCGAAGGTAGGCAAACACTGGATAGTCCGGCGGTTTACTGCGAGCCGAAACGGTGAATGTTGCGACGGGCGGCGCTACGGGCTCCGCTTTGGTGAAAATGCGGTCGCGCTCGGGTTGCTTATGTTCCGCGCCTGAATTATCCACTTTCCCTTAATTTCAGCAGGTTAGGTTATTTATTGGATCCGCTTTTTATGATCTGTCAACGAGTTCAGATGAGCTCGCAAAGGTTCGAAGCGGTGACCATTAACATCGATTAACGGTGGAAACGGATATTGAACATGCCACGCACATCGCGGCCGGTAATATCCGTATTTGTCACAATCTGGTTCTGATGCCCCGCCGGCGGCATTTTCGACCGGAAAAAGTAGCTTAAACTCAAAAAATACGGGTGGTGGCCGTCAGTGCACAGGGCGTTGCTCGGGAGATATTCAAGCGGATCATCCCGTCGCCCGGGCGCCAATCGCTTGATTTGATTGTTTCAATGTCAAATCAATCAGTTACGTAGCCGGGAGAGTCCAAACTTGACATCGAAATCCATGCAAAGCAGTATGGTATTCCAGTTTGCATGCCGGTCAATTCTGTGCATTCTGGTGATTCAATAGGGACAACAAATTACGCAGACTTTAACGTCCGTAAAATAATCTGGCAGATCACGGGGGATTCTTGATGACCAGACGAAATTCAACCGCCAAGACCACGGCTGCGAACCTCACTCCTATAGCAGCAGCAATCATGTATGCGCTTTATCCGGCTGTGCCTGCATTAGCGCAGGACAGTGAGGCTGACGAATTCGCGATCGAAGAGATTGTCGTCACCGCCACCAAGCGGTCCATGAGCATTCAGGACGTACCCCAGTCGATCACCGCCTTTTCAACCATGGAAATCCAGCGTCGCGGCATCCTGGATATGGCCGATGTGGCGACCAACCTGCCAAGCATCTCGATGTCAACGAGCAGGGCCGGTCGTAACGAGCTGGTCTATCGCGGCATATCAACCGGCGGCTCGTGGCGACTGGACAGCCAGGTCGCTGTGTATCTTGACGAGATGCCGATGACCATGAGCACAACGCAGCTTGATGCCCGCATGGTCGATATCGAACGGGTCGAATCACTGCCCGGGCCGCAAGGGACACTCTTCGGTTCAAGCTCGCAGTCGGGAACGCTTCGGGTTATCACCAACAAGCCCCGGTTCGATGGTTTTAGCGGTGAGGTGACCTCCGAGCTCAAAATGACCGATGGCGGCGAGGAAAGTTACGACTTCAACGGCCACCTGAATATTCCGGTGTCTGACAATTTCGCCATCCGCCTCGTTGCCTATACCAACAAGGACGGTGGCTATATCGATAATGTCTATGCCGAGGCGCCTCACAGCATGTGTGCACCTGGCGCACCGTGTGACCTTGACTTCACGCAGTACGCGATCGGTCCGTACAACCCTGTGGACAACCAGGGGTACCTCAACAGCACGGTTCCGGACAATGCCGGGCTGGAAGAAGAAGACTTTAACGATTACGAGATGACCGGTGCCCGGATCTCGGCCCTGTGGAATATCAATGAGGACTGGAGTCTCCTCGGCACTTATATGACGCAGGACTCGACCACAACCGGCGTCTGGTACTCCGACACCGCGATCGGCGACTACAAAGTTGCCCGTTTCAGCGAGGAGTGGCGTAAAGACGACTGGTTCAGTGCGATGCTCACGATCGAGGGTGACCTTGGCTTTGCACAGTTCACCAATTCATTCGGTTATGCGGAGCGGGATCAGTCCTACCAATTCGACAATACCCACTATGAGGCATATCACACGCGCCTCAAGGGTCAGTACTGGTCTGCCTGGAGAAACTGGTACGACACGTATTGGGGTTATCCGACCTACGCTTACAACTACTACGACAAGTACGACACCGACTATAACGGTGGCGTGTACCGCAGCCTGCAGGAAGCGGAACGCATCACCAACGAAATCCGCCTGACATCCAAAAGCGACAGCCGTTTTCAGTGGATGGTTGGCGCATTCTTTGAAAATCACAAGGACGGTTGGGTCGATAATGGTGATATCCCGAACCTCGACACCACGAAGCACTGGCGCTACACCCAGTGGCGGAGCTGTGACCTGGTCAACCAGGGGTATGAGGGTGTCCAGTGTCCCGCGCCGGAAGTCAACAATGTCTGGTATCGGGACAGTTATCGTCGCGACGCTACGCAAATTGCTGTGTTTAGTGAGGTCGACTACCACTTTACCGACGATTTTAAAGTGACAGCTGGTGTGCGGTGGTTCCAGTATGACCGCAATACGGTTAGTGATCAGCAGTGGCCTTTGTATATGCCGGTCGAAGCTATTTTGCTTGATGGTGAAAGTGCGTTCATCGAGAAAGGCAAGGAAGACGATACGTTCTTCAAGCTCGGTGCCAGTTGGAACCTGAGCGAAGATACAATGTTCTATGGCCTGTTCAGCCAGGGTTTCCGGCTGGGTGGCAACAACAATCCGAAAGCGGTCAGGGTTAATTTTGTTGAGGCCACCTATGATCCGGACAAACTGAATAACTATGAGATCGGCATCAAATCCGAGTGGTTTGATAATCGATTGCAGCTTAACGCCAGCGTCTTTTTCATGGATTGGCAGGATATTCAGCTGGTCATCGGCTCCTCTGACGGCGGCTTGTGGTGGCTGACCGGCCAGGCGAACGGGGGTGGCGGTGAAAACCTCGGCGTTGAGCTGGACTTCGACTGGCGGGCTACCGACAACCTGAGGATTTCGGGCAGTTACTACAGGGGCGATCCGGAATACACCGAGGATTACATTACGCTCGAGGGTGCGCAGGAAGTGACGGCGGGAACATCGATGCCGGACTCGGCGAAAGACAAGTTCTCGATATCCGCTGACTACACGTTCCAAAACGTCTGGGGTGGCGACATGTGGCTCAGGGCTGACGCCTATTACGAGGGCCCCAAGTACTCTGCCTTGTGGCGGGCTGAATGGGCTAATCCGGATAGCCCGCAGTATGAACCAGGCAGAACGTATGACGTGGAAAGCTTCACGAAATACAATCTGCAGGCGGGTTACGAGAGAGAAAACTGGGCGTTGACGCTCTTTGTCAAGAACCTGACGAACGAGAGGGCGAACAGTTATACGTTCAACGGCACCGGTTATTACGCGGAGTTCTGGGGCAATCCGGGCTTTAGTGAGCAGCAAACTCTCGCCAGGCCTAGAACGACCAGCTTGAGGTTTACGTATAGATTCTAGGGATCTGACAGCAGACACGAGTCGGCCACCCCGTCGTCCGGGGTGGCCGTTTTCGTTTTGAAGGGGGTTACAATCATCACATGGTAAAACTGATCACTACCTCAGTCGTCCGTGGCAGCGAACAGGGCGAAAGTCATGGCGGAGTCTATATCATCGACCTGGAAGGGCAGGACGTGCGCCAGGTCATGGACTGGAACACGGCCGATATCGACTGGCAGGGACGTGGTTGGGACCGTGGCCTGCGTGGCATTGCCATTGATGATGAGACCGTCTATATCGCGGCGAGCGACGAGCTGTTTGCCTATACGCCGGATTTCAAACCCATTGGGTCGTGGCGCAATCCTTATCTGAAGCATGCCCACGAGATGAGCATTTATAAGCGCACCCTGTATATCGCCTCCACCGGGTATGACAGCATTCTGGGTTTCGAACTGGATGAAAAGCGGTTCTTCTGGGCACTACATGTGGATCTTGATCGTTTTAATTTCAAGGGTTCCATTTATGACCCGATGGGTGACGAAGGGCCGCTGCTTCTTAACAAGCTGCACCTGAACAATGTACACGCCAATGACAACGGCATGTATATTTCAGGCACGAAGTCCGGCGGTATGCTGCATTTCAATGGTGAAGCCGTTTACATGTCCGTTACTCTGCCGGAGGGAACGCACAATGCGCAGCCCTACCGGGACGGCGTTTTGTTTAATGACAGTAAAGCTGATGCGGTGCGCTATGCATCGCGCACCGGCGAAGAAGACCGGGCACTGAAGGTGCCGAAATACGACCCTGCCGATATCGAGAACAAGGGCATTGATGATACCCGCGTCGCCCGGCAAGGCTTTGGTCGCGGCTTGTGCCTGATCAACGACCGGATCGTCGCGGCCGGATCATCACCGTCAACGATCTCCCTTCATGATCTACAGGAATCGAAGACCCTGCTATCGGTTAACCTGTCGATGGATATTCGAAACGCGATTCATGGACTCGAAGTATGGCCGTTCCAGTAAGGAACCTCTGAAATGTGACCCAGGCATTCAGGCCCGATCATTTTTGAAAACAGGCTGGGCACACACCATGTGCTATCAATCAGAGTCCCGCGTTTTTGACCACGTCGGGCAGGCCATCGATAATCGGGCCGAGCTCTTCCATCCAGTCGCCAACGTGGGTTTCGTATTTGCGCCACTTGCCCATGCCACCGGTGTAAATCGGCTGGCGGACCTGCTCGGAACTTGCCGTCTTGACTGCTCGCTTGGTCTCATGAAAGCGTAAGCAGCTCTCTTCAAATGGCAGGCCGCAGTGTTCAAGAATGCGGGTTACCTGACCTTCAAGATCGGTCACTGTTTCTTCATAATGCACATCCAGCACTTTGCCCGGCAGAACCTCGTGCCAGTGATCCATCGTCAGGCAATATTCTTTGTAATAGTCCGCCAACTCAAAAATGTCATAGGTGAAATTCTGGCCGCGGCCAAACAGCTGCTTGTAATTGCCAAGACACGTGTCAATCGGGTGGCGCCGCGCGTTAATGATCTTCGCGTTCGGCAGAATCAGGTGAATCAAACCGATGAAGGGAAAATTGTTGGGCAACTTGTCAGTAAAGATGGGCTTGTCGGTCATGCGGTATCGTTTGGCACCCTCGAGATACTCAAGCCCCAAAGCGCGCCAGTCGATCGGCCGCATGGTATCCAGTATTTCAGGAAACCGTTGCTTGTCCGACCGGTAACGGGAAATTGAATCTGACAGGTTTGCAAGAACTGACAATTCCTCTGTTCCCTCTACCTGACTGTGGCTGGCAAGAATCTGCTCGACCAGGGTAGAGCCGGACCGACCCAGGCCGACGATGAAAACCGGTGCTTCATCGGCGTATCCGTTGCCTTCAGCTCCGTCCAGGAATTCGCGGGTGAAGTGCGATCGGATTTTTTCCTGGTGAACGCTGTTTTCAACCGGGTCGTAAGTCACCAGCGGACGCTGCCGTTGGTTTCCCGAATGATAGTAAGACCAGGCCTTGTCATAGTTCTTGCGATCCTCATATGCCTTGCCAAGGGCGAAGCGGAAATGCACGTCCGTTGTTTCACTCAGCTCGGCATTCTCGAGCTGATGCTCCATGGCCTCAACCTCCGCGTCCTCGAACGTGAAAATCTTGAGGTTGGCCATACTCCAGTACACTTCCCCGAAATCAGGCCTCAGGCGTATGGCTTCACGATATTCGCGGAGAGATGCCGGCTGGTCACCCAGTGTCTTCAATACATGGCCATAGCCCATGTGAAAGCCGGCAAATTTTGGGGAAACTTCAATCGCCTTTTGGAACGCCGCCGCTGCCTGCTCTGGATACCCGGCACTTGCGGTGACACTGGCCAGCTTTTCCCAGGCAACTCCGTTTCTTGGCTCCAGTTCGGTCGCCCGTCGGAATGCGTCGATTGCCTCCATGCGCTGCGCGCGCTTCAAAAGTACCTGGCCAAGATCGAACCAGGCGTTCCCGAAGTCCGGCGCTATCTGGATTACACGTTGAAGAAGCGCTTCTGCATCACGAAGTTTGATTTCCTTTTTAAGGTAGACGGCTGCCAGAAACCGCATGGCATCCACATTATCCGGGTTGTCCCTCAGCGCCTGCCGAAAACACTGGATCGCGTCGTCCTCGCGCCCCGCACGAATATGCTCGGCACCCACAGCAACGGCACCCGTATCCGGATCTTTGTCAAAAAAAGTCTTAAAGGCCTCATCGGCTTCCTGGCCGCGCCCGACAGCAGCGAGCGCCTGCCCGAGCTTCTTGTGGGCATTCGCAGACTCTGGATCCTGTCGGACAGCTTGCTCAAAAAGCGGGATTGCCTGCTTAAACTTTCGCTGCTGGGCGAGAGCATTTCCCAGGTCCTCCGCAAGATGCGGAAAGTCGGGCGCCAGTTCGATCGCAGTCTTCAACTGAGTCTCGGCCTCACCAAATCGCCGCTGCTGCATCAGCGCGTGCCCAAGAAGCCACAAATGTTCAACGCTCGCAGGATGCAACTTCAAATGCTCGCGGCAAACGGTCTCTGAGATATCGGGATTGCCGGATTTCAGGCCCTCAATAGCCTGGTTAATACTCGACTCTTGGGCACTGGCGGCCCCACCCTTTGTGCTTAGTCCGTAGTTCACGGGCAGCGGCGCGAAGTCGAAATCAAACGAAATGCGGTCTTCTTTACTCATGCTTATGACGCTTTGATGTCCATAGATTGATATCTCTGTCGAGGCAGATGCGTTTGATGGCAGGCCTAATCTTGACCCATTCTGCTTGGTTTCAGCGCTTCAGAAAAGGGGTCGGCGACCTTCAGGTTCGTGAATGGGCTGAGAAGAGTTTACCGGCATATCCCTTTGCTCGGCCCCGGGGTCAGGCTCCGGGTACTACGGAGCAATAGGGGAGAAGGACTCGCAGGAAATCTTTCCCCTCGAGATAGTAAGGAAGCTGGACTCCGGCACGGGAATCCACTCCGCCTCAAGGTCGCTCAATGGCTCGGAGACGATAGCGCGTGCATCGCGTGAAAATCGGCCCGCATCGGGCGCTATTTCCATGGTCGCGTCCCGATTTGCGCTGTGAAAAAGCGATCGCGAATTGCCAATCGTCGAATAGCGGACAGCGTAGAGCGATTCGCCGTCGCTGATCCCGAGAGTCATTTGCAGCGCTTCTTTTACATCGTGCAGCTCGGCAATGTGTTCAACGAAGCCTGCCATACGCGATAATCCGGCACGCACATCGCCGACCATGCCAAAGGTCAGTGCGAGCAGGAACATGAGCTCGGAGTCCGTCGTGCCACGAATCAATGGGAATAGTTCGGGTGCGACCGCAAACGCCAGATCACGATGTAATTTGTCGAACTCATTGATGACGCCGTTATGCACAAAGAGCCAATTCTCGTGATTGAATGGATGACAATTAGTTCGTTGTACCGGAGAGCCGGTCGTTGCCCGGACATGTGCCAGGAACATCGGTGATTCGATCTGCGCCGCCAGCGCCTGCAGATTGCTGTCATTCCACGCGGGCCGAATGTCTTTGTAGACGCCCGGGAGGTCGGGCTTGCCATACCAGCCAATGCCGAAACCATCGCCGTTTGTTGTGGTGGCAGCATCCGCCGCACGCAGGCTCTGGTCGATCAGTGAGTGGTCCGTCTTGAACAGCACCTCATCGAGGAGAATAGGTGCACCGGAGTAGGCAAGCCAACGGCACATAAAGGTTTCCTGGCAGTCTCTCGTGAAAGAATTTCTGTGAGTTTGAGGCCTCAAAATACGGTTGGCAAATTTATCAAGGTATCGCCAGACACTATTTGTTAAAGGGCGAGACGATTTCGCTCGCAAATCGCTGTGCTCGTCCCGGTGGGCCCGTACGCTGTGACGGGCATCGAAGACAGTGACTTTGACTGTCGGAGTTACAAAATTCCGGTAACAGCTTTCGTGCTACATAATTGAATGTCGACGAGGAGTGGGTGATATCCTTTCTACGAGCTCACTCCGGATTCCCAGAAAAAATGTTCGAACAGCTTGGCACGATTCACGCCCTCCTGCCGCCCGCCACAGGATTGGCGGCACTGCTGGCAGTCGCCGTCACTATTAACCTGATTGTCAAGCACGTCTTGGTCCGCGCCGTCCGAACGTTCGCCAAGCGATCCAGCGTAACCTGGGATGACGCCCTGGTTTCGCACAATGTCTTCGGTCGTCTTGTGCAGGTCTTACCGGCGCTGATCGTTTTTGGCGGCGCGCCGCTCGTCCCCGATTTGCCTGAAGGCGTTGTCCAGCTCATCCGCAATGTTGCGATGGGTTACATGGTGTTGATGTTGACATTGGCGGTGACGGCCATCCTCAGCGCGGCAAATACCGTTTACTCCTCCTTGCCCGTGGCTAGAGAGCGCCCATTGAAGGGGTTCGTGCAACTCGTCCAGATCGTTGTCTGGGTTCTCGGCGGCGTGATGATCATATCGGCCGTGCTGGACCGCTCGCCGCTATTGCTGCTCAGTGGGTTTGGCGCGATGACCGCTATCCTGCTGCTGGTGTTCAAAGATACGATTCTGTCACTGGTTGCCAGTGTGCAGCTTACCGCTCAGGACATGGTTCGCGTTGGTGACTGGATCGAGATGCCGCAATTCGGTGCGGACGGCGATGTGGTCGATGTGCAACTTCATACCGTCAAGGTGCAGAACTGGGACAAGACGATCACCACGATTCCAACGCACCGATTGATCACGGACTCCTTCAAGAACTGGCGTGGCATGTCACAGACCGGCGCCCGACGGATCAAGCGCGCTATTTATATTGATGTGTCGACAATTCGTATTCAGACGCAGGAAGAAGTCGATCATTTCACGCGTTTCGCGTTGCTTAAGGACTACATCAAGGCCAAGCAAAAGGAGCTGGCCGATTACAACGCGGGGCTCGCAAACGAAGTTGACGAGGAAGTTAACAGGCGGCGGCTGACGAATGTTGGCACCTTTCGTGCGTACGCGTATAACTACCTGAAAAATCACCCGAAAATCGACAAGAACATGACGCTGATCGTGCGTCAACTCAGCCCGGGGTCCGAGGGACTGCCGTTGGAGATTTACTGCTTCACGAACACGACCGATTGGGTCGCCTACGAAGGCATCCAGTCGGACATCTTCGATCACCTGCTCGCAATCGTGCCGGAATTCGGCTTGCGCCTGTACCAGAAACCGGCGGGTTCAGATTTGGCGAATCTCAAATCAGGATGATTCTCACCGGCTAGTCCGGGTCGTGCATGGGTGGGTGCTGCCCTTTCTTCAACGCACAACGTTCCGATTCCAGGCAGTGCTCCGTGAGTTGACGTCAGCTCGCTAATGGTTGCCGGAAGGATTGCTCGGGCTGAGAAGGTATGAACTTCCGGCTCCTGTGTCCGCTATTCCCGAAAACCGACGGTAAGATTGTTATTTTCGGCTGAAATGAGCGGCAACTTAGGTGTTAGTATTTGGCCCTTGTTGAGCGGCTGCGATTGACCCAAAGCAGTCGTTTTCCATTGGCGGGTGTCCCGCCATCACATGAAGAAAGGAATGCTCATGAAGAATGCGATAAAAGAACTACCGACTCGTCTCGATGCTGGCGGTGTCTGCTTTCAGGGCCAGGACTGGGGCGATATTAACGTCGCTCGTGTCCGGTTCCCTGCTGGCGCAGACGCCACTCCGCTGCTGGAGGGATTGCCGGACAATCTGTGCCAGTGCCCGCACTGGGGAACCGTGGTCAAAGGGTCCATTCATGTGACGTATGCGGACGGCACTGAAGAGACGGTGAAGGCCGGCGATGTGTACTACTGGCCGCCAGGACACACGGTCAGAGTTGACGAGGATTACGAGGCGATTGAGTTCAGCCCGAGCGACCAAATGGGTGAGCTCATGAATCACCTTGAAGCGAAACTGAAAGGTTGAATGGGCTAAATGTATGAACGCATAGGGCTCCGCCTAAGGCGGGGCTCTATGCGCTTTTCAAGGAAGGCAGTTGCTGGTCAATAGAGGTCCTGCATATTCGTCCAATTTGACCTGACTTGATGCGGGGCGTCCTGCCCGCACTCTTTGCAAGTTGGCGATGACACAATCCGCGTTTTCCTGCAGCATGAATTCGCACCGAATTCTGTGATATATCTTTACCGCGGTGACTCCGGCATCGCGCCTGAGCCACTGGTCCAATGCCATGAAAAGAAATCAGCATCGCGTACGATCGGGTTTCGCCACTATCTTAGGCATATCGACCAGCGTTGTATTGATTGCAGCGCTCGGTTTCTACGTCGCCTACCAGTTTGTAGGACCAGCACCACCCAAACGAATTGTGCTGGCTACCGGTGAGCCGGGCGGCGCCTACCAGCTTTTCGGTGAGAAGTTTGCAGCGTATCTGGCGGAGGAGGGCATTGAGGTAGAGCTGCAGCCCACGGCCGGTTCAGTGGAAAATCTGGGACTGCTCGGCCAGGAGGATGGTGTTGATCTTGGATTCGTGCAGGGCGGCATCGCGAATCTGGTCGCTGTGGAAAACGTGATGGCAATCGGCTCCCTCTACCTGGAACCGCTGTGGCTGTTTGTGCGCTCGGATGTTCCGATCGGCACTTTCGGCGACCTGGCTGGCAAGCGAGTAGCTGTTGGTGCGGAGGGTAGCGGCACCCGCGGCGTCGTCCTGGGGCTTTTGGCCGAAAATGGGGTCGATACATCAAACTCGGAATTGCTCGATGTGTCATCTGACACGCTGGTCCGTGCATTTGCGGATGGCACCATTGATGCCGCTTTCATCATTGCCGGACCCGATTCTGAATACATCGTTGCTTTGACCGGGCTTGGCGAGGTTGGTCTTCACAGCCTTCAGCGGGCGGATGCTTACGTCCGGCGATACTCCTTCTTGTCGAAAGTGACCTTGCCCGAAGGCGTACTTGATTTGCAGGCGAACCGTCCGGACGACAGTATTGACACGGTCTCTGTAACCGCAATGTTGGCGGCGAATCGTGATCTGCATCCGGCGCTTGTTGATCTGTTGTTGGTTGCTGCGGCGGACATTCACGGCGGACACACTCTGCTGTCCGATGCCGGTGAGTTTCCTACATCACGCTACGTGGATCTGCCACTTAGCGATGAGGCGGAGCGACACTTCCGGTATGGGCCGCCGTTCCTGATGCGATACCTGCCGTTCTGGGCCGCGACGCTTGTCGATCGTCTTTGGATAATGTTGCTGCCATTGATCGGGCTGGCAATACCATTAATCAAACTTGTGCCGCCCGCTTACGAATGGCGTATTCGCCGGCGTCTGCTGCGCTTATACAGTGAACTGGAACGCCTCGATCCGGCGAGCAACGAAATCGTGGATGATGAGGACCTTGCAGGGCGGCTCAAAAGGCTTGAGCGACTCGAAAACGCATCAGCTGTCGAATCTGTGCCGAAATCATTCACCGAGAACATTTACAAGCTGAGGCGAGATATCGACCTCGTTCGCCGTCGCGTTAGCGCTGCCCGGCATTGAGGGTAAGAAGATTTAGCTCGCACAACCCCGTGCTCGATCCTGCGTGCCCACGTCGCCTGGCTCGGTGGCTCAAATCGCTCCCGGCTGTTTGTGAACTTTGATTCAGTCCCATTTCAGCCGACCAGGCATAAGAAAAAAGGCCGTCCCTCTTCGAGTAAGGACGGTCTTTTTTCTTATGCCTGGGAGCGCGCCCCGAACAGAGTTGCAGGTCTGCACGTTTGTCGCACTGACGAGCTTGGTGAGAAGATTTGATAGCGGGCTATCCTGCCCGCGACCCTTCGGGCGCCTGCGGCGTCCGGAAATGCGTCCTGCATTTCCGTGAACTTCGAGGGCAAGCTCCTTCTTCACCGACCAGGCATAAGAAAAAAGGCCGCTCCCCTAAAGGTGAGAGCGGCCTTTCTTCTTATGCCTGGTCGGGGTGAGAAGATTTGAACTTCCGGCCCCTGCCTCCCGAAGACAGTGCTCTACCAGGCTGAGCTACACCCCGAGGCGCGCCATAATATAGTATGTGCGGCGCTAGCGCCACACGCCGTAAAGGCCTGCAGAATTACTTGATTACCGTCAATTCATCTACCAGGTGATCGGCGCCGTACACGGTGTCGAGCGCCTCCAGGATAATGGCTGTGTTGACGCCAACCGTTCGGTTCGTCGATTCGTCAAACCAGTAGTCGCCGGCGATCGAGTGAATATTCCCGTCGAATGCGAGACCGACAAGCGTACCGTCGGCCGCCACGATCGGGCTGCCGGAGTTACCACCGGTGATGTCGGTGGTCGCCGAGAAATTGAAGTGCGTATCAGGATTCAGTGATTCGCGTGCGGCAATCCAGGAGGCGGGAAGCATGAACGGTCGTTCGCCGGTTGTGCGTTCGAACAGACGGCTGGTCCGGGTAAAGGGATCAACCATTTCACCTTTCTCTTCCCAGCCTTTCACGGAACCGTAGGTCACACGTAGCGTGAACGTCGCATCCGGATAAGTGTCTGTGCCGTGTACAGCGAATCGCGCGTCGGCAATCATTTCTTCGCCCCGGGTTCGAGGCGCTTCCACTTCGTCTTCATAACGTTTTCGAAGTGCGCGCGCGTCCGGGTCGATTCTGAGTGCCAGTTGGATCATCGGATCGTTGCTCGCTTCGACCGCCTTGACGCCTCCGTTCCATAGCGCTTTTCGCGTTTCGGGATCATCGAGCTTGCTCTCCGCGACCAGCCTGGACGCCAAGGACGACGGAGAATCATTGCCGAGGATATTGTGGACGTACTTGCTGTCGGGACCGAGCCACTCACGCATTTTGTCCAGTGAGAAGGTGAGGCTCAGGATCTCGTAATCTTTGCTGACTGGTTGGGCAGCGAACAGGCGTTGTTCACGTTGCGGTAGCGCTGCATCCGTGTACAGACGCATGCGCTCCTCGTTGGGCTTTTCGCGCTCGGCGGTGCCGCGAACAATGGTCCTGGCATAGGTGAACAAGCTGCCGCCAAACGCGGCGCCATTTTCAATGAACAAATAATCTTCGTACATGTTTCGGTACGAGGTCATGGCGCCATCAATAATGTCCCAGGCATTGCCATATGCCGCATTCATCTGATCATCGTTCATGACGGTTTCACGAAGTGCGTTCTCGTCGGCAAGTTTCTGCGCCATCATATCGTCGTTCTGTAATGCCTTTAACTGGTTGCGACGAACCTTGATCCCATTCTCGATACCGAGAATTCGTTGCTGAACTTCCCGTGCCGCCTCGTCGCTGGTGTCTTGCCATGCGAGCAGGCGACCGCGGAATTCGGACTGCCGGTAGAGGTACAACGGGATACTGACGTCCCGCTGCAACTTCAATTGCGATACGGTCAGGGATCGATCAGTGGATCCCGGGTGACCGCTGATGAAAACAGGCTCGCCGGCAGAAGGTCCACCTTCACGCCATTTGAAAAAATTCGGAGTCGTCGCAGGTTTGCCATTTTCATAAACACGCAGGAAAGAAAAATCGAGGCTCCACCGCGGGAAATTGAAATTGTCAGGATCCCCTCCGAAAGCCGCGATATCGAGTTCCGGCGCAAAGACGAGGCGCACGTCATCGAAGCGCTTGTACTTGTATAGAAAGTATTGCCCACCGTTATAAAGTGTGACGGCTTCGCAGCGAAGCTTGCCGTCGGCAGCGGCTTCGCAGGCAGATTCGAGTTTGGTCAGCTCGGCTTTCCTCGCCTCGTTGGCCTCTGCATCCGGAAGCCCGGAAGTAGCAGAGGCAATTTTCCCGGTGACATCATCCATGTCGACCAGTACTGAAATCTGCTGACTGGGACACTGCAGTTCCTCGTCTCTGGATGCGGCCATGAACCCTTCGTCCGATAGGTTGTGCTCGGCGCTACTCAGGTTTCGTATGCATCCCCAGGTACAGTGGTTGTTGGTCAGGACAAGGCCATCTTCCGATGCGAAAGATCCGGTGCAGCCGTTTTCCAGACGCGTCGTCGCGAGGCGTGTAGCTTCGAGCCACCGGTCGCCGATCTTTACATCGTATTTATCTGCAACGACGTCCGAGGGAAAGTTGTCGACAGTCCACATGCCTTCATCTGCATTAGTCACTAATGGCAGGCACGCCGATGCCAGGAAGAGAATGAGTTTTTTCATTGTTTGCCCCGGGGTTTTTGAATCAGGATCTTCGCCTGACGGCGAAGTCTGCGATAGTGATCATCGCTTGTTTGTATTCCGATTCCGGAATGCCGGACAGCGCATTGATGGCCATGTCGGCGGCCTCCTGTGCGCGTGCCGCGGTGTACCGGAGTGCGCCGGTCGACTCTACAATATTCTGGATGTCATCCAGTCGTTCGACTCCGCCTTCTTCAATTGCGCTGCGAATCAGCGCCTTTTCGGCATCAGAACCGTTTTCCATGACGTAAATCAGCGGTAGCGTCGGCTTGCCTTCGGCCAGGTCATCACCCAGGTTCTTGCCGAGTTCTTCAGGTGATGCATCGTAATCGAGTGCGTCATCGACGAGCTGAAACGCAGTGCCGAGGTTTTGTCCATAACAGGTCATCGCTGCCTCGTCGGCCGGGTCCCGGTCGGCAAGGACAGCGGCGATCTGGGCACCGGCCTCGAACAGGCGCGCCGTCTTGCGGTAAATCACCTTGCGATACTCGGCCTCTGTGACGTCCGGGTCATGCACGTTCATAAGTTGCATCACTTCGCCGGCAGCGATCGTGTTAGTCGCATCGGCCAGGATCTGCATGACTCGCATGCGGCCGATGTCGACCATCATCTGGAATGCCCGGGAGTAGAGAAAATCACCTACGAGCACGCTGGCCTGGTTACCGAACACCGTGTTCGCCGTATCGCGCCCGCGCCGCCGGTCGGATGAATCGACGACGTCATCGTGCAGCAGGGTCGCGGTATGGATAAATTCGATAATGGCTGCCGCGTTCATCTGGTGACCGCCGTCGTAGCCGAGAGCGCGGGCGGCCAACAGGACGATGAGCGGGCGCAACCGTTTACCGCCGCTGGTCACGATATACTCGGCGACCTGGGAGACCAGTAATACATCACTTTGCAGACTACGACGGATCAGGTCATCAACGGCCCGCATGTCGTCGTTCGCCAGCGCTTTGATGTCCTCGAAACTGGCTAAATCTGCGGATTTTTCGGCGGGTTGCATAAGTTCCGGATAATGCCCTAAATGCGGCATATTGGATAGCTGCAGGCCCCGTAAGCGTTGCGACCGGTGAATTTGCAAGCTATTGAAATAAAGTGAGATTTTTATCGGGCTTTCGTTGACCCGGGCTGCCCGAATCTATAAAATTCCGGCTCTTTTGTGGCAGCAGGCCCGGCAGGATCCGACTTTCGGTCGCCGGTCGCCAGAAAATCTCTTATTTCTCAGCGAGTTGCGTAAGTCGCAGCGCGCAATTTGGAGTCAACTGAAATGTACGCGGTTTTTCGCTCAGGCGGTAAGCAGTACCGTGCGAGCAAAGGCGAAGTCCTTAGGCTCGAAAAACTCGACGCCGATGAAGGCGCCAAGGTCGAATTCGATGAAGTCCTGCTGGTAGGTGAAGGCAGCGACATCAAGGTTGGTAGCCCGTTGCTGACAGGCAGCAGCGTGAGCGCCACGGTGCTGAAGCAGGGCAAAAGCAGGAAAGTCAGCGTCGTCAAATTCAGGCGCAGGCAGAACTACCTGCGCCAGGGCACGCATCGGCAGTTCTTTACGGACGTCGAGATAACCGGCATTTCCGGCGGTGGCAAGGCTGCGGCGAAAAAAGCCGAGCCGAAAGCAGCTGAAGAAAAACCTGCTGCCAAAAAGACGGCAGAAGAGAAGCCAGCGGCGAAGAAAGCGGCCGCAAAGAAGCCAGCGGCGAAGAAAGCAGCGGCTAAAAAGCCTGCTGCAAAAAAAGCGTCTAAGAAGACGGCCAAAAAGACGGCCAAGAAATCAGGCGATTAAGTCGGGTTCCGAATTAACGATTCCCGGAATTGACACCGGGTTGAAGCATAGACAGGTACGGTACAGTGGCACATAAAAAAGCAGGCGGCAGCAGTAAGAACGGTCGTGATTCGGAGTCCAAGCGTTTAGGCGTCAAAATGTATGGCGGCCAGGAAGTGGTTGCGGGCAATATTCTTGTTCGTCAGCGCGGCACCAAGTTTCATGCAGGCACCAATGTCGGAATTGGACGGGACCATACGCTCTTTGCCAAGAGTAACGGCCACGTCAAGTTTGAGAAGAAGGGCCCGAGGAATCGTCAGTTTGTGAGCATTGTAACGAACTGACAGTGAGTCGCCCGCCGGGCGGGCTGCTACGATCATTCAGAGAGCCCCGCCTAGTGCGGGGCTTTTTGTATTCACAGACAAGTTAATGACATGAAATTCGTCGACGAAGCCACAATTCGCGTACAAGCCGGTAATGGCGGCCACGGTTGCCTCAGTTTCCGTCGTGAAAAATTCATTGCACGCGGTGGGCCTGATGGCGGCGATGGCGGCCATGGCGGCAGCGTATATCTGCTGGCAGATAATTCGATCAATACGCTCGTCGATTTTCGCGTTGCGCGTAAATTTCGTGCGGCAAGCGGGCAGGGCGGTGCCGGCCGCAATATGACCGGAAAGTCAGGAGAAGATCTTGACGTGCATGTGCCGCGCGGTACGGTCATTCATGACGTTGATACCGGCGAATTGATTGGCGACCTGACCGAGGAAGGTCAGCGTATCAAGGTCGCCGATGGTGGCAGGGGCGGGCTGGGCAACACGCGCTTTAAAAGCAGCGTCAATCGGGCGCCGCGAAAGACGACGCAGGGCACGCACGGTGAGGCACGGCATCTCAGCCTCGAGCTGAAGATACTGGCTGACGTCGGCCTGGTCGGTATGCCCAATGCTGGCAAATCCACGTTGATACGTTCGATGTCTGCGGCCAAACCGAAAGTCGCGGACTATCCTTTCACCACGTTACACCCGAACCTCGGCGTCGTCTCGGTCGGGCGTCTGCAGAGTTTTGTCATGGCGGATATCCCCGGGCTGATCGAAGGCGCGGCGGAAGGCGCGGGGCTCGGCATCCAGTTCCTGAAGCACCTGCAAAGAACAAAGCTCCTTCTGCATCTTGTCGATATCGCCCCAATTGATGTCGACGCTGATCCCGCCGTCGCATTTCGGGCAATCGAGGGCGAACTCGGAAAGTTCTCCGGGGATCTGGGCGAGAAGCCGCGCTGGCTGGTGATCAACAAAATCGACCTCTTGCCAGCCGATGAAAGACAGTCAGTTGCGGACGCGTTGGTTACCGAGCTCGGGTGGAAAGGACCGGTGTTTACGGTGAGTGCCGAAACAGGTGAGGGCACAGAGGCTCTCGGGCAGGCCATCATGCGCGAGCTCGAGGAGATGGACGAGGAATCCGGCGACGTGTAGTTCGCTGCCCGGGTCGGCGGTCAGTCGCTAAATGTTGCAGAGCTCTTCGACGCGTGCCTTTGTTTCAGCGAGCGTCTGTTCGGCATCAGTATCCGAAAGATACTCGCGTACGCCCGAGTCATTCGTGCGATAGAGTCGTGGTGCTTTCAGGTAGGAGTCATATACTTCCTGCGCCCGCTTACAATAGTATTTTTCCGCTTTTTCACGTTCCAGCCGGTCTTCAGGCGTTTCGCCGACATAGGCCCAGGTGTCGTGCGGCTTTTTTTCAGGCGTCAATGATGCCTCGGCGCTTTCGATGTCGTTGCCGGTCGAGTGCCAGACGAGTTCAACGCTAACCGCGTCTTCATGATCCGGTTTGTCGCTGAAAAATACTTTTCCCGACTCGTCGACCCAGGTGTAAATCGGCTTCAGTGTATCGACGAAGTGGATCTTGCCGTAGACATCGGTCCATCGCCAGATATCGGCATTTGCGTTCATAGCAAAGCCGAACAGCAATAAAGCGGTTGCGAATAGTCTTTTCATAGCACTCCCTGTCATTCGCGAATTATGACGACGCGAACTGATGACGCCGTTGACAGCTGTCACAGTAATGGGCATCTCTGGCAGTTTCGCCGAAATGCTATTTAACAAAATGCGGAGCGTAAATTGTCTGCGACCTGACGCCGGGCGTTTTGCGCGATTGCTCAATGTACCGTGCAGGCCACTTAACATAAGGTCGCCGGCCGAAACGGTGAAATGCCGTTCGTCGCTGCAATTATGCCGCTTGTCGGCCCAGGCCCAAGCGTTCTGTGACAGTGAGACATGTCTCACGCCGGCGTATGACCTGTGCACGGATAATTCACTGCAACGGCGAAAAAACCGCCAAACGGTGTGTTTCCAATCTCCCATATACGCGAAACGCCCGCTTAAGGAAGGACCAAGGAAGAGGACATGTCGAGACAAAAGGGATTTACGCTGATCGAGTTGCTGACCACGATGGGGGTGGCAACAATATTGATTGCTGTTGCGGTTCCAGGAATGCAGGCCTTCAAGCAGAACTCTCGCCAGGAAGGCAGTGTCAACGAACTGGTATCGGGCATGCGAGTCGCCCGGAATACGGCCATCACTATGAACTCCCGCGTTACCGTCTGTGCAAGCAAGAGCGGGAGTTCTTGTGATAACGCAGGCTGGAACGAGGGCTGGATTGCTTTCGTTGACCTGGATTCGGATAGAGCACTGGACAACGACGAGTCCATTCTGAGATCAGGAGCTGCGGTTGAAGGCATCACTATCAAGTCCGGCCAGTTCTCCACCTACTTTGTTTATCGGCCAAATGGCCGCGTCATGCTTGCAAACGTCAATCAGAATTCCGGCCAGTTCGTAATTTGCGATCAACGTGGCAGCGATCACGCCAAGGGAATAAGGCTGGATCTGTCCGGTCGTGCACGGGTCTTCGATACCCATTCTTCCGGCCTGTCATTGAGCTGTGGCTGACGCCCGTCGATCGGAACCGAATTCGAGATGCATCAGGCTGCCTCACAACGTGGATTTTCCTTGCTCGAGCTACTCGTGTCGCTCGTGATTTTTAGCATTGGCCTTTTGGGCGTCGCCGGACTACAGATTGTGTCGAAGCAATCCGGGTTTGAGAGCCAACAACGCTCGATGGCATCGCAAGTGGCATATGGAATGCTCGAAGACATGCGAACCAATGGTTCCGGTATCAGCGTCTATACCGCAGCTAATGATCTTGGCGGAGGCACGCTGAGCGCGCTTCCGGTATCGAGTTGCCGGGACCCCAACACCCCCTGTAGTCCCGCACAAAAAGCCGTGCATGACCTTTGGTACTGGGAGCGATTGGTTGACGGCGCACAAGAGATCGGCGTCGAAGGGCAGTCCGGCGGTGTTCTGTTCCCGACAATTTGCATTGACGGGCCGGGCGGCGGAAATGCTGGCGTCTACACGGTATCGGTTGCCTGGCGCGGCGGGGTTGAGCTGTCGAGTCCGGAAACCAGTCAGTGCGGCGAAGGGTCCGGCAACTACGGCGACGGTGACAAGTACCGCCGGGTCGTCCAGGTCGCAACCTTCATCGATCCGAGTTTCTGAGCAATGGACAGACTGAGCAGACATGTTTCGACTCACCGTCATCAGCAGGGTTTAAGTCTTGTTGAGCTGATGATCGCAATGGTGTTGGCGTTGGTGCTGACATCAGCAGTTTTATCCGTATTCGCCAACAACCGCCACAGCTTCAACCAGGACGAGAATGTGCAGCGAATGCAGGATGACGCTCGCCACGCCCTGCGCGAGCTGACCTTCGAAATCAGCATGGCCGGACACTACGGTGATCTCCTGGTCCCCGACTCGGTGACTCCCGATGGTGGCCTTTCTCTGACCAGCGACTGCGGTCCGGTTGCGTCGCCGGAATGGATGTATCAGACAGTGCAGGCAGGAACCGGAAATTCGCTGTCGCTGGTTGCACTGGATAACGCATCCGCGGCACAGGCTGCAGCGAACTTTTCCTGTATCAATGGCGGCGAATTCAAAGACGGTACCGATATTGTTTCTATCAAACGCGTGGCCGGAGCTCGGGCTGGCGTAATCACGAATGGCCGGGTTTACCTTCGTACCAACGGCACGGTCGGGCTTCTCTACAAGGAACCGGCCGCCGCGCCAGCGATTAACGTGCCGGCACCAAATGCGGATTGGGAATATCGCCCGAGTATTTACTACATCCGAAACTTTGCCTACGAGGCCGGTGACGGCATACCGACACTTTGCAAAAAAGTACTACGTGGCGCGGCGCCTGGAATGACAACAGAGTGTCTTGCTGCCGGCATTGAGGACATGCAAATCGAATACGGCATTGATGTCAATGGTGACGGCTACGCAAATGTTTATGCGCCGTCGCCGACGCTCGCAGAATTACAGACCGTCGTGTCAGCTCGAGTCATGCTGCTTGCCAGGACTACCGATATCGACTCCCGATATGAGAACGACAAAACTTATACGCTGAGTAACGCGCAGGCATATGTACCTGTTGACAGTTTTCATCGGCGAGTCGTTTCGACCACGGTCAGCATTCAGAACATTCGCAGCCTTAACGCTATGGGATTTTGATATGAACTTCCGCTCGTCAAACTTGCGTGCCAGTCAACGAGGAACAGTACTCGTCGTGACGATGCTCTTTCTAATTGCCATTTCGATGCTGGCCGTTTCATCGATGCAGTCCAGCAACATTGGGCTTTACATGGCGCAAAACGAGGAGTCGAGGATTGCTGCCGCACAGGGCGCGCAGGCCTTAGCGGATGCCATCGTCTCTAATCCAGCTGCGACGCCTGTGGTCGGTGGTAATGGATTCACAATATGTACGCCAGGCGAGGCAAACTGCGATCGCAGTGATTTGATTGTGACCAACAGCATTCTTGCAACTTCGGTTGCAAGTGGCTACATCACTGCCCGGGTTCGCCGGGAAGGTCCGCTTTTCCGGCCGCCGCCGCGCACTGTCGAGTCGAGCATCGACAAATTTAACAGCGCCTCCTTCGAAGTGATCACGACCTACGACCGTTCGGCCGAACAACTTGGCAGACAGCGCATCACTGAGGGCGTGCTGGTACTGGTGCCGAACTTTTAAATGCAACCTCCGAATTTCACGAAACCAGGTATGGACGCCATGAAAACCAAAATTCTTTTGCTGACATTTTTCGCGACGCTGGTCGCAACGATTGGCACAGCAAACGCGGATGATACCGATGTCTATATCAATCGAGGATCGGCACTGCCGGCGAACAGTATGCCGATGGTCATGTTTTCCCTGGACTATCGTCCCAATCTGGGATCGACGGCGTGTGGGCAAGGCCAGTGCGACACGCTAATCGACGAGGGCTATATGAAGTCCTCCGGGCCCTACACCTATTTCGATGTACTGCGGGGTGCGCTTCGCAAAGTCTTCGATCCGCTCGAAGGCCTCAAGGTTGGCCTGATGCTGAACCACGACAACAAGGTCAATTGTTCCGGATTCGGGCGCACCGGTTGTAGTAATGGCGGCTATATTGCGATGGGCTTCCAGGAATTCATGGAGAACGACGCGAACGGCGCCAAAGCACATTTTCACAATATCCTGAATAACATGCCGACGCCCCAGGGAAATCTCAGCCACTCCTATCAGGGCAAGGAATTATTTTTTGAATTCTTTCGCTACCTGACGGGTCAGGGTGTCTACAACGCGCACAATGGCTGGACTGATTATGGCACCGACTTTAAGAGGAATCTGGATTTCGACTTCCCGCTGGCTTCGTGGGACAGCTCTATCGAGGCGCCACCGGGCAACAGGCCGAAATACATTTCGCCTCTGCAAACGGCCGGTGCATGCTCCAAAATATACACCGTCAATTCCATGTTCCAGGTGTCGAATCAGGAAGCTGATTCGGACAGTGCGATTGAAGAGCCGATTTCGTCGGGTGGCTTCGGCTCCGCACAAAAGGATTTTCCCGATGTCATTCAATACCTGAATGATGCAGACCTGGGTAACGGCAACTATGGAACCGTGCCGGATCTCGACGACAAGCAAAATGTCATTTCCTACTTCCTGATTGATGGCAAACATATCAACACAACCACCATTGGATACGCGAAGGCCGGTGGTACCGGAATGCCACTCGAACTGAGTGAGAATCCCGATGAGCTGGTTGC
>JAHEFF010000049.1 GCA_024640315.1 Woeseiaceae bacterium
ATATCCGCATTTCTCGGGTCAGGTGATTGCAAGGTCTGTCTCCATATTAGTCATTGATGCCTGCGCGGAATGCGTGCGCATAAAGTTTTTCGTACCAGGGGGCACATTCTTCGAGCAGTGGAGCCAGGTGCTCCGGAAAGTCGCTTTTGTGTGAGTACGGTGCAAATCCCTTGCTCTTGTGCACTGCGTGATACCAGTCTGGTGCCCAGACACCGTCATCGTCGCGCGGGCCCGCCCGCCAGGTCAGCATATTCTCTGTGTACTCGATATCCAGGTGCCGGCAGAGCTGTTGTAACACTCCCGCCGGATCGAGAAGAAGTTCACGCGAATCAATGACCGCCGGTGCCTGACCTGCCGCCGCGAGATCTGCGAATAGTTCCCACTGCATTTTTAACCCGGTGTCTGCAAGGCCGGCATGCGGCAGCTGAATTGTCAGCGATGGCAACATTTGCTCGGGGTCTCTCACCAGGAAGATGTTGACCGTCTCCTCCATGAAGCCAAGGTCGAGGTCGATGAGATGATGTGCCATTTGTTTCATGAACAATACCTCGAATCCATCGGGAGGCATCGCCAGGAGATTGCGCATCACTTCGTTGCCGTCGCAGTTCATTGCGGCCATGACCTTTTCGCGGCCCGGGTGATCCGCACCCGAAACCCGCAGGAAGTGTCCGTAGACAGGCTCGTCGATAACCCTGGTGTCCGCCCGCTGGGCAAAGCTGTACATCAGCGCCGTCGAGACGTTACGGGGACCGGACCAGAGGCAGACAGCTTTCATATTCCTGGCACAACGTATCCTTAAGGTGGAGCTCTTCCGGGGCTGTGGGCCCGGCTGCCGCTTTGGGATTGTACTGAAAACGGGCTTTCGGCGTTGAATTCATAGCGGCCTTCGGTGTGCGCTGTGAGCAGATTCGGCACAATTGCGCGCGGATTGTGCGCCAGGTCACAAATCACTCTCCAACTTAGTGAGCCAGCTATACTATTTAACTAAACTTGCCTGCAGTCGCCGCTGTTTTGGCGGATCACATAACGAATCTGGACAAAGCGATTGATCAAGACATTTGTCATTGGAGCCGTACTGGGCGTACTCGGATCGGGTGCCTTGACCTGGTATGTGCCGGCGGTCGACCTGCAACGCGAGCGATCGATGATTTCCGTAAGGCCGAACATCGGTAATGCGGAGTTGTTCCACATAAACCTGCCTCACGATCGTATTCTCGTCGGCTTGCCAAATAACGAGAACAGTATCCCGGCCGGACTTAAATGGCCGGGTGAAGATTATCTGGGTGACATGCAGACCGAGTTGTTCAAGGTCCGGGACGAGAATAACGTCGTCGTTGGCGTGGCCAGCAGGCTGGCGAGCGCGACCAACTCAACCGGCGCATTCATCGAGTGGTCCCTACACCTTCCGGCACGCGGGACGATTTACGTAGAAATGGAAATTACGCCGTCTGCGGATGGATTCCGCAACGGTGAAATGCTGGCAGGTACACAAGATTTTCTCACTCTGTCCGGTTCAGTTCGCGAACAGTTTATTTCCGAAGTGTCGGATGATGCAGATTTGCAGGGGCGCATTCAGCTGGAAGTGGCACTGGTTGCGCCGTTGGGAGATGAGCTATGAAATATGCCGCCTCTCTGTTCGCTGGCCTGGTCCTTGGCGCTGTCATGTTTGTGCTGGGTCTCTATCTGAATCCTTTTATGGGTCAGGCGACGGTTTCACCACTTGCGGTCACCGACAGACAAGTGATGGATCTGTCTTATTCTGCGGTTCCGGCCAACGGCATTCTCTACACGGACCATGGCGAGTCTGCCGTGACTCCGCATCCGGACAGGGTTGCGGAGCTGTGGGAGCCAACGGTAGTTGATACCAGTGTATTCGTCACAGAGCTCTTCGACGGGCGCGGCAACTTTGCCGGTATCGGTATCAAGTACTTGTCGAAATCCGAACAAACCGAATTGATCAAAGGTGAGGCTCTGGCCAGCAGCGTCTGGCATATCTTTTTGCCAGGACGCGGCACAATCATGATCGATCAAACCGAGAACTTCTGGTCATACATTCGGGATGTGGTGATACCGGCACGCACCAGTTCAGGCGACAATTGGGTCGGCTCGTTCCACAGCGTCACGACCAGCGGGCCGGGTGCGCTTGGAACGGCGCGCCTGACCGGCGGAAGCGGAGTTTTTGCCGGCCTTACAAGCGAGTCTGTAGAGGCTATTACCGTACGTGGTTATTCGTCCGTAACCGGACCGGTATCGAAGGACGGCAATCTGACGATAGAACTGCCCGAGATTGCCGCCGCCACCGAATAGCCGCTAGACCATATCCTTCAATGGTATGTTCGCATCGGCCAGAATATCCGGGTCGATTTTTGCGTGCGCGGCGATCAATGGTTTCGACTGAACGAAGTCTTTCGGCGCATTGACCGCATCGACCGCGATCAACTCACGGTCACGCAGGTACAGGCAGGCAAACGCCCGGTTCTCCAGGCTGCCACGAATGACGACCTGGTCATATCCCCGGGAAATACCGGCAATCTGCAGTTTCAGGTCGTACTGATCGGACCAGAACCACGGCACCTGCGCGTAGGCCAGGTCTTCGCCACAAATATTGCCGGCGGCCGTCTTTGCCTGCTCCAGTGCATTGTGCACCGACTCCAGGCGCAATTCGTAACCGAGAATTGCATTGGGATGCCAGGTGCAGTCGCCGATCGAGAAAATGCTGGCGTCGCTCGTCCGGCAATGATCGTCAACAAGGATCCCGTTCGAAACATCGAGGCCGCAATCGACCGCCAATTCGATGTTTGGCACGATGCCGATGCCGATGACGACAATATCTGTCGCCAAAGTCGCTTCTGAATCCAGCATGACACCATCGACATGTCCGTCGCCGGAGAACCCCGTAATGCCGGTAGACAGCTGAAGCTTAACGCCGTTTTCCTTGTGAACACCCTGATAGAAATCAGATAACTCGGGCGAAACCACCCGGCTCATGACGCGATCTTCCATCTCGACCACAGTGACCTGCAAACCCAGGCTTGCGGCAACCGCGGCGACCTCCAGTCCAATATAGCCTGCCCCGATAATGGTCATGCGGCGCCCCGTTTCCATGTCGTTCCGAATGCCGTCAACGTCACTGATATCGCGCAAGTAGTGAATGCCGGGTAGTTCTGCGCCCGGGAGATTCAGCTTGCGCGGCCGGCTTCCCGTGGCAATCACGACGTAGTCATAATCAAATGAACGATCATCTGCGGTGGTCACGCGTTTTCGGTCCCGATCGATCGAGGTTACGCGCGTGGCAAGGTGAACATCGATGTTCGGCTGGTCATAGAAGCTCTCTGGCTTGAAATAGAGCCGTTCTGCAGGCAATTCCCCGGCAAGAAACTTCTTGGATAAAGGCGGGCGTTGATATGGATACCAGGGTTCCTCGCCAATCAAGGTTATATGGCCATCAAATTTCTTCTGGCGCAGGGACGCTACAACCTGACCTGCACCGTGCCCTGCCCCAATTATTACGACATTTTTCATCCGTGGAATTCTACGTGCTGATACCTGATGAAAACAGCGCTTAATATTGTCGCGCCGTTTCGCTATTCTTCGTGACCCGCAGGCTACGATGACCGATATGAAAGCGAACGCGATCCGAATACATGAATATGGTGGACCTGAGGTCCTGACGTATGAAGAGGTCAACGTCGCAGATCCTGCCGCAGGCGAAGTCCGCATCAGACATACTGCGATTGGCCTGAATTTTATAGACACCTATCACCGCAGCGGCCTTTATCCGATGGTATTTCCGGCCGGGCTCGGTACAGAGGCCGCCGGCGTTGTCGATGCGGTCGGATCCGGGGTTACCGAGGTGAGAACAGGAGACCGTGTGGTCTATACCGGGCTGCCGCCCGATTCCTATTCCGAATTCAGGAACTTCCCCGCCAGCAAGTGTGTTGTGATTCCGCATGGCGTCACGGATGAACAGGCGGCTGCCGTTTTTCTAAAGGGGCTGACGGCTTGGTATTTGTTGCGGCGCAGTTACCCCGTAAAAAAGGGCGACACCATTCTTCTTTACGCGGCCGCTGGCGGTGTAGGCTCTCTGGCCAGTCAGTGGGCGAAACACCTGGGTGTTACCGTCATCGGGATCGTAAGTACCGGGAAAAAAGCGGCGCTGGCGAGGGAGAATGGTTGTGATCACATCATCATGGCCGATCATGAAGATATTCCTGGCGCGGTCCGCGAACTGACCGGTGGCGAAGGCGTTGCGGCGGTCTATGATTCGATCGGCAAGGATACTTTCATGACATCGCTCGATTGTTTGCGACCGCACGGCGTCATGGTCACGTTTGGCAATGCATCCGGTCCGGTTGACCCGTTCGCGCCCGCCGAACTTGCCAAGCGGCATTCTCTTTATGTTACCCGGCCGGTCCTGTTTGATTTCATCGCGACACACAAGGATCTGACTACGGCGGCTGACGAGTTGTTTGAGGTGATGAGTGGCGGCGTCGTCAATGTCAGTGTTAACCAGCGCTATGCGCTAAAAGATGCCAGCCAGGCGCATATCGACCTGGAAGCAAGGAAAACAACCGGGTCGACTGTCTTAGTGCCGTAGTAGTCGATCAGGCCGGGCTTCGGGCCCGCGAGGCTGATGTCAGGACGCAACAGGTTGGAGCGGCCAGAGTATCGGCAGCAGGACCATGACGGTAATGAACACGACGATTGTGAGCGGCACGCCAACCTTGATGTAATCGATGAATCGGTAACCGCCGGGGCCCATCACCAGGATATTCGCCGGGTGAGAAATCGGGCTGGTAAAGCTTGCCGAGGCTGCCATGGCGATTGCCATCATCGCGGTTTCCGGCGCATATCCCATCTCGGACATTGCCGACAGGACGATCGGTGACATCAGTACCACGAGTGCCGCAGTCGGAATGATCATCGTGGCCATCGCGGTCAGGACATAAAGCCCGGCTATGACAGGCCAGGGCCCCGCTTCACCCAACAGCAGCATCACCTGGTCCGCTAAGTAACTGGCGGCTCCGGTGTCCTGCATCGCTGTCCCCAGTGGCAACATGCCGGCTATCAGGAAAATGGCACGCCAGTCGATAGCACGGTAGGCCTCTTCCATGGTCAGGCAGCCGGTCAGGACCATAATGCTGCCGCCGACAACGGCGGCGACAGCGATCGGCGCATAGCCGGCCATGACGCTCCCGACCACGGCAAGCATGATGAAGGCGGCCAGCGGAGCGCGCTGCGTGTCCGGCGGTTCCTTGCCCAGCGGTGTCAGGATCAGGAAGTCGGAATCGTTGCTAAGCAGTTGCAGTTTGTCGCGCGGCCCCAGCATCAGGAGTGCATCACCGATTTGCAGGCGTTCTGTCGCCAGATCGTCGCCGATCGGCCCGCCTTCACGCCAGATGCCGGCAAGTTCGATGCCATAGCGTTCACGAAAATTCATTTCGCCCACCGTTCGGCCGGCGAGGCTCGAGCGAGGATCGAGCGTTGCATCCATCAATGTCAGCCGCTCGGACTCGAGCGCACCCAGGTTGGGCGCAACCTTGGTCTCAACCTCCAGTTCCTGGAGTCCGCGCAGAACGTCGAGGTCCTCGTGCTGACCTTCGATGAGCAGCAAATCGCCCCCCTCAAGCACTTCATCACCACGAGGCATGACCTTGAGTTTGCCGTCTCTGAATATGGCGACGACACGAAAGTCGAATACGTCAGCCAGGCGGCTCTTCTCCAGCGTGGCCTCCGCAAGATCACTGTACTTTGGCAGGCGCACGACAAACATCCGTTCGTCGGTGTTGTACTTGTCACTCAGCTCTTCGTCCGCGAGTAGCTTGACGTCACTGAAATCAGCGAACCGGTCGAGTTCCTCGACGTCTTCCGCCTCTCCCTGCACAAGAATTCGGTCACCGGCGCGCAAAGGCACATAGGCGAGGTTGGTAAGGCGATAGGTGTTGCGGCGGTAAAGGCCGACGACACTGATATTGAATCGGGAGCGAAAGCCGGCATGACGGACGAGCTCCCCGACCAGCGGTGACCCGTCCGCCAACCTGACTTCGGCGTAAGCGATTTTGGCCGCAACCATTGACTTCAGCACCGGCGCCTCGCGTTCGATAACAAGGTCACTCCAGCGCTGAAGTTCGCGGAACTGATCGACACGGCCCTGCACCAGGATGCCGTCGCCGCCCCGCAGCACTGTCTGGCGGCTTGGCAGGGTTTCACTGCGGCCGAATCGGGTTAGTGCGAGGATTATCAGCCCGGTAGACGAGCCGATGCGCGTTTCACTCAGGTTCTTGCCGACCAGTATCGAGTCCATCGGTACGCGTAACAGGAAAGTGCGTTCCTGAAGTTTGTACCGGTTCCTGAGGCTACGCTGGCTCTGGTGTCGATCGCGATCCGCTTTCTTCTTGGGTAACACGAAGCGGCCAATCAGCGCGACGAATATGATGCCGACAACCATGACTGCGCCGCCCAGCGGCGCGAAATCGAAAAGCTTGAATGCCTCGTAGCCATTTTGTGCCATGACCTCGCTGATCAACAGGTTCGGTGGCGTGCCGATCATCGTCGTCAAACCGCCGAGCAGCGTCGCGTAGGCGAGGGGCATCAGGAGCCGTGAAGGTGAAATTCGCGTGCGCCTGGCGACCTCGACTACGACGGGCAGCATCAGCGCTGCGACACCGATATTATTCATGAAGGCCGACAGCACGGCGGCGGTGAGCATAATGACGATGATCATCGCGATTTCCCGCCGGCCGGCGAGTCGCATGACCTGTCGGCCGATAATGTCCGCGATACCGGTGCGTGTCAGGCCTTCACTCAGGATAAACATGGCCCAGACAGTGATGACGGCGCTGTTTGAAAATCCGGCGAATGCCTCATTCGTGGAAACGAGGCCCGTCACCGCCAGCGCGCAGAGCACCAGCAGGGCGACGAGGTCCATTCGAATGACTTCGCTAACGAAAAGGATCAGTGAGATGGCCAGGATGCCGAGGACAAGTGCGATCTCGAATGTCATTAAGCGCTGCGGCCTGTACTACGTTGAAGTCTTAAAAGAGAATGTAAAGGGGTTATACACGACCCTCATAGCATGAACCAAGGTTTGACTGACAGCAAATGACAACGTCACAAATTTACGAGCCTCGAGTTGCTTCAGGTTCCAGCAGGCACGCGATCAGAGGTGTGAACTACCACGTTCTGGAGTGGGGTGATCGTGACCGGCCGCTCCTGGTGCTTCTTCACGGCTGGGCCGATTGTGCCGCGTCGTTTCAATTCTTCGTCGATGAGCTGCAGAAAGACTGGTTTGTGATCGCGCCGGACTGGCGCGGCTTCGGCCGCTCGCGCTTGCGCTGCCAGAGCTACTGGTTTCCGGACTATGTTGCTGATCTCGACGTCCTGCTGTCGATATACAGTCCGGGAGAAGCCGTAAACCTGCTTGGACACAGCATGGGTGCCAATGTGGCAGGGCTGTATGCGGGGATATTCCCGGAGAGGGTTCGGTCCTTCGTCAATGTAGAAGGATATGGACTGGCCGACAGCGACCCGGCCAACGCGCCCCGCAACTTTCGGCGCTGGATAGAACAGAGCAGGAGCATGCCGTCCTTTGCCACCTATTCGGGCTTCGGGGAACTGGCCACGCGTCTGTTGCAGCAGAGCCCGGCGATGAGCGAGGACAAGGCCCGCTACATTGCCAGACAGTGGGCCGAGGAACGCGATGACGGTCGGGTGATGTTGCGAGCCGATCCTGCACACAAACTGCCGAATGCCGTTCAGTATCGCCGCGCCGAAGCGAGGGCCTGCTGGGAGGGGGTGACGGCGCCTGTAATGCTGGTTATCGGTGAAAAGACTGATTTCACGGCGGCCGCCAAGACCTGGATCGACCCGGACGAGTCATCGCACCCGTTCCGCGGGGCGCATTCCGAGGTCATCGCGGGTGCCGGACATATGGTGCATTTTGAACGCCCGACTGAGCTTGCCAGGGTGACCGAGGCCTTTGTGGCGGGGCTCGCCTGAAGAGTTGTGTAAATATAAACAGTACTGTATAAAAAACCAGCTATGGGCGATGCTGCGGAAAACCAATCGGATTACCTCGGACTTCTGAATCCGGCGCAGCGTCAGGCTGCATCTTTCGGCCAGAAGACCCCGGACGGCGGTTTCACAGCCGGGCCGCTACTTGTCATTGCCGGCGCCGGGACGGGCAAGACCATGACGCTGGCTCACCGTGTTGCACACCTGATCATCCAGGGGGTGAATCCGGAGCGAATTCTGCTACTCACCTTTACACGGCGTGCCGCCCAGGAGATGACACGGCGGGTCGACTCCATCGTGCGCCAGGCGCTTCGCGGCGCCAATGATCCGCCCATGACCAGCAACGTGCTGAGCTGGTCCGGCACCTTTCATTCTGTTGCGAACCGCCTGTTGCGCCGCTATGCGCACAACCTGGACCTGGACCCGGGCTTCTCGGTGCTTGACCGTGGCGATTCCGCCGATCTTATGGATGTGGTGCGTCACGAGCTTGGACTGTCGCGCAAATTGCGCCGCTTCCCGAAAAAGGACACCTGCCTGTCCATTTATTCGCGTTGCGTGAACTCCCGCAAGGCCCTGGTGGATTCCCTGAGCGAAACCTACCCGTGGTGTGCTGACTGGGAAGAGGAATTGAGATTGCTTTTTCGTGGCTATGTAGAGCAAAAGCTCAAAAGCCAGGCGCTGGACTATGACGATTTGCTGCTTTACTGGAGTTACCTGGTCGCAGACGAAGAATTCGCGGCGGAACTCAGCTCATGGTTCGATCATGTTCTCGTCGACGAATACCAGGATACGAATATCCTGCAGGCGGACATCCTGAACGCGATCAGGCCCGACGGTGCCGGCGTGACTGTCGTTGGCGACGACGCGCAGTCGATTTATTCGTTTCGTGCGGCGGAAGTGGAAAACATCCTGGGGTTCCCCGACCAGTACATGCCATCTGCGAGAATTATCAGTCTGGAGGAGAACTACCGCTCGACGCAGCCAATTCTTGACAGCGCCAACTGCCTCATCGCCGAAGCTGATCGGCAATATCGAAAAAATTTGTTCTCGGAAAAAAAAGGCGGAGGCCGGCCGCTCTACGTCACGGTGGAGGATAGCGATGCGGAAGCGGACTTTGTTGTCGAGGGCGTACTTGCGGGGAGAGAGCAGGGACTCGAACTGAAAGATCAGGCGGTTCTTTTTCGGGGAGCACATCACAGTGACAGGCTGGAACTCGAACTTGTCCGGCGCAACATTCCCTACGTCAAATACGGCGGCCTGAAGTTTCTCGAGGCAGGTCATGTCAAGGACCTGCTGTCAGTGTTGAAGTGGGGCGACAATCCGCGAAACCAGGTTGCCGCGTTTCGTGTTCTTAAACTGCTGCCCGGCATGGGACCTGCTTATGCTGCGCGCTGTTTCGAATTCCTTGGCGCAAACGATCATTCTTTTCCCGCGCTGCGAAATTTTTCGCCACCGTCGGCAACTCGAGTCGACTGGCCGGATTTCTGTGATCTGATGAGTTCGCTGGCGTCGTCAGAGACTGATGACCACGGCTGGCAGACGGGTCTCACGGAGGTTCGCCGCTGGTACCAGCCGCACCTCGAGCGTCTTTACGATGGTCTGGATACGCGCGAGGCGGACCTGGAACAGCTCGAACAAATTTCCGGCAAGTATCCGACACGGGAGCGCTTCCTCACGGAGTTGACGCTTGATCCGCCCTCGGCGTCCGGAGACCTGGCAGGTGACCCCTACCTCGACGAGGATTACCTGATCCTGTCGACGGTTCATTCCGCCAAGGGGCAGGAGTGGGACTCTGTATTCGTGTTGAATTTTTCTGACGGAAATTTTCCCTCGGAGTTTTCGACGGGCAAGCCGGAACTCATAGAAGAAGAACGCAGGTTGCTGTATGTGGCAATGACACGCGCAAAGCAATCACTCACGCTGATCGCACCGCTTCGCTATCACGTCACTCAGCAACGACGAGATGGTGATAAGCATGTTTATGGCGCCAGAAGCCGGTTTCTGACTGACAGCCTGATGGCGACAATGGATGCGGCATTTCACGGCAGGCCGGCCACCAGTGGTCGCCTGGTTCCGCGTTCCAATAAAAGACTCGATGTTGCGGGCCGGCTGAAAGAGATGTGGTAATACTTTGCGGCAACCGCCGTGCAATGGATTATTTGAAGGCGCCGATGATCGAGCCCATGGCGGCATAGAGAACTACGTAATAGCCGGCGTTAATTAACCACAGTCGCAGCGATCGCTGTTCGAACAGATAGGTGACGCCGTAGGCGGAGGCCACCCAGAAGATTCCGATCAGAAGTCCCGTGTGCAAGCCTTCCATCCAGTTGCTGCCACTGCCCAAAAAAGCGGAGAGCGCAATCGCCGCCAGCAATTGCAGGATGACTGTTCCACCGAAAGTCCGGGCCATATTGGCGTTCTTGATGGCGTCCTCGGTCAGACCGACTTCCTGCATCCAGGCATTGCCGAAGAGCGCTTTGGAGTACCAGGCTGCCCCCAGGATGAACGCGGTCACGCTAGCAACAACAACGGCCAGCCAGTTCACGCCGTCGAGGATCTGAGCAAGATACATCTTGCGCTCCTTCTTATTATTGATTTTCGAAGTGTAGCAGACAGGAAGTGCGGCATTATGTTTGGCCGCTTACCGGGGTCGGGCAGGCATAAAAAAACGGTGGCCGAAGCCACCGTTTGAAGTTACGAAACAAAACCTTTGGGAGATTCGATTGTTTCGTATGCCACCCTGTCCGAGATGTACCCGGAACAGAATTTCCATAACTACTTTCGTAGTTCTTAGTACTTTGATGCACCGGACGTTACGATGGTTGCAAAGTTTTCGGCATATCAGCGCCCGATATGCCAAAAAGTACGTTTCAACTGTAACCGGTGGCCAACCGGATCGTATAATCGGACCGAGGGTCACTTGGAGGTAGGCGGGCATGAGTACAGCAGCAAGTCAGGTGTCGGTGAAGGACCAGGTTTCGGCCGAAGAATGGCAGCTTCGGATCAATCTTGCCGCGTGTTATCGGCTGGTTGCGATGTTCGGTTGGGACGATCTCATTTTTACCCATATTTCGGCCCGGGTCCCCGGCCCTGAAGATCATTTCCTGATCAACGCCTATGGATTGATGTTTGAAGAGATGACGGCAAGCAGCATGGTGAAGGTGGACCTGGACGGTAAAGTCGTGCTCGAAACACCGCATTTCGTCAATCCGGCGGGGTTCACGATTCACAGCGCGATTCATGCAGCGCGGCACGACGCGGGCTGTGTACTGCACACGCATACGAGAGCCGGCGTTGCCGTGTCCGCGCAAGCCGGCGGACTCATGCCGCTGTCACAAATCTCGCTACTTCCGTATTCATCTCTCGCCTATCACGACTACGAGGGCATTGCCCTGAACGAAGATGAGAAGCCGCGCCTGGTTGCCGATATGGGGAACAAGAACTTCCTCATTCTCAGAAACCATGGCTTGCTGACAGTGGGTTCGACCATCCCGGACGCATTTCTTTATATGTACGCCCTGGAAACGGCTTGCCAGATTCAGCTGGCAGCGCTTTCCGGCGGTGTTGAACTGGTCCAGGTTAACGGCGCCATCGTCGATGGTATTCAGGCGCAGGTAGAAACGGTCCTGAAAGGTTTTGGCGGCGAACTCGCCTGGCCGGGTCTCCTCAGGAAACTCGACCGGCGGGATTCTTCCTACCGCGAATAGCTGGCTCAGGCGAGAAACATCCTGTACGCAGGGTTATCGCTTTCCTCGAAGTGCGTGTATCTCAATTCTGCCAGGTGCGCCTCGAGTTCATCGGATTCATCATCCGGAACCTGTATCCCAGCCAGAATTCGGCCGTGATCGGAACCGTGATTCCGATAGTGGAACAGGCTGATATTCCAGTCGGTGCCAATGGCCTTCAGAAAATCCAGCAATGCGCCGGGTCGCTCCGGAAACTCGAAACGGAACAGTCGTTCGTTTTCCAGGTTGGATGCACTGCCGCCGACCATATGGCGAATATGTAATTTGGCCATTTCATCATCGCTCAGGTCCGCAACCGAGTAGCCGAGCTTCTCAAGCTTGTCGATCAGTTTGACCCTTTCCTTGGCGCCGTGTCGTAACTGCACACCTACAAAAATATGTGCGTTCTTGGAATCGTTGTAGCGATAATTGAATTCGGTGATGCCACGACGCCCGAGCGCCTCGCAGAACTGCCGAAAACTGCCTGGTTTTTCAGGAATCTCGACGGCAAGCAACATTTCTTGCTCCTCACCAACCGCAGCCCGCTCGGCAATGTGGCGAAGCCGGTCGAAGTTCACATTGGCGCCGCAGTTGATTACGACGAGCGATTGATTCTGAATTTTATTTTTTGCGACATACTTTTTCATTCCTGCGACGGCAAGCGCTCCGGCCGGTTCCACGATCGATCTCGTGTCCTCGAATATATCCTTGATGCCGGCGCAGATCTGGTCGGTATCGACAGTGACAATTTCATCTACCAGCATCTGGCACAGGCGGAAGGTTTCATCGCCGACCCGGCGAACCGCGACGCCGTCCGCGAAAATGCCGACGTGCTCCAGGGTCACTGGCTTGCCCGCGGCCAGAGAAGTCTTCATCGCTGCCGAATCGGCTGGCTCAACGCCGATGATGCGGATATCCGGCCTCTTGCCTTTGAGGTACGCGGCGATGCCTGCGATTAGTCCGCCGCCGCCAATGGGTATGAATACCGCTCGAACTTCGTCATCCATCTGCGCTACCAGTTCGCGGCCGATTGTGCCCTGACCTGCGATGACGGCAGGGTCGTCAAACGGATGAATGAACGTCAGGCCCTGCTCGGCTTCCAGTTCCCGAGCTTTGTGATAAGCATCGTCGTAAGTGTCGCCATGGAGCACTACTTCTCCACCAAGCGCGATAACGGCATCGACCTTGATTGATGGCGTCGTGACAGGCATGACAATAACGGCGCGGATATTTCGTCGCCGCGCAGCAAGCGCGACGCCCTGCGCATGGTTGCCGGCTGAGCTGCAGATGATGCCGGCCTTTGTTGTTTCTTCGGTGAGCGTCGCCAGCTTGTTGTAAGCGCCACGTAACTTGAAGGAAAAGACGGGTTGCAAATCCTCCCGTTTCATAAAAACACGGTTATTCAGGCGGAGCGATAGATTGCTCGCGAGTTCAAGCGGCGACTTCTTTGCAACGTCATAGACCGACGCCTCGTCAATTAACGCAATGTAGTCATCAATAGTCATATAAGACCGAGTTTACGCATCGCCACCGCGAAGGGCGACGGTTTCCTCTGTACCGGCCGATGATTGACATTGATTCGCTGCAATTTGCACAGATTCGCCCGTCGAGTATGAGACGTCGGAATGGTGTACTCCACGGCCGCTGAAATTTAAAGGACGCGGCATGGGCAGGGAAGCCTCCGGGCCGGCAGCGCAGGCAAAACTCTTTCGCATCGCAGCGGTGACGGCTGCCGGCGATCGCCCGTTTGGTTCTGTCAGTGCGGTCATGCCGCCGTCGGCAGGTATAGCGCTGGTTGCGAGTGTTGTCGTTGTGGCTGCTCTTTCCGCCGTTGGCATTTTCGTCGAGGTCCCGCTTCGGGCTAATGCGGTCGGGGTTCTCATGCCACCCGGTGGATTCATGAATGTTATCGCCACGGAATCCGGCCAGGTATCCAGAGTGCATGTCGAAAACACGAAACGGGTGACTGCCGGGGACCTTCTGCTGGAGGTATCAGCACATGGCTCCAATGTCGTCGGCGAAACAAAGTCAGATATGCAATTGCGGTCATTTCGAACCGAACTTCTACTCTTGCAGGACATTGCGGACCGCCAGGCGCATATAAGCGAAGATCGCCTTGCCGGGCTGGAGAGAGACTTAGCCAGCACACGGCGGCGTTTGCAGTTAGGCAATCGTCAGCTAGCCGAACGTCGCGAAGAACTGGCAATTCTCGAAGCCGGGTTCGGCCGTATTCAGGGACTCTTCAGCGATGGGCACATTGCCCGCGACGAGATGGATCGGAATCGCGTATCGCTGATGCGGGTGCGCGCGACGAGCTTGAATCTTGAGCAACAGCTTGTTGGTGTCGAAGCTGAACTCGATCGCCTTCGGGCTTCACGTGAAGAAACACGGCGAAGCGCGGAATTGCAGCGGGTGGAATATGAGCTCCGCGCGGAAAAACTCAGGCGAGAAATTGATCTGGGTTCGTACTTCCAGACCCAGGGTATTCGCTCGCCTGCCGACGGCGTTGTGGCGCGCGTGCTCGTTCAGCCTGGCGAATTCGTGAGTCGGGGGCAGGTAGTCGCCAAGATGCACAAATACGACGATCTGCTCGAAGCGTGGCTGTATCTGTCAAGTTCGAATGCGCGTTTGCTTCGCGCCGGACAGTCAGTCGAGCTGCAACTGGATGCGTGGCCACAGGCTGTCTTTGGCGCGCACTCCGCGGTTGTTACTTCAGTTTCGGGTATTGCGCTTTTGCCCACCGAAATCTCCGTACCGCTCAACCTCAATGGCCCGGTTTTCGAAGTGCGGGCCATGCTGCAGGACAATGTCATCAACGCATTCGGCGAAGAATGGCGAATTTCGCCTGGTACAACTTTCCAGGCAAAGGTCGTTCAGCGCCGCATGAGGCTCTATCAGTGGCTGGTGCGGACGCTCGATGCGGGCAAGGAACGCGGCCGTGCCTGATGTGTTGCCGGGTCTGACACGGCATTCCGTTCCGGTCATTCTGCAGCAGGAGCGAGCCGAGTGCGGGTTGGCGTGCCTGGCGATGATTGCGGCCAGTTACGGCAGGTACGTCAGTCTGGATACGCTGCGAAACCGGGTTCGCGGCTCCGGACACGGGGCAACGCTCGGCGATCTCCTGCAATCCGCACGCCAGCTTCGGCTCATCGCGCGGCCGCTGAAATTATCCTTGTCTGAGATCGGACGACTCCAATTGCCGGCGGTGCTCCACTGGCGCATGAATCATTTCGTGGTCCTGACGAAGACAGGCAAACGTCATGTCAGGATTCACGACCCGGCGACGGGCAGGCGGACGATTAGCCGAAAAGAGCTCGATGAGTCATTTACCGGAATCGCGCTGGAGTTTAGTGCGCAGCACGATTTCGTGCCCGGCAAAGAAGAGTCCAAAGTCAGCGTCCGGTCGCTCGTCGGACAGGTTCGTCGCCTGTACAGATACCTCGGCGTCATGCTCTTCCTGCTCCTGACGTCGCAGCTTCTGGCCCTGGTCCCTTCGATAGCAACCCAGATCCTTATTGATGAAGTGGTGCTGGGTCAGGATCGGGTCTGGTTATATCGCGCGCTCGGCGGGCTCGCAGTCATGATGCTGCTGACCATCATGCTGGACGGGTTGCGAAGCTGGGTCAGCCTGTACACCGGCACGAAGCTGGCATTGGATAGTACGGTGAGCCTGATGGCGCACGTGTTCAGTCTGCCAGTGACATTTGTTGAACGTCGTCACCTTGGCGATCTCATGTCAAAGCTCGAGTCGCTGACGCCGGTCAGACTGGTGATGACCGACCACGCCGTCGGCGCCATCGTCAACCTTGCCGTGCTGCTAACGACAATGACGATCATGCTGCTCTATTCTCCGGCTCTGACGTTGATCTCGGCGGCCGGCTTGCTGGCGTCGACTGGCCTGTTGATCTCCCTGTTGCCGTCAAGCCGGAGGATTGGCGAGCAAATGCTGATTCACCGCGCAGCGGAAAACAGCTCGCTGGTTGAAACGCTTCGCGGTTACGAAACGGTAAGTGCGCTTGGCCTCGGTAACGTACGCCGGCTTCAGTGGCAAAATCATTTTCTGCAGGTAACCGGAGCGAGTGTGCAGCAGGGCAAGCTGGCCATTCTCCGGACGTCTGTGTCGGGCCTGATCGGTACGCTGGAGCAGGTGACGTTCCTGGCCGTCGGAATTGGTGGCGTGCTTGAACGGGAGGTCACTGTCGGGGTGCTGTTTGCGTTCATGAGTCTGCGTGGCCGCTTTGGCGGTGCGGCAATGGGATTGATGGAGGCGTTTCAACGTTTTGCGCTGCTGAAAGTGCATATCGGTCGCCTTTCCGATCTTGCGCTGGCAACTCCGCAAAGGGAAAGCCCGCCGGGCGCAGTGGCTTCGCGTTTAAGCGGAAATTTGCGGGCGAACGATCTTGCTTTCGGCTTCGCCGATGGCCACCTTATCTTCCGCCAATTCAGTTGCGATATTTCCGCCGGCACCCACGCGGTCATTACCGGTCCATCAGGGTGTGGCAAGACCACCCTGCTGAAGATTTTTTCCGGCCAGCTTGAGCCCCGCTCCGGTCAGGTGTTGTTCGATGGGATAGAGATGTCACTCTGGGATCGGGATGCGCTGCGTGGTCAGATCGGCATGGTCATGCAGAATGACAACCTCTTCCAGGGATCGGTGGCGATGAACATCGCCGCATTTTCTCCGCTGCCGGATCTTGCGCGTATCCGGTCAGCAGCAGTTGCGGCCGAGATCTGGGATGACATCCAGAAACTGCCAATGCAGACCGAGACTCTCATCGGTGATACAGGGCTAGGCCTTTCGGGCGGACAGGTCCAGCGATTGATCCTTGCGCGAGCGCTATACAACCGTCCGCGAATTCTGTTTCTCGACGAGGCGACCAGTCAACTGGATGTCGAAATGGAGGCGCGCGTCCTTGAGAACATTGACGGCCTGAACATTACGATCGTCAGTGTTGCACATCGCCCTGGCGCGATAAGGCTTGCCGGACAGGTGATTTCGCTTGGGGCCGGATAGGTCGCAGCGGTCCCTGTTCGCGCAAAGGAATGGCAATCACGCGCCGGCCCTTTCATAATCCGTCCCATGGCATCAGATACTCCACGGCGCGAACTCTATCCGCCGATTGAACCCAACCGGACGGGTTTTCTCGAAGTCGGCAGCGGCCACCATCTGTACTACGAGGAGTGCGGTAACCCGCACGGCAAACCCGTTGTCTTTCTTCACGGTGGACCCGGCGGCGGGTGCACGCCGGGCATGCGTCGGTTCTGGAATCCCGACACCTATCGCATCATATTGTTTGATCAGCGCGGTAGCGGCAGGAGCAAGCCGCATGCCAGTCTCGAGGATAACACCACCTGGGACCTTGTCGGCGATATCGAAGTCCTTCGGGCAGCGTTGAATGTCGACAAATGGCAGGTTTTCGGCGGTTCCTGGGGCAGCACGCTGGCGCTGGCTTATTGTCAGTCACACCCGGAACGGGTCACCGAAATCGTGTTGCGTGGCATCTTCATGTTGCGCAAGAAAGAGATCGACTGGTTTTATCAGCACGGCGCCAGCGAGATCTTTCCGGATCGCTGGAGGCACTATCTCGAACCCATCCCGCCGGGTGAGCGGGGCGATATGCTCTCGGCGTATCACAATAGACTGACCAGTGACGATCGGGATGTGCGGATGGCGGCGGCGAAGGCATGGTCCGTATGGGAAGGAACGACAAGCACCTTGCTGCCAAATGCCGAAATCGCCGCGGACTTCGCGGCTGACGACATGGCACTGGCGCTGGCCAGAATCGAGTGCCACTATTTCGTCAACAACGGATTTATGAAAGACAACCAGTTGATCGACAATATCGACCTGATCCGAAATATCCCGGCAGTCATTGTGCAGGGGCGCTACGATGTCGTTTGTCCCGCTGTGTCTGCCTGGGAACTGTCCCGGGCCTGGCCCGAGGCCGATCTTAGAATTGTGCCGGATGCCGGTCATGCGGCCTTTGAACCCGGCAACGTTCACGAACTGGTGATGGCCACCGATGCGTTCGCCTGATACCGAGAGACGATGAACAAACTTCTGATTACCAACGCACGCCTCGTCAATGAAGGCGAGACCCGCGATGCCGATGTGCTGATTAAAGGCGATCGTATCGAGAAGATCGGCACAGGCATTGATGCCGATGGCGACACGGACGTGCTGGATGCCGGCGGCAAGTTACTGCTTCCGGGCATGATCGATGACCAGGTGCACTTTCGGGAACCCGGGTTGACGAACAAAGGTGACCTGGCTACCGAGTCTGCCGCCGCAGTGGCGGGCGGCATCACCAGCTTCATGGATATGCCGAACGTTAATCCGCAGACGACGAATCGGGAAGCCCTTGCCGACAAATACAAAATCGCCGAAGGGCGCTGCAGCGCCAACTATGGTTTCTACCTTGGCGCAACCAATCGCAATATCGAAGAGATCAAGGCGCTTCAGGTTGGCGAGGCGTGCGGCATCAAGGCTTTCATGGGAGCATCAACAGGTGACATGCTGGTTGATAACCCGGAAGCGCTGGACAAGCTGTTCGAGCACGCGCCGGTTATCGTTTTAACGCATTGCGAGCATTCTCCGACGATCCGCGACAACGAAGCGAAAGCCAAGGCTGAGTTCGGCGAAGATGTGCCGATGTCCGAGCATCCCAACATACGATCTGCAAACGCCTGCCTCCTGTCATCAAGCCAGGCCGTCGACCTGGCGCGCCGGCACGATTCCCTGCTGCATGTGTTGCACCTGACAACCGCAATCGAAATGGGCCTGTTCTCCAAGGGGCACCGCAACCAGAAACGCATCACTGCCGAGGTATGCGTGCACCATTTATGGTTCGACGAAAGCCGCTACAAGGATCTCGGCACGCGAATAAAGTGCAATCCTGCCATCAAGACCGCCGACGATCGCGCTGCCTTGATCAAGGCCGTCAATGAAGATCGAATCGATATCATCGCGACCGACCATGCGCCTCATACGATCGCCGAGAAAGGTAAATCCTATTTTAAGGCGCCGGCGGGCCTGCCCCTGGTGCAACACGTGATGCTGTGCCTGTTCGACCTGGCGAAGGATGGGCAGCTCAACTACGAACAGATTGTCGACAAGACCAGCCACGCGGTCGCCGATATATTTGGTGTCGTCGATCGTGGCTATGTCCGGGAGGGCTATTTTGCCGATCTTGTGCTGATGGATCCGGGCAAGCCATATACGGTGGGGTCTGCGAACCTTTTGGCGAAGTGTCACTGGTCGCCATTCGAGGGCCATACGTTTGGTTCGAGCGTCGATACGACCATCGTAAACGGCAACATTGTCTATGCTGGTGGAGAGCTGACCGGCGAGATCGCGGGTCAGCGGCTCGAATTCAACCGTGCCCGGTAGGCGGCATTTCAGAGCTGTTATATAGGATGGCTTACCGTGACCGAAAAGCGCTCGAATCTAAAATGGTTTACTTTCCGGGTGATCCCGTTATCCTACGCGGAATTGCGGTAGCGGCGAGGTCGCCGGATAGCAGGAGCGCCATCCGGGCGTCATGTGAATGAAGCCAACCGATACGTCTAATCCGGATTACTTTCACAAGGTCGTCGACTGTCAGTGGGCCTGTCCCGCGCACACCGACGTTCCGGGCTATATTCGGCTGATCGCGCAAGGAGAGTTCTCCGACGCGTATATGCTGAACCGCGAATCCAATATTTTCCCCGGCATCCTGGGCCGGGTCTGTGACCGGCCATGTGAACCTGCTTGCCGCCGGGGCCGGGTTGAAGACAAGCCCGTCGCCATCTGCCGCCTGAAACGTGTCGCCGCAGACCACCGTGAAGACATCACCGCGCGGCTTCCACAGGCTCCCGAAAAGACAAATGGCAAAAAGGTCGCGCTGATTGGTGCGGGTTGTGCGTCACTTGCTGTCGCGAATGACCTCTTGCCATTGGGCTATGAGGTGACGATCTTCGAGGCGCTGGATATGACGGGTGGCCTCATGCGCACGAACATTCCGCAATTCCGCTTGCCGCCCAAGGTTCTTGACGAGGAGATCGGCTACATCCTTGACATGGGCGCGGATCTGAAAATGAATCACCGCATAGAAAGTATGCGGGAGCTTCTGGACGATGGCGGCTTCGACGCGGTTTTTGTCGGCACCGGGGCGCCGCGCGGCAAGGAACTGAGTCTGCCTGGCCGTTACGACACGCCAAATATTTATATCGGTATCGACTGGCTTGAGTCCGTCGCCTTCGAGCACACGAAGGCAATCGGCGAAAACGTTCTGATCATCGGTGTTGGCAATACGGCAATGGATTGTTGCAGAACGTCACTCCGGTTGGGTGCAAAAGACGTCAAAGTCATGGCACGTAAACCGCGCGGTTTCTTCAAGGCTTCTGACTGGGAACTGGAAGACGCAGAAGAGGAGAACGTCGAGATACTTGTTAATCACTCGCCCAGGGAATTTGTCATCGAAGATGGCAAGCTGGTCGGGATGGTATTCGATCAGATGGAGTACAACATCGATGAGAACGGACGCATTGATCGCGGCAGGTCGGTTGGCGAAGTAACAATCCCCTGCGACGACGTTATCCTCGCAATCGGGCAGGACAATGCGTTTCCGTGGATCGAGCGGGACATCGGCATTGAATTTGACGAATGGGAATGCCCGATCGTTGACGAGAAGACGATGATGTGTTCGCGGGACGGGGTCTTTTTCGGAGGTGACTCGGCATTCGGGCCAAAGAATATTATCTGGGCCGTCGCCCATGGTCACGAAGCTGCGATCTCGATTCATAAATACTGCAGCGGTGATGACCTGCATGAGCGCCTGCCTCGTGGTGTGAACCTGAGTAGCCAGAAAATGGGCATTCACGAGTGGAGCTTTTCAAACAGCTACGATCCGGCAGAGCGCCGGATAATGCCGCATGTTGATCTCCGGGAACGGTTCAAGAAACTCGATATCGAAGTTGAGCTTGGCTTTACGGTGGAGCAGACCATTCAGGAAGTGGAGCGTTGCCTGAACTGCGATATCCAGACAGTGTTCGTCGAGAAGCTGTGTATCGAATGTGATGCCTGCATCGATATTTGCCCCGTCAATTGCCTGACAATCACGCAGGATGGCGAAGAAGCCGATCTGCGTACGAGATTGTCGGCACCCGCCGAAAACACCGAGCAGGATTTGTACGTGTCGGCTGAATTGCCGCAGACAGGTCGCGTGATGGTCAAGGACGAAGATCTTTGCGTACATTGCAGCTTGTGCGCTGAACGGTGTCCGACCGGCGCCTGGGACATGCAAAAATCTGAAATACTCATTCCGTACGCCAAAGACGAAGCCGGGTCCGGGCGGCCAAAACGAGTCGGTGCTGGGGGCAATTAGTCCGGACGTGAATATCTGGATGCACGCTGCCCGTCGACACCTTTCTATTTATCCGATAAACCTCTGAGGAACGCAGTTCGTGTCCACCGTCAACGACGTCGTTATTAAAATCGCCACGGTCAACGGCACCGGTTCCGCAAGCGCGAATGGTCTTCTGATGAAGGCAATATTCCGCATGGGAATTCCCGTTGTCGGCAAGAATTACTTTCCATCAAACATCCAGGGATTGCCCACCTGGTACGAAATTCGCGTAACCGGCGATGGTTTTCAGGCGCGCACCGATCGGATTGACCTGATGGTTGCGATGAACGCGCAGACCTACGCGGAAGACCTGGCTGCTGTTCGGTCGGGCGGGTGGCTGATTTACGATTCGACCTGGCCGCGCAGCCGGCTGCTCAATCGTGAAAACATCAATGTGCTGGGCGTTCCACTGTCGAGAATGTGCAATGAGCACTTCAACACGGCGCGAGAACGCATCCTGATGAAGAATATTGCTTATGTCGGTGTCGTTGCGGCGCTGCTCGACATCGATCTTGAAGTCATCAGAAACCTGTTGAGCGAGACCTTCGCATCGAAGGCGCACCTCGTGGAGTCGAATCTCGAAGCTATTCGTCTCGGTTACGACTATGCAACCGAGCACTTCAGTTGCCCGTTGCCCGTCAAGGTAGAGAAAATGGACAAGACCGCCGGCCATATCATTATTGACGGCAATACAGCGGCGGGCCTGGGTTGTGTTTATGCGGGCGCTACGGTTGGCGCCTGGTATCCGATCACGCCGTCTACTTCACTCATGGACGCTTACAAATCGTTTTGCAGGCAGTACCGGATGGACGACGAAGGCCGGAAGAAATTCTGCATCGTGCAGGCGGAAGACGAGCTGGCTGCAATTGGCGTTGTGCTCGGTGCGGCCTGGAACGGGGCACGGGCGTTCACGCCAACCAGTGGCCCTGGCATATCGCTCATGAGTGAGTTCATCGGCTTTGCTTATTATGCCGAGGTGCCCGCGGTCATCTTCGATGTCCAGCGAACCGGCCCGTCAACGGGTATGCCCACCCGTACACAGCAGTGTGACCTGATTTCCTGCGCCTACGCCTCGCACGGCGATACCAAACACGTATTACTGTTCCCCGCCAATCCGGAAGAGTGCTTTTATTCCGCGAGACTGGCATTCGATCTTGCTGACCGGCTGCAAACGCCGGTCATGGTTCTGTCTGACCTCGATATCGGCATGAACGACTGGATGTGTCCTGATTTGACGTGGGACGAAGACTACGTGCCCGACAAAGGCAAAGTCTTGTCGGCCGAAGACCTCGAGGGTATGGACAGGTTCCATCGCTACCTGGACGTTGACGGCGACGGCATTGCATATCGTACGTTGCCGGGTGAGCATCCGAAGGGCGCCTACTTTACTCGTGGATCAGGACACACGAAGCTCGGCGCCTATACGGAAGATGCGGACGCCTATCAGGAAGTTGTCGACCGCCTCCTCGTCAAGTGGGAGACGGCACGTTCCCTGGTGCCCGAGCCGGTCATTGAATATTCAAAATTCAACAAGAGTGCGATCCTGTCGTTTGGAAGTTGCGACGGGGCGGTCAAAGAAGCGCTGGTCAAACTGAAGGACAAGAACATTGGCCTGAACTATTGCAGGGTCAAGGCATTCCCATTCACTGATTCAGTTCAGGATTTCATCGATCAGCATGAACGGATATATGTTGTGGAGCAGAATCGGGATGCTCAGCTTCGTACATTATTGATGCTGGATATCGATACCGACCCGAAGAAGCTGATTTCAATGCTTCACTACAAGGGCCTGCCCATCAGCGCCGACTTCGTTATTGAGCGTGTTCTGGAAGAGGCGGCAAAAGGGCAAGCAGCCTGAGTCCCGGAGAAAGTCGATGAGTTATATAGCTAAACCGAAAGTTGCCCACCCCAATATGCCTCGAAACAAGCTGGGTCTGACCGCCCGCGATTACGAGGGTGGTGTTTCGACGCTTTGCGCGGGTTGTGGGCACGATTCTATTACGGCGGCCATTATCCAGGCGGTCTTCGAACTCGGCATTGAGCCTCACAAGCTGGCAAAAATGAGCGGCATCGGTTGCTCGTCGAAAACCCCGGCATATTTCGTGTCGCAGTCTCATGGTTTCAATTCTGTGCACGGCCGAATGGCATCGGTGACCACCGGCGCGAACGCGGCTAATCGCGACCTCACGTACATAGGGGTGTCTGGTGACGGCGATTCACTCTCCATTGGTATGGGGCAATTCGCGCATGTCATCCGTCGCAACCTCAATATGTGCTACATCATTGAGAATAATGGCGTCTATGGCCTGACGAAGGGCCAGTATTCGGCCTCCGCCGACGTCGGCAGCGTCGCAAAAAAATCCCCGCCGAACCGGCAGATGCCCATTGACCCCGTTAGCACGGCGATCGGGCTGGGAGCGACCTATATCGCACGCAGTTTTTCCGGAGACAAGCAACAGCTGGTGCCATTGATCAAAGGTGCGCTGACGCATAAAGGTTTCGCTTTACTGGACGTCATCAGCCCCTGCGTGACCTTCAATGACAATGTGGGCTCAACCAAGAGCTATG
>JAHEFF010000014.1 GCA_024640315.1 Woeseiaceae bacterium
ATCAATCTCTCCGGGCGCGCCAAATGACAAAGGGTCCCCATCGGGGGCCCTTTTTCATTTTGGGTGTCTGGATGAAGATGAGGACTCCAGTTCGACAAAACGCGCCAGCGTTAATACAGCTGTCCATACGGAGTACACTGCCACCGTGTCCTGGCCGCCAGAATCTGCAGTACAGGACAGCACAGATGGCGCATCACTTGCCGGCCACTTCGGGTTTTGCCTGTGCAGACCGCGTGGTTGTGCGGTTTTCGTGCCGCGTCACTACAGCGCTACGCCCTGGTAGTGACGCGGCAGCCAAACGACCAGTCCAATCAGATCGGACACATACTTGCCGGATTCACACCCAGTACACACAGGCGACGATCGGTCCAACAGGTCCGAGGCGGCGCCCAGAACACCAGTTTGCTCGTCCCGACAACGGATAATGCGTCAGGGACCGATCAAGCCCCGCAGGTCCGCAAGGGTCATCTGGCGATCTGCTTCCCCTTCGGCCGGCTTTGACCCGCATTCCTCTTCGACCGGCTCCCCAGCAGGCGCCGGCGATCGATTACGTGCCGCCCTTGCCGGCTCATTGATAGGTGCGGGCGACAGATCAACTGTAGCTCTGGACGATTGCTCGATCCGGGCTGGTTTGCCTTCATAGTCCAGGATGAATAGATGGTCGACAGGCACATGGAACACGTCGGCAATCCGGATGGCTACGGAGACGGTCGGCGCGTGGTAGCAGTTCTCGATGGCATTCATCGTCTGCCGGCTGATGCCCACACGCTCGGCCAATGCCTTCTGCGTCATCTCATTATTCTCGAATCGGAACCTCCGGATCTTATTCGAAAGTTCCTCCAAAACGTTATCCTCGATGAATGCCCAAAACCCTGGCTGTCGAAGGAGATTGACAACAAGTCGAGTTATTACGACTTGAGGCAAGTAAGGCCGACGCCGCGTCAACCGAGGCTGACTGACACCGGGTCGGGAATCGGTGACTTGCTTGACTTGATGTCTTCTATCCCTGACGGCCTATCTCCTAGTCCTGGTCACTTCTAATGGACCGAAAGCCTAGAATCGATAGTTTTTCGTATCAGCGACTGTTGGGATTTTGCGAAGATCACGCATTTCTCCGAAACGACGATTCAACCATGGGTTGGCAATTGAGGAGGCGGCCTGGATAGTTGCTAGGTGTTTTCTATCGACGTCTGCGCGTGCGATTCCTTAACGTCAAACGCCGCAATCAGAGTTCGGGCCTCTGAGATGTTCTATCCGTAGATTTGACGAAACACATACGCACTCTTGGAATGCGTAATTGCGGTATATGGGGAAAAGACAGTATATGTAACAGATCGAAGCGGAGATACTAAAATGCGAACAGAATACCGAAGGCTTGTTCCTTTACTCGCGCTCGCAGTGGGAATTAGCGAATATTCACTAGCAATGGGAAACGACGAAATAAAGGTTCGAAAAAGCAGGGCGCAGGGTACAGTCATTCGCGGTGACGTGAACCCCAGCAGCGTTCCGCCATTCATACGCTATGAGGTCTTTTTCAGTCTGTACGGCATCTATCGCGACGCCATCATTCAGAAAATTAGTTCGGAGGACGATGAAGTGCTCTCCACAGCATCTGCTAGCAAGATGCAATGGGAGATGACTGAGCAGTCCAAGCGTGATAAAGCTTGGCTGGATTTGTGCTCCAACCGAGACGGAAAATCAACCAGCGCACTTGCCCGTGAGGTAGATGCACTGGATCAAGCGGGCTACCAGCGACGTGCAGACCATTGGGCGAGAGTAGTCGATAGGCTTTCGCCGTCTGGACGAACTGCCGTCGAAACATTCATCGACAATGAAGTTGCGCGCGGAATTAGTACGGAGATTCCAAGCGTTGCAGAACTGGAAAGACTAGAGCTATCGACATTCAAGAGCTTCATCGAAAACGAATGTTTTAAGGTGTTGACCGGTGACTATCCGGAAGAGATGAAGCAGGATATGGAGGAATTCAACCAACTCATTGAAGAGAAAGGCCTAGATGCAATAAGTGTAGAGGAGGACAAGTGATGTTTCGTGGACGTCTGATCTCAGTATTGATAGCGGTATTCGTGTTCGGTGCGGGTGCTTTAGTTCCTGAGCCCGCAAATGCAGGATTCTTCGTCGTGACTTGTGGAGGAAGCAATAGTCCAACAGGGGCCCCACCCTTTCCGACAGTTTGGTGTCGGACTCTAGTGGTTGTTGGCGGCGCCGGCCAATCCGGATCGGTTCAATATACGTATGCTTGTTCGCCAAATTGCTACATCAGCGAGCCGACTTTTTTTCAATCGAGCATCCCCATGCATACCGCAATATTCATTGACGATCAGATTACCGGGAATTGTACTGGCTCACTAAAGGTGGGACTTGTAAGCGGTCTTGGTATCGTGACGAACAACAATAGAGGGGAGATAGTAATAACGTCCAGCCACAGTGATGCGGCCGTGGGGAACATACCGGTGTACTGCCCAGGTAGCCCGTCCGGGCATGGAGGGCCACCACCGATTATGGAGTCAAGTTAGCGTTCTATCAGTAGGCGGCGCGAACTTCTCCATAGCCATTACGGCTGAAGGGTTGCTCCCGTACTGTTGATTTGCACGAAAAAATGACCCGCTTTAGTTCAATCATGAGCTTCTACGTCGGCTCGTTAGTGTCGTATCGGACATCATACTGTTTAGTTTTGTCGGGTTTTGATGAGCTTCGGCTCGCTGAGATTTGAGCAGACAATCGGCGAGACGGTCCAAGCATGGCGCTTGGCTATCTACTACGAGAACGTAGCGTTGAGGCGACAATTAGCGGTTCTTGGCGGCGATTGACGGCAGAATAGAAGAGGGCGGACCATCTAACTTACTGATCTAAAAGAAAACAGTTCGTGGCGCATACGCCTACGAACCAGGCGGTCGGGAGTTCGAATCTCTCCGGGCGCGCCAAATGACAAAGGGTCCCCATCGGGGGCCCTTTTTCATTTTGGGTGTCTGGATGAAGAAGAGGACTCCAGTTCGACAAAACGCGCCAGCGTTTTGGACGCCGCAGGCGCCCGCAGGGTCAAAACAGCGGCGGCGCTGTTTTGATCAATCTCTCCGGGCGCGCCAAATGACAAAAGGCCGCTTTACGGGGCATTTTTTGTATCAATTGCCAATCGCCAGTCGTTCGTTTGGCATGCCGGATACCAATTCCAGGGCAAATGTGTCGGGATCGGCGATGTATAGAATCCATTGTCCATTAGCGAACGTTTGTACCGCCAGACCTGGTACGGCAGTGTCACCAAATGGAATGTTGGTAAATGTCGGTAGCGCGAGAAAAGGGATCTGCCCAAGTTCGCTACTCAGGTTAGCGGCGTAACACGAGCCGATTCGCAATGGATCGACCGTGCATGCTCCTGTGTTCAATACTTTGACGCCGGTTTGCACGCCGTTTTCCTCATAGTGAACGGCGACAACTTCTTCCCCGCTTGATGGGGACACGCCCACGTCGAGTTCGCGGAAACTGCGGCTCAAGTAATCGGGATCTTCGCTGGTAACCACATCAATGGGGTCGGACCAAACGCCCCCCTGATTTGCAATGAATGAAAGCCGATGCACGTCGTTGTCCGAATTCGAAGCTGCGAAATACACGCGATTTCCTGCAGCGTTTATAGCCAGTCCAAACCATCCGACTGATTCATTAAGGAACTCCCGCGCAATCGTCGTTGGACAATTCGAGATGCAGTTGGATACATCGGAGATATTAATTCGTATTGTGAATAGATCGTCATTCTCGTGCTTGCTGCTCGAGGACAAGATGGTATTACCATCGTGAGATATGTTAACGCGCTGGCTCAGCCATCTATCAAAGTCCGTGAATACAGAAGATGCGATTGCAGGCAGTGAAGATGTAATTGCTTTATTCGTAACCAAAAATTCAAGCATCTCTATCGTCGCATAGTCAGACAATGATCGTTGCCAGACGATACGACCATTACCATCATCGCGTTGTGTGTAGTCAAGTTCCGAAATATGATAATCGGCAGTGAACAGTTTGATCGAACAGTCACCAGCGCTATTGGCCACAAAGATTTCGGTCGTGTATTGACGTTTGCGACCTTTGACCGTCACCGTCTCTTCTTTGTAAGCAAACGCGGGAAATACACCATCGGCATCCTGACAGTCCGCACCGTCAGGTGGGGGCGGAGGTGGTGGCGGGGACTGACATTGCGGATGACCCGGGTTCTTCGCACAGTTTGCCGCGTGCGCAGGCACGGCGACGGTCGTGCCGATAAACATAACCAGAAAGAATATACGCTTGGCCGTAATCATGGCTGATCTCCGATTTGCTGGGTACAAATACTTCTTGTTTCGCGCCAATTTAGGCAATCGGTTTGATGTTGTCCTTCAGTCAGTCCGAAATTTTTCTACAGATTTTCTATAGATTTGGAAATTCGTTGATAAAACTGATCAAATGCATTGAATCAGCATCATCCAGCCAGGTCCGCGATGACACCCGAGGCACAAAAGCCCTTTCGACTGTGTGACTGGTACGTTGAACCTTTAAGCGGTTCAATCGTTGGCGCGGATGGCAAATCGAAACATCTCGAGCCCAAAGTGATGGACGTCATCGTTCATCTCTCCAGGCAGGCCGGCAAAGTGGTTACAAGGGAAGAACTGCTCGAAGCGATCTGGCCGCGCAGTGTCAATGCGGACCAGCAGCTGACCCGCGCAATTAGCGAGTTGCGGCGCGCCTTTGAGGACGACTTGGCTGACCCCAGGTACATTGCTACCGTGCACAAACGTGGATATCGCCTGATCCCTGAGGTTGATCCGGTGCACGGTGGTCCGAGCCGCGATAAAGCAAGGACAAGTGTGTCAGGTCCCTGGCGCGGAAGAACGTCAGCCGCGCTCGGCCTGTTGTTGGTAATCGTCTACGTTGGTATCCAGGGTTTTCAGGAAGATTCATCACTGGAAGAGATTCGCCCGAGTGAAAATTCGATTGCCGTGTTGCCCTTCATCAGTATGGGCGGAGATCCCGAGTACGAGTACTTGTCCGATGGTATCTCCGAGGAGATCCTGAACCTCCTGGCCCGGGTTCCCGAGCTAAAAGTCATCGGTCGTACGTCATCATTTGCTTTCAAGGATAAAAGCGAGGATTTGCGGTCCATCGGCAGACAGCTCGGTGTGCGCCATGTTCTGGAGGGGTCCGTGCGCCGTGACGACAAGCGGGTGCGGGTTACCGCCCAGCTCATTGATGCGTCAGATGGTACACACATCTGGTCCGACACGTTTGATCACACGCTGGATAACATATTTGCGCTGGAAGATGAGGTCGCTGCAGCCGTCGTCGCCGCGCTGCGACTGCAGGTTGCTGCCGTGCCGTCACGCGGCCGTCCCACGACGAATGTGGAGGCTTACACTGCTTTCCTGAAGGGCCGGCTGGCGATCAACCGGCTAAACTGGCGGGTTGCCGCGTCCTATCTGAAGTCGGCGGTAGTGCTTGACCCACAATTTGCGGAGGCATTTGAACTTCTGGCGTTGTGCTACTGGCATTGGGAGCCGGCTGGTTTTGATGGCGGGGAAGCACAAAAAGCCGTTTACAGTGCTGCTGCGGAGGCGATTGCTATCGATCCGGATCTGGTATTCGCGCAAGCGCTGCACCGGGCCGGAAATGTTGGTACCCCGTCAACTCTGCGAACCCTCGAAGCGTTTGAACGGGCGTACAGTATCCAGCCAAAAAATCCGTGGGTGCTTGAGGGGCTTGTCTACCTTTATACGTATGTCGGATACCTTGAGAAGTCATTGCTAATTGCCGAAGAAGCCGCCGACCGCGACCCACTGTCACTGGATGCCAACCTCGACTTGTTCGGCGCTTACGTGGCCGCAGATCGTATGGATGATGCCGTGGCGGTGCTGGAACTCGTTAACCAGATCGCAACAGGTCCGACCGACTGGGAGTGGACGATTGCGGGCGCCTATCTTGCCAATGGCGATGACGAAGCGGCGATACGGTATTTTGAAGCGCTACTGCATCATTACGGTTATATGGATACTGCGTGGGTAAGAGAAACGGTAACGGCGACGCGCGATCCCGAATATGGCCGGGCGGCTCTGGATCGGCGGATACAGGAATTTGGCACGATATTGTCGGAGAACGACGGCTTCTACTGGAAGGGCGAGCTGATCAACTGGTATCTGTATTTCGGTTACGCGGACCGCTACATGGAACTATTATTTGAAGCATATCCGATGGAAGACTCGTGGAACTACATCAATGAGCACACTTGGGTCGCTCACACATTTTATCGTCAAGGTGTGCTTGTGCAGCCTGATTACATGCGGCTGGCAAATCGTGTAGAGATCACCGAAATTTGGGAGCGGCATGGCCCTCCGGATTTTTGTACAGCAAACGACGTCGGTTGGGACTGCAGATAGGCAATCCGAATCCCCTATTGGCGTACAGGCCCTGGCGGTGGTTACCGCCCGGCCTACTCCCAAAACATAGGCCAGGTAATTCATCGTATTAGGTGTGTTTCAAGAGGGAGTTCTGGGAAGTTTTTCTATAACTTCCTGAAATCATTCATTTGGGGTGTCTGGATGAAGATGAGGACTCCAGTTCGACAAAACGCGCCAGCGTTTTGGACGCCGCAGGCGCCCGCAGGGTCAAAACAGCGGCGGCGCTGTTTTGATCAATCTCTCCGGGCGCGCCATTGATTCGTAGCGGGCGTTCGGCCCAACCACTCCCGAACCTGCTCGGCGGTAGGTATCTCTCCGAATTGTCGCGCCGTTACAAATAGCGGATAAATTATCCAAGTCTGAAATCAGACCGATTGTCTGGAGCACGAACACTCCTGAATGAGCGTCTTGAAAGGCGAATTTTCTGACGCGTTAGAAGTGAGTCATGTTGTTTAACGTCTTCCTGGGACCACTGTTGACAATGATCGACCGCGGAGCGGGGCGACCCGAGCTGCAGATTTTCGCTGGATTCAACACGCAATTCTTAAAATAGAAGTCGCATCTTGTTTCAATTCGTTACATCTGAATTCCGGATTTCTGGTTTATTAAATAGTTCTTATAGTTTAGAATTAGTCTAAATCTAAACGGTGCCGCTGTCTGGTGGAAGCCGGACGCGACTAGTGCTCACTATAAATGGGAGATTCCAATGCGTAATCGAGCAATACCTATACTGGCCGCTTTGGCCGTATCGATGTTACCGCTGGTAGCATCCAGCCCTGCTATGGGGCAGGGTGAAACCAGGACTAACCAATTCTGGTGGCCGGAAAACCTCGATCTGCAGCCGCTTCGGGATCACGGTGTCCAGTCCGACCCGATGGGCGATGAATTCAACTACGCTGCGGCATTCGCGACCCTCGATCTGGACGAAGTGAAGAAAGATATCGAGGCTGTGATGAAGGACTCCCAGGACTGGTGGCCGGCCGACTATGGTCACTACGGTCCGTTCTTTATTCGAATGGCCTGGCATAGCGCGGGGACCTATCGCACGCTGGACGGCCGCGGCGGCGCCGCTGGTGGTCAGCAACGATTCGAGCCGCTCAACAGCTGGCCTGACAACGCTAACCTCGACAAGGCGCGGCGGTTACTCTGGCCAATCAAGCAAAAATACGGCAGAGCAATCTCGTGGGCAGACCTGATGGTCCTGTCAGGCAATGTCGCGTTGGAATCCATGGGCTTCGAAACCTTTGGTTTCGCCGGCGGCCGCGAAGATGACTGGGAGGCCGACCTGGTCTACTGGGGCCCGGAGGCGCAAATGCTGGAAGACGGGCGCTACAGTGGTGACAGGATGCTGGAGAAACCCCTGGCCGCCGTTCAAATGGGTCTCATATACGTTAATCCGGAAGGGCCGAACGGCAACCCCGACCCGCTCCTGGCCGCGCAAGACATTCGCGAGACATTCGGGCGGATGGCGATGAACGACGAAGAGACTGCGGCGTTGATCGCGGGTGGTCACACCTTCGGCAAAGCTCATGGCGCGGCACCTCCGGCTGATTGCATAGGTCCCGAGCCGGCTGCCGAGGAAATCGAAGCGCAAGGCTTTGGCTGGGAGAACAAGTGCGGTAGCGGTAATGCTGGCGATACGATCACAAGTGGCCTGGAAGGCGCATGGACGGTCAACCCGGTTGTCTGGACGAACAGCTACCTTATAAACCTTTACACCTACGATTGGGTACAGACGAAGAGCCCCGCAGGGGCAACCCAGTGGATTCCCGACAATGGAGCCGCATCGACTCTGGTGCCCGACGCTCACGATTCGTCGAAGCGGCATGCGCCCATCATGTTTACAACCGACCTGGCGCTCAAATTCGACCCGGAATATCGACGGATTACTTCCCGTTGGCTGGAGAATCCCGCGGAGTTCGAGCTTGCCTTCGCCAAGGCCTGGTTCAAGCTGACACACCGCGACATGGGTCCGCGTGCTCGCTATGTTGGCGACCTGATCCCGGACGAAGTATTGATATGGCAGGATCCGGTGCCTGCCGTCGATCACGAGTTGATAGACCAGGACGATGTGCGGACACTCAAGAACGAAATCCTGGAATCAGGATTGAGCATACCGGCACTTGTCAGGACCGCCTGGGCGTCAGCCTCGACATTTCGTGGTTCGGACATGCGCGGCGGAGCGAATGGAGCGCGTATTCGCCTGGCACCGCAGAGAGACTGGGACGTTAACAATCCCGAGGAACTTGACGAAGTCCTGGGTCGTCTGGAGCGTATCCAGAATGACTTCAATCGCTCGCAACGCGGTGGTAAACGGGTCTCGATGGCCGACATGATCGTTCTTGGCGGATCGGCAGCGATTGCCAGGGCCGCGGAAGAAGGCGGATACGATGTGGAGGTGCCCTTCGCCCCGGGACGATCTGATGCGTCGCAGGATCAGACAGACGTGGAGTCTTTCTCAGTGCTTCGACCGAATGCAGACGGATTCCGCAACTACTTCGGTGAAGGCGCCCGTCGTTCGCCCGCGGAAATGCTGGTCGAAAAAGCCGACTTGCTGACCTTGACGGTTCCGGAAATGACCGTGCTGGTCGGTGGTTTGCGTGCGCTGGATGCCAATGCTGATGGTGCAGTGCACGGCGTCTTCACCAACCGTCGGGGTACATTGAGTAACGATTTCTTCACGAACCTGCTCGACATGGGGACGAAGTGGACGAAGTCGGCAAACGACCCGGGTATCTACGAAGGGCGCGATCGTGCTACAGGTGAGCTCAAATGGACTGCGACCCCCGTCGATCTCATCTTCGGCTCGCACGCGGAGCTTCGTGCTGTCGCCGAAGTCTATGCAGAGAGTGGTGGAGAAGAAAAGTTCGTCAAGGACTTTGTTGATGCATGGACCAAGGTGATGAGGCTTGATCGCTTTGACATGGTCGACACTGGATCCGCCGAGGCAATGGCCAGCCGCTGAGATATATAACTTATTCAGAGGCACATGCGATCGTGAACTGAGTTTCTGTTTCTCTTCGCGACCACGACCGAAAGAAAGGCGGCGCAATTAGCGCCGCCTTTTTTTATCGTCAGTCACTCACCCTCGTTGCGAGGGCCTGTCTTTCTGTATCTCTGGCGGCGAAGCCGCTAGCTACTCGCTATTGAGGATCGACTTCAAAATAGGAAACAGCTCCGGTTACCGGATCTATCACAAAGCCGACCTTGCCTATCGGCGCGGAAACAGGAACGTAGACACGCAACACATTACCCGCAGACAATTCGCGCAGTTTTAAATTCTTGCCACTATCAAGGGTGAAAATGTAATCTTCCGCAGGCGTAATCGTGACCGGGTTCGTCAGCTTTCCATCGTCGGTTCGCTGGAACCTGACGGTAAGTTTCGGAGCATTGGCTCGCACAACTTCGGCTCTGAGTAATGCATGTGGCTCGCCGTTGCGCTGGACAATTTCACGGCACGCATAACGGATGCTGCCGAAGGTATCCAGGACACTTTGCGAGAAATTCGCGCTCGCGCAGGTCACGTCGTCGGCGCTTGCGAATGGAACGACTGCTAAAGAGGCAATGGCTGCCAGGGTTTTGAAAACGTTAGGGTTTTTCATGTGGGTCCTATATTGGTTGGAAATAAATGGTTTCGGTCTCACCTTAAAAAATGCACATTTAGAGCGTGGACCTGCAACTCGCAAAAACGTCCAAGCGAAGGCCATTCCTTGAGCAGCATGTCGGGTTCCGGTGATTCCGGCCAGAACTCTACTACATTTGGTGATCAGTAGTCTCTCAGTGATTCTACCAATGAACCAAGGTGCCCTTCATAACGCCGCCATTCATCCGAGCTGCCTTGGTACATTTTTTGTCGAACCTGAGTGACGGAGGCAGTCTGAACCGCTCGCCTGGTTTTGTGAAACTCGAGGCACTGGCCCTCCCAGTTCAATCCAACATGCTGCAACAGTCTGCGGGTTTCCTCCTCCTGGTGTTCGGTTAGCGTGTCGTAGTCCAGATCGTATATGCGGTCCGGGTACTTCTCATGCCAATAGGCCATCAGATCGTGGTACATGCCGTAAAACATGGACACGTCCTGAAGGTCATAGGCGAAGCCATTACCCTTATCAGAGAAATAGTGTTTGAAGTTGGACCAGCAAGTTGCACGAGCATCTCTTTTTACATGCACGATCCTTGCCTCCGGTATCGCAGCAAGAATGAAGCCGATCCAGCAAAAATTGATCGGCATCTTGTCTGTGACATATGACTCGCACGCGCCGAGCCTTGCGAGCCCCGACAGATACGACTTCCGTATGGATAGCAGCTGATCGGAGGAAAGCTGCGTCGAGGCCCAGTTGATTGAGTGGATTGACTGTCCCAGCAGGATCAGTTCCCCGGCGCCGTGCACCTGGGAATGGCTTGCCAGAATTTGCTCTACGAGGGTCGTGCCAGATCGCGGCATCCCCAAAACAAAAACAGGTACCTGGTGTTCGGTGGTCTCTGTATCCGCCGGGGCAATCGGCTCTGGTACATTCATTGAGAAAGTCGATTTGATCCTGGCAAACAACGCCTGCGCAGACGAAATGTCGTAGTTTAATGCCTGTTTGCGCAGTCGGTTGCCCTCTGCAAAGTAAGAGAACGCCCGGCCGTAGTCACCGATATCCTCATGCGCCTTGGCCAGCGCGAAGTTCAGGTGTACCCGGTCTGCTTCCGGCAGGTTATTCCGCGCGACCAATTGAAGCATCTGGGAAATTTGCGGGTCACTATCCTGGAAGGTCTTAACTGCGCTTAAGGACCGATGCACCGCGGCGTAGGCAGGATTGATCCGCAGGGCGTTTTCATAGGTCGTCCGGGCCTGTTCCGACATGCCTAGATTGTTGAGAGCATCGCCTAAATTGCTGTGTGCCTCGGCATAGTCCGGTCGAATTTGCAGGGCCCTGGTAAGACTGGATATGGCTGCGTCAGGCTTGCCAAGCTCGTTGAGGGCCGCGCCCAAATTGTTATGCGCCTCGGCAAGGTTTGGCTGAATCTGCAAGGCCCTGGCCAGACTTGATATGGCCTCCTCAGGTCGTCCGAGTTGGTTGAGGACTGTACCAAGATTGTTATGTGCCACGGCGAAGTCCGGTTTGACATCCAGTGCCCTGCGGTAACTTTCCACAGCCTCTCCATGTTTCCCCGTTTCATTAAGAATATCGCCCAAATTACAGTGTGCCTCAGCATAGTCCGGTCGGATCTGCAGGGCTCTCCGATAACTCGCGATTGCCTCCTCAGGCTTTCCAGTGCGCTTCAGGACATTGCCCAGGTTGCTGTGTGCTTCGGCAAAGTCCGGCCTGATCTGCAACGCGCGTTTGTAGCTTGCGACGGCCTGCTCGAGCCTCCCCATTTCAACGTATACCGCGCCGAGCAGATTCGCGGTAATCGGCTCATTCGGGAACTGCTTTGCCAGCGCTTCACCTTGCGACAGGGCTTCCTGGAGCCTTCCCTGTTTGTATAACGTCGTGAGTCCCATAAGCTGCTCACGGGAAGGCCCGGTATTTTTCATTGCTGGGCCTTCAATCAATACAGATTCATAGTGAAAGTCGATTGAGCCGTAGCGCATTGGCGATGACGGATACGGAGCTGAAGCTCATGGCCGCCGCCGCAATCATCGGGCTCAACAGGATGCCGAAAGCGGGGTAGAGCGCGCCCGCCGCTATGGGAATGCCGAGGGCGTTATAGACGAATGCAAAAAACAGGTTTTGACGAATATTCTTCATGGTTTCGCGGGAGAGTCTTCGCGCCCGGACCAATCCCCGTAGATCGCCTTTGATCAAGGTGATACCGGCACTTTCCATCGCCACATCGGTCCCGGTGCCCATGGCAATGCCAACATGAGCCTGGGCAAGCGCCGGGGCATCGTTGATGCCGTCACCGGCCATTGCCACAATCCGGCCCTGATCCTGCAATTGTCTGACGTGTTCGGCTTTTTGCTCGGGCAGTACGCCCGCGATGACTTCGTCGAGGCCAAGTTTTTTAGCGACCGCACGCGCCGTCGTTTCACTGTCACCCGTCAGCATGATGATTCGCAAGCCATCCTTGTGTAACGCATCAATTGCCGCAAGCGAAGTTTCCTTTATCGGGTCGGCAACGCTGATGAGCCCGGCGGCCTTGCCGTCCACGGCGACAAACACGGCGGTCTGTCCCAGTACGCGGAGCGCGTCGGCGCGTTCGGCCAGCGGGCCCGCCTCGATATCGAAATCCTTGAGCAGGTTTTGGTTGCCCAGAATCACCTGGCGGCCGTCCACGTCGCCCATAACCCCTTTGCCGGTCACCGACTCGAACTGCGACAGGTTTCCCATGACTGCCCCCTGTTCACGGGCGCCAGCGACGATCGCATTCGCCAGGGGATGCTCGCTGCCTTTTTCCAGCGTGGCTGCCAACCCGAGTAGTGCCTGGTCGTCGAATCCGTTGATGGTTTCGACGTGAACCAGTCGGGGCTTGCCTTCTGTCAGCGTCCCGGTCTTGTCAACGACGAGCGTATCGACGTCACGCATGATCTCAATCGCTTCAGCATCCCTGAACAAAACGCCGGCACTTGCTCCCTTGCCCGTTGCGGTCATGACAGAGACTGGCGTAGCGAGTCCGAGCGCACAGGGGCACGCGATGATTAATACGGCTACCGCGTTGATCGTGGCATACGCCAAAGCCGGAGCAGGCCCGGCGACGGCCCAGGCGATGAATGTGATGACCGCAGCCAGCATAACGGCAGGCACGAAATAGCCGGCGACCACATCAGCAAATTTTTGGATCGGCGCGCGGCTGCGTTGTGCCGCTGCGACCATTTGCACAATCCGGGCAAGAAGCGTGTCGCCGCCGATACGCTGCGCTTCGACGACCAGGCTGCCCGTGCCGTTCACCGTGGCCCCGATCACCGTATCGCCAATCTGTTTCGCCACCGGAATCGGCTCGCCGGTGAGCATGGATTCATCGACGCTGCTGGTACCCTCGATAACGCTGCCATCAATTGGCACTTTCTCGCCTGGCCTGATGCGCAATCGATCGCCCACCTGCACTTCGTCAAGCGGTATGTCGTGTTCGCTGCCGTCCTCTTCGAGACGTCGGGCGGTTCCGGGTGCGAGGCCGAGCAATGCGCGGATAGCATTGCCGGTGCGACTGCGAGCGCGCAGTTCAAGCACCTGTCCAAGCAACACCAGCGCGACGATGACTGCGGCCGCTTCGAAGTACACCGCAACCTCTCCGTGAACATCCCGGAAAGAGGCCGGGAATATCGCTGGCACCATGGTTGCAACCAGGCTGTAGGTATAGGCCACTCCGGTGCCGAGGCCTATCAAGGTAAACATGTTCAGGCTGCGGTTAACAATCGATTGCCAACCACGTACGAAGAACGGCCAACCGCCCCAGAGGACGACAGGCGTCGCGAGAATCAATTCGAGCAAACCGAGTGTTCGCGGTGACCCAAGCCGGTCGAAGGAGAGACCGAACATCTCGCCCATTGCAAGCAGCAACACCGGAACGCTGATGGCAGCGCTGATCCAGAACCTGCGCGTCATATCGACGAGTTCCGGATTTTCCTCACCTTCCAACGTCACCGTGACGGGTTCGAGCGCCATGCCGCAAACGGGACAATCGCCTGGTTCGTCCTGCTCGACTTCCGGATGCATCGGGCAGGTGTACCGGGTCCTGGTCTGCAGCGCCGGAACCGACTCGGGCTCCAGCGCCATGCCACATTTAGGGCAGGGCACCGGCTTGTCCTCGCGTACCTCCGGGCACATCGGGCAAACGTAAGGGCCATTTCCTGTATCGGCCGGTTGGCTGTTTCCACCCGTCCGATGCTCGCGATTGAGGTAGTGCGAAGGATCGGCAGCAAATTTGTTCAGACATCCCGCGCAGCAGAAGTAGAACTGCTCACCCTGGTGTTCGAAACAGTGTTTTGAATCGACCGTCACTGTCATGCCGCAAACGGGATCTTGCAGAGTGTTTGCGGACTCGTGGTTGGCATTGTCGGCTTTCGCAGGCATTTCTCTCAGACCTTGTTGTTATCTGTTCGCGCAGAACCTGACGATGATCTTACAACCTCGAGATGGTGTCGTCTGCCTCAGGCGTAATACACTAGCCGCTGGATTGGGGATTCGGGGAATGCTTGCCAGTGGATAATGCCGGGCTGAACCATCAGTTGTTGAATGACGGAACCCTGGCGGTCTCGTTTTCCGGCGATTGGTTACTGGAATCTGACCTGCCGTCACTTAAACCGGTTCTCGATGTTCTCGAAACGGTACCTGCCCCAACAGCATTGTCCATCGATGCAGCCCACCTGGGAGACTGGGATACCGGGCTTCTGTCGACATTGGTACGTCTGCGACGCACCGCCGGCCAAAACGCTGTCGATATTGACGATAGCGGATTGCCGGAGGGGGCCCGTCAACTCCTGACAATGGCCTTCGCGGTTCGGGAACGCGAGGGCGCACGCCGCCACACACGGGAAAAACCGTTCCTGGAAGCGGTAGGTGACTGGACCCTTGGCCACGTCGCGGATATGCGGGATTTGCTCGCCTTCACCGGACGGCTGGTTATGTCGCTCGGCAGGGTGCTTCGCGGCAAAGGCACCTACCTCAGGGCGCACCTCGTGCAGTACATTCAGGAGGCCGGTGCCGAAGCGCTGCCTATCGTCAGCCTGATCAGCTTTCTGATCGGCATGATCTTCGCGTTTGTCGGCGTGATGCAGCTGCAATCCTTCGGCGCCGGCATCTACACGGCCAACCTTGTCGGCATCGCCATGGTGCGGGAAATGGCACCGATCATGACTGCCATCATTATTGCTGGCAGAACGGGCGCCGCGTATGCCGCCGAGATCGGTACCATGAAGGTCAACGAGGAGATTGATGCGCTGACCACGCTCGGCATCGACCCGGTCGACTTCCTGGTCAGTCCCCGCGTCATCGCGCTGGTCCTGATGATGCCGTTGCTTACCCTGTACTCGAGTTTGCTGGGCATTATGGGAGGCACGGCCGTTGGACTGGCGATGCTTGATGTCAGCATGCCGCAATACGTCGCCCAGACAATTAACGCCATTGAGCTGAACAGCTTGCTGGGTGGTCTTTTCAAGAGCGTGGTTTACGGTAGCCTGATTGCACTTGCCGGCTGCCAGCAGGGAATGGCCTGCGGCAACAGTGCGATGGCCGTAGGGCAGAGTACGACCAAAGCCGTCGTCATGGGAATTGTGTTAATCGTCGTCAGTGCCTCGGTGTTGACAATTATTTACATCAACCTCGGAATCTGAATGAACGAGGCCAGTCCACAAATCGAGGTTCGCAACCTGACAATGGGTTACGGGGACTTTGTCGTCCAGAAGGAGCTGGAATTCGTAATCGACCGGGGCGATGTATTCATCATTATGGGCGGCTCGGGCTGTGGCAAGAGTACGCTCCTGAAACTGATGATAGGCTTGAAACAGCCAATGAAAGGGGATGTGTTTTACGACGGGGTGCCGTTCTGGCAGTCTGGAGAAGACGAGCAGCGGGCAGCCAAACGCAGGTTCGGCACACTATTCCAGTCGGGTGCCCTTTGGAGCTCGATGACACTTGCGGAGAATATCGGGTTGGCGCTACGGCAGTACACAGACCTGGGTGAGTCAGAGATGCGTGATGTGGTCTCTTACAAGCTCATGCTCGTCGGGCTGGCCGGCTTCGAAGATTACTATCCGAATGAATTGTCGGGCGGCATGAAAAAGCGCGCGGGCCTGGCGCGGGCCATGGCGCTCGACCCTGAAATCCTTTTTTTCGACGAGCCTTCGGCGGGCCTTGATCCACTCACTGCAAAGCGGCTGGACGATCTCATCCTGGAAATTCGTGACAGCCTGGGAACGACGATTATTGTGGTCACCCATGAGCTCGCCAGCATCTTTGCTATCGGCAACAACTCCGTTTTCCTGGATGCAGATACCAAGACGCAGCTTGCTACCGGCAACCCGGCGGACTTGCGAGACAATCATCCTAACCACCAGGTTCGCGACTTTCTGTTGCGCGGTCAGGCCGAGGAAACCGTGGCATGAGCAAAAAGGCCAATCCTGCGGTCATCGGTGGATTCGTCGTCGGCGCTATCGTTCTGCTGGTTACCGCAGTGGCGTTGTTCGGCGGCAAGGAGCTGTTTGTCGCCAGGGACGAGTACGTTGCCTATTTCCAGGAGCGCACCAAAGGCTTGCGGGTCGGCGCCAACGTGCTGATGAATGGTGTCCGTATCGGCTACGTCTCGGAGATCGCACTGCAGGTCGACACGCAATCCTTAAGTACGCTGACGCGAGTCAAGCTGGAGTTGCTGCCGGACACGTATATACAAACCATAGAAGGCGTGCCAGTCGGCGAGGGGATGGGTGTTGGTATCGGGCACGACTGGCTGATCAGCAAGGCCGGCCTGAGAGCGCAGCTCGACATCGAGAGCTTTGTCACCGGACAGTTATTGGTTGAACTGGAGTTTCGTCCTGATACGGACGTGGTCTTACGCGGAGTGAACGCCGAGTATCCAGAGATTCCGACAATCACCTCTAATCTCCAGCAGATGCTGGATAACCTGGAGAGGTGGATGTCCGATGTTCAATCCGACCTGGACATCGGTGAAGTCAGCACCCGTCTCGTCAGCGCGCTCCAGGGTTTGGACGAGCTGGCACATTCTACCGACCTCAGGGATTCACTTGCGGGGCTCAACGCTTTGCTCAATGACGAGGCCACGCAAAACCTGGCCGTTTCGATTGATGCTGCAATAGCAGAACTGCGCGAGACACTGGGTGAGGCCGGTGATCTCTTTCAAAATGCAGACCGTGGTCTGGATGATTTGATGGAGGATATACAGCCGGCGCTGCAGAGCCTCAATTCGGCGCTGCTTGAGGCCGAGAGAGTACTTGTCGCGGCAGGTGCTCAGCTCGACGGAGATTCACCGCAAATCTACCAGTTGCAGTCCACGCTGAGAGAACTGGAAGGCGCGGCCATCGCGATTCGTGAGTTCTTCGACTACCTCGAGCGAAATCCGGAGGCCCTGATTCGCGGGAAGAAACAATGAAGAAATATGCTGAACTGAAAACGATCCTGGCCATCGGTGTATGCAGCGTTGTATTCGTGTTTTTCGCTGCTTGCGGATCTTCGCCGCCAGTGCGTTACTTCAGCCTGGAACCGGTATACGAGTCGAACGTAAATGATGGCGTCGAGAAACCGATCGTGGGCCTTGGTGAACTTCGGACGCCGAATCACCTGTACCGGTCGCAAATGGTGACTCGCGGTCGCGGCGGAGAGTTGATTGTGCACGATTTTCAGCGCTGGTCCGAACCGCTGGATCAGGGCATGCATCGAGTGGTTGCGGCCAACGTCGACAGCCTGGTCGAGAACCTGACGGTCATAGCGTTCCCGTTCGATTCGATGGTCCGGCCAACGTACCGCATATACGGCAGTGTGGAGCGTTTCGACGTGGACGATGCGGGGCAGGCAGTACTGATCGTGCAATGGGGAATTACATTGCGGGATGGAGAGACCGTCACGGCACCCGGCAGGAGCCGTTACGAAGCAGACGCATCGAATACATCAGATCCGGCCGCTGCGGTTGAGGCGCTGAACGAAGTGCTGGCCGCATTCAGTCGCGATATCGCCGAGCGATTGCGAACCGCCATCAAATAAATAAGTAAAAGGGGTCGAACCGCGTTTTTAAATCGGTTCGACCCGTTTAATTTGCTGCAAATGTATTAGTTTCGTATGCCGTTCCGGGAAAAAGAGTCAGGGGCATTGATATGAGTGAAGTACTAAAGAGCAAGGCCGTCAATGGCTGGAGACTGTTCTGGCTGGTCACCGCTCCAATATCGGCCGCCATGCTCATCGCCATGATGGGGAAGGACCTGTCCTCCGCCGAGAGCGTTTCTTCGATGATTCAGTTATCGGTGCGTTGCGCGGTTCCCTTGCTCTACGTGACATTCGCGGCGTCGTCCGTGCAAACACTGTTTCGCGGACCATTGGGCGGTTGGCTCTTTCGCAATCGTAAATATTTCGGCTTGTGTTTTGCGGCGGCCATGGGCTGGCAGTTGTTTTTCATCCTGTGGCTGACAACTGTCCACAGTGACTACTACATCAACGAAGTCTATGTGCTTCGCGATGCGATTGAAGGCGTCGTGGGCTACACCTTTCTGATCGCAATGACGGTTACCTCGTTTGCATTTACACGCCGACGAATGAAGCCCAAGACCTGGAGATTGCTCCACCTTAGCGGCATTTATTTTCTGTGGGCCTATGCATTCAGCGTGTATTGGTGGGCGCTGTTTTATTACAAGAATCCACTATTGCTCGACTATATCTACTATTGGAGCGGCTTTTTGGCCTGGGCTCTGCGCGTTGCAGCGTGGAACAAGAAACGCCGGAAGATTGCCGAAAAAAGTGTCCCACGGAGCACGACACAACCTGTGTTCAACCTGGCGGGAATGCTAATCATAGGGGTCGGGCTGGTCGCAGCGAGTTTCGGCAAAGCCTGGTATGACACGGCCGCAAACCTGATGACCGGCTACGCGATCACCCGAATTCCGGAAACCTATTTGCCATACTGGCCGTTCCAGCCATGGTTGCCGCTGTTCATAATTGCGCTGGGCGCGTTGCTGACCACCAGGGCTCGGACCTGAATACGCAATAAACCTCTGAACTTCTGTGGCATTGCTACCATCCAATGTCCAACATGCGACTTCGCAAAGGTGTGGGACTGCTCATGGATATTCAGGAAAATCATTCTCGCTTCGGGCGGAAGATTCTCACGCGAACGACTCCGTTAATTTGCAGTGTCCTTGTCGCAACTGCCTGGGCCGGACCGCAGCAAGCTGCGCCCGAACCGTCATCAACAAACGTCCAGCAACAGATTTCGCCCATCTCTCACATGCCGGAGTCCCTTAGGGCCGATGTCCGGAAACTGGTCGTCATCGCGGGCGAGAGTCCTGCAATCGAGTCGGTGACCGGAAGTTATGACAAGGAGACGGACGGACTCGTCGGCGGGATGAATGAGGGTGCAAAGATCGGCACGATTTCGAAGGATATCGGCGGTTTACCTGTCTCCATTCCTATTCCAGTCATTGGTACGCTGGGAACGATTTATGGAGGAATATCCGGAGCGGCGAAGGAGGAAATCCAGGAGTTCAGAGATGCGCTGACAGAGCAACTCGTTAACGCAGACAGCCCACCACTCAGAAGCGATGGTTTGGCGCTTGACGCATTCTGGGCAATCAGGAGACTTCCGGCGATCGATTCCCACCTGTTTGCCCCCGCCACATCCATGCCAAATGACGCCGACGCGATTTTGTATGTCAGCCTGGACGGCGTGACTATCGATGTTCAGGGTGACGAAGCCATCATCACCACTTCCGCAACCGCGACGCTTCGCCGACTTAGCGATGGCCGGAACGTCTACGACGCCGTGATCCACTATCAGGACAGGGATGAGCTGAGCAACTGGACCGAGAACGACAACGCACTCTGGCGCGACTACACTAACTTTGCGCGCCACTATCTTGGTCGTGAACTTGCGGCTGATGTTTTCGACCGGGTCGAATTGCACCAGGAACTTCGGCCAATTGAAACGGACACGGCCGAACAGGCCCGCAAGAATACATTGAAATTCGTCAGTGAGTCGCAGACACCGACGCTTGCATGGGAATTCGAGCTGAAAGGTGGTGACGCCTATGGTCCCTGGGCCGAGTCGATAGATGCATCGGCTGTTGCCTGGGATATCGAGATTTTCGATGATCGTCAGCTCGCCTATTACGAAAAACAGGTTCCGGGCACCAGTCATAAGCTCACATACGAACTTGAGCCCTGCAAGACTTACCGATGGTCCGTGCGACCGGTTTACCAGATTGGAAGCGATACCAGGTTTGGTGAGTGGATGAGATTCGCCCCCGATTCAGACGACGACAGCGAAGCGGAAACCAGGAAAGGAGTTTTCGGCAGGCAGGCATCGGCCACACCCGCCTATACACAGGATTTTGCGGTCCTGGAGATCGCGTGCAAACGGCGGTAGCGCGATTAATTCGGAGATAAGGCATGAAGCGACGTTACAAGATTGCGAGCGGGTTTCTGATTTTCCTGGTGATTACGATGACGTCACTCGGTCTGGTTTTGAGCTACAACTCTGCCTGTGAACCAGCACCGGCCGTCTCCGGTGGTGTGGAGTTGATGAAAGCCATTGTCTACCGTTGTTATGGCTCGCCCGATATTCTCAGTTTTGAAGACGTGGAGAAGCCGGTTCCCGCGGCTGATGAAGTCCTGGTCAAAGTACATGCGGCAGGCGTTAACCCGCTGGACTGGCACTACATGAGGGGTTCGCCGTACTTCATGCGGTTGGGTACCGGAATCGGGTCGCCTGCGAACCCCAGGATGGGTGTGGACTTTGCCGGGACCGTCGAAGCAGTAGGCAGGGACGTAAAAGATTTCAAACCCGGGGACGAAGTTTTTGGCGGGAGTAACGGTGCTTTCGCCGAGTACGTCACTGTGACAGAAGGACGGGCGCTGGCCCCGAAACCAGGCAATGTGACATTCGAGCAGGCGGCTTCCGTACCCATCGCGGCAATCACGGCGCTCCAGGCGCTTCGCGACAAAGGCGCGTTACAAAAGGGACAGCGTGTTCTTATAAATGGCGCTTCCGGCGGCGTCGGTACGTTTGCCGTACAAATAGCCAAATCGTTTGGTGCAGAAGTGACGGGTGTTTGCAGTACGAGAAATGTGGACATGGTCCGGTCGATCGGTGCCGATAAGGTATTCGATTACACGCGAGAGGATTACACGGAAAGCGGTGAGCGTTACGACCTGATTATTGACATGGTCGGTAATCACTCGCTGCTGGCGAACCGGCAGGTCATGACCCCTGAGGGCAGGTTGGTTTTGGTCGGTGGGCCGAAAGGCAACTGGTTCGCGCCTATCATGGGTCCGCTCAAGGCAATGATGCTGTCGCCGTTTGTCGGCCAGGAGTTCGGCATGATCCTGGCGCGGTTGGACGGAGACGATCTGGCATTGCTTGGCGCGATGATGGAAACCGGCAAGCTGGTTTCGGAGATTGATCGGACCTACCGTCTCAGCGAGGTTCCTGATGCGCTTCGATACTCGGAATCGGGACGCGCGCGCGGGAAAATCATCGTGAAGCTGGATTAACCAGGCTTCAAACCTCGATATTCGGGTGCTGTTACAGATGCGGAATCGTTACCGACTTTCTTCGTCAGCGGACGAACCGGCAATGTTGACTACGTCTCGCTTGGTCATTGTCAGCTCGTTGCCGTTCTCGACTGGTTGGTGGACTATCTCGTCCATCAGGGACCGCATCAGGTGCACGCCAAGCCCGCCGGGGTAATCACGTTCCCCTGGGGGCCTCAGGTCGACCGGAGGTGCAAGGCCGGGATCGAACGGCGGAGCCTGATCGCGCAACCGAACAATGATATCCGGGCCGTCAGCAATCAGCTCCAGTTCGACATCGCCGGGACCGCCGTATCCGTGAGTCAGAATGTTGGTTACCGCCTCGTCGACCGCGATACGCAGGTCGTCGAGTGAGGCCGGCTCTGCGCCCAGAGCCAGCGCCGACTCACTTACAAATTCACGTATCCGGCTCAGCTGTCCGAGGTCGGCCCTTACCTTAAGTCGCATAAGGGGTGTGCATCCCGCAGATCTCTTGTATCAAAGCGCGGCAATGGCCTCGTCAATACTGTCGTGAATATCGATAAATGAATCAAACCCGAGAGTCTTGAAAACCTTTGCCGCCGCGGGCGATGGGTTCAGAATTTTCAGGCGCGCGGAACGCATACTTGGATCGTCCGGACTAAGAATATTGGTGATTGCATGCACGGCCCGCATGCCGGCACTTCCCAGGTAATCCACGGCGCTCATGTCCAGCAACAAATACTCCGCGCCTGAATCGACAGCCTCCCTGGCTTTGCTCTCGAGTTCACCTTGCGTGTTGGCATCAAGTGAACCTTTCAGTCGCATCACGGCTACTGCTTTGTCACCATCTTCTCGTGACACTCCGATTTGTAGGTTTTCTGACATCAGGCCATCCTCATTGTAATGATAACTTCCTTGCTGCCATCGATTTTGACTGGACGAAAAATCCACCATCGTTGGCGAGCAACTCCCTTCAGGAATCTTATACGCTCTCGCGGCGGCTCGCTAGCATCGTAATGTCGTCATGCTGTCCGGCGCCTTTCGTAAATTCGCAAATCGAACTGACAATCATTTCCAACAACTCATCGGCGCTGCCTTGCCATGATTCCAGCAATGATAGAACCCGTTGCTCTGAGAATTGCTCCCCGGATTGGCTGGTCGCCTCCGGTACGCCGTCCGTATATAAGAGAATTGTCTCGCCATGATCGATATTGGCTGTCGCGATAGTGTGGTTGGCGCCGGCAAAGATTCCCAACACAGGACCTGTGGGTGGCAGGGCAAGCCTGACGCCAGTCGCGCCGACGATATAGGCTTCTTCATGGCCTGCGTTGACGTAGTCGAGGGCCCCGGTCTTCGTGTCGAGCAGGCCGACAAATACGGAGGCAAACATGCTGGTCTTGCCGTGCGTTGTCGCGACATAATTGTTAGTCAGGGCGACTGTATTGGCCAGTGTCTCGTGCACGAGCGCATCGTTATCCTGATCCTCTGGCGTACTGGAATCACCTGGGTTGTGGTCGACTGCCCATGTCACGAATGTCCTGGATTGAGCGGTTGCGCGAATCAGGCTCCGGAACAATGTCATAAATAAGGCAGCACCGACGCCCTTGTCGCAGACATCACCGATGACGAGTGCGAGACGGTCGATCGAGGGAATGTAGAACGCGTCATAGAAATCACCGGCCACAACGCGCGCAGCTTGAAAATGGCTGGCAACTTCATAGCCGGGGACCTCAGGTAAGACGTCGGGCAGGAACCCGGCCTGAATCCGCCGGCCGATTTCCATTTCCTGCTGTGCCGCCTGCAGCTGCCGGGACCGGTTAGTCATGCGATTGGCCATGCCACCTTCACGCTCGCAAAGCATCTGGATGAGGCCTCTCAATGCTTCGGGTCGTTTTTGCAGCGCGCTATAAAGCGCCTCGCTTTCCACCCGCAGCACCGCGAGATCTTCATCGGCAGTCACGGACGCAGTCCTGACCGTCCCGCCCAGCCCGGCAATTTCGCCGAACACATCTCCTTCACCGAGCATGTTCAGCACAAGGTCGCCGTCATGGACTCTGGCGCCACCGGACTCGATGACGTAGATCGCTGTACCGGCGTCGCCCCGATTGAATACCGATTGCCCTGCTTCAAAGCTGATGGTGATACCAATCAGCTGGATTGCATCACGTAATTCCGGGTTCAGGGATTCAAGGAAAGTGTTCATCGAGCAACCATACTGGCAACCTGATCCCGAGACAATTCGGCGTTCACTCAGCCGATATAGGTCAGGGCGATCCCGTTTATCAGGATATGCATGATGTTGTCTACGATGATGACCAGCCAGCCTGCAAGCCATCGAGGCGTTTCCGGGTGAAAGCCGGTCTGACTGCATTCGCTCCAGGGGGCGCTGCCCGGCCAGGGCCTGTTCTTGGCCCAGGCGACATAGCGGGCGAGATGCCAGCGATCAATAACGAAGTGTGTTCCTCCAATTACGGCAAGGGTGTAAGGATTCTGCGTCAGGAACAGGAACGGAAGCATGTATGTAAGGGCGTGAATCAGTGCGGCGATGGATTTTTTGGTTTTTTCCTTCGCCATCCACTCGCTCTGCAGCAGGAAATCACCGACGGCGTGTGCAACGAATTGGTCAGCAGTGAACATGGTTTGATTTCCCTCGGGCGGTCTTGATCAGTCTGTCAGCGATGGCGCAGTATAACCAAATACATGACACCGGACCTTGATCGACGGCTACGGCAAGACGGTTAGAATCTTCGCGTGCTATATTTCGCAAAGTCACCGGGGAAAATTACGACACAATGAGCCAGCACTTTCCATACGAACTATTGGAGGATGCCGAAGAACTGTCAGGTTATCGCGGCTGGAGTGAAGACGTTTATAGAGACTTTCTCGCAATGCGGCGAGGAAAGATGTCAGCCGATCAATTCAGTGACAAGTACCGGTATCGGCGCGCCATCCTGTCGGTCGACATGACGGGGTTCACCTCCAGCGCGATCCACATTGGCGAGCTGGCGGCTTTTTACCGGATTCTGGATGCACAAACGGTTTGCATTCCCATACTGAAGAGTTTTGGCGCTGAATTGATCCGCTGTTTTGCCGACGATGTGGTCGCCATATTCGAAGCGCCGGACGCCGCGGTCGATGCGGCCTTTGAAATACACCGGCGGATAGATCATTTCAACAATTCGGATCTGGCGTCAGATCATCCGACTCATTGTTGTATTGGCATCGGTTATGGCGAGGTTTTCGCGATAGGTCCAAATCTGGCCCAGGGCGACGAGATGAATCGGTCATCCAAGCTCGGCGAGGACATCGCTCGCGCCAAAGAAACCCTGCTTACCGAGCGCGCGTTCGAATCGCTGAAACAACGAACTGATATTCACTTTGAATTACAGGCCAGCGACGATCAGTTATTTCCTTTCTATCGGGCTGTATCAAGCGTTTGACAGTATCCGGCCCCGACGCAAGTCGGGTGTATCTGCTTCTGTCGTTGCAAATGCCCGGTTTATTCTTCTAATGTCGTCAGTAAATCCATAACAAATCCTGCTGGAGTAAACACATGCCCGTAGATCGTCGTCAATTCATATCTGCATCAGCGGCCGCAGCCGGACTTGGCGCTTTCCCTGCATTGTTTAGCGCTGCTGTGTCACCGGCACAGGACAGACTGAAAATTCTGTTCCTTGGTGGGACCGGATTCCTTGGACCGCATACCGTGCAATACGCAATGGATCGAGGGCATGAGGTCACGCTGTTTAACCGGGGTAAATCCAACACGGAGTTGTTTCCCGAGTTGGAGAAAATCGTTGGCAATCGTGATCCCGAAATCGATCAGGGATTGTCGGGTCTTGAGAACCGAAAATGGGATGCGGTAATCGATACGTCGGGATTTGTGCCGCGCATCGTCGGTGCATCGAGCAGCCTCTTGTCAGAAAACGTCGGGCAATATTTATTTGTATCGACGATCTGCCAGTACAGCGACTGGATGGAAGGCGAGCCGCTACGTACCGAAGACTGGCCGCGCGGGACCCTGGAAGATCCGACAACGGAAGACGTCAGAACGAATTATTGTTATCTCAAAGCGTATTGCGAGATGGCAGCGGAAGAAGCCATGCCGGGACGCGTCACACAAATCCGGCCAGGGTTGATTGTTGGACCCAGAGACAATACCGATCGGTTCACTTACTGGCCGATACGTGCCGATCGAGGTGGTAAAATGCTGGCGCCGGGCAAGCCGGCCGATCTGACCCAGTACATCGACGTGCGCGATCTTGCAGAGTTCATGGTGCACTGCGTCGAACAAAATATCGCTGACAGCTTCAACCTGGTTCGCCAGCCTTTGCCAATGGGCGATTTTCTGGAGTCATGCGTTCGCGTAACGGGCACAGGGACCGAATTGACCTGGGTTCCGGCGGACTTTCTGGCGGCACACGAACTGGAGGCCTGGCGGCAGGTACCAATGTGGGCCGATTCGGATAGCGCCCTCGTTGGATCTCTGACCTGGTCTGGCGCAAAAGCGTTGCGCGCGGGTTTGAAGATTCGGCCGCTGGAGGAAACCATCCGGGATACTGTTGCATGGTTCAAATCGCTGCCGGAGGAACGGCAGGCAAAGCTGCGCGCCGGAATTGATCCTGAAAAGGAAAGAGCGGTGCTGAACGCCTGGTATCAAAGCCAGGCATAGCGAATCTCAGCTGCGGCCTTTTTTCTGGTGACTGTCGCTGAGGATGCTCTTGTAAAGGCGACCGGTTGCCTTGCCTCGAGCACGGCGCTCCGCCACGGTCTCACGGTTTAAGGCATCTTCTCTGGTCAGCTTTCGCCATCGTTTGACCCGGTCTGCGTCGATGGCGTCGTTGGCGATAGCGGAGAGTACTGCACAGCCGGGTTCTGTCTCATGGGTGCAGTCGGCAAAGCGGCAGTCATTTGCCAGCAGGGAAATTTCCGCGAAGACATCGTCGATACCGGATCGGACATCGACCAGCTGTAACTCGCGCATGCCCGGTGTATCCAGGACCCAGGCGCCATCCGGCAATTGGTACATGTGGCGCGACGTCGTCGTATGCCTGCCCTTGGCGTCGTCCTCGCGGATGACCTGTGTGGCGAGTTGCGATCCACCGAGCAATGTATTTGTCAGCGTCGTCTTACCGACACCCGATGAGCCGAGCAGGGCAATGGTCTGGCCCGGTTCCAGCCAGGCATCAAGACAGCTCAGTGAATCCCGATCCAGCGCGTTGACGGCCTCCACCAGCAACCCCGGTGCAAGTTTGGCGGCACGGACCACGAAGTCATGCGGGTCGTCGACGGTGTCTGCCTTGGTCAGCACGACTACCGGCATAACCTCAGCTTCGTGCGCGATCGCGAGATAGCGCTCGATCCTCGCCTCATTGAAATCCTGGTTGCAGGACGACACGATGAGCAACGTGTCGACATTCGCGGCGATGAGCTGTTCGCTTCTATCGGTGCCTGGCGCACGCCGCTTGAAGAGACTCTTTCGCTCGAAGCGAAATACAGCACGGTCAGCTGAAGTGTCCATGAGCAGCCAGTCGCCGACCGTCACCGGACGATTGTCGCCGGGGATTGACGGGGCGACTTGCGTTTCGCCGGTTTCGCCGGCGACCAGCCATCCAGACCTTTGCACGCCAATCACCCTGACCGGCATTTGCGTGACGGAGTACGGCTCTGTGAGCTGTTGCTGGAACTGGTGGCTCCAGCCCAGCTGATCGAGTTTGAATGTGTCCATATTGACGGGGTATGTTGCCCTGGCTGTCTTGTTGCGCGTATTCGCTTCGAGACTATTGTGCCACCGTCAGATGCTTCGTGTGGCAACCGCCGGCGGTACCGATGCTGCGCGGCGTGCGGGCTCGATCACGGCCAGCGACGACAGAACCCAAAGGATGCCGATACCTGCCGGCAGCAAACGCCAGTCGAGTCGTGGCAACGCGAAGGAGACTTCGAGCCAGTATGCAATCACGACCGTTAGAATGGCGCCCGCCACAGCGCCGGCTGTTGTGATCAACCAGTTCTCCAGCATGAACTCGCGAATGATGTCGGTCCTCGTAGCCCCAAGCGCTCGACGCGTACCAATTTGCTTGGTCCGCTGCGTGACGTGAAATGATGACAACCCAACAATAACCAGCGCGGTCAGTCCAATCAGCAAGGTGATTACGATCAACAGAACGATTGCCATGCTACGGTCCTGCCGGTATGAATTTGCGGCCATCTGTTCCAGCGGGCGTACGTTATTGACGACCCTCCGAAGATTCGAATCTCCAAGCTTCTGCTCGATGATGGGAATGAGTTCATCGCGCATGCCTGGTTCGACACGCACTATGTATCGGTTGTTGGTGTACGCAGGTTTGCCTGGCTGGACGACGACGTTGCTTAAATTGCTCCAGTTCACCCAGGATCCATGCATGCGGCCAATAATACCGACAACCGTCGATGCCTCCATGTTTCCCCAGTACACGGTTTTCCCGAGCGCGTCCTCGTCGCCGAATAGCTGGTCTGCGAGGTCCTGCGTTATGAGTACAGAAGGTGGAGCTGCGACACTGGAATCCGGCAGGATGTAATTAACTTCCTCGGGAAAGAAATTTCGCCCACGACTTAGTTCGACGCCAAGTGCATCCAGGCCCTCTTCGCTCCAAATGTAGCGCCCTGTATTGACCGGATCGATGGTTTCGTCAGCTATGGTGCGAAGAACCGTCCCGGAGCCCGATCCGCTCAGTGGCACGGCATTGGAGACTGTCGAGGCGATGACGCCAGGAATTGATTTGATCAGGTCCATGTCGTTGGTGATGTTGTCGGTCACAATCAAGTCTGCACCGAACCCGCGCACGTCGATCACGATGACGTTCTCGACATCAATACCCGGATTCCTGTTCATCTTTTCAATTCGTTGCAGAATGATGAATAAAGAGTTAATGACAATGGCGAGCGTCACCGCGATTTGCAGCGCAACGAGCAGCGGGCCGGTCAAATTACGCCGAAGCGTTGAGATCATTGGTCCAATTCCCATAGCCCTGCTCCTATTGTGTCTTTAGCTGAGTCGCCGGCGGAATCTGGCAGACCCGCCACGCCGGGTAGAGTCCGGCAACCATGCTGCTGACGATCGCAATGCTGATTGCAGTAAGGGTCATGACCCAGTCGAGCGAAACCAGTCCAGCCGGCGCGTCATACAGGACCTGGATGCCCTGTAATCCCAGCCAGGCGAGAAAAAGACCGCAAAGCCCCCCGGACAAGCCGATGACTGCCACTTCGACGATTTGTTGTTTGAATATGGCTCGCCGGCTTGCGCCCAGTGCTCGACGCAAACTGGTTTCGCCCTTTCGGCCAACAAACTTGGTCAGCAGTAAGGCAATCGTGCTGAGCAGACACACGGTCAGGAATAGAAAGGACAGGCCAACCAGGACTTTTGTGTCATTAGCAACAACATCGTGATACTCCATCCATTCCGTAACACTGTAAATATTGTTATTCATGGGCCTCTGAAACCGGCCAAACTTTTTTTGCGCCTCCACATAGGCGTCGAGATGCGCGACATAATCGCCCCGGTCCTTCGGGCTCTCCAGCTCGACGAAGTATTGAATCCAGACTGATTCAGATATATTCAGGTGTTGCTCGAATGACGTTATGTCCTCCGATTTCCAGCCCCAGTCGCTGCCAGCGGAGTTCAACTCGAGGGTCCTGGTCAACGCAAACGGGATGAACATGTCGTTAACGTCCTGAAAGCCACCATTGATCGGATCGTAAAAGCGCGGTGTTGGCTCCCACGTATCGATGACACCGACAACCTGGAATTGAGTGTCCTGCATCGTGATGCGTTTGCCGACGCTGTCTTCTCCGCCGAACAAACGTTCATTCAGTTTTTTGGTCAGTACGACCACCGGTTCCGCCGCCGCATCAGCGCGGCTGTCCCAGCCACTGCCATAAATAAACGGGACTTCAAACATCGGGAAGAAGTCGGCAAAGGCAACTCGCGCTCCTGCCTCGAACGGCAGGCCTTCTGCGGCGACAGGCTCAATAACAAGGCTGGACTCGAACATGGCGGTCTGGTGCTTGCCCGCGCGAAGCGCCATGAGTCGTTCAGCATCGGAGAAGGTCACCTGGTGCGGACCTCGCTCGGGAAAATCGCTGTCGAAAGGCCGCAGTGGATCCCAGCTATCCATGGTGACCGCAAACAGGACGTCGCTCTTTTCCGGAATCGGGTTGCTGCTCATCAGGTAGTAGACAGTCAGCGTTGTGATGCTGACGCCAATTCCGACCGCGATAGCTGCGACCATCAGGCCCGTCATGATCGGGTTGCGGCGCATGCTCTTGAGTGCGAGTTTGATGTTGTACCTGAACATACGATTTCCCCCAACCGGACCTGAGTTGCCGTCAGTTCTTCATTCTTCTGTCTGGCTTAGATGCGAGGAGTGGGGAAAAGGTTTGGATCAGCCGCGCATTGCCGCGGGCAGATTCTGCTTCCGGCAAGTAGGGCGCAAAAGGCGCCGCCAGGCTCGCGCAGGAGAACCTGGATTCAGACGCTGAATGGTCGGGACTCAGTCTATTTTCCGCAATGCGGACATTGTCCCTTCAGCACTTTGACGATGTAGTGGACCCACAGCATCAGCAATGCGAAATTGCCGATAAGGAGCGATGTCCACATGAGAGAGGCGCTCATAGCGATCTCCGATATCAATTGCCCAGTTTTTGTATCGTCGAGATCAGGTTCATATTCAATGACCTGCCTCCCAAATGTGCCGGAAATCAGGCAAAACTGCCAGAAACTGTGATCTGCGGCCCCGGAAATGGCGGCGCAAATCGCTTCTTAATGCGGTAGCATTCGCGTTCAAAATTCACCGATTGAGGTTAATTTCCTTGGTACACAAAAGGATTTTCACGCTGTTCCTGGCATTTTTTGTCGCGGGATGCGCCGTGGTCGCACCGAACCTTCCGGCTATCACGGAAGAGCCGACCGGTGACCGATATAACGGCAGAATCGTCTGGCACGACTTGCTGACCACCACCCCGGCAGAGTCCCGGAAATTCTACGGCGAGCTTTTTGGCTGGGAATTCGAAAGCCCGGGCATGGATCTCGGATTTGGTGGCGAAAACAGTTACATGCTGATTCGTCATGAGGGCCGGCTGATCGGTGGCATGGTCGACGCCAACAGGCTCAATCGAGACGTCAATATATCGCAGTGGGTCACGGTGATGTCGGTCGACGACATCAACGCCGCAACACAGCGAGTTGCTGGCGACGGCGGCGAGGTTCTGACTGCGCCAACCGATGTAGGCTCACGCGGTACGCTGGCGGTGGTCACCGGGCCCGATGGTGCGTTGTTTGCGATGATCCAGACCAAAGACGGGGACCCGGCTGAACAAGAGCCTGTCCTTAATGGCTGGTTGTGGAATGAGCTTTGGACGGATGATGTGGAGCGGTCGACAACTTTCTATCAACAGGTCGCCGGATTTGGAGTCGAAGACGAGAAGGTCGCAGACGATGATCGCAGCTATCGCATTCTTATTGCCGGAGACAAACCTCGTGCCGGCATCCTTGCGACGCCGTTCGAGGGCGAGCGTCCTGTATGGGTAAATTACCTGCGTGTTGAGGACCCGGCGGCCATTACGGCCCGGGTGGAAGGGCTTGGTGGGAGAGTGCTGGTTGGCGCCCAGGCGCGTCCCGTTGGCGGTACGGCAGCGCTCATAGCCGGCCCGTCGGGTGCCGGTGTTGCAATACAAACCTGGCCGCTGGATTAAGGAGAGGTAAGGAATCATGAAATCGACAATCAAGCGGTTAGCCAGGATCGTCCTTCTGATAACCTTTTGCCTCTCGCTGTCATCTTGTGACGACCCACAGGTATACGGCAGCGTAGGCTTTAGCAGCTACGGTGGCGGCGGATACTACGGCGGTGGACCGAGAATAGGCACCAGCGTGACCATCGGCGGCCGGATTCGTTAACGAGGTTCAAAGTCTGTGAAAATCCTTGCGTATGCGAACCGCGGATTGCGGCTACTCATACTCACGCTTTCGGCCTTTGTGGGTATGGCTGCCTCCGCTCAGGAAGTGGCAGAGATTCCGTTTTTTAATGCGCCGCCCGGCACTGCAGGTCTCGGTGGCGGTATCCGTGGCGGGCAAAGCCCGTATCTCGCGTCCGACAACGAGGATCAGCGCCGACTGGACCTGATACCCCTGTACCTGTACGAAGGTCAGTACCTGTTCGTCAGGGGGACCGCGGGCGGAGTGCATATCGTCAAGAATGATTCGCTCGAGATCAACCTGCTTGGCCGGTATCGATTCCAGAAACTCGACCCGGACAGCAATGTTTTTTACCAGGGACTCGATGAACGAAAACAGTCGTTCGATGCCGGAGTCGAATTTGCTTACACAAAAAACTGGGGCAAGCTGAGTCTTAACTGGGTTACCGATGCGCTGGACCGTCACAACGGCCAGGAGGTTCAGTTCGCCTACCGCTATTTCTTTGAGATGGGGCCCTGGACGGTGTCACCCTTCATTGGCTGGTCCTGGCAGGATGAGAACCTGACCAACTATTACTTCGGCGTATCCGAGGCCGAATCGCGACCGGATTTACCTGCGTATGCGCCTGGTGAGTCACAGTGGCTGTCGTTTGGGCTGAACACGTCGTGGCAGATTTCTGATCGCATCATGTTGTTCGGGAATTTGGGCTTCGGTGGTACTGATTCCGTCGTCGATAACAGCCCGCTGGTCGAGGAGGCTGGCGCATCAGCAATATTCATTGGCGGAACCTATGTCTTCGGTAATGCGCGGCGGCCTGATTACATCATTGATGAGGAGCGCGCGGGCGAATGGTCATGGAGGGTCAACTACGGATACCAGGCAGACGGCAACATTATCGGTGAAGTTGACCACGGCGATTTCTCAAAGAGCGGCGTCGCGGATACCAACATTGCCGGTTTGACTTTGAGCAAATTGCTTACCGACGGAAGTCGGGTGGACTTCCTCGGCAAGGTTGCGGCTTTTCGCCACTACGAAAAGGACGAGGGCAATGACGACTTCTGGAGTTACGCCGCCTTTATCATGGTGCAGGGCAAAGGCTATTCACCATGGAGCAAGGAGGAAATATTCCGTTATGGATTCGGTTTCGGCATGTCCTACGCGGAGAACATTCCGATCGCCGAACAACGGAAACAAACCGGCTCCGGGGCCAAAGGCAACACGTCGCATTTTCTGAATTATCTCGAACTGACGATCGATTTTCCTTTGCGCAGAGCCTCAAAAGCCCGTTGGCTGCAAAACTGTTATGCCGGCATGACTGTCGTGCATCGGTCCGGAATATTCGGAACTTCAGATATCCTTGGAGATGTCAGCGGTGGCGCCGACTGGATTACCGCTCACCTGGAGTGCACCCGATGAGCGCGCGCAACGGAAATCGATTTCTTCCTGGTGCGGGCCTGGTGCTGGCATTCCTGTTGAGCGTGAATCCGGCAAACGCTGAGTGGCAAGCCGACCCGGATGACAAGCGCCAGGTAAAGGCGGCGAAAGCGCTGGCTGAGTTTCGCGAGAGGATCCCGGGAACGGAGTTTTATCTCGGCGATGCCTATGGTTTTGCGATTCTTCCGTCGATTGGACGTATCGGATTCGGTTTCGGCGGCTCCTATGGCCGCGGCATCGTTGTTGAGGGTGATGATGTCATCGGCACTACGAGCTTGTGGCAGTTTTCCTCCGGTATTCAGGCAGGCGGAAAATACTTCAGCATGATCATCTTCTTCAAAGACAAAGAGGCTCTGGAATACTACAAGACCGGAAAAATTCAGTTCCTCGGGCAGGCTGGTGTTGCTCTCGCAACTGTCGGCGTCCAGGCGACTCCTGCATATAACGATGGAGTGGCTATATTGTCGGTCAATCGGTTCGGTTTGATGGGTGAAGCTTCGGCGTCTGGTGCCAAGTTCCGCTATAAATCGTTGTCCGAAGAGTAAGACTTTGACCAAAGCCTGGCGATGGGTCCTGCTGATCGCAGTATCAACTCATGTGCCGCTGTTTGCTGGCGAGATCCCGGGGCTGCCTTCGTCATTGCCGCCGTACATTGACACCGACTTCGAGCTAAGCTTTTCGAACGACTTCCTTGGTCGGGGCGGCTCCGTAGACGACTTTCGCACGCAGCAGTTTATTGTTACCGCCAACATTGGCGACAAGTGGGTGGCCGGTCTGGACCATAGTGTCCTCACGCTGACCGACCCCTTGCTTGCCGGGCGCATGGATCAGTTGTCAGGCTCTCTAGGCTACCGGTTCATCAATCAAAGCGAGGACCGCCTCGTCAACCGGGTTAGTGCCGGCTTCGGCTTTCGCAGTGTCGGCGACTTCGCCGGCGAGCGGATGCAAAATGGTTTTCATCGACTGATTGACAGCGAAGTTGAGGTTCTGCCATACAGCGACGTTGACGAGACTTACCTGACTGCCTGGATTGATGGCGAACGTTATGGGCTTCTGCGCCAAACCGATTCAGGCTGGCGATTTGGATACTGGTTGCGTGCAAGCTCGTTACTGACAAGCGATGGTCAATGGGACGGATCGGTTGCTGCGATGGGAGTGGCCAGCAAGGCGGGTCTGGACCTTTGGGCAGGGCTCCGGCAGGACTGGCGCACGGGTTACGACGAAATTGTGCAGCGGGCTACGGCAGCAGCGGAAGAAGACCTTGCGGTCGTTGTCGGCATGCGATTCGGAACGCTGGTTCTGGAAACAGTGCAGCAACTGAACAACGATGCGTCTTATGGACAGCTTCGACTGGTGTCGTCCGAATCTCAGGCACCGCGGGGCACGAGATCAGAGTCCAAGCTCGGTCTCGAACTCGGCTTTCTGCTACCCGATGTGCATTTGCACCTGGCCGCCAGGTTTGGCAGCAATCTGCTGACCAGCGAAAATTCGACCTGGAAGGAATCGGTCATCCTGACAGCAGACCTGGGCGAGCCGCAGTACGAAGACAATGTTTCCGTCTTCGTCGACACGACACAGATTGGTATCGGCCTGGAATGGGAGCGGCTGGTTTCGGCTCGAAGCGACTGGCTCAGCGCCTATGGTTCTGTCGCGGCTGGCTGGAGATCGGAGAGCCTGATCGGCGATGGACCGTTGCTTGGCGAGAAGTCCGGTTCGGTCGATCGCGGTGTGCTGACCTTAAGTGCCGGGCTGCGATTTCATGCGTCAGCATTGAGCGATCGATGGCGCTACCGGATTCAGACTGGAATTTCCGCATGGCTGCCCGCGAGCGATGCGACATTGACCCTGGGTGTCGAGGAATACACTGTCCAGCAACCGGCGATCGGATTTTCTGTCGGCGTCACATTTGACTTTGACTAGCGCGCCAGTCCCTCGAGCGCACATCCTGCGTAGTTCGAATCATTGAGCTGCATGTTGGCGGTGAAAGCGAAAACTGCCCCGGACATCGAGTCGGTGCACCTGGTTTCGGTGAGTACGACCTTGACGGACGACTCCGGGCCCGTCGCCACAACGGAAACTTCATCGGTGAGTTCTTCCATTTCAGGCGCGCCGAAACTAATCGGCTCCGAACCCATCGCGGTGAAAACAAGCTTCGAGTCCTGAACTTCCAGGCGCCACGACGGTTCATTGCCACGCGCCTGGAAGACCACATCGGCGAGTTTTTCCCTGCAGCCAAACCCCTCCCTTTCGGCGCGACGAACTTCAGTAACGCTGATCGTTTCATCGAAGTCGGCGGCAAAACCGCTGTCCGGCGCCGGTTGCCAGGTGCCGATTACTTCAAAGAAAAGCGGCTGGTACTGCTCGGTCGACAGTGCCTCGTAGACATTACCGAGATCTCCTGCGGTTTGGTCAAATAGCCATCCTTTGCGTTCTGAGTCGCACTCGGTAAAGGTGCGAACCTCATGCCCGAGGACAACATGGCCACGAAAACGAGTGCCCGATTCGGCGGTATTGACCAGACTTCCCGGTTCGTACACCCATTCTCGGTGGTGCTCCAGTGACGGGCAACACATTGGGTCATTCGGCCCATGCCCTGTGAAGTCCGCGGCGATGACGCCATTCTGTACCGTGATGGACGTGAGTTGCACCCGATCTCCGAGGCTGGTTACAGCGGCGGACTTCGCAATGCCGCCTTCGGCGTCGACGATCGCCAGGTAGACATACGCGCCGCTACCCCCGAAATTCGCAACCAGCGCCACAATGGCTTCGTTAAAGCCGTCGCCGTCCAGGTCGTAAAGTGCAGACGGTTCCGGAAGCAATTGCACGACAGGTCTGGATGCGGCGTCTTCTTCATAAGCCTCACCCTCGAATCGCCCAGCCACCAATGTGAATGAATCATCCAGTATCCCTTCATAGGAAGCGCTGGCAGCCTGCTCGAATGTCGCATCCGTGGCACTCGTACAGGAGCAGAGCAGTGTTGCCATCCAGAGGCTCAATGCGGATTCGCAAAAACGGTGGGCCATAGTCAGCGACCCTGACCTCAGGGAGCCGACATCGGGCGCAGCTCGTTCCAGCGTGCGATAAACTTTACGGCAGCCTGTACGAAGTCTTCAGTTTCCCGACGGCCCTGTTCCGCAGAGGAGTCCTGCAGGTCCCTGACACCCCACACACCTGTAGACGACATTTCGTGCGAAGAAGTGCCTTTTCCGGTTTCCTCGGCTTTGAGGCCTTCGGCGAGTAATACCCGCAGTGCCGTTTCGTCACCGGCAAGAACGTCCGGCACCATCGCCTGCAGGTGATCCGGCATACTCAGCGTCGCGGTTTCGGCGCTTTCCATGTCGACCAGCGACGGCACCAGGTAAAGCGAGTTGGATGTCTCGCTGACACCGCCGTGCCGATCGAAGACGGTCGGTGCGGGAATCGACGTTCCTTCCCGGAACGGTGCCGCTGCGGCCCCCAGATCGACTGCGATACCTGCCGTCTCCTGGTTGATCCTGTCGACGATAAAGGTCGTGATGGCCCGGTTGCCGCCATGGGCGTTCAGGAACATGAAGCGTTTGAATCCGTGGTGAATCAGGCTCTGCGTCGCCTCAACGTAAACTGCCTGAATCGTTTCCGACGACAGGGTGATCGTGCCAGGGTATCCCATGTGATACGGCGACTGACCCGGCATCATGATCGGTGCGACCAGAACGTCGGTTCTCTCTGCGATCAGCTTCGCGCGTTCGACGCCGTTGAGGTAGTCCGTACCGATCGGCAGGTGCAGCCCGTGTTGCTCGAGAGAGGCAACCGGTATGATCACCATATCCGTCCTGGTCAGCAGATCGCGAACTTCCGGAGAGGTCATGTGTGGCAGGTAATTCCTCACTTTGGCCTGGTCCCAAATCGGGTTTTCCTGCGCTACCGACTCACCGGACAGCACCAACAGCGACAAAACAATCAAACCGATTCGCGTCATAATATTCTCCTGATGGGGGTGGAATTGGAGCAAGTATCCGCCGGGCCTGTGCGGCGGTCAAAAAAAGCTCGTGTTGCGCCGAGTATGTGAGCTGTAGCTTCGCTTGACGGAACCTGGCAGGCGTTTGGAATCGGTAGAAATCTCTGTACATTCCGCAATAGGATATGGCCCACTGGAGGGGCACAATTCCAGCATAGGTCATGAAGGGCAACACCATGAATAACGCAGCGAAAGAGATTCTCCAGTCCTCCCTGGGATTGGAATTGTCCGAGGAGGAGGCCGATTTATTGAGCGGACTAATGAACCATCGGGAATTTACAGATGGGAAATATCTCATTACCGAGGGTACGGCAGACCAGTCTCTTCACGTATTGCTGGTGGGAAAATTCGAGGTTGTTAAAAAAGGCGGAGCCGGGGAGTTGACCAGTATCGCGGTACTCAGGGAGGGTGACCTGGCTGGCGAACTCAGTTTTATTGACGGTGCGGAGCATACAGTCGGGCTACGGGCACTTTGCGATTGTCGGGTGCTCAGCCTGAAACGCGACGATTTCGAGGCGATCATCGATCAGAACCCGCAGCTGGTATACAAGGTGATGCGTGCGGTGGCACGGTCGGCACATCAGATCGTCCATCAAATGAATCATCAGTTCATCGAGCTCAGTAACTATATCTTCAAGCAACACGGTCGCTACTGAAGCACCGACCGGGGTCTTTCTACCCACCCGGCCATACCTGGCAAACGGGCAATACGATCGCTGCTGACGAGCGTTGCAGCGATCGCGTCATTGCATTTGCGTATCCCAACTACCGGGGTATATGAGACTACGACCTGATGTTTCTTTTCTAAGCGCAACACTAATTCTCTATTGATCTGACTGGCGTGTAACCAAAACGCCACTCCCGGCTATCTAAGTTGTGATTGCACAGGATTCCGAACGGATAGCAGAGGAGCCAGGCAGTATGCGAATACTCTCAGTGATTATTGTTTTGTTTGTAAGCGGATGCGCAACCGATTCTGGTGGTGAAATATCCGGTAAACAACTAAAAAACGGAGGTCCGGTCCGTTACGAACGCCTTGGTACCGTTACCAGCGTTGATATGCTTGCTGAATTGCATTGCGGCGACAAGAGAGTGCAGTGGTGCGCCGTTCGCGGCAGGCAGCAAGCTTGCCGATGCATGAACATTCACCAGGCGCAGGACCAGGTACGACGTATGACTGGCCATTCGATGGATTGGTAATCTACTGATCTTTGAGGGCGCTGCTGTCCTGATACGCCTCCTTGTTATACTGCGCTGCGCCACGCGCGCAGAAGCGCCACTTGCAAGAGCGATTATCAAGATGAGAAAGCCATTCGCAGCGCTGCTGCTCTGTACTCTTTCCGCCGTCTCGACCGGGCAGGATAAACCCGAAACCGCGCGTGAGCTGGGGCTGATGGTCGGCTCGCCACCGCCGGTTGCCAGGCAGGTCACCCTGGAGAATTTCATGACGCCGCCTTACAACCGCTGGGGGTTGCGGCATCTTCGTGAAGTGGCGCCGACGCGCAGCGTACCGACCGGCGATTCTGTCGCAAACCTCGATAGTCGACCGGTTGACCTGGCTTCACTCGAGGTGACATTTCCGGACAGCCGCACGGTAACAGTCGGCGAATGGCTCGAGTCGGCTTACACCGATGGCTTCCTTGTTATGCACGAGGGCGATGTGGTTTTCGAACGTTACTTCAATGACCAGACGCCGGCCAGTCAGCACCTGATGTTTTCCGTAACCAAGTCCTTCACCGGGACAATGCTGCTCATGCTGATCGAGCAGGGGCTGGTCGACGAAAGTGCACTGGTCAGTAAGTACGTGCCGGAACTGGCGAAGACAGCGTTTGGCGATGCCGCCATCAGCGATATGCTGGATATGACCAATTCAATTTTCTACAACGAGGACTACTACAACCCCGACGCTCATATCACCGGGTTTCTCATGGCGATGATGCCGGGCGGCGAAGGTTTGTATTCAAACCTGCAGACGCTCACGGAGAAACACGACAAATATCAGCATGGTGAGGCGTTCCATTACGTTACGCCGGACCCGGAAGTTCTGGGTTGGGTCATTCGGCGGGTGACGGGCAAGAGCCTCGCCGACAACCTGCACGAAATGATCTGGGCGCCATTGGGTGCGGAGCAGGAGGGTTACTACTGGCTCGATTTTCACGGCGTCGAAATGGCCGGCGGTGGTCTTGCGATCACCCTGAGGGACGCCGCGCGATTCGGGCAGATGATCTTGCAGGATGGTCAGTACAATGGCCGCCAGGTCCTGTCCACTGAAGTAGCGCAACGCATCAAGCGCAAGCGCAATGCCGAAAAATTCTCGCTTTATTACGACGATGACTGGTATGGCGAGGTCGCGGATTCGTATCACGACCAATGGTGGGGCTACGCGGGCGTAAACGCGGTTGCCGCACTGGGCGTACACGGCCAGTTCATCTACATCAATTCCGACGCGAATGTCGTGATCTCAAAACACACCTCGGATTCCGAGGCTGAAAGCGAGCGGATCGATGGCGAAACGGCGTTTATCATGCACGCCATCGCCTCGCACCTGTCGCATTAGCGCGAAAGACGCACCAAAAATGTGCTGCCCACCGCGGCGGTTCGCTCTCGGGCCGCCTACAATAACAAGATTCACCGTACCCGATAGGCCCGGATCGCCGACAAGCTGCAATCCGCGCGACCGATTTTTCCCCCAATCAAGGTCTAAAAGTTCGGCTGCAGGGAGAACTTCGCAATGGCGGTATATCTGGAAGATAAAAGACTGGTAAAACAGTTACTTGCGGGTGACCAATCTGCGTTTGACGGGTTTTTTGACGAGAATTTCGCCAGGCTTTACCGCTTCGCTATCGCCCGCATGACCCATGACCCCGACGCCGCGCGCGATATCGTGCAGGTTACCCTGACCAAAGCCATACGAAAAATGAGCACATATCGGGCGGAATCCGCTCTCTTTACCTGGCTGTGTGCAATCTGCAGGAACGAGATCAGCGACTGGCTGGCGAAGCAGGGTCGTCGACAGGAGCACATTGTGCTCACCGAGGATTTTCCCGAAGTGCAGGCCGCGGTTGATTCGTTTCAGGCGCCCGCGCAAGAGGATCCGGAACGGCAGTACAGGCGCGCCGAAACCTTGCGGCTTATCCAGGTCGCGCTCGACCGACTGCCGGCGAAATACGGCGACGTACTGGAGTGGAAATATGTCGAGGGCTGGTCGATCAATGAGATCGCCGAGCAGCTTAATATAGGAACGGAGGCGACCCAGTCCCTGCTCGCAAGAGCCAAACGTGCCTTCGCCGACGTCTACTCGGCGATGGTTTACGCAATTGACGAAAACGCAGATGGGTTGATGCATCGATGAATGACATGAGAAAAGAAACGTCACTGGAAACGGATGAAGCAGTCGAAGCGCTTCTCGGCAAGGCAACGCCGCGGTCGGTGCCGCCGGAAGCGGCGGCCAGGGCTGTTCGCGAAGTGGTGCAGGCTGAATGGCGGCAAGTTGCCGGCAAACATCGGAAACAGAAAACTTTCATGCGAATGGCGATGGCCGCATCCGTGCTGATCGCGGTTTTCGTCTCACTTAACACGCTGCGCATCACTGGCATCGAGGAAGTTCAGGTTGCGTCAATCGACAAGCGGTTCGGCATGATCTCGATCCTTGGCGAGAACTCGGAATTGTTAGAGGGAAGCCACCTGACGACAATCGTCGCTGGCCAGACACTCATAACGGATGATGACTCTGGTTTGGGTCTGAGTTGGGGCACAGGCGGTTCGCTTCGCATTGATCAGAATACGCGGGTCGGGTTTCTGTCAGACGAAAAGGTCTATTTGAGTTCCGGCCGGATTTACTTTGACTCTGCGCCGGCTCTGGCAGCCAACTCAGTAAGCGGTTCGGATGCGCGACTGACTATTGTGACCGACTTTGGCGAGGTTACGCATACAGGCACGCAATATATGACTCATGCGGATGGCGAAGCTGTGACAGTCAGCGTTCGCGAAGGCGAGGTTGTCATCGAAAACGCAGGCAGATCCAGTTCGGCCGTAGCGGGACAGCAACTGGCCATTTCGGGTAGTGGAGCCCGGATGGCTAACATCCCGTCCCACGGTACCCCCTGGGAGTGGATTGAGAAAACGGTGCCCTCAGTGAACCTGGATGGCCGGTCTGTCAGCGAATTTCTGGGGTGGGTGAGCCGGGAGACGGGTCTCGATCTCGAATACGAGACAGACGGAGCTGCAGCCTATGCGGATCGGGAATTGCTGAAAGGCTCGATGAATACCGACCCGCGGCAGGCGTTGCAGGTCTGGATGCTCGGGATGGATCTCGGGTGGCGAATAGAAGATGGAGTGATTTACGTCAACGACGCGCGGTAAATTCGATACAGGCGCCTGGTTGGCGTTACTGCTAACCGGACTCCTCATTGCGGCGGCCGTCCCGGCTGCCGAGGGCCCGACCGTGCCTTACGTGGGCAGGCCCGTTGCCGAAGTCATCGATGAGTTCAGAGCCGAAGGCATTCCGCTTGCATACAGTACCGGGCTGATCGGAAGCGATCTGCTGATCGTGAACGAGCCGATCGAGGCTGAACCTGTTGCCCTGGTGAACGAGATTCTTCAGCCGCACGGCCTGACACTCAGGACGATCGCCGGTGTGCATCTCGTCGTGCGAATCGATCGGACAGATTCGACGCCTGACGAGGCGACCGTAATCAGTGGTGGCCAAGCAGGCAAGGATGCCGGGATCGAGATGATTGTGGTGTCAGCCAGCCGTTACGAGATTTCACGGGACATCGCTTCATCCAGGTTCAAACTCGATCAGCGCAGCATTCAGACGATGCCGGACGTTGGTGAAGACCCGATACGAATCGTACAGCGATTGCCCGGCGCGGCCGCCAGTGGAGCGTCGGCGCGGTCACATTTTCGCGGTGGCAGCACTAACGAGATCGGCATCATGCTGAATGGCCAGTGGTTGTTTGATCCATACCATGTGCGCGACTATCAGAGCATCTTCAGTGCGATCGACTCACGCGCCATCTCGGGTGTCGAGGTTTACACCGGTGGGTTTCCGGTTCGCTACGGCGACAGGATGAGCGGACTTGTGCTGATGGAGTCGATGGAACTGGAGGAGCCGCGACATACCGAGATTGGTTTGAGCGTGTTTAACACGTCGTTCCTGACGTCCGGGACAGAGGAGGGTCAAAGCTGGTTGTTCTCCGCGAGGCGTGGCAACCTCGATCTCGTTATTGACCCCAAATTCGGCGAGCCATCCTATTACGACGTTTTCGGTGAGTTCGAGCTGGAACTGGCGGCGAACACCACGTTATCAATGAATGCATTGTTCGCCGACGACCGCGTCAGGATCGTGGTGGAGTCAGACCCGGAGGAACTGGAGCAAGTCGTCAGCGACACCCGGAATGCACAGCTTTGGTTCCACCTGAAAACCCGCTGGTCCGACACGCTGACCAGCAACACGGTGCTGTCGGCGACGACCTATGACAATCTGCGAACCGGGTCGACAGCTGATCCGGAAAAAATGATTTCTTCGGTTCGCGATGAGCGCCAGGTCGACCAGTTTTCGCTGCGGCAGGACTGGGCATGGAATCCGTCCGAGCAACATTTCGTGCAATGGGGCTTGTTGGGAATGTACGGCGACGCGTTCTACAACTATGAGGGCAGCGCCGAGTACTTTGGGTTGCAGGCGCTGTATGAAAACCAGCCGCCGTCCTTGAGTCGTTCGGCGACCGCAGCGCCAGAAGGCGGCAGCTTCGCCTTGTATGTCTCTGACCGGTGGCGCATAACGCCGAAGACCACGGTCGAGTGGGGGTTTCGATGGGACGACCAGGCTTACACTGAATTGAATTCTGATGCCCAGTTCAGTCCACGGCTGAACTTCCTTTACGCATTGAGTGACAAGACAGAGCTGCGCCTGACCTGGGGTCGCTACCACCAGTCTCAGCGAATAGAAGAACTGCAGATCGAGGATGGTGTTTCCAATTTCTGGCCCGCGCAGAGATCCGATCACATCATCGCTGGAATGCGCCACCTGTTCGAGGGCAACTACGCCCTGCGCGTCGAGGCCTTTTACAAGGACATGACAAGCGTCAGGCCTCGATTTGAGAATCTGTTTGACCCACTCGGAATCATTCCGGAGTTTCAGCCGGACAGGGTCGCGATTGTGCCGCAAAGCGGTCGGTCAACCGGGCTTGAAGTCTCGATCGATCGCGCCGTGGGCCCATGGGAGTGGTGGGCGTCGTACACACTTTCGGAGGCAATTGACCGCATCGATGATCGGAACGAAGCAAGGAGTTGGGACCAGAGGCAGGCGCTTCAGGGTGGTGTGAGATGGACCGACCAGCAGTGGACCCTGAGTTTTGCCGCGAGTGTGCATTCGGGTTGGCCGACGACGGATCTGGAACTCCTTGAGAACGGTACAGACCCCGATGGCGAGCCGATTTACGTCGCTGTTCCCGGGCTGCGCAACGCGCTGCAACTCGATACGTTTGCCAGTCTGGATTTTCGCGTAAGCCGAACCTTCGAACTTAAACGCGGCTCGTTGATGGCGTTTTTCGAAGTATCAAACGTATTGAACAGAAAGAACGTTTGTTGTCGCGACTGGGATGTCGTGGATGATGATGCCGGCAACCTCGAACTGGAACTGAGCTATGACTATTGGTTGCCACTGTTGCCTTCGATTGGCGTTTTGTGGGAATTCTAAGTTACAGCAGCAGCGCCGGAATCCGTAACGACTCAACGACACGGTGGTAGATTCGCAGGTGGTCGGCGGCGATGCGATTGGCCAGCATCTCGACATCCCCGGCGTCAGTGCGGGCGATGTCGTTGATTACATCGATCCGGGTTGCCGGAAATTCCCCCCCTATCGCCCTGGCGCCACTAGCGGTCCTGCAAATCACCGTTGCGGCGCGACCATATACTGATCTCAACAGCGGGCGATTCACTGCAAGTGTTTTGAGTCGACGAGTTAGCACATATGGTATCGAGCGGGCGAGGGTTAACAACAGCCCCGCCTGCCCGCTGCGTTCGTCGTGTGTATGTACGACATCGATCTGTGGCATCAGGCAGTAGGCGATCACCGGCGAACCGGTAACAGGCCCCAGGGAAACACCGTCGTAGACGCCAAGCCTGTTCGCCAGCGACTGGTTCTGCACGATGATGTGCTGTTTGATCTCCATGCGATCCAGCGCTTCTACCAGGGCGATGAAGTGCTCTCCCGTTCCGTTGAACGATTTGGCAAGGTTAATGTGACCAATAATCATTGCAGACTCCTGTTGCCTGGCCCCGTTTCCCTCTTAGACGGGACGAACAATAGAATCCGGTCGCCCGACCTGGCAGATCTGGCGCACAGGCTGCAGGACATGGGTTGCCGACGTATTGACCCGCTCAAACGGTTTCACTGCCTGCGCATATGTGATTGACTATGGCTTCGAAAGGAATCCGGCATCTGTCATGTTCAGAAATTTGTGCGACTACACTAACGACCCGATCGAAGCGCTGTTTGTGCGTCTCGCGGAGGATTCGAGTCAGGACAAAATCGACCTCGGTATAGGCGTATTTCGTGACGACTCAGGCAAGGTGCCCGTTATGCAGGCAGTCCGGCGGGCCGAGCAGCAACTTTTTGCCCGTGACCTGCCGAAATCCTATTTGTCGCCACTGGGCAATCAGGACTATTGCCGCGATGTCGAGCGACTCGTGCTCGGCGAAGATCATCCGGTCTTGCGTGAACAGCGGGTCATTTCAGCGCAGACTCCCGGGGCGGGCAGCGCTTTGCGTGCTGCCGCTGAACTGGTGCACAGCCTGGTTGAGAATTCTGTCGTATGGGTGTCCGAGCCGGTGTGGGGGCATCAGCTGGAGTTTTTCGACAAAGCCGGCATGGCGATCAGGACATACCGCTACTACGATCAGTCCAGTTCGACGCTTGATTTCGACGGGATGCTGGACGACCTTGGTTTGATGATGCCTGATGATCTTCTGCTGCTGCACGGTTGTTGCCACAACCCGACCGGTCAGGACCTGACCATTGAGCAGTGGCATAAACTGGCGGACAAGATCATCGAAACCGGCGCCGTACCGTTTGTTGATGTCGCCTACCAGGGCTTCGGCGAAGGCATCGATGAGGACGTTGCGGGTCTTCGTCTCCTTGCCGAAAAGGTGCCGCAGTTGTTGCTTACTGTTTCTTCTTCCAAGTCGTTCGGCATTTACAGGGAAAGAGCGGGTCTTCTTTCGGTCATTGTGTCGCCCGATGCGGTGGATGCAGAGAGTGTGCGGCGAAAACTCCGCGATACCGTAAGACAGCTGTACTTCATGGCGCCGGATCATGGCGCTGCCGTAGTGCACGAAATCTTGTCAACACCGGAACTTGAGAAGCTCTGGCGGCAGGAGCTGGACGGAGTAAGGCAGCACGTTGCTGACATGCGGCGATTGCTGCGGCAAACGATTGAAAGCGCCAACCCCGGCTTCGATGCCTCTTTTTTTGAGACACAGCACGGGATGTTTTCATGTTTGCCGATCAGTGCGGACGAACAATTACTTATTGAGCAGCATTTTCATATTTACATGCTGCCGAATGCACGAGTGAATGTTGCCGCAATGAGCGGTAACCAGTCGGCCAGGCTGGCGGAGGCGTTTGCCTTCATCCGGTCTGAGCGAGGAACCGAGGTGCAGCAGGCATTTGCCTGAATTGCCGGCTGGCGCTAAGGATCTGCGATGTTTCCGATCCGCGATGACAATCCCCAAATCCTCACGCCCTATGCGACCTACGCCATTGTTGTGTTGAATGTCGCAGCCTGGGTTCTGCTGCAAGGTATGGGAAACGATGCGGCGTTGGCGGGGTCGGTCTGCCGGTTCGGCCTGATTCCGGGCGAGCTGATGCAACTGGTGCCGCCGGGGACGCGGCTGCCACTCGGCCCTAGCAGCGTCTGTGTCATAAGTGACTCCGGGAGTTGGCACACGACTATCACGTCAATGTTCATGCACGGTGGCTGGATGCATATTGTTGGCAATATGTGGTTCATGTGGATTTTTGGCGGCAATGTCGAAGACGCCATGGGGTCTGTGAGGTTCTTTTTCTTTTACCTGCTTTGCGGCCTGGCGGCGTCGGCGTTGCAGGTTGCAGCAAATCCCGAGTCTCCGATACCAATGGTCGGCGCCTCGGGCGCGATAGGTGGTGTCATGGGTGCCTACGTCTTGCTTTACCCACGCGTGCATGTGCACATGCTATTCATATTTGTAATCTATGTGACAACTTTCGCCGTTCCTGCATTCCTGATGTTGGGCTACTGGTTCCTGGTGCAGGTGTTAAGCGGTGTATCGACTTACGGTAGTGAGGGCGGTGGAGTCGCCTTCTGGGCGCACATTGGCGGTTTTGTCGCCGGCGGCATTCTCATGTTCGTCTTTCGGAACAATGAATTGCTGGCAAAACATCCGTACCACGGCTGGCAGAAGAGAAGCTCGCCAACGCGTAACTGGCACCGCGTCGACAGGAGATAGTGATGCGGATTTTCATACTTGTTCTCTTCTGCCTGTCAGGTGTCGCGACTGCTGAAGAAGCTCTGGTTGCTGTCGCCACGAATTTCGCAGAGGTAGCCGAGGAGCTCTGTGACGAATTCGAAGCGCAATCCGGGCACAAGGTGTCGCTGGCCAGTGGTTCATCGGGCAAGCTGTACGCACAAATTTTGAACGGTGGTCCATTCGACGTGTTTCTTTCCGCTGACGGCGTATTGCCAGAACGCATTGAGCAATCTGATTTTGGCGTCAAAGGCAGCCGCTTTACGTATGCTATTGGCCGGTTGGCTTTGTGGAGTGCTGATGCCGGCCTGATTCAGGAAGATGCGCGCGAGACCGTACTGCAGGATCGCATCAGGAAGCTGGCGATTGCGAACCCGGCGTTGGCACCTTACGGTGTTGCTTCGCGGGAGACGCTCCAATCATTGGGCGCCTGGGACGCCGTTTCGGAAAAGATTGTTATGGGAGAGAATATTTCACAAGCTGCCGCACTTGCGGGAACCGGTAACGCCGATGCCGGATTTATCGCATTATCTTTCGCAGTCCGTACTGATCGACCGTTGGGTGGGCGATATATCGTAATTCCCGGGGACCTGCATTCTCCAGTAAGGCAGGACGCAGTTTTGCTGAGACATGGTGCAAACAACGCGGCGGCCAGGGAGTTTCTCGCGTTCCTGCATAGCGAGAAGGCAATCCGCCGGATTGAAGCCAGGGGCTACGAGAATCCGTGACGTAATGACCGACCTCGGCCCTCTTTGGCTTTCACTGGCGCTCGCCGGCGTGACAACCGGAATACTTCTGCTGGTTGGCACGCCACTCGCATGGTGGTTATCCGGCACCAATTCCCGATTCAAGCCGGCTATTGAAGCCATTACTGCCTTACCGCTGGTGCTGCCGCCGACGGTCCTGGGATTCTATTTCCTCATCGCGCTGGGACCGGCGTCACCCATCGGCGCATTCTGGTTACGCGTTACCGGGGATGCATTGACGTTTTCTTTCAGCGGCCTTGTCGTCGCTTCCGTCTTTTACTCACTGCCGTTCATGGTGCAGCCGCTGCAAAACGCGTTCGAGTCGATTGGCCGTGGTCCACTCGAGGCGGCGGCCAGCCTTAGAGCGAGCCCGCTCGATGCATTCTTTTCCGTTGTTGTTCCATTGTCGGGGCGCGGATTCATCACTGCCGCTGTTTTGTCATTCGCCCACACAATCGGCGAATTTGGTGTGGTTCTGATGGTGGGCGGCAATATCCCGGGCAAGACGCGGGTAATTTCCATCGCTATCTATGAACATGTGGAAACACTTAACTACGCAGAGGCACATTTTCTTTCCGCCTTGCTACTGGTGTCTGCCTTCCTGGTTCTGCTTTTTGTCTACACATTGAGGCGAGGAGGGCGGGTCAATGTCTGAAGGATCCCCGTACTCGCTTTCAATCAGCGCAAAGGTAAATTATCCGGGTTTCAGCCTTGATATCGATCAGTCAATTGAGCTCGGTGGCGTTACGGGCCTGTTCGGGCCAAGTGGCGGAGGCAAGAGTACTCTCCTAAGGATCATTGCCGGTTTCGAGCGCAACGTGACGGGCGCTGTCGGGTTCTCGGGCAGCACCTGGCAAGACAGTGCCACGAACACGTTCGTACCGGCACATCGCCGGCCGGTCGGTTTTGTGTTCCAGGATTCGCGCCTGTTCCCCCACCTGAACGTCGCGGGAAACCTTCGCTACGCGCGTGAGCGCGGGGTGTCTTCCGGCCAGGAAATCGGTTTTGCCGAAGTCGTTGCGTCTCTTGATCTTGAGCCGTTGCTGGAAAAAGAAGTAAACGTTCTGTCCGGTGGAGAACGTCAGCGAGTAGCGATCGGTCGCACATTGCTGGCGCAGCCCGAACTTTTGCTGCTCGACGAGCCACTGGCAGCGCTGGACGTTGGACGAAAAAGCGAAATCCTGCCGTATATCGAGGCGTTGCCGAAACGCTTCGGAATTCCGGCCATTTTTGTCAGTCATGCAGTCAATGAAATGGCGCGCCTCGCTGACAACGTCGTTGTGCTCGAAGCAGGGCGGGTAACGGCAACAGGATCGGCCAGCGGCATTCTGAGCCGTGAGGAGTTGCAGCTTTCCAGCTTGCCATTCGAGGCCGTCACCATTCTCGAGGTGCGAGTAAAAGAGCACCTTGCGGATCTGCGGTTGACCCGCGTAGAACATCGTGGACAAAACATGACTGTGCCTTCAATTGAGGGCGCACAAGGCGGCGACACGGTCAGGCTCTCAGTTCGATCAGGTGATGTGGTACTTGCTACACATGAACCGCAAGGCATCAGCGTGCGAAATGTGCTGCGGGGAACTTTGCTCGATATTTTGCCGCTCACAGACAGCGCGTTTGCGACGGTTTCTGTCGACGTCGACGGCACGCACCTGAAGGCGCAATTAACGCGTCACGCAATAGCGGAGCTTGGCCTTGAGCCGGGGGCGCAGGTCTTTGCCTTGATCAAGACCGCTTCTTTCGACCGCTCCGTTTAGGCGCTAGGTAGATTCAGGATCCTCTGGATTGTCGGTTTCGTCATCGACTTCTTCTGGCTCTGGCATCGGCAGCGGATTGGCCTCCGGCCCCTGTTTTTCGGCTTCCTTGAGCGCTTCCGCATCTTCTTTGGTTATTTTGTGGAAAAGCCCGAGGCCACAGCGATTGCCTTCACGCAGGCCACGCACGTCGTTGTATAGAACGGCAATGGTGTCCAGATCGCAAAGCCGCCCCATCGATGTCTTGTAGGAAAAACGATCCTCGCGTGCGAGGCCATTGCATCGGCGCGGCAGAATATTGTGGTAAACGATATCGCCGTTCATATAAAACAGGATGTTCCGGTCGTCCACGATCACGGTACGCCGAACGCGACGGAGATCGATGCACCTCTCGGTGTTATCGTCGATGGACGGTTCGTCTTCCTGCCCGGCCACCTCCTGCGCTGGCGCCGGTATGGCCCATGCGGCAAGAAGTCCGGCAATCAATAATTTGCTCGTATGCTTGTACATTGCACGCCTGCCTGTGATGATTCTGCAAAAGACTTCGTCCCCAACAAGGGTTGGGACGAAATCCACTATATCAATGCCATGGGATATTAGAGTTATGACACTGAGTTTGAGTTCCCGCCACGAGTGGGTCAGGAAGTCCGAATTACGGGCGATGAGCGTTGAATGCGAGCGAGTCGGCGGCGTCAACCTTTCCCAGGGTGTTTGTGACCTCGCGGTGCCGGCTCCGGTTGCAGAGGCGGCCAAGGCGGCGATCGACAAGGGTGAAAACAGCTACTCCCGGCACGATGGCACAGGACCACTACGTAACGCGCTGGCAGACAAATATCGCAGGCGGGCAGGGCTGGACATCGATCCCGAGACGAATGTCGTGGTCAGTTCGGGCGCAACCGGCGCGCTCTATTGCTCGTGTCTCGCCTTACTGGAACCCGGCGACGAGGTCATCCTTTTCGAGCCGTATTACAGCTATCACGAGAGCACGCTGATCGCCACCGAGGCAGTGCCCGTTTTCGTCTCAACCAAGGCTCCGGACTGGTCGTTCTCGATGGATGATCTCGAAAAGGTAGTGACGGATCGCACCCGGGCCATCATTGTCAACACACCGTCAAACCCTTCGGGCAAGGTGTGGACACGAGATGAGCTCGAACTCATCGCGGATTTCTCCAGGCGGCACGACCTGTTCGTCTTCACGGATGAAATTTACGAGCACTTTATTTTCGACGATATGAAACACATCAGTGCCGCGTCATTGCCCGGCATGTGGGAACGGACCATAACAATTTCGGGTCTGTCGAAGACTTTCAGCATTACCGGATGGCGTATTGGCTACGCGATCTGCGACGCGAAGTGGGCCAAGGCAATCGGCAACTTCAGTGATCTGGTTTATGTATGCGCGCCGACGCCCCTGCAGGCGGGCGCCGCTGCCGGAATTGTCGAACTGAACGATGAATACTTCGACAAACTTGCGGCGAAATATCGAAAGAAACGCGAGGTGTTGTGTGCGGCATTGTCAGATGTCGGCCTGACGCCCTGCGTTCCGCAGGGTGCCTATTACGTTCTTGCCGATGCATCGTCATTGCCCGGCGCCGATAGTAAAGAGCGAGCGATGTACCTGCTGGAGAAAACCGGGGTGGCGAGCGTGCCGGGTAAATCGTTTTTCAAAAGCGCCGAGGGCGAGACGATGTTGCGCTTTTGTTTCGCAAAAGAGGACGACGTCATCGAGGATGCCTGCCGGCGGCTACAGGGTCTGAAAACTGAGCATGCCCGGGCCGGATAAGGCAGTACTGTATTTTTTTCACGACCCCATGTGCTCCTGGTGCTGGGGTTATCGACCGGTATCCGACAAGCTAATCGCGGCGTTGCCGGAGTCAGTGCGTCTCGTGAAGATTGTCGGCGGTCTCGCGCCCGACTCGGATCAACCGATGCCGGTTGAACTTCAGGAGAAGCTCCCCAGGGCATGGCGGAGAATTCGCGATTTGCTCGGCACAGAGTTTAATTTCGATTTCTGGACCGAATGCAAACCACGCCGCTCAACCTATCCTGCTTGCCGCGCTGTTCTGGCGGCGGGAAACCAGGGTATGTACGACGAGATGATTGACGCGATTCAGCGAGCCTATTACTTGCGAGCCATGAATCCTTCAGATCTCGAGACCCTTGAGGCGTTGGCGGAAGAGCTCGGCCTGGACGCGGCAAGGTTTGCGGCGGATGTCCGGTCTGAGGACACCAACGCTGCGTTGCTGCACCAGGTGCAGCTTGCGCGGCAGTCGCCTATCGACGGTTTTCCATCGCTGGTTCTCGATATTGGCGGACGGCTGATTCCAGTCACCCGTGACTACAAGGATTATCGGCCTTCGCTTCTGCACATCGAGGCGCTGGTTTCAGGAGCCGATTCGATACCTTAGTTTGATGACGAGAAAATCCCCAAGGGGATCGCGCCAGTTGTCATCAAACATGTCGCCGAAGCTCATCACGTCGGTTTTCTGCCTGTCACCTTTGGTATACACGATAAAAAGGTCCGACAACGGCGCGATCTGCCAGCGATAGCGAATCTGGAAGTTGAGCTGTGAGATGCTGAAGTCGTCCGACTCGGGAGTCTGTTTTGGCACCTCGACCAGTTCCGTAGTCCCGTCCGGAAGAACATAGAAGCGATCTTCCAGCGCACGAATGCCGACCCATTGCATCGAAAGTCGCAATTGCTGTTTCGATGTCGGGTAGAAATCCATGCTGAATGACGGCTGCCATTGAGTGCCGTTAAAGGTCGTGAATTTCTCGTCGTCCTGGTGTAACAGCCAGCCGTTCTTGTCGATGTGCAGGATATTGAATTCCATGCCGAGATTGCCCAGCGGCCGCCAGTTCAGGCCGGCCTGTGACTCAAGCGAAGTCCCGTAGATATCCTCTGGCCGGACGCCAATACGCAGGAACAGGCTCACTGCCTTAGACGTATTGGTACGAAAATTGAGGTCAGCGAAAGTCCGGGCCCGGACCGCGAAAGTCCCATTGTCGAAGCTATTGCGATCGTCGTACTGATCCGGGAAATAGCCGACAAATCCACCGAAGGCATGCAGGCTGTTCAGCGTTGCTTGTCCGCCCACACCGTAACCGTAAAAGGTTGCGAAGCCCTCGCCGTTTTCTTCGTAGCGCGCAAACGGGGACAGGCGGAAATTGCGGAGTCTTGCAAGCCCGGACTTGTTCCATTGCAAACGGTAAACAAAGTCGTCGGCGTTGTTGCGGCGCTGGAAACCAAGGTCGTTCACATCGATCGTGTCATCCAGGAATGACATACTGAATTGATGCTGCACGCCCTGGCGTGGTGTATACGTGAGATCCGTCAGTACGCCAGTACCGGTGCCATCTTCCTCTATATCCGAATAAAGGGCCTGGCCATTGAAATTCCACTTGCCACTTGTCGTCAGGTAATGAATGTCCGCGCCGTGCACGATGGCGTCGCTTTCGGGATGCGCGACCATCGTCGAAATCCAGCCCAGCCCGCGATAGGCCGCGCCTGCGCTGTCCTCGTAAAGTACCCGGAACACGCCAAAGTCTCTTCCTGGCATCGAATAGAACTGGTCGTCATCCGCGATGTAGTCGGTGTCATCCTCGATAGCGCCAAGAAACCCGTAACGGACGGAGCCAAATTGCCCCGTGGCTTTCGCTGCCGTGATGATGTCCGCCGGTATGATTTCCTGGCGATCACTGAGCTCGACGCCGTCCGGCAAATCGAGTTCTCTCGGCCGGCCACCAATTCTGCGGGTATTGACAACGCGCAGTGGTTGTTGCCCGAATTGCTGTTCCGAGCCGTTGACATCGAAAATTTCCTGTCCTTCCTGGAAGAACAATCGTTTCTCCGGGAAGAACGTCTCGTTCGCTGTCAGGTTCACATCCACATTGTCGGATTCGACGGCGCCGAAATCCGGGGCGATCGTGGCCGTCAGCTGGAAGTTCGTCGATGGCCGCCAGAAGAGGTCGGTGCCGGCTTTCCACTTGCTGTCGTCGGTGACGCGATCCATTGTGGCCGAGGCGTATGGGAAAATACTCCACTGCTGACGTGGATTCACTTGCTCGAGTTCGAGTGGTTGCATTGCACTCATGAAGCGAGGTTTTGTTTGCGTGAGCCCCGGCCAGCCCCAGCGTTGGTCGAGGTGGGCGACTTTGCGACTGGCATAAATGCCAATGCGTCGTTTGCCGTCGGCTTTTGGCATCGCCATCTGCGACCAGGGGATATAGAACTCAGCCACCCAGCCCCTGTCCGTCTGTTCCGTTGCGCCGTACCACGCGCCATCCCAGTCACGGCCATACTGTCTTTCCGGCAGGATCGTGCCATCCATTTCGCTGTCACCGAGTGACAGATTCATCCAATAGCCGTAACGGCCATCCCCTGAAGTGTCCAGAGTGAATCCGACGTTATCCCGGTTAACATCATAAGCGTCTCTTGGTGCGGCGCGTTCGATAATCGTTTGGGCAGGCTGTTCCATGTCAAAAGACACGTAAATGCCGTCTTCCGTGTAGAAAACCCTGATATCAGTATCGTAAGGAACATCAGCGAGTGTGTCTGGCTCAACCACCAGCAAAGTGCCGATCGGCTCGACGCGTTGCCAGATTTCCTCGTCCAGCCGGCCATCCATCTCCATGTCTAATTCCGCCGCGTCCACCCGCAGCAGACGAATCGCGCTGGCATCGCCGACACCCAGTTCCATGTCGTCCGGAACCTGCGCAGCCGAGTTGCCCGTTGCGATGCTTGCGGCAAACACAAGCACTGTTCTCAACAGTTTCTGTCGCAACGTTTACGGCTCCAATGAATGGGTTTCGCGACGATATGCGCGTTTTTTTTGCCCGCACTCCTCACACATACTGACCTTAAGGCAGGTTGGTCAGTTCCGTGCCGCGCGGATCATACCAGATCGGATCAGGCCTCAATAACGACGGCTGGCACGCTTCCAGTACTCCTCCATCATGCCGTCGTCGTATAGCTCCCGGTAAAAAGAATCCGGGTCACACAGACTCGGGAAACGAATCTCGTCTTTCGGCGCACGGCGCCAGCGGGCGTGTTTCATCGGCGGCTCGTTGTAGTTCTCCGGGTCATACAATGTCAGGACGCCAACCAGCTGTTCGTTTTCCTCGTCGAGCCAGAAGCGCTCGACCACGCGCGCATTCTCGCCGACCGGATCTCCCATCCACTCGCGAACAGACGGTTGCAGGTGAGTCGTTTCGACCACCAGCGTGCTGCCCTCCCAGTGTCCCGAGGAAAATCCCATCGGATACCAGTCCGTGTACTCGGGTGGCTGCCGGCCATCAAGGTAGATGCGGCGGTACTCGTTGCCGACGAGCATCGTGATCTGCGTATCGGTCTGGAATATTTCGGGGTCGGTGCCGCGAAATCCCCAGCCGTTGACCAGTCCTGTTGACTGGCAGCGTTGGCCCGGGAGATCCATTTTGACGTCGTATTCGTCTTTCCAGGCCTGGCCAGCGGCGGTCAGGTCGCTCGTATATTTGTTGAGTAATCGCGCAGTAATGCTCCAAACACCACTCAGATCCACAGGGTCTGCTTCCGCGGCGGCTTGTGGTGGCACGTGAGGCGTTGCCGTCCAGGTTCCGGTCGGTACCATGCACGCCAGCGGCAGCCGCTTGCACAGCGCAAGCTCTTCGGCGGTGGCTTCGTGGTCCGGACCGTATTCGCCGGATAACGATCCGTCATTGAGTTCGCCGCGCAAGTAACGTACCAGTCGGCCACCCGTCGTCGCTCTGTCATCGATGGCAACCTCGATACGATTACCGTCGACGACCAACGGCGCAATGCCGCCCTCCACCCAGGCGGAGTAACCATCGTCAGTAGCGCGAATTTCGAGCAATCCATCCTTGCTCATACGACCTTCCTGGATCTTCAGGTCCCATCGACCAACCAGGTCACTTTCGGCGGCCAGGGCGGGGCAGCCCATGCAGTAAATCAGGCAGAGCAGTCCATACTTGCGCATCGCCTAGTTCCCCACTTTGTTTTCGAGAACAGAGCCGTCTTCGCGAGTGATTGTCCGGATAAATATCTTGGGCGAACCATCGTAAGTAGGGTCGCCACTCAGCGTAATTTTTTCCCCGACATTCAGCGTGTCCCTTACCCAGCCCCTTCGTCTCAGCGCCGACGGGTTGTGCCCGTGCGTATTCCAGACAACCTTGTTGCCTTCGGCATCAGTGACTTCGACGAAAACCCGGATGTGCGGGCTCTTGAACCAGATTTCCGTGATCACGCCTTCGATCGTGACGGACTTGTCGATGTCATAGACGGCAAAAACCGAATGATGCGCAGCAGACGGTTGCGTCATAGCAAGCGCGATGATGGCCACAGCCAGAGTGACCGTTAAATGCTTCATTTTCTACTCCCCCGAGGGTCTACGTACCTTTTATAAGGGGTAGGGCCGGCTGAAGCAATGTTCTGCGTCGTGCCTACGGGTCGGCTATATTGTCCTTCGTAACACCTTCGCGGTTCAGGCATTGCCACGTCGCCGGCCGCTCGAAGATGCGTTCGGCGTGTGCCCGCCAATTGGGCATTTTGGTGACATGCGCGACGACGTCATCACGCTGACTCCAGATCCAGAAAACGAGCAGATACGGATCGACCACACTATAGGTGTCACCAAGCGCCCAGGTTCGGCCCTTCAGTCGATGGTCCACTTCCTTGAGTGTCTTCCTGAGATTCGGAATGCCAACTTTTTGCAACTGTGGGTAAAGCTTTTCATCGCTGATCAGAAAGTGGGGCTTGAACAGCGGACGAAATGCAATGTGCACCGTTGAGGAGAGGAAGTTCATCCATTCATGGGCTCTTGCGCGTGGCAAGGGATCGTGCGGCAGCAGATGCTTGTCCGATGGCGCCAGGTCGCCGATGTAGCTGAGAATCGCATGTGCTTCTGTCAGCACTTCATCGTCAATTTGCAGTGCTGGAACCTTTCCCCAGGGATTTAACTTGAGATAAGTATCGTTCAGATGCTGCCCTTCGCGAACTTTTACCTGGCCCAGTTCGAAGGGCAGGCCGGATTCTTCCAGTGCGATGTGGCAGGCGAGCGAGCAGGCTCTGGGGCTCGAGTACAGGGTCAGGGCGGGCATGGGGCTCTCCAGGGAAATCGGCTTATAAAATGCCATGATGCCGAGTCTCCAAACAACCAATTTCGTTCCGGTAGCGATTGCCGATATCGTTATGTGCAACGGCGGCAACGATAATCTTGAATCCGTTTTCCGCATGCCGTTTACTGTATTCGACAGACTTCCAATAAAAGAGACATGGTGAAAACAATGCGAAACATTAAAAATCTGATTGCAGCAATTCCGCTGGTCATATTCGTGCTGGGCGCCAATGCCGCGGAGTTCGAGAAAGGTGAGGATGGCGGAATCCTCATTCCGCCGAACGCAGAGATGCTGCTTTATTCGGGCTCGATAAATTTCGCCATGCCGGATGGTTGTGGTTTTCGGGATGCTGGCAAGGCAGAGTGCCCTGCAGGAGACATGGAGGCTCAGGGAACCGCGATTCTGGAGGGTTTCAGGAACAAGCTGGAAGCTCGAGGCTGGTCGATGGAAAACGTCGTTCGCGTAAACGTTTATGGTGTCGCCGGCGAAGATGGGGAGCTTGATTTTTCAGGATTCAATACCGCGTTCGCGAAATTCTTCAGCCGGGAAGATGGCGGTTGGTATCCGGCCCGGACTTTCGTTGAAGTTGCGGCATTATTCCGTCCCGAGCTGCTGGTTGAAGTTGAAATCCTTGCGATGAAAGCCCGGGAGTAAACACTGCGGCCGGCAGCCATGAGAATCATTCTGTTTTTGTTCCTGATCATGACGGCATCCGCGGCGGCGCAATCGCCATCGCAGCCCGGTCCGGAGGCGGAATTTCACATGGCACGGCTGGTCTATGCCAGCAACCAGGGTCAGCGCGCATGGAGGCCCTGGTGGGCCATCGATTATCCGGAGGCGGAATTCCACCTGACGCGCGGCCTGTCACGGCTGACCAACCTGGACGTGGCGGACGACAGTCGCCATCTGCGGCTTAGCGACCCGGCCATATTTGACTACCCGTGGTTGTTCGCCCAGCAGCCGGGAAGGTGGTTGCTGGACTCAGAGGAAATTGACCAGCTGCGTGAATACGTCGGCCGTGGCGGCTTCGTCGTCATCGACGATTTTCACGGAGAGTTCGACTGGCAGGTGATGAGCGAGGCGTTGACGCGGGCGTTTCCTGAATGGCCGGTTATGCCCTTGCCGGTCTCTCATCCGCTGATGCACGTGCTCTACGATCTGGGTCAGGACACACAGATTCCTGGCCGCCGGCATCTATATCGCGGCGCAAACGGAGAGATCGAAGCGCAGCTGTGGGGCCCTGCGGAATGGCATGGCATCCACGATGACCAGGGGCGCCTGGTCGTTGCGATCAACTTCAACATGGATATGGGGGATGCCTGGGAACACGCGGATGACCCCGTTTATCCGGTGCCAATGACGTCACTGGCCTACCGCTTCGCGGTCAACTATGTCATCTATGCGATGACCCATTGAAGCCGCTACGTTCCGACAGCTGGCGCGCTGTCTGTTGCGGTCGGCCCGGTGGCCGCCCGATGCACGATTTCGTAGGCTGTACGGCCCTGCAGAATGTCCATCGCTGCATGCAGAATCATTGGCAGCCAGAGCGAGCCGGTCAGAAGATAAAGGCCGACAAACACAGCCCCAATCAATGTGACTTTCGGGACGTTCGCGACACCCTGGTAGGCGTGTGCAAGGCCGAAGCCAATGGCACTGATCACGGCTGCGGCCCAGGCCGGCATGAACTGGATCAGGTACCAGAGCAAAAAGCCGCGCCAGATCGTTTCTTCCACGATGCCGGCGGTCAACGACAGGCCGTAAAACCGGCCAAGCTCTTTGCCGTTTGCTGGCAGGAGGACCTCGAGGTTTCCCAGCTGATCTCTGAACTTCCTGATTTCATCGTCTCCGGCATTCACGACCTGGCGAACCTGGTGCAGAAAAAAGGCGATGATCACCAGCGTCGAAACGGTGCCAACAAGAAATGCGGCGTCCAGTTGCAGACCGAAGCCCAGCGCGTCGGCGGGCCGGCCGGCCCAATACCAGATTGCGATTGCCATCGTGAACAAGGCCCAGTGACCCAGCATTGTCGTTCCATAGATGGTTGCACGCGCCATTTTCTCGCCGGCCTCGATGCGGCGGAGCAGCCTCTGAAAGCTGAAATAACCCGCTACCGGATGGATAACGACGACGATCAGGGCGAAAATGTGGTCGATGGGAGTCATGATTGTTTCCATCTATATGAATATTTATAATAACGTGAATAAAAGTTTATTCACGTTATTGTGAATAGTCAACAGTCGTTTTGTTTCGTTTATAAACAAGGACTTGTGTGAATGGACACCTATGTCGTCAAACGCCTCGAACAGGCAAAACTGCTCACTGACCCGTTCAAACTGAAACTCCTGGAGCGATTCGGTGGCAAACCTGTGACGACCAAGCAGGTCGCTGACCGTATGGGCGAAAAGGCACCTCGCCTGTACCGGCACGTGGACGCACTGGTGGACGAGGGGCTCCTGGAGCTCGTCGAGGAGAAGCCGAAGCGAGGCACCATTGAACGCTACTACCGGACTGTTGCATCACGATTTGAGGTGGATCCCGGACTGTTTTCGACCTCATCCGGTGTTGGTGACGATGCCGTTAACATGCTCCGCGGGATACTCCGCGATACCGAATCAGACCTGGTGACACTTTTCGACAAATACAGAGACGCGGAGCCGGATCCCGACGCCTTGCCGATCGTCATGCGTCTCGCTATCCGGGGCACTCCGGACGAAATTCGCGGGCTTCGGCAAAAACTGGATGAGTGGATGGAAGACTGCAAGTCGCTGTCCTCTGAACGTGACGACTCTCCGGACATGCTGTCCTACTCCGGGTTGCTGGCTTTCTACCCGCGACCGGATGACGAGTAATCAAACCAGGTGAAGTCAATCGGATTGAATTTATTGCCTCGTCGAAGGGTCTGTAATATAGCCAGATCCAGCGCGGAACGCTTATCGATGCCAATACAAACAAGAAGGGCATGCACTATGCTGGCGGTCATGCTGTCCGCCTTGTCAGCCTCCGCACTGGGCCAGCCGGCGCCGGAAGAACCGGTTGCCCAACGACCTGTTCGTGAGGCGCCCGGCGAATTTCAGTTTGTGCGGCTCGCGTATTCTGCCAATCAGTACAGCCGCGGTGGCTGGGGGCGGCGACAAATGTGGCAAACGGACTGGCCCGACGCTGAACATCATTTTGCCAGGGGGGTTGACCGGCTGACCCGCGTCGAGGTCGCGGAGTCTGGCCGCATTCTGACCCCGCTTGACGAAGAGATTTATGATTATCCATGGATTTATGCCGTCGAGGTCGGCAACTGGTATCTGAACGACCAGGAAGCGGCACGAATTCGTGACTACCTGCTGCGCGGTGGTTTCCTGATGGTCGACGACTTTCACGGGACCTGGGAATGGTCTGCTTTTGTGTCGTCCATGGAGCGGGTATTTCCGGATCGGCCGATCGTGGACATTCCGGAAACTGACGAGGTGTTCCATGTCCATTACGACCTGGACCAACGAATCCAGATTCCTTCGCGCATGTACACATACTCTGGCGTTACCTGGGAGAAAGGTGGCTACACACCGCACTGGCGCGGCATTTATGATGACGATGGTCGCATGATGGTCGCGATCAATTTCAACATGGATATCGGCGATGCCTGGGAGCATGCGGACTGGCCGGACTACCCGGAAAACATGACGGCGCTGGCGTACCGGTTTGGCATCAACTACCTCATCTATGCGATGACCCACTAGTGAGAGACGCCGTTGTTTGAAGCCCTGTTCAAGTACTCGCGCGCAGACTACGCCCGAAGTGAACTGGTTTTGGCCGGCGACTGGCCCGCTTCCTTTTTGTACGTATTGGCAATTGTGGCCGTCGTCGGGATTTCGGCGCTCCTTTATATGCGTCGCCGGCATGCGAGCTTACTGCAACTGGCTGCGATCGGCGTCTTGCAGCTTGGTATGGTGGCCCTGGTCATCTGGATCCTCCTGCAACCCACATTGGCAACAGACCGGCTGCGGGAGGGCGAAAACACGATCGCACTGGTTCTCGATAGCTCGGAGTCAATGAACTATGGAGAGCCCCGGTCTCGCTTCCAGGCCGCGCTCGAAAGCCTTTCCCGTGCGCTACAGGAGGACGATTCGCCCGAACTTTCGGTTCGTCACTATGAACTGGGGTCGTCAGCCCGGGCAGTGGATTCTTTTGTCGACTCCAGGGCAACAGCCGGCGCGACATCCATCGCCAACTCACTGAGAGGTATTTTCGAAGAATCACGATTCAGCTCGCTGGCCGCCGTGGTGCTGAGCTCGGATGGCGCAGACACGAGCGGAGGCCTGACAGCCGACGAGCTCGCAGAAATTGCTGCCTTTGGCGTTCCGATTCACACCATTGGCGTCGGTCGAACGACGATCCCGGAGGACATCGAACTCGCGGAGGTCACCGTGCCGGACAAGGCCTTACCCGGATCGACCGTTTCGGCTCGTGTGACCGTGATGCACGATGCACCGGCCAGCACCCACCTGAAGATCTACGACGGCGACGAATTGCTGCAAATGGTTCCGTTAGAGCTGGGGTCGGATGCTGGTACAACCACTGAGTGGATTGATGTCGCACTGACCGAAGCCGGTCCGCACCGGCTCAGCTTTAGCATCGACGGCGCCGCTGGCGAAACGGAATTGCGCAACAACACCCGCAACACGCTCGTCAACGTGGCAAACCAGGAATACCGCATTCTCTATTTTGAAGGCGAGCCGCGCTGGGAATACAAGTTTCTGCGCCGAGCTGTCGGCGGCGATGAGGACCTGAGTATTGCCACGCTCCTGCGTGTCAGTCCAAACAAGTTCTACCGGCAAGGAATCGATTCACCGGAGCAATTGCAGGACGGCTTCCCTGTATCCCGGGACGAGCTGTTCGGTTACAACGCGCTGATTATCGGCAGCGTCGATGCCGCCTCACTGAGCGATGAGCAACAGGGCATTATCAGGGATTTTGTCAGCGAGCGTGGCGGCAGCCTGCTGATGCTCGCTGGTCCCAGCGGGCTTGGTAATGGCGGATGGGGCCAGTCGGCTATCGCAGATGTGCTTCCTGCCAGGTTGCCACCCAGTACGACGGATTCGTTTCATCGCAAGAAAGCAGGCGTCACGTTGACTCCGCAGGGTGTGAGTAATCAGATGCTGCGCTTTGATTCTGATGACGTTATCAATGCCGAGGCGTGGCGCGAGTTGCCGCAGGTTGCCGACTATCAACTAACCGGAAACCTCAAGCCTGCCGCCGTTGCGCTTCTGAATGCCGAAACGGACGTCGGGCAAATACCGTTGTTGATTGGCCAGCCGTTTGGCAAAGGCCACGCATATATCCTTGCAACAGGCGGTACCTGGCGCTGGCAAATGAGCATGCCACTCGAAGATCAGAAGCACGAGACTTTCTGGCGGCAGATGTTGCGCGGGCTGGTGGCGACTGCGCCGGAAAATGTCTCGCTGGCTGCGCACAGTGAATCCGGAACCGGCACGATTTCGTTGCGCGCCGAGTTTCGGGACGACGCGTTCAGGGCAATCGATGATATCAGCGTCACGGCAGTCGCTTCACATGAGGATGGCGAAACGTTTGCAGTAGCGATGCTGCCGGGCAAAGAGCCTGGCGTATTTTCAGGTGAGATCGCACCGCCGCAGTCCGGAACATGGTTTTTCGAGGCGCTGGCCGAAAGGAACGGCGAACCGGTCGCCGTCAGTCGCAGCAGTATTCTCCACGAGTCCGGGCAGGCCGAGCATTTCAGTTTTCGAATGAACCCCGGGTTGCTGCAGCGGCTGTCGGAAGCGACGGGCGGCCGTTACTTTGAAGCCAGTGATTTGTCCGGGCTTCCGGATAGGTTGCGCTATTCGAGTTCCGGGATAACGGAAACCGAATACCGGTCCGTCTGGGACGCACCGATCGTCTTCATCCTGTTGTTGATGCTTAAGGCCGGTGAGTGGCTGCTGCGGCGACGTTGGAGTTCAATATGAGAGCGCGTCGATTGGTTGCTGTCATGCTGATGTTTTTGCCATTGCTTGCGGCAGCAGAATTGCAGGTGGTCATCATAGAAGGATTAGGTGGCGAGCCGCGCTATGCTGAACAGTTTGCTGAGCAGGTCAGCGCAATCGAAAGTGCGGCAGGCGGGTTGACGTCATCGGAGCGAGTCAGCGTTTTCAGGTCCGGCGAGTTTACACGCGACTCCGTCATCGCGTTTTTTACGCAGCTGGAAAACCGGATGCAATCTGGCGACAGGCTGGCGGTTTATCTCGTTGGTCATGGCAGCTACGACGATCATGAATACAAGTTCAATATCGCGGGGCCGGATATTACCGATGGAGATCTTGCCGACATGCTCGATGGCGTAGCCGGCGGACAACTCGTCGTTAATACCAGCAGCTCGAGTGGAGCAACGCTGGACCGCCTCAAGGGCGACGAGCGCACACTGATACTTGCCACACGCAGCGGTGCCGAGCGCCACGCGACTCGCTTCGGCAACTATTTCGCGGCCGCGCTATCCGATCCTTCCGCAGATCTGGACAAAAATCGCATGGTGACCGCGGAGGAGGCCTTCGGCTTCGCGGAACGCCAGGTTGCGGACTTCTACGAGCGCAACGGCCAGCTTGCCACGGAACACCCCAGACTTGAGGGTGAGCAGGCGGCGCGCTTCAGTCTCGCGCGCCTGGGTGCTGCGCGCCAGGCAGCGTCGGATTCACAAATGCGGATACTGCTGGCGCGTCGCGATGCGCTGAACGCGGAAATAGAGGACTTGCGCCTGCGCCGCGACAGCATGGCGCCGGACGATTACCAGTCGGAACTGCTTAACAACATGTTCGAGCTGGCTACGCTCGAAGAAGAGATAGAGCGGCGCGAGACGGAGCTGGACAATTGAACGTGCGGATCATCTTCCTGGCGTTATTTCTGGCGTTCGCCAACAGCAATCTGCATGCGCGTGAAATCCATTATGGCGCTGTCAGTCACGCTGATCTTCTTGTTTGTGACCAGTTGCACTGGCACGGTAAAACTTCAGAATCGGCCGCCTGTTATCGCGAGCTCCTCGGTAGTGACGTTCCAGCTGAAGTTCACGCTGAAGCTGCCTGGGCGTTGAGCGAGCTGCAGCTTGCCAATCGGCTGTTCCGGGATGCCGTCGCCGCGAATCCCGACAACGCGGCCATTCGTGTGCGCTGGGGTGATCTGTTTGCCGCCTCCCACCAGGACGGCGAAGCGATGAATATTTATCGCGAGGCCCTCGAAATCGATTCCAACAACGCATTTGCGCTGCTCGGGGCGGCACGCGTGCTTGTCGGCGGTTTCGATGATGAGGCCAACATCTATCTTGAACCCCTGTTGACAGATGCAACCAGGGACGAGGGCGCTCGCGTTGCCGCCTGGCTGATTGTTGCGCGCGTATCACTCGAAAGCAGCAACCAGCGCCAGGCTGTGGATGCAATGGACAAGGCGGAGCGCATTCTCGAAAACAGCGACTGGCCGCCGCTCGAGCTTTACGCGCTCCGTGCTGCCGCCGATCTTCTCAACAACGTGACCGACAGCAGCTATACAGGCTTGTCGCTCGAGTACAACCCGGTCTACGGTGGCATCTACGCGATACCCGCCCATTTCTACGTCATCACACGGCGTTACCGCGATGCCATCGACATGTACCAGAAGTCCGTCGACATCGAGCCCGGACTCGCGAGGGCCCACGAGGAACTGGGAATCAATCTGCTTCGCGACAACCAGATGAGTCGGGCCCGTAAGCATCTCGAGATTGCTTATGAACAGGACCCGTTCAGCCCGGCGGCAGTGAACACGCTGAGGCTTCTCGACTCGTTCGAAAATTTCGAGGTGATCAGCGATCCTGATTTGCCGGAGAAAGGCGTATTGCCGATAACGCTGCGGTTGCACCGTGACGAGGCGGCGATTATCGCGCCCTATGCGGTGGCCCTGGCACGGGACAGTATCGCTGAATTTACAGACCGATATGGATTCGAGCTCGCTGAGCCGGTCGTCATAGAAATGTATCCGGATCATGAAGACTTTGCTGTGCGTACAGCGGGGATGCCTGGAATAGGAATCCTCGGAGCGACATTTGGTTATGTCGTTGCCATGGATTCTCCATCGAACCGGCCGCCGGATCAGTTTCAGTGGGGCACGACGCTGTGGCACGAAATGGCGCATGTATTCACTCTGGAAGCGACTAATCACCTGGTGCCGCGCTGGTTCAGCGAAGGCGTTTCGGTGTTCGAGGAATGGCGTAGCGGGCCGAACCCCGGGGTGCGGATACCCATGTCGGTGTACAGTGCGATGAAAGACGATCGCTTCCTGCCGATCGACGAGCTCGACGAAGGATTTATCCGGCCGACGTACGAAGAACAGGTCATCGTGTCGTATATGCAGGCGGGCCTCGTTTGCCAGTTCATCGATGAAACGTACGGAACGGAAAAACTCAAGGCCGTTTTATATGCGTTCCGGGATGGCATGCAAACGGGCGAAGCGATTACTACAGTGCTGGAAATATCGCCAGCCACTTTTGACGCGAATTTTGACGCATTCGTTGAGCGTGAACACGGAACAGTCCTGGATAACCTCGACGACTGGCAGCGAACCCAGCAATCTGTCGGACAGCATCTTTTGAGTGAAGACTGGGAATCGATCGTTGGACTTGCGGAACACCTGATCGAATTGTTGCCGCAGTACATCGAACCGGATAGCCCTTACATTGCGCTGGCACGTGCGAAGGAGGCGCTGGGATTTCAGGCCGACGCGATCCGGGCTCTGGAACGCTTCTGGCGGAACGGCGGTTACGATCCGGGGTCGCTGAACAAACTGGCAGCATGGTTCAACGATGAAGGCAGGACAGACGACGCGATTGCAGTGTTGCAGAGCGTCAATCTTGTGCTGCCACTCGATCAGGAAATACACGGTACGCTCGGCGATCTGTTAATCGCGGCGGACCGGCCCAATGAGGCGTTGCGGGAATATACGGTGGCGCTTGCTCTCGATCCACACGACAAAGCGACCGCCTATTACCGGATGGCCCGCGCCCACAATGCGCTGGGGGATCGTGAAGCGTCACAGGGGCAGCTACTTCAGGCGCTCGACGTAGCGCCAAATTTTCGCCCGGCGCAAAGACTATTGCTGGAATTGATGCGTGCCGATCAAGGCAGCGAGCATAACTAAGGAAAACGGAAGACGACATGGCAACTAAACAGGAAGAAGTATTCGAGTCTGATGAAGTTCGTGACCTGGTCGCCAGCTTTCAGAAGGCGATGACCGGACTGCGCGATGAAGTTGGCAAGGTCATCATCGGGCAATCTCACGTGGTGGAGCACCTGCTCATCACCTTGCTCGTTGGCGGCCATTGCCTGATTACCGGAATGCCGGGGACCGCCAAGACCTTGCTGGTGCGGACCTTGGCGGACGCGCTCGGGTTGACGTTTAAACGCATTCAGTTCACGCCGGACCTGATGCCGACCGACGTCACCGGCACCGATATCATCGAGGAAGACACCGCATCCGGTCACCGTTCATGGACTTTCGTCAAGGGTCCAATTTTCACCAACGTTCTCCTCGCAGACGAAATCAATCGAACGCCGCCGAAAACCCAGGCTGCTCTGCTTGAGGCAATGCAGGAACGTTCAGTCACCGTGCGCGGCGAACACCACGAATTGGCGCCGCCATTTTTCGTTTTGGCTACACAAAATCCGATTGAACTCGAGGGCACTTACCCGTTGCCTGAGGCACAGCTCGATCGCTTCCTGTTCAATGTGCTGCTCGACTACCTGGGCGACGACGACGAGCTCGCTGTGCTGAACCGATTCACGACGCGCGTTGACATACCCGAGGTCCGGGCAGTTACGAATGCCGAGGAAATTGTGAGCTTCCAGTGGCTGGTGCGCCAGGTTCCGGTTGCAGAGGAGGTCAATCGATACGCCGTCAACCTGGTGCGCGCAACGCGTCCCAAAGAGGCCCTCGCGCCTGACGTGATCAAGCGCTATGTGAATTTTGGTGCCAGTGTGCGTGCGACAATGTTCCTGAATCTTGCGGCCAAGGCCAGTGCCCTGTTGAACGGGCGCTACCACGTAACCAAGGAAGACGTGCGTGAACTCGCGTTGCCTGTGTTGCGGCACCGTGTACTTTGTAATTACTTCGCGGAATCGGACAGCATGACGGTCGATGACGTGCTTTTGGAAATGTTGAACAAGGTCGAGGGTTAAGCTTGCCTCCATTGCAAACAAGTCATAGCAACGCGAGGGATTTGCTGCGCCCCGAGGTGCTGGCTGGCCTTAAGAACCTGGATCTCGTCGCCCGGTCGGTTGTCGAGGGTGTGATGATCGGGCTGCACCGCTCCCCCAGGTTTGGATTCAGCCAGGAGTTCGCCGAATACAGGTCCTACAACGAAGGCGACGACCCTCGCTTTATCGACTGGAATGTTTTCGCCAGAACGGAGAAGACGTACATCAAGCGTTTCCTCGGCGACACCAATTCGCACCTCATGATCCTCCTTGATGCGAGTGCCTCGATGGGCTTCGGCGGCCCCCCTGTCAACAAGCTTCGCTACGCACAATTTCTTTCTGCAAGCCTCGCGTTCCTTGCTGCCCGGCAACATGACGCTGTTGGCTGCATCGTGTTCGACGAGGAAGTCAGAGACTATCGTGCCCCGTCAACGCGATCAGGTAAATTACAGGGCGTTCTGCATTGCATCGATTCCGCGACAGCTTCAACCGGAACGCGGTTTGACAAACCATTCGACAAATTTCGCGAGCAGACGACGCGCCGCGGCCTGGTTGCCGTTATTTCGGATTTCTATTGCGACATCGAGGACCTTCTCGCCGGGGTTCGGCCGCTTGCCTGGAATGGTCAGGACGTCGTGCTGTTCCAGGTGCTCGACAAGCAGGAGCTGGACCCGGACTTCAAAAGCAATGTGCTACTCGAGGATATCGAGACCGGCGAGGCGGTCGAGGTGGCGCCGCAGTTCATGCGGGAGGCCTATCCTCAGCGAATTCGTTCGCACATTGATCAGCTCAGGAAAGCCGCGGCAGGCATTGGTGCAGATCATGTGCTGGTCAATACCAGTGATTCCCTGGATCAGGCATTGAGGAACTACCTCCTGTTCAGGGAGAGGCGACAGTAATGGGATTGCTTGCGCCCCTGTTTTTGCTAGGCGTCCTCGCGATTGCCCTGCCTGTTTGGCTGCATCGGCTGCAAACACAGAGCTCTGAGCGCAAGCCGTTCAGCTCCGCCATGCTTCTGGAAAAGGCCGAGCAGCAGATCCACGTCAGGAAGAAACTGAAATACCTGCTCCTCCTGGCGGCCCGCATCATTTTGTTGATCCTGATTGCCCTGGCTTTCGCGAAGCCGTTCATGACCGTGTCGCCGGACGCGATCGTTGCCACCGATGCCGGGACGCGCCTCGTATTGATCGACACGTCAGCGTCGATGGATCGCGCTGGCGCTTTCTCCCAGGTCCAGGAGGAAGCCGGGCGTGCAATTGATGGGGCGCCGGATGGTGCGCTGATTCAGGTACTGAGTGCGGACAGAACACTACAGGTGGTCGGCGAGCTGTCCGGCGACAAGTCAGTATCACGGGCGGCGCTCGGAGCGATGTCGGCCAGCGCCCTGCGCCTGGACTTCGGCGAGGCGATGAGCGCCGTTGAACGTCTCGCTGCTTCCATGCCGCCGCCGGTCAATCTGCACTTTGTCAGTGATTTCCAGGCGAGTGGAATGCCGGTTCGGTTTGCCGACGCCGTGCCGGCGGGAATAGCCGGGTTTACGGCTCATGTTGTGGGGACCGGTGAGCCATTCAACTGGTCGGTTGAATTTGTGCGTGATACCGGGGAGGGTCTGGATGTCGGCCTGAACGGATCTGGTGATCGCGAACGCATCGCGGATGTCGACCTGCTCGTCAACGATGTCGTGGTCGAGTCGCGGGGTTTGAGTCAGACCGGCCCACAGGTATTGCACTTCGACGCACCTGATTTGAAGGAAGGTGAAAACCGCGTTGTGCTGCGCATCAACACTGATGATGATCTCGCGGCCGACAACTCCTGGTACCAGGTCATCGACAACGAGCCGCCGGCCACTATCCCGTTGCTTACACTTGATACTGGTGGTTTGCCGGTCACCTACCTTTCGGCCGCGCTCGAATCAGCCGGCGCCTACAGTGTTCTGCCAATGGTCGTCGGCGAGTTCGACCCGCGTGTGCTGGGTCGTTATCCATGGGTCGTCATTGACGAAATTGGCTTCATAGACCCTGAGCTCGAGCGGTCACTCACAGGGTTTCTGGAGAACGGTGGCAACCTGCTGGCCTTTGCGGGCGACAGGGCTGCCGCACTCGAGGTCCTGCCAGTGTCCGGTCATCGCCAGAGCGCCACTGCGGTCAGGCCGCAGGCCGGAGAATTTTTGTCTGTCGGTCAGATCGACATCCGTCATCCCGTTTTGTCGCAAACCGAGGGCTGGCAAAGCGTCAACGTATCGCGCAACCTGCCGCTCGACGTGCAGGACGGTGACGAAATCCTTATTCGGCTTGAGAATAACGAGGCATTTCTGATCGAACGACGCGTGGGGCAGGGTCGAATCCTGCTAATGCCAGGCAGTCTCGACAATCGCTGGAACGATCTGCCGGTGCGGCCGGTTTTTGTCAGCTTTATCATTGAGGCGGCACGCTACCTGTCGGGTATCAACGAAATTCCGAGTAATTACACCGCAGGCGCGAGCCTGCCTTTGACTCTGGCGGGCGGTGCGTCCGGTCAGGTGGTCGATCCCGATGGCGTTACCGTGTTGTCGCTCGCCGATACGACTCGTGAGCAACAAATTAAATTGAATAAACCCGGCTTTTATGAGGTCTACACACCACAGGGGGAGATGATCGTTGCAGCGAATGTCGACCCGCTGGAGTCGGATCTGAGGAAAGTCAGTCAGGACGTACTTGACCGCTGGCAGGATGCGACCGGCGGACAAACTCTCACCGGAACGGAAACGTTCTTTGCCGATGAAGAGCAAACTGTGGAGTTGTGGCACTGGGTGCTCCTGCTGCTGGCGCTGATTGTTATTGCCGAGTCAATTCTGGGTAATATGTACCTGACACCGCGCAGAACGGAGCGCGCATGAGTTCTACTTCTGATTTTGAGCGCTATCTGAGATTGTTCAGGCTTCGCCTGAAGCAGCTCACCATGGCTCGCAGCTTCGCGATCCTGGCGGTCGTCGCTCTCCTGATTTCCGTTGTCTCCGTCAGCCTCGCCATTCGCCAGGGATTCCCGGACGAACTCGTTATCGCTTCACGCTTAGTCCTGTTCGCCGCGCTTGGCGCTATTGTTTACCGGACGCTGATTCTCCCGGGAAGGCGCATAGAAATTGACGGCGGCGAAGAGATCGAGGAACGCACTCCTGGATTCGCAGGTCGGGTTCGGACCTGGATAGGAATCCAGGGCAGCAACAACCCGATGACCGAATTGCTTGCCGAAGATTCATTACGGGTTGCAGATCTTCATCCTCCTGAAAAGCAGGTCCGGCAAAGTGAATTTACGCTTGCGTTGTCTGTTACCGGCGTTGCTGTGGCCGCCTTATTGTTTCTCGCGATTGCGGGCCCGGGTAACTACGCCTATGGCGTCAGGCATCTCTGGCTCGGCTGGGCTTTTTCCGATTTGCTTCCGCCGCAAAGTATCGATGTGCTTCCCGGCGATGACGGTATTCGTATGGGCGGGACTGTCAACGTCCAGGCGACGATGCAAGGTTTTGATCCCGCTGGTGCGTTCGTGCATGTTCGCTTCGGCGACGGAGAATGGCAGCAGGTAGAAATGTCAGATCTCAATGAGACCTTCGAATTTACATTCTTCTCGGTTCGGGAGCCGGTGGAATATTTCGTGTCAGCGGCCAATGTTCGCAGCCGAAACTTTCAGATCAATGTCGTCGACCTGCCGGTCATTGAGAACCTCGCCGTAACTTACCGATTTCCGGAATGGACGGGCAGGGAAGACGAGACCAGCGACCCGGGTGGTGATGTCAGGGCAATCGCCGATACCGAGATTGTTATCCAGGTGTCGGCTGATCGCCCGATGACGCCCGGCGAACTGGTTATTGACGATCAGACGATCGCCCTGGACGTCGATGGCGAAACTGCAACCGCGACCTTTAGTGTAAAACAGGACGGACAGTATTTCGTTGCGGCGATGGTCGGTGGCGAGCAGATCCGGCTGACGGATGACTACTTCGTTACCCTGCTTGATGATGAGTTACCGAATATTGAATTCGCGCGACCCGGCCGTGACTGGAGCGCAAGTAGTGTGGAGGAAGTCACAGCGCGAGTCGTCGCGAATGATGATTTCCAACTCGAGTCACTGGAGCTGCGTTATTCCGTTAACGGTGGCGATTGGGCAACAGTTGAACTTCCGGTCGATTCAGATACGGGTGAGACAGACCACGTATTCATGCTTGAGTCCATGTCGGAGTTGGTTGGCAGCGAAGGGCTCGTTCCGGGCGACCTGATTTCCTATTATGCGGTTGC
>JAHEFF010000050.1 GCA_024640315.1 Woeseiaceae bacterium
ACGCTTCGCAGCTCTCTATGCCGATATTTTTCCAACAGAGAAAAAAGAATAGACGCCGTCTCTACATCCGCCTGGCCCGAGTAATCATCAGGTCGAAAGTGCATCTGAAAAGCGCGGACCGCAAAACGTGTCTGGGCGTCATTTTCTCCCGTTTCGTCGACGTTGTATCCGTACGCTCGCAGAGCTCGCTGGACCAGCCCCGTATCCGGCGGGTCCGCCTGAAACTGCCGCCGATACTTCGCTACGGTTTCCTCGTCATACCAGGCGCCGATGCCGTTATCGTACAACCGCTTCCAGGGGAATAGCGGTCCGGGATCGAGACGCCGACGTGGCGCGATGTCGCCGTGGCCGATTACATCCACCGGATCAATGTCCGGGTTTCTACTGAGAATATCCTTCGCTAACCTGATCACCAGGTCCATCTGCTCGTCCGGAAAATCGAGGAAGGTGCAGGTCTGCTGCTCCGGCGTCTGGATTTCAGCGTTCGGATCTTCGTTTACGCAAGTTGCTCGATTAACGATTTCGATGCCGATCGAGGTGTCGTTAAGAGATTGCGCACCCGCCCAGTGGCTGACACCCGCATGCCTGGCGCGCAATGGCTCGTGAACCAGCCGGTACACGCGAAGTGATTGATCCGGATAGGTCGCGTCGCCCGGCTCCGGTACAACATAGTGGACGCTGACCGGACTGTCGTCCTGACCCGTAAGGAGCCGCATCGATTCGGCAAAGTGCTCGGAGGTGAAATGCAAAACAAGAAAGTGAATGCGGCTGCTCTGGTTTTCGGACGGAGCGTCAACCATCGGTATTGTCGAACAGGCCGCAGCCACTGTGACGAATGACAGTACTATAAGACTCCTCAACATTCAGACCTCCTTCAATGGCCCGCGAAAAGCGGCCAGGACACAACACAAGGTGCCGATGGGAAATAGCCACGGCCACGCCAGAAGCGGGCTTTCGTAGGCAGTACCGAAAACCGGATTCAGAATCTCCGGCTCGTTGATAATGAGCACTACGACAATACTCAGGATGACACTTCTGCCGATGCCCGCCACCCGAAAATGCCTGGCAATCATGCTCAGCAGAAACAAGCCGAGCATCGGCCCCCACGTGTAGGTGGTCATCGAAAAAGCAAGTGTAACGAGATCCAGTTTGCTCGCAGAAAACTGCCACGCCATTACGGCAAGAACTGCACCCCAGAATATCACCAGCAAACGCGAGACTTTCAGCAGGTGTACTTCACCCGCTTCGGGCCTGATGAATGGTTTGTAAAACATCGTCAGGGAAATTTGCGAGAGCGCTGCGAGTATTGAATCAAGGCTTGAAATAGCTGCACTCAGGATTCCCGCGATCAGGAGGCCCTTTAGCCCGGTCGGAATTTCCGAAATGATGAATGCTGGAAAAATACGGTCGCCGCGCTCGGCCACCAGTTGGGCCAGATCCGCCGGCAGGTCATTAAACTGATAGAACGCAAAGAGCCCGGCGCCGACAGTCAGCATCAGGACCGGTACCAGTTCCCCCACCGTACTCCACAATACCGCCTTCTGTGCCTCATGCCGGTTTCGACAGCACAGCAGTCTTTGTACGAAAAGATGGTCAGTGCCATACACCGCGACATTCTGAAATGGCATCGCGATCAGCGCGGCCCAGAAGGTAAAAGCGAACCGGGGATCCGTCGAGAAATCGAAAGTAGTGAATTTACCGGCTTGTTGCCCCACCTCCACCAGCGTGCTCCAGTTGCCGGGTAGCGCACCTGATACAAAAACCAATGCGGCCACACCGCCTGCAATAAGAATGAAAAACTGTACGAAATCGGTCCAGATAACGGCGGCTATGCCGCCCATCCAGGTCCAGAGCACCGCAAAAACGGAAATCAAAATGATACTTTCAGCGAGATTCCAGCCCGTAATCAGCTCAAGAACAAGCGCGGTCGCGTACACACGCACGCCCTGCCCGAGAATACCGCCGAGAAAAAACATTCCTGCGGTAATTCGTCCAACGACGGGTCCAAGTCGATCCGCCATGTACTCATAGGGACTGTAGAACTCCTTTTCGTAGTAAAGCGGAACTAGAAATCGAGCCACCAGGATCCTGGCGATGATTCCCCCCAATGCGAGCTGCAGGTAGACGAAGTTGCCATCGGCTGCATAGACAAGAGCCGGCACACCGATAAACGTGACGGCGCTGATCGTCGTCGCAATCGTTGACGCAGTAACCGCATACCACGGCAGGTTTCTGCCTCCCAAAAAGAAATCCCGCGTGCTGTGCTGTTTTCCTTTTAGATGATGGCCAATCAGTGTCGTGCCGGCAATATAGGCAGCAACGATCGCCCAGTCCCATGCGCTAAACAATGCCTTGCTCAGCTAAGAGTTGGTGATCATTCAGAATATGCGCGATAGAAGACATCACTACCCTGCCAGCGGAAATGCTCTCCTCCCTGGTACCAGGCGTCCGACTATTTTGATTGAACCCGCGTGTGCCAGTCGGCTGACGAGGAGTCCCCATTCTATTGACTGCCGCCTGCCGGTATCAATCAAAAGACGACCAGCAGCTCAGTCAACACAGACAATGCGCCCGGCGCCATCGCCAGGATAGACACGATTATTGGCGCCGGGGTACGCATAGCCATTGATCAGAACCCGGCGGTAATTTGCGGACGTGTTCTCAAAACTCGCATGGGCAGTGTAGGGACCAAAGAATAATGTATCGCCAGGTCTGGCCGTGATGGTAACGGCATCGTCGTCACTGAACTGGGGCGGCATTGCCGCCTGATAGCCCGGGTCGTCATAGTCATGATCGCCAAAGTCGACCCTGCCCCACCGGGAGCTGCCGGGGATAAACTGCAGCGGACCGCTATCGGGGGTCATCTCGTCGATCACGACCAGTGTCTGCACGAAGCTGCCCCGGCCGTTCACGTCCGTCCAGGTTCCGTTACCCTTGTCCCGGTGCTGGATATCCTGGTGCCAGCCGAAAACAACACCATCGCGCGGTCGCTTGAAATGCGCCTGGCTGAGCAGCTGCTCCATACGGCTACTGCCGAGAAGTTGTGACGCTGGAACGGTCAATCTTCGGTCCGCACCGATTTCGAGCAAATACGGTTGCGCGGCGCCCGCCCAGACAACCCGCTTGATCACCTGCTCGTTGTCCTTGTCGCCGAGGACAAACCAGGAGCCATCACGAAGACCGGTTTCGGTCATCCCGGAGGCAATTCGTTCGAGTGCCGAAAAACAAGAACGCATCCGCTCTATCTCGTGCGCCGAAAACAGGGACTGGATAGTTATCCAGCCTGTCTCATGAAATGCATTGACCTGATTTTCGGTAAGCATATTTGGCATCTCTCCGGGAACATTCGTCGCACCGTCCGGCGAAACCTTTGTCCTTATGCTAGCCTTCAGCGAAGCGGCAAGTTTAGCTGCTGTCATGACTTAAAAGGTGACAAATGAGAATAATAATTGCGTTGTTGATGCTCTCACTTTTTGCGGCCTGTCAGGATCCTGAAGAACAGGCAATTACCAAGTCATCCGGTGACAGCATTTTCGACGTGATTCTGACTGGAGGAACTGTTGTCGATGGGCTCGGCAACGCACGGTTCAAGGCTGATGTTGGCATTAAAGACGACCGCATCATCGCGGTCTCCATGTCCGGACTGGCCGAAGCTGACGCCACTGAGACGATCGACGTCAACGGACTCATCATCTCTCCAGGCTTTATCGACAATCACGCACACATCCAAACGACCATTCACGAACATCCGCTTGCGGAGAATTTTACCCGCCAGGGCATCACCACAATCATCGCTGCGCTACATAGTGGCGATCAGCCGTGGCCGCTGGACGAGTACGCGTCGTCGCTTGACATCGCTCCGAACGTGGGTTTTTTCGCCGGACACACGTGGACCCGCATGCAAGTACTTGGCATGGAAAATCGTGCCCCGGACCATGACGAACTACAGGCAATGCGCGCCCTCGTGGAGGAGACGATGAAACAGGGCGCACTTGGGCTTTCAACCGGGCTCCTGTACGTTCCGGCCAACTATGCGGAGACAGAGGAAGTGATCGAACTCGCAAAGGTCGCAGCCGCTTACGGTGGAATCTACGTCACACATATGCGAAATGAAGCGACCGGACTGCTCGATTCAGTCAACGAGACTATTCGTATCGCGGAGGAAGCTGACATTCCGGTACACATCAACCATCACAAGGTCGCGGGCGTCAATCAGTGGGGGTCATCTGAACAAAGTCTCGCACTGATCGATGATGCCCGCGCGAAGGGCATCGACATCGTTCATGACCTGTATCCCTATACGGCATCCAGTACAAGGTCTGCAGTACTGTTTCCGCAGTGGGTTCTTGCGGGCGGTCCGGATGAGTTTGCGAAGCGGGTCGCCGACCCGGAACAGCTGCCCATTATCAAGGAGGAGATGCGCGAAATATTCATGACTGACCGAACCGGCGGCGATCTCAGTCGCATACAGATAAGAGTCCTGCCTTCAGACGAGTCATACAATGGCAAGACCGTTGCTGATATGGCGGCGGATCGCGACTTGCCTAACAATGTTGAAGCCGGCATCGACCTCGTCATCGAGCTGCAGCTGAAGGGCGGCTTCTCCGCCATCTTTCACGCAATGGATGAACAGGATGTGATTCGCATCATGCAGCATCCGCTCGCGATGATTGAAACCGATGGAGACCCCGTTGCCTACGGCGATGGCTATCCGCATCCGCGTAGTTATGGCGCTTTCCCACGCATTCTTGCACGTTACGTAAGAGAACTTGGCGTATTAACACTCGAAGAGGCAATTCAGAAAATGACCTCGATGCCAGCAGACCAGTACAACCAGAAGGAGCGGGGGCGAATAATGGAAGGCGCGTTCGCAGACATCGTCGTTTTCGATGCCGATACTATTCAGGATCAGGCAACCTACACCGATCCGCACAGGTACCCGACCGGCATTACTCACGTAATGATAAATGGCAGATTCGTCATCAAGTCCGGGGCGCTCACTGGCGAACGCCCGGGTATGTGGATCAAAGGGCCGGCCCGGCCTGACCGGGTTACGATCAACTAACTAATGCGAATGGTCGCGTCCGTGCCGGACTAGTTGGCAATCAGACCGTCACGCGACATGTAATTGACAATTGCGTTTGCCTCATCGACATAGACCGAATAATCCCTCACCTGCTCAGTGTCGCGGCGAAGCTTCGAGCTGGACTCAATGGCCCAGACGACATCCTGGTTTTTCGCCGAGTAAAGCTGGGTCCCAAGCACCAGCGAGGACGTCACGTCGAGACTCTGAGGTTCAACGAACTCAGTGGTTTCGACACTGAATACATTGTAGTAATAAGTGGGCCGGAAGATCGTTGTAGCCTCGGGAGACATGTCGACTACCTTTGCCGTGGACGTCAGGCTGACCAGTTGCGTCACCAGCACCGCGTCAGCTTTAATCTGGTCGACCATCGCAACGAAAGTACTCCGTACAACCGGGGTCCGCGAGTCCATCATTGAAGTACTGGCGACTGCCTCGACACCTTGTGCTTCCAGGGCTTTGACAATTTCCGTTTCGAGATATCGCCGCGGATCAAAAGTAGAAGCCAGGAAAACAACCAGCACCTTGTTGTAGGGTGCGTCCGCGGAAGCGGATAATTCCTGAACGCGCGTCACCTGTGGCGCGGACGCGCATGCCCCAAGCGCCAGTGCCGTAAATATCACGAGAATCGCTCGCTGCATGACTATTCCTAAATTCACCTGAAATTCCGATTTGCTGTGTAAGCGGAAACTGCATGATGCGCAATGTGGCGCCAAATAAACAGACGTGCGGACGAAAAGTTTCAAACCAAAATCACTATGGTGCGGTCTGGATGCGCTCTACGACATCGCCAGCACGACAAGTGACCGGGCAAACCCGACCCGTTCGAAGACCACGGGCATGATTACCCCGGTCACGGTAGCCGAAACCCCCCAACATTCGCTCGCAGGCCCGGCAGGGTGCCGAGCAAGTTATTGCCGACATGCAGGATACTGACCCCCGAAAACAGGAGCAGGATCGGTGCAGATGCTGGTCGCAGTTACGCTGCTTCCATCCGGATCACGACAGAATCAACTCTCGCGCAAGTATCCCCAGGAATGCAGCTTATCGTGGTCCTCGAACCAGCGATCGCCAATGTCCGTTCTGTAGTACATATTCGGAATCAGGATATTCCTGACCCGCTGATAGGCCTGTGCCTGCGCCTGTTTTACTGACAAGCCCGTGCCCGTGACGATCAACACGACACCCGAACTGCCGGTAATCAGCCACTCGCCATTTACGGCGCGGACGTCCTCAATGTGAATACCTTCGAGGTCCGGCTTGCGAAAAATAATGACGCGATCTTTGGAATTCGCAGCGAACGTTTTTGGGTCATTGTAAGGAAATGGTGGCACGACAATGCGCAGGCCGATCTGAAATCCGCGCCGTGTCTTGAATTGTTTCAACGTACCACTCGCCATCTCGTACAAGAAGTCACCAATCGGCATCGAAATGCCATCACTCTGTATGCTGATCGTCGGATAGCCAAACCGTGACGTAAATTCGAGGGGATAGATGCCTTGCCCGTTCACGATGCAGTTGACATCGATGTAACCGACATAGCCCTCTTCCGCAAGTCGGTCTTTGAGCTTCGCGAGCGTTGCATTGAAGATGCGATTGGGACCGCTCCAGTACATGCAGGTCCCCATTTCGCCCGTGGCCGGGCCGATATTGCCGGGGAAAAGTGGTTTGTGTTCAAAATTGATATTGATGGGCATCATGAAATCGGTGCCATTGAAGAAAGCACCCACGGCGACTTCTACGCCGCGCACACGACGTTGTAACTGAAATACCTTGACTGTGTCAGCGTAAACCGCCTTGTAAGACTCAAGCACATGGATGATGTCCCGCCCGTCGTCTTCCTGGCCAACAAAAAGCAGTCGCTTTATGTTCTGTGCCTCACCACTGGGTTTGATGACGTAGGTCGCCGGATTGGCGCGAACATACTCTATTGCGGTGTCAAAATCGCTGAATTCCTCGAACCGGATGATGGATACGCCGTGCTTTCGAAGTTCGTGCTGACCGAAACTTCGATCATCTTCGAGTTTGTCCGTATAGGCCGTGCCACCGACAACCTTTTTACCGGCGGCCCGCAATCGTTCGGCTATCTCGCCCTGGCCAAGAACGTCATCAAATACAATGACGTCGGCCCATTCAACGTGCTCTTCCCAACTATCGACTTTGGGGACGAAACCGTCGGCAATCTGCCGCTCGGACTCGTTATCTATATAGTACTTAACGTCGTTGCCATCACGGCAGACTTGCCAGGCAATGTCGCTGATCAATGCGTCAATCGACATGAACAAGAATTTACGCCTGTCGGAACTCATTACACTCACTCCATTGTCAAATACCGGTCGAGCAATGGAGCCTGTACTCCATGGCTATCGTTGTTCGTCTCATTGTCGAGTATTCGCACCGTCCGGTCGAATAGACTCTGCGCATCCTCGGGACTGTTGGCGATGCAGGTCATTCCGAGTTTGCCATACTGTGACAAGGCCCCAATCATATGAAACAGCACACCCGTTCCCGTTGAGTTTCGGTAACCGAGACCATGCCGCGCAATTATTTCGAACAGATCTTCGGGCAACAAGCCGCGGTAGGTAGGCGATTTAAGGTTGTCGGTCGCGTTATAGTATTTTGTTTGCCCGTCGGGGCAAGCAAACAACCCACTCGAGGGATCAAGCCTGCCGCCGGTCAGGAATTCCAGCGCATGAAACGGTGGTGTTGTACCACCCATACGCAGATTGATTTCAATAGCGGACACGAACCAGTCAGCGGATTGCTCGCGACCAACCAGGAAGTCGATAGCAAAGCGACCGATTACACCTTTGTCTGCAAGCACGCGACCAATCTTTGCAGCCTCTCGCAAAAGCAGGTCACGGTAGGCACCGTCGGCAGGAAACCGGCACCCCAGGTAGGATTGACCTGTCGTTCCGCCAAGCACCTGTTCGTGACTGGAAACGAGCGATGGGTGACCATCCGGTGAAATACGCATTTGTACACTTGGCGAACGAATCTCGCTCGCCGACACCATCTCTTCAACGATGCCACCCATCATGTCGAACTTGCGCAAGAAGGAATCACTGGTCTCGGTATTGGATGTCCAGGAGAGCCTGCGCAGCGCCGCTCGAACCGCACTACGATCATCGCGGGAACCTGGATACTCGAATATGCCGTTGCCTTCGCCGCCGAATCCTTCGTTCAACTTGACTACTGCACGGTGCGCGTCAGGACGCCGTCGGCCCAGATCCAGCAGCGCATCGACGATATCGTCCTCGCTGCGCAGGTCTTCACTACCGGCCGGATAGCTGACGCCGGCCTCCTCGAAAATGCGGCGGTTGCCTGATTTCGTGCCATGCTTCAGCAAATCGGGGTCGATGCCATTGAGCGGCAGATCGAGTGCCACCGCCAGGCTGCGCTCCAGTGCGGTCGAGTTGTAACAAGTTAGGTACGCGTGATCAGGATTGTCGACGAGCCCGCGCAATCGTTTCAGAAATCGCGGGCGCTCGAGAACCTTCTCCGTCAACGGGCGCGCACTCGAATCACACACTGACAAGACGTGCAACCGCTGCCGCGCGTGTTGTGTCGGTACGCCTTCAAGCATATCGAGGTAATACTCAATTATGTCGGGGTGCACCGGCTGGCTCGTCACATAGATCAGCCGCGCATTCGGATTGCGCAGTCGAATTAGCGCAAACAACAGCCGTTCCTCGTAGTATCCCGCGCCGGTCACTTTCGACAGCTCTTCCTGGTTGACGCTGAGCGAGGGGACGATTACCGAGGTGTGCTCATAGTCCGGATCACTGGCGAGTGCTGACCAGATTCCTGGCAGGCGCATCTTCAGCGCCTGGAAAGCTGCTACCTCGTCGCTCATTTGGTTGGTGCGATTTTAGGCCGCATGCACGTGCACCGTTTCGCCGACCTCGTTCATGATGCGACGCAGTTCATCGTAGTCAGGGTGCCGGATGCGCATCCAGGCATTCGCCATATATCCGGCTTCAACGGCCTGCGTCGGTGTGCCCGGGTCCGGCAGATGCGCCGCGACGATACAATCACCGTAACGCCGGCTGATCTCGTCAACGCCTGAATAGCCGGCGATGCGGCCATCCTGTTCCGGACGCAGAGCAATCATACCGGCCGCAAACCGTCGTGACGGTTGCGTACTGGTTCTGCCATGAACAAGCGCGCAGGCCCATTCGAAATACAAGTCAAACTCATTGGCTGCATTGTAGACATCCCACTGACCTACGCCAGGCGGACGACAACCTATCTCTGAAAACTTCAGTCCTTTCGGTCCGAAAAACCACTCCATGTGGGTTGCCGACGTCTCGATGTCGAGAATTTTTATTACGTCGCGCGTGAGCGCACGAACTTCCTCGTAGCCCGGCGCATCGATACGATTGGTAGCAATCATCTGCGGTGATATCCAGCGCTTGCGCATAGCTTCGAGAACGTTTGGGTAGTAGTGAGTGATGAACTCGTGCCCGACTTCTCCATTGATTGTTACCGTATCGATGAACCCTTCGTGGCCTTCGATAAATTCCTCAATCGCAACCTCCTGGCCGGCACCCAGACCCGACTCGCGGATAACAGCCTCCAACTCGTCATCATCCCGAACGCGGTAGGTTCCGGCTGCGCCCGCCCCGGCGGGCGGTTTGATGATCAGGGGATAGCCAACTGACGCGGCGAAGTTGCGCGCGTCTTCCGGCGTCTCCGCGCGCATCGATTGCGCACAGGGCACGCCGGCCCTGCGCAGAGCCTCTTTCATAGCGGGTTTGTCCCGGCACAGGTAGGCGGTCTTTGTGGATGTGCCCGGAATGCCAGCTGCTTCACGTACCTGGGCCGCGGCCATGATGTGTGCCTCGACCGTTGCTTCGAGCCGGTCAACCCAGACCTTTCCCTGGATGAATTTTACCGCCTCGAGCAGCGACGGCTCGTGCACCACGGAGCGCACCTGCACGTAATCGGTGAGCCAGCTCTTCAGTTCATCGGAGAAATGCGCTGCCGGTCGCTCTCCAATGCCGATGACGTTGGCGCCCGCCGCGTGCAGCCCGCGAACAAATTCGCGCTGATTGTTGGGAAACGACGGCTCGATAAAGATGATGTTCATTGCATATCGCTCAGTTGACGAAAAAGCTCCACGTAGCGAGCGCCCTGTCGCTGCCACGAATAGTCCTTTGCCATGCCGTTTGCGACGATCAGCTGCCACGCCTGTTTGTTGTCGTACAGGTCCAGTGCCGTGTTCATCGCCCATGCCAGCCCGGCTTCATTGTAGTCCCGAAACACGATGCCGGTACCAGTTCCTGCGTCGATATTCGCTTGCTCGACTGAGTCGGCCAGCCCGCCGGTCTCGCGCACGATCGGTACCGTCCCGTATTTGAGGCTGTACATCTGGTTGAGACCGCAGGGTTCGTAAAGGGATGGCATCAGGAATATGTCGCTTCCCGCCTCAATCCAGTGGGCGAGCCTGTTGTTGAAACCACGGTAATAACAGACGCGACCGGGAAACGCTTGCTGCAGCCTGGTAAAGAACAATTCAAAGCGGGGCTCGCCGCTACCGAGCACAACAAGTGCAAAGTCCCGCCTGGCTAACAGTGACGGTACGACATTGTCGATCAGTTCGATGCCTTTCTGACCGACGAGGCGACTAATGATTCCCAGCAACGGTCTTTTCTCACTGTATGTGAGATTCATCTCCTGCATCAGAGTTTGTTTGCAAACTTCCTTGCCCCGCATGTCTTCGGCGGAGTATGTCCGGGGAATCAAGGTGTCGGATTCAGGATTCCACTCAGCGTAGTCGACGCCGTTCAGAATTCCAACCAGGGTATTGACGCGTGCGCGCAGCAGTTCATTGAGGCCCATTCCGTAGTCCTCCCCGAGAATCTCGCGTGCATAGGTAGGACTCACCGTGGTAATGAAATCAGCATACAGGACACCCGTCTTGAGGAAATTGATAACGCCTTCCTTCAGATCGTCCTGGTGCAGGTGATGCTCGGCGCCAGTCAGATGTAACTCGTCGAGTATGTATGCGGGAAACCTGCCCTGGTAACCGATATTGTGAATCGTCAGTACGGTGCGGGTGTTCGCGAACAGCTTGTCCCAGGCATAAGTGCTGCGAAGATACAAAGGAATCAGCGATGTTTGCCAGTCGTGGGAATGAAAAATGTCGGGCGCAAACCCCATACGCTGGCACATCTCGATCGCCGCGCGAGACAAAAGCACAAAACGCAGGTGCTCGTCATGATCATGGGTGTAAATACCGTCCCTGCCAAAGAACTCGGGGCAGCGAAGAAGATAGATTGTCAGGTTCGTCCCCGGCAGTGTTGCCGTGTCGATTGAATAGGTCTGCTCGCGCGACCCCATTTGCAACTTCAAATCAGATAGCGCTTCGACCGGTTTGATGTCAATGCCGGATGCGTCGATGCGCGCATAGCGCGGAAGCAGTACACGAACGTCATGGCCCGCGCTGTGCAGATAAGCGGCCAACGCGGACGAAACATCTGCAAGCCCACCGGTCTTAGCCAGGGGCGTAAGTTCGGAACTGGCCAGGCAGATCTTGAGTTTTTTTTGTGCTGCCAAGTATTTCCCTGAATTACCGCTGCTTGGTGCTATTCTTTATGGTTGACGGCACATAGCTTCACGGAAGATCGATGCAATTGAACGTATTGATATTATCACCAGGTTATCCGGCCGACATGCCCGAATTCACACGCGGCCTCGCAGAGTGCGGCGCACGCGTATTCGGAGTTGGCGATCAGCCTGTTTCGGCTCTTCCCGAACTCGTTAAACGATCGTTGACCGAGTACGTGCAAGTCCGCTCGCTTTGGGACAGTTCCCAGGTTATTGCGGATGTACATTCCCGCCTCAAAGGCCACAGACTGGACCGGATCGAGTGCCTTTGGGAGCCCGGCATTATGCTGGCGGCACAGTTGCGCAAACACTTCGGCGTTGCTGGTCTAACAATCGATCAGGCGCACCGCTTTCGCGACAAGGAGGCAATGAAGCTCGCTCTTGATGAGGCCGGCATTCGTACGCCTCGGCATATCGCAGTAGACAGCAGCGCGGGCGCATGGGAAGCCGCGGAAACGATCGGCTTTCCGATAATATTGAAACCGATCGCGGGCGCGGGATCAGCCGATACCTACAGGGTCGAAAGCGCTGACGATTTGCGCGCGGTACTTCCGCGGCTGCGTCATGTGTCGACAGTCAGCGTCGAGGAGTTCGTCGACGGCGAAGAATACACTTTCGATACGATTACGATCGATGGGAATATCGCTTACTACAACGTCGCCTGGTATCGCCCGCGACCATTGATCGCGCGCAGCAACGAATGGATCAGTCCGCAGGTCATCGCGCTGCGGGACGTCAACGATCCGGCGCTCGCAGACGGCATCAGGATGGGATTCGATGTCATCAAGGCACTCGAGTTCGGTTCCGGGTTTACGCACATGGAGTGGTATCGAAAAGCCGATGGCGAAGTCGTGTTCGGGGAAATTGGCGCGCGCCCACCGGGCGCCCACCAGGTCGATCAAATGAAATATGCGTGCGACTTCGATGTCTTCCGGGCCTGGGGCTCAGCGATATGCAACGGTAGCCTCGATGCGAATATCGAGCGCAAATACAACGTTGCTACGATCTACAAACGCGCCCAGGGCATCGGCAGGATTTCACGCATCGAGGGCATTGACGAATTGCAGCGGCGCTTCGGCGAACACGTCGTCTGGAACACACTTCTCCCGCCAGGCACGCCCCGGCGTGATTGGCTGAATACGCTGGTGTCCGACGGCTTCATCATGTTGCGGCATCCAGATCTCGACGAAACCCTCGCGATGGCGGATGCGGTCGGAACAGAATTACAAATGTACGCCGAATAAATCGTCTGGCTAGGCGTATTCGTTCAGGTACTTCGGCAACATTTCTCGCCACGTATTCCAATCGTGATGATACTCGGCCCCCCAGGAATCAACCCGGTTTGGCACTCCCCTGGCTCCAAGCATTCGGGCGATGCGCCAGGACTCACCGATATCCTCATAGTCTCCTTCGCCCGTCGGCAACAGGATAAGCCTGGTCCGCAAGCGATCGAGTTGTTCACCCTCGAGCTTAGCCAGGTAGTGCAGCGGTGACGAAAAATAGAAGTCGAGATTCATCCTGCCCTGCAGGTACTTCGACAGATCAAATGTGCCACTCATGGCAATCGCCAACTTGAAGACATCCGGGTGCCGACAAACGGTCGCGACTGCATTGAACGCTCCTATAGACGCCCCCGCGGCGATAATCTCGATGTTCGCGCTGCCGCAATCGCTGCGGATTGCAGGGGCGATCTCCGCGAAGACAAACTCATCGAACAGATTTTGCAGGCGTGAACAATACTCAGCCGAATGCTCACCCGATATCCATGCGCGCCCGGCGACACTGTCGGTAGAGTAGACTTTGACACGGCCGGCATCGATCAGCGGTTCAAGCACGCGGATCAGGTGAAACCGTTCGACTTCCTCGGCGTCGCCACCCGCAGTCGGGAAAAGCAGTACCGGTGTGCCGAAGTGACCCCAGCGCACGAGCTGCACGTCCTGTTCCAGACGTGACGAATGCCATCGTGATACGTCCTTCTGCATGCTCAGGCCGCGTCTTGCTGTTCGCGCCAGGTTTGAATACGAGTCCAGAAAAGCTCTGTGAATTCCTCGATCTCGTGGGGCGGATACAAGGCCTCGACCTTTTGGCGTATCGCATCTTTTACTACATCAGAGCCGAAAAACTCGAGCGCTACCTCGTCGAGGTGCGCCAGGTGCCGCTCGCAGAACTCGCTAAATCGATCGTAGTCGAAGTAGTCGAATGCAATCTTCGCGTACGCCTCGAGTTTTTCGTCGAACGAGATGTCTTTCGCTGCGATCTTGAAGTACTGGCCCCAATTGAGGTTTGCATGCATTGAGCGATCAGTCGCGGCGCAAAATATCGACCATCGCAGGTTCGCTTTGATCAACCAGGGAAAATGATAGTGCAGCGATGTAACCTGAGAGTCCGGACAGCCGTTCGCGAAATCGATGGGCCGCCAGACGCTGTTCGAGCGGAGCGCCTCGCAGGAGTTAAAGTCCCAACCAAAGAAAGCGTTAATCACCATTGTCATTTTCGACAAAGTGGCCTCGTCGTAATCGGAGAGGAAATCGGAATCCATTTGGTATCGGTCATGCAGCGGCGCCGCCGGATCGTAGTTAACGAATCGCCACTGTGGTCCAAGCCCGACGCAGCGCACAAACATGTCATGCGGATCCACAGCTTCCTGCAAGTGCATGACTCGCGTACCGCTCTGGTTATAGGCCGCATGCAGAGACTCCCGATCGTGGATTGCGGTTACGCCGACCCATGCGCCACCGTCATATGGCTTCATGAACAACGGATAACCGATTCGGTCGCCGATTTCTGCCAGATTGAACAGTTTCGCGTAATTCCTGAGCGTTGGCTGCAGGTCGGGTGATTCAATGTAGTTCTTGGGCGGGACCATCCATGTTTCCGGTATCGGAAAGCCCAGTCGCATCATTGCACAGTAAGTCGTGTGCTTTTCCATCGATTGCAGGGACCAGGGGTTGTTAAAGACATACAGATCGTCGGTAAGAATGGCCTTCTTGATCCATTCGCGCGACGTGTGGTACCAGTGCGTAAGCCGATCGATTACGACATCGTATTTTACTGGCTGACGAAGATCGAACGGCTCAATCCCCATACGCTCCACCTCGAAGCGTTGCGTGTTGCCGTCAACGGAAATTGAGAGGTCAAGCTTCTTCAGCAGCGCCTCATAGCATATCGGCCAGCAAATATCCGCGCCGAGCGATAGTCCAATATGTCTTGTTACGTTCGCCATTATCTTTTCGTCCTCACCAGCATTTCCATCCTTATAGAATCTTTTCGCTGCTATTCATAGACCAGCCATAACGGGCCCGGGTACAGCCACGACAAGCCATTGCGCAGCCTGTCACGCCAGTTCTCCCAGTTATGCGCATCGCGCGCCTCTTCGAAGCGTATATCGATTTGCTGCGCCTGAAGCTGTGGAACAAGCGAGCGATTCTCGTAAATAAGAGACTCGTAAATACCGCAACTAATGTAAATGCGTTCAGCGGGCGAACCCGGCTGTTCACGAAAATCGTTCATGAAGCGCACAACCGGATCAAAAACCGGACCACGCTGGTGCCGCCCAATGTCGCTGAACGCAAATGAGCCCGACTGCAACAGCAGGTTGCCGAACAGACCGGGAAAACTCCATGCAGCATGCAGCGAGGCCACACCGCCAAAACTGGCACCCATAATGCATCGAGCTCGAGGTTCGTCAATCAACGGGTATTTTTGGGAAAGAAATGGCAACAACTCCTCGGCAAGGAATTTCGCATGACGTTGATCGCCAGCGTATTCTCTCAGCCGGTCCGGGGATTGAGTCAGCGCGACTATTAATTGCGGAATTTCAAGCGCGTGAATCAGGTTATCGAGCACTGTCTGCAGCGCTGCAAAATTCAAATAGTCGGCCCCGTCGTGCACGATCAGCAACGCATAGCGACGGTTCTTCCGAAACCGGGCAGGCACGTAAACCTGCACTTCACGGGCCTCCTTGAAGGCACTGCTATCGACGCGAACGGTTTCGATGCTGCCCTTGCGTGCTTCGTCGATCGGAAGTGTCCATACCGGACGCTCATACCCATAACCCTGACAGACTGAATTTGCCCCAAAAGGATCGTGAGCGACAACATCATTCAGCGGATCGAGGATGAGTTTTCGCTCACCGTTCGCGATGACCTCAAACTTGTATTCAATTCGGGAGCCCTTGGGCAACTCTATCGTTGTTGCCCACAAATCGGTTCCGCTAAGCGACTGAAACGGCTGCGCGGTGTCAAGACCCGCAATCCAGCAGCGTAGGAAAACCGCATCTGCGTGACCACGATAAACAAAGGTCACGTCGCTGCCGTCGACCAGAGGAAAGTCTGTCTTCTCTATGAACGCGTTGAGGTGTACCGGGTTCGGTGCCCCCTTGCGAAACAGCTTGCGCAAAGTCCGGTTCATGCCGCGCGCAACTTGCCGATACCACCATCGCGATTGAGGCGTCCCACCTCGTTGACCGTCGCAACTTCCGAACCGGCGAATTGCAGCGCAGCGCCGCTATCGAGCGTAACGCAGGTATCCGGTGAAAACCGTCGAAACATGAGTTCGATCCGTGAGCGCTCGCCCTCTCGCAGGCGGTGTTCGGCATCCGGGAAAAAAATGCACCCGGGTATCAGGCCACAGCCTGCACCAAGGACTTCCGAGTCACGCCGGCCTTGCGGGCCCCGATCGTGGAACAGCACAATGCGCTCTGTGAGCACCATCGCCCCCGCCGACCAGGCAACGATGTGCCGGTCCGCAAGTAACCTGTCGACACCAAACAGGAGCATGCGGTTGAGCAACACCACAATGTTGCCACCAGTGATAAGGACAGCGCCGCATTCGTCGATGATTTCACCGATTTCCCGGTGATGTTGTGCAAGCAATGGACTTGAGTCCACATTGAATTGCTCAATGAACGGTCGGTGAATGGAACCGGTCCGTTGCAGGTGATGTCGGTCAAGCGCCCGCAGTTGCGCGATGGCATGACGCTTCTCGGCCGCGACCATGACAGCATCACCGTCGGCGCGAATGGTCTGCCGCGCGGCCATAGCAAGATGCCTCAATCGCAGCCGATAGAGGCGTTGCTGCGCCTTGAGTCGATTTTGTCGCGCGCGATACATCGCAGCCAGATTTTCGTCTGCCTGGAATACCTCCTCGGCACGCGCATACAGGCGCAGATCCAGGAGTGGCCGGGTAACTATTTCGCGCAGATCATCGATGTCATTCTCTGCTTCCTGCCAACCCGCTGATATCGTCGCAAAACTGCCATTGGCAAGTCCGGCCGCCTCAATAGACTCGGCTATATTGCGCGTGGGTCGCTGCGGACCAAGCAGCAGCCGCACAGGGGGTGCAGAGGTCATGCCAGCTCCACGCGAATCAGTTTGACGATTTCGGCCAAAGCGCTTTCAACCACGCTGGTTTCAGGGTGGCGAATAATGACATAGCCGTCGCCTTCGTAGCTATCGGAGGGCGGCTGACCTTCACGCGGCAGCTTCGCTTCGACGACGATGTCGCCAAATCGTCGTTGTGCCTCGTCGAGCCCATGGATTGCCCGCACCTGGCCTCGACCCTGGCCACGTATGTAGGCGGCCCCGACAGCATAACGCCTCGGCGGCGGATCGAACTCGCCGAATACAACCAATCTCGGCCAGGCTTTGTAGAAATCGATGTCATGTGCGTACGACAGCAACGAGGTTATCTGCGCCCCTGGCGGACGCGCTCCAACCTCCGAGATCGCAATACGTCCGTCCATCAGGCGAAACCACTCCATGTGGCTCAATCCGGTGTCGAGCCCGAGCGCGTGCAGCCCCGTCTCAGCCGTTGCACGGATCTGATCAAATTCGGTGCCGCTGATGTCTCGCGGCAGCAACACGCACCACTGTATCCATGGATTTTCGAGCACTTCCAGCGGCGATGGCATGTAGCGTGATATCGAGTGCCAAACAAGTTTTTTGTCCAGCATTATGCTGTCGAACGAAAACTCGGTACCGCGCACAAATTCCTCATACAACGTCGGTTGATCGGGATCAGGCGGATAACGCTCCAGCAACTGCGTCAGTTGCTCATCATCATCCAGACGATAGGTTCCCTTGCCGCCCGCGCCCGCCGGAGGCTTGACGACTATCGGATAGCCGATCTCTCGCGCAAATGCCCAGGCAGATTCGCTGTCGCCAATAAGCGCATGCCTGGCGCACGACACACCAGCTGCGCGCAGGACCGTCTTCATCCGCGCCTTGTCCCGAAAATTCCTCGCAGCATCGACGCTGAGTCCATCTATCCCAAGCGTTTCGCGCGCGGCCGCCAACGGCACCTGCAGCTGCTCAAGCGTAGCAATGTACCGACTCGCCTTGCCAAACCTGCTTTCCAGGTTTCTGGCTGCGTCAACCAGGTTGCCGGGATCCAGAACATCGGCAACCTGCCAGTGCCCCGCGATTCGGTCGCGAATATCAGCAGGCAGTTTGTCTATCGGGTCCTGGCTGACGAGTGTCAGATCAACATCGGCCAAATGGGCGGCACCGCTGACAAATCGCAGCGTTGCATCCATAAAGAACGGTGCAGCAAATATTACGTGTGTGGTCATAGCATCGCGAGTGTACCCGCAAACGTGATGTCGTGGCCCCAGGAAATTCCGGCAGCAGGCCGATGTCCATCCAGGACACGGCCACCGTGCGGTATGGTGATATAGTCTGCACGAAACCTGAGCGACGCCATCGCTACGCGGAGGACCATTCTTGGAACAATTCACGGCACAAATAACGGAATACGCCAATTTGGCTGTCGGCTATCTCCGCCGCCCGGATATCCTGTTCCAGTTAGCGCTGGTTGTTTTCCTGTTTCTCCCGGCCTGGTTGTTGTCGACGCGGGTGGAACCGGGGCTCGAGCAACAGGCCCGAAAGATTTCAGGCATGCCTGGCCTGTTACGCGTTCTGGTCGCGTTCTTGCGACGCCTCGAATGGTTGTTCTACGTGATTCTCTTGGGCATCGCTTACATCGCTACAACCGTGTTCGGATGGCCAGAGAATAATTACCTCGTGTATTCAGTGGCGCTGCTGTCCGTTGCGTGGCTGTCGATTAACGTCGTGTCGCACGCAATACGCAGCAGATTTGTCGGCAGGCTATTTGCCATTGTCATTTGGACCTTCGTCGCGGTATCAGTGCTGGGAATCGCAGACGACATCGTGACAACGCTGGACAATATTGGTATCGGTATCGGCGACGCGCGGCTGTCGGTGCTTAGAATCCTGCAGGCGGTCTTCTTTATAAGCGGTCTGTTGTGGGCGGCTTTCGCGGCCGGTAATTTTCTTGATCGGCGCATACAGAATGTCGAGGAACTAACGCCGTCTCTGCGCGTTCTGTTCGGCAAGATTCTGCGCATCGCGTTCATTGTGTTTGCGGTGATGATCGCGATGCAGAGCCTGAATATTGACCTGACGGCATTAACGGTCCTGTCGGGAGCAGTCGGTGTCGGCATCGGCTTTGGCCTGCAAAAAGTAGTTTCGAACTTTATCTCCGGCATCATCATTTTGCTCGATGAATCCATCAAGCCCGGCGACACGATTACCGTAGGCGAGACGTTTGGCTGGATCCGCGAACTGCGCGCACGATTCGTATCGGTCGTGACCCGTGACGGCCGCGAATACCTGATACCGAATGAGGACTTCGTAACCACACAGGTTGTCAACTGGTCGTTTTCGGACAAGTTTGTGCGGCTCGACGTCCCTTTCGGTGTGTCCTACAGCTCCGACCCGCATGAAGTAAGCCGCCTCGCTATCGAGGCTGCAGCGAGCGTCGACCGCGTTGACTCGAGGGTGAGGACGCCGGTTTGCTGGATGACGGAATTTGGCGATTCGTCGATCAATTTTGTCTTACGATTCTGGATCGATGACCCGCAGGGCGGCCTGACGAATATTCGTGGCAAGGTATTGCTCGCACTTTGGGACACCTTTAAGGAACATGGCGTCTCGATTCCGTTCCCACACCGCGAGGTCATCATGCGCACGCCGGTTACGATTGCCGACTGATTTCCGGCAACAAATACTTTGGTCGCCCAAGCGCATCGAAGTCTGAATTCTGAGTATCGATAACGGAAAGTTCACGCCGGTTGATGCGGACGATTACTTCTCGTCTGCCGATGCCGGCACCCCGGATATTTCATATTTGAGAACCAGCAAATCGCCAACGCTCAATGCTCCTCCCATAGCGGTGAATGGTGACAGCCCGAGCTCACCATGCGTTATTTCGAGTTGACCGCTCGCAGTGAACGAGTCGTCTGCTAATTCGATGCTGACAGGAAAAGTCACGGTTTGCTCCATCCCTATCACGGCAACCGTTGCGACAATGTTTACATCCGGCATACTGCCATCCATTGCCGTGGACCTAATCTGAATTGCTGGAAATTGCTCGGCGTTAAGCAACCTTTCTCCAAGCATGTTGGCCCTGGTGCCGTCGATGTCCTTCTGAGGTACCTCCCCCGCAAATTCCTCGCCCTCGAGCGCTCGCAAGGCGGGGTCGTCCACCGCAAAATCCTGAACGGCGAGCTCAAGTATTATGTTTGATTCGAGCGGATTCGGCGCGACCTCAACCGTACCTGAGATGCTTTGGTGCGAAATCACATGGTGATGACCGAAACGCTTCAACGGCCCATCGGGATAGGCCAGCACACGTATCCAGCTGGCATTGCTGTCGACGCGGAACGCCTTGCTGGTAGCCGGTTCCTGTGCCTGACTTTGATGCGGCGCCGAGATGACGAGCATAGCCAGCAGAAAGGACATTTTGCGCATTTATTTTCCTCGGTAACTAAATATTTTCGTTGGACCGATATTACTCCATGTTATTTAATTAATTCACACGACCGTTACGAGCAATGATATCGACGGCGAATCCACGATTGAAAATCTTGGCTCTTGCCGTCAGGATACGCGCAGACTAGCTCGGTTGCCTGCAACCAATGAGCCCAGCATCGAGGACGAAGGACCATGGCAAAACAGGCAAAATGGATCGTAATTCTGACGCTTATCGCAGGCACTGCGATCAGCGAGGCTCGCGCTTCGGAGTGGCAGCTTGTGAAGGATTCGAGCGCAGTTCGTTTTATCGGCGTGCAGGAGGGCTCCGCATTCCGGGCGCGGTTCGAAAATTTCTCTGCGATGATCGACTTCGATCCGGGTAACCCCGCTGCTGGCAAGATCATCGGCGTGGTGAAGATGGATTCCGCCAAGACCGGAGACGAGGAACGGGACGCAACGTTGCTGGAGGAGGACTGGTTCGATCCGCAGAACCATCCGGAATCGCGATTCGAATCCGAGCGCATCGAGCAACTGGACGACGGTACGTTTGCCGCCCACGGGCAACTGACCATTATTGGCAATAGCCAGCCGGTCACCATGTCGTTTGAATTTGAGGTCTCGGGAACGACCGCGCATTTTTCCGGCAGCTTTGATATCAAGCGCCTGGAATTTGGTGTGGGCTGGGAAGCAACCAACTGGATCGACGACGACGTCGGCGTCCAAATAGAACTCGATTTGCAACAATAGCCTGCTAGGAGAAACCCAATGGCCAAAGCTAGTTCCGAGCAACCCCGGTCTGTCAGCAAACGGGAATTCCTGGAGGCATTTGCCGCCATAGGCGGGGTATCCGCGGCGATGACGGTGCTCGACGGTTGGGGCATGGGTGTTGCATCTGCCGCGGAAGCACCTCCCGACCTCATGGGACGTTCCGACGGCACCAAGGTGCTCATCCTCGGCGCCGGCCTTTCTGGAATGACCGCTGCTTATGAGCTGGGGCTGCGCGGTTACGACTGCCAGATCCTGGAAGCGCGCCCTTTTGCCGGGGGTCGCTGCCAGTCCGCCCGTGCGGGATTCACGACGACGGAAGTCGATGGCTCGACCCGGACCTGTGATTTCGACGAGGGACAGTACTTCAACCACGGCCCGTGGCGGCTCCCGAGTTACCATCACGCGGTTTTCCACTACATCCGCAAATTCGGCGTACCGATGGAAATCATGGTCCAGGAAAATGACCTCGGTTACGTGCAGTTCGACAACGCTGACGGGCCACTGGCAGGTCGCCGGGTCCGCAAGCGCGAGATCAAAGCCGACATGCGGGGCTACACCGCCGAGCTGTTGGCAAAGCTGGCGGATCAGGGCGCGCTCAACGAGGAGCTCGGCAGCCAGGATAAAGATCGACTCATCGACTATCTCATTCGCGAAGGATTCCTGAATGCACGGGATCTGACCTACAAAGGCACGCTTCATCGCGGCCTGTCCGGTTTCGACCCAATGGGCCTGATGGGCCCTAACACCGCCTCGGAGCCACTGGCGCTCACGGATATTCTGCAGTCCGGACTCGGCAATATATTTCAGGGTGTTACGACGATCGATCACCCTGCGACGATGTACCAGGCTGTAGGGGGCATGGATCAGATTGCCCGGGGTTTCGAGCGAGCCATCGGCGACGTGGTCACTTACAACGCCGAGGTCCAGGAACTCAGGCAAGACGGCAATGGCGTCAGCGTGCCTTATCGTGACAACGCTACCGGGGAAGTGCGGGTTGCAAAGGCTGACTACTGCATCACCACCATACCCCTGGGCATACTCTCGAAGCTGCCGACAGATTTGTCGGATCGGTGCAAAGAGGCAATGGCCGCCCCCGGAAAGATGACGGTCGGCAAACTGTCGTTGCAAATGAATCGCCGCTTCTGGGAGGAGGATGACGACATCTACGGTGGCTCCAGTACTCTTGGCATCCCGGGGCATACGGTCATCTATCCTTCTTATGGCTACTTCGGCAAGAAGGGCATCATGATGAGCGCGTACCCGATTGGCAGGCCGGCAATCGCCTTCGGCGAACTCTCACTGGCTGAGCAGACCGAGCAGGCGATCGAATACAGCGAGCGCATACATCCGGGGCAATTCCGCAAGCACTACGATAACAAGGCCTTTTCGATCTCATGGCATCGTACGCGCTACACCGAAGCGGGTTGGTCAACCTGGTCGCCGCCGGATCGCGAGAAGCACTTGCCGGTATTGCGAGAGCCACAAGGGCGGGTCTATTTTGCAGGCGATTACATCAGCGGGCTGGCAGGATGGCAGGTAGGAGCCATCGAGTCAGCATGGGCTCAGATCGAGAAGGTCCACGCTAACGCCATGGCGGCCTGAACCAGCCAATAAAATTTTGGAATTCAATTCGGAATTTCTTAAAGGCCCCGTAAAGGGGCCTTTTTGATTTGGCGCGGCCGCTGCGCTTGACTCCTCGGCACCGCAAGCCTTGCCGGCA
>JAHEFF010000003.1 GCA_024640315.1 Woeseiaceae bacterium
CCACTGCTCGAAGAATGTGCCCCCTGGTACGAAAAACTTTATGCGCACGCATTCCGCGCAGGCATCAATGACTAATATGGAGACAGACCTTGCAATCACCTGACCCGAGAAATGCGGATATCCTCGTTCATGTAAATGGCACAATCGTGCCAAGAAATGAGGCCCGTGTTTCAGTGTTCGACAGTGTTGTGCAAGGCGGTGACGCGGTCTGGGAAGGGCTGCGTGTTTACAAGGGTCGAATCGCGGCATTGGGCGAGCACCTCGAAAGACTTCAAAACTCAGCGAAAACGTTGGCCTTCAATGCGATTCCGTCATCGGATCACATTCGCAATGCAATATTTGCGACGCTCGAAGCAAACGGGATGACGGACGACACTCATATCCGCCTGACTCTGACTCGTGGCGAGAAAATCACCTCGGGAATGAACCCGAAACTCAATCAATCGGGCTGCTCACTGATTGTTCTTGCAGAGTGGAAACCGCCCGTTTATTCGGACGACGGAATTCGTGTGATCACATCTTCGACGCGGCGCAATACTCCTGAATGTCTCGACTCCAAGATTCACCACAACAACCTGCTGAACAATATCCTTGCAGCTATCGACGCCAACGTTGCCGGGGTCGATAGCGCAATCATGCTTGATATCAACGGTTTCATTTCCGAAACCAATGACACCAACATCTTCCTTGTCCGTCACGGCGTAATGTTGACACCGTTTGCCGATGCCTGCCTTCCCGGCCTCACCAGGCAGATGATTCTCGATATCGCAGAAGAGCAAAATCTGCCCGTACGCGAGAAGAATCTGTCGCTGACCGAGCTATACTCGGCCGACGAAGCGTTCACGACAGGCACGATGGGTGAACTGACCCCGATCCTCGAAGCTGACGGCAGAATCGTCGGCAGCGGCGGGCCCGGCGACCTGACCCGCAAGCTGCAAGTGCTCCATCGCGAGTACGCATTCGCGCACGGCGAACCGCTACCCTTCGCTCTTTAACCCCTCGCCCATCAGGCAGGCGCGAAGCGCAGGCAGCCAGTCGATAACCATTCGGATGGCGCGGATTGATCTCTTGTAAAAATCAAACAAACATGAATCTTTTTGTTTGCCGACTTTTGGCTGAAGAGGGGAATGAACCTAGTCGCAGCAACCCTGCTCAGAGAAGTACTGCTGAAGATATTCATCGAAGCTGACTTCGTCGCCGGCCTCGATCTGTTTCTGCCGTTCGATCGACGTGGCCGCTTCATCGCTATAGATCTTAAGTCGATCGTCTTCCAGGTCGGCGAGCGCGGCAAAATATTCTTTATGGCTCTTCGCACAATTCATGGCGAAGTGAAAAAAACCGGTGCCAGTCTGGCGCATTTCATCCAGAACACGCGCAGATGGCGTTGCGTCCGGATCATCAACAAGTGCCATCTGGACATCAACAGCCTGTACGTATTCTTCGCCGCCTTCCCCTCTGTCGATAATTTCTGCAATTTCACGAACGTCGCTGGTAATTTCGCGCGCCCATTCCTGCAGCGGCACTTCCGCGCCATCACGTATCAGCCTGAAGTCCGGGTCACGACCGAAGCGTGCGGTTTGACCATGATTTCTCGTGACCTCGTCCCAGCTCGCGTCAGTAAACAGCGGACTATCGTGAAGCAAACAATAGACCAGGAAGGCTTCCATAAAACGCATCGCGTTCTGGTTGACGCCGACCGGATCGAATACATTGAGATCCATTGAACGAATCTCGACGTACTCGACGCCGCCTCTCGCCAACGCTGCAGTTGGTCGCTCACCCGACCTTGCTACCCGCTTTGGTCTGACCGGGCTATAAAACTCGTTCTCGATCTGCAACTGGTTTGCGCTCAACTGTCGATATTCACCATCAACTTTGACGCCGATCCTTTCGTATTGCGGTTCCTTTGTGCAAATCGCACAGCTTAGATCGTTAATATAGTCGTCCAGAGAATCGAGAGATACCCGGAGCCGCGCCTGAGTACTGTTGGTGTAACCCAGATCGCTCATTCGCAATGACGTTCCAAACGGTTCGAAGTGTGTATTGTCGTTAAAGCTCTTCATGTCGGTGTCTGCATCGCCGATAAACGACTTGCACAAAGCAGGAGATGCGCCGAACAAGTACAACACGATCCAGCCAAATCGACGAAAATTCCGCACCATTCCCATGTAGGCGTCAGAACGAAAGTCATCCAGACTGAGCGAAGATTTTTCGAGTTCCAGGTACGCGGGCCAGAACTGTGTTGGCAATGAATAGTTAAAATGTACGCCGGCAATAGTCTGCATCTTGCGCCCGTATCGATATCCAAGACCGTTGCGATAGACGGTCTTCATCCTGCCAATATTGGAGCTTCCATACTGTGCCAGTGGGATGTCGGCATCGTCGGCCATAAGACACGGCATACTCGTGACCCACAACAACTCATCGCCTATGCGCTCATACGCAAACTGGTGAATTTCGCAAAGTACCCTGAGTGTTTCCCAGGTATGTGCCTCTGCCGGCGTAACGAACTCCAGCAGCGCCTCGGAAAAGTCGGTTGTGATGAATTGATTCGTCATCGCCGAACCGAGCGCACGCGGGTGCGAGGTATGAGCAAGATTGCCGTCTTCCGAAACGCGAAGCGATTCTTTCTCGATACCTTTGAGGCCGCCCGCGAGAACGTTTTTTGGCCCCTTATGGGCCAGTCTCTCGATTCTTTGTTTAACCAACCGATTCAATAGAGCCGCCTCTGGCATCGGGTACTTTGCTTGATCATCCGGGGACTATACAGAGACAGTCCGAAGGTGCCAACGAAAGCGCCCGTATGCGGTAAGTCATTGTCTTTTAAAGATGAAAAGAAAGTGGTGATACCTGGTTTACAATAGTGACCCAACCGCTGATTAGATTTCTGTTGCCGCGACCCTTACATGCCATCGAGACTTAAGAACCTGCTGAAGACAGTTGCCACGACCGGCGCGCTACTGGTTCTTTGTGACAACGCCTGGGCTTTGCGCTGTGGCAGCAAGCTGATCAAGGAGGGCATGGTTGAAGCTCAGGTCATTAAGTTATGCGGTCAGCCGATATCCGTGAGGAAGCTTGGCCACGTCTTGCGTCCATATATCATAAAGCGCCCGGGTGGATCGACTGGCCTCCATTCAACGCAACATGTCTACGCTGGATTCCACCAGGAACTGGCGGTTTCAGAATTGCTGTTCAATTTTGGCCCGCACAAGCTGATGCGTTTGATTCGCTTCGAGGGAGGGCGACTTACCCGTATCGAAACTGCCGGTTATGGACATCTCGAGAAATAACGGCAACAGGTCGACAATGTCACATAAATGGGTGCGGCGACGATGTATCATCCGCTGTGCCTAACCATGAGATGACCCTTAAGGAGACAACCGTCTAATGAGCGATTCAAAGATGCGACGACTTCGGGACGCGGCGAGCGGCCCGGGTACCCTGATCAGCGAAGACTGCAAGATAGAAGGCCTGGTGACCGGCAGCGGCAACTTCATGATCAATGGTTCGGTCGAGGGAGAGTGTGACATCGATGGCTCGGTTACGCTCGCGAAGGGCGGCTTTTGGAAAGGCGTATTAAAAGCAAATTCCGTTATCATTGCCGGCACCATTGACGGCGACATCGTTGCAGCAGGCCAGGTCGAAATAAGTGATACGGCAAAAATCACCGGTACCGTCTCCGGCGAGGCCATTGCAGTTGCTGAGGGCGCAGTCGTCGAAGGAGTTATGAAAACGACCGGCCATGAAAATCCTCACGAATTTGTCGAAAAACGGCAGTCCGGCGATGAGCCAGACTAGCGAAACCGACATCAGTAACTGTCAGGATAAACCGATATTTCGACACGATTATTAGCGGCAGCAATCCGGTTCCACTGACTTGCGGATACGCCTTCTGGCGACACCGGATATGGCATCAACGGATCCGAATTTCCCATTGAAATGATTTCATAGCGAACCCTGCCGCCGGTTCGCTCCTCTCCAAGGCGAATAAAGTTGGCAAACGCCACAGACTGCTCCAACCCTGACTCGTACGCCTCTCCGGGGGTAACTCCGATCGCATCGCAATCCGCCGCACCCATATCACCTGTGGCAAGGGTGAACCCGTCAGTGCCGGCGACGGTCAGGCAAAAATTTGCAACATGCGTTTCTATCCGGACAACACCGGAAAAATTGATCGCGGCCAGCTGATCGCTGAGTTGCTCGACGACGGCAAGCCGTTCATCACCGAGCGGCGACTCTCCGTAGCCATATTCCGATGCCTGATTTGCGCCCCACTCCAGGCCACTGATTGTGGCGGCATACATCGACTCAAGAGATTGCTGGTAACCGCCGATTTGCTGTATCACCTGCAAAGAGTCCTCGGCATCGGCGACACGCTGACTTTCGACGATCTGCTGTAACGCCTGGTGTTGTTCCTGCAGCGCCTGCCAGCCCTGCTCCCTCTGCCAATAAAGCCAGGCGAACACCATAGCGACCATGGATAGTACGGCGACCGCCGCCTGGGCGAGTCGCGACATTCCCCCGCTGGCTGACGTCTCCATTTCAGTTTCGCCTTCATCCTCGGGAGGACGAATCTCGTCAACGACACGACTCGCGATCGTTTCGTAGCTATCAAGCAGATCACGGCGCAATACCGCACGTTGTTGATCGAAAAGATCCTGAATCAGGAGCCTGATGTCCTGATCGAGCGTTTCCAGCGCGGGAAAAGTTCCGCTGATATCTACAACCGTCCTGGCCTCGTCGGCCTGATCAGCAGAATCACCGCTTTCGATGACCCTCAAGGACTTCAAAACCTTGGACACTTCCACCGGCGCGATATTCTTGGGTAATACACCGATCGCGCCGAGTGCACGTGCCTGTCCCACGTATACCTCGCCTTCCTGCGACGTGTACATCATGATCGGAATCGTCGCGGTGTCCGGGTTTCGCTTGATTGCGGAAACAGCCTCAAAGCCATCCATACCGGGCATCATGTGATCCATAAAGATCACATCCGGTCTGTTCGAATTAAGGTAGTCGAGGGCGTCCTCGGCAGACTCGGCAGTGTCGACGTGCAGCGTGTGCGTTTCAAGCACCTTTTTGAGCACGACCCGAGCGGATCTCGAATCGTCGACGATAAGCGCGGTTTTACCCATCGTGCATTCCCCGATATATCGTGCAGGTATGGCCGCCGACAGCCACAGCGCTACCCCTTAATCGCTGCAATCCGGGGTAATTCCCCGGTTTCACAGCCGCCCAATACAGTCGATTATGTCACGAGCGACCCAAGGTTGCTGAATTCGATCGGTATATCATCACCACCATATGTATCAATGGATCGATCAGGAATTGTCAAAGTGGTAAACTACCGGGCTTCCGCGTCAGAAGAAAACACTGCAAAAGCCCTAATCAGGCGATTTGCCGAGAATAATAAAGAAACAGGCTTGCGAGTCAATGCGGGTGAGCGCTGCCGCAATCGCATTGGTTTTCGCTGTCTGAACAAATCATGACCCGCAGATTCCTGCCAAGATATTTGATTCTCGCCTCGACCATCGCATTGGTCGGCATAGGCCTTATGTTGTCCATTTTCTACGGCCAGCACCAATGGCTCACATCCGGCATTGTCGCCACCAGCGTGCAGCAACACGAAATAAGCCTTGCCGGAAGTTTCGAACGCCGTGCAAGGGGCCAGCTTTACCGGATCGCGAATTCAATTTCAGGTTCAGATATCACGTTAAGCGGCGAGGCTCGGAACATACTCGAACGCGCAATTGCCGAAAACGAAACACTGATCGGCCTGCGCTTCACGCGGAATGACGGCGCCAACGTGCAGGCCGGGTTGGTCGAGGAAGAACCGCTCGATGGCAGTACTCTTTGGCGCCCCGAGCGGCTCTACATGAAATTCCCGGTAGTGCGGGACGATGAAAACATTGGTTCGCTATCGGGTAGCTTCATTACGGCAACGCTGATCGGCGAAACCGAGGCATTTGAAGACCAGCTTGTCGCCCTTGGCACGGAAAACAGGAAGACGAGTTTCGCCTGGATTGGAGCTGCAACACTGGTCACGCTGGCGCTTTGCGGTTTCGTCATCTGGCTGATCGCAAAAATGCAGGCGGAGCGCATAAAGGAGCTTAAGGTCCAGGCGGAACAATTAAGCGATGCGAACTATGGCGAACCATTGGATTTCGTCCGGGGAGACCTGCTTGGCGATCTCGCTGCAGTCTTCAATGACATGCGAGAGAAACTCAAACGCACGACAATTTCACGCGACTATGTAGACAGCGTGTTGTCGAGCATGAATGAGGCCATTATCGTCACGTCCGAAGACGGCATCATTACCCGAGTCAATTCGGCGACGACACGAATGCTGGGCTACTCCGACCGCGAACTGGTGGGCCACCACATCGACCTTATTGTCGATCAAAATAAGGGTGGCTCGCTGGATGCAGGTACACGACCCGGCGTTCCGCGTGAAGCATCCCTGATGTCCAAATCCGGCGACCGTATTCCCGTTTCCTACACCAGTTCGTCCATTGAGGCCGAAGGCGATTTTCACGGCCACCGGATCTATGCTGCGCAGAACATAACTCAGCGTCGCAAAGCAGAGAAGAGGATTCGTTACCTGGCGAGAATCGACGCACTGACAAAAGTGCCGAACCGCATGCAGTTTCAACATTTGCTGCAACGCGCCATCGCCCGTGCAAAACGGCGGGGAAAGACGATCGCTCTGTTCTATATCGACATCGATCAGTTCAAGGAGATCAACGACACTTTTGGCCACCTGGCCGGTGACGCCACACTTGAAACCGTAGCGGAACGCCTCCGGCAGTCATTACCGCAAGAATCAGTTATTGGCCGTTTGGCCGGTGACGAATTTGCAGTGATCATAGACAGGATAGACAACGTGCAGGAGCGAAATCCAACGGTCGACAAATTTGCCCGGCAACTGCTGGACAAGCTCGCCGAGCCGTTTTTCGTTCAGGGTCATGAGGTCTTCATGACAGCCAGCATGGGTGTCGCCTTTTATCCGACTGACGCGCCGAACGTGATTGACCTGATCCGTAACGCCGACGCTGCGCTTTATCACGCGAAGAAGTCCGGCGGCAACATACATTCTTACTATCTTCCGGAAATGAACGAAGCGGCCGTCGAACGCCTGATGACCAAGAGTAAGCTGAAGCGCGCATTCGAACGAGACGAGCTGCTGGTTCACTACCAGCCAAAATACAGCCTGCGAACAGGCGAAGTGATTGGAGCTGAAGCACTGGTTCGCTGGGAGCTGCCGGATCGCGGCATTATCCTGCCTTCCGACTTCATTCCGCTTGCCGAGGAAACCAATCTGATCATTGAGATCGGCGAATGGGTCCTGGACCGTGTTTGCGAAGACTTCAGATACTGGCAGCGATCTGTGCCGTCACCCAGTCGCGTGTCTGTCAATTTGTCACTTAAGCAACTGCGTCAGCCCAATTTCATCAATCGAATCAGCGCAATTCTCCGGAGTTACGAGGTATCGCCGACGTCGCTCGAGCTCGAGATCACCGAAACCACCCTGATGGAAAATCCGGAGCGTACGATCAAAATCCTCGATCAGTTGTATGCGCTTGGCCTACATCTCGCTATCGACGATTTTGGAACCGGCTACTCGTCATTGAGCGCATTGCAGCAATTTCCGATCAGTACGCTGAAGATTGACAAGTCCTTCGTCAAGGATGTTGCCGTGAATGCCGATGACGCCACGATCGTCGGCACAATCATTCACATGGGTCAGAGCCTGAATTTGGATGTTGTCGCGGAAGGCGTAGAAACTGAAGATCAACTGGCGTTTCTTCAATCCCACGATTGCACCTACGTGCAGGGCCTGCTGTTTGGCGACCCGATGAGCTCGGATAGCTACCTGGAACTACTGCTGGCACAGGTGGATGGAACTGATAAGCACCGGACGCTGTTTGCATAAGCAGTCATTTCCCGCGGCTAATTCTCTGATTTATTTGGTATTTGGCTAAGCGCTTCACTACCTTCGATCGACATGTTTAAATAACACTGATTTTTTTAATCCTTCTATCCACAGACTGCCGGACGTACCGACAGTCGACAACTTCGAAGTCATGAACATGAAAAAATTTATCAAGATTATCCTCAGCTTCTCCCTAATGTTCGCCGCTCAATCCGTCTTTGCATGTGAATACCCGGAGCGCGTTTTGATTCCAAACGGCAATACCGCGACGAAAGAAGATATGATCGCGGGGCAAAGTGGCGTTAAGAAATATGTCGCCGATATGGAGATCTACCTTCAATGCATTCAGGACGAGGAAAGGGCTGCACGCGAAGCGATGACCGACCTGAAACCGGAAGATGAGCAGGAACGCGAGGACATGCTGAACAAGAAGTACAACGCAGCTGTCGATGAAATGGAGAGAGTTGCCGCACAGTTCAATTCTGAAGTGCAGGCGTATCGCGCTAAGTCCCAATAGTTCCGCAACGGATCCCAAGCAAAAACGCCCGTCAATGACGGGCGTTTTTTTTGGCACTGTGCTGCCCTACAAAGAATCGATTTCTCTTTTTAAATCGAATCGATTTTCAGTGATGATCCGCTCAAGCACTTTTATCCTGTCCTCCAGGAGATCGATTTTCGCAAGTGTTTCCTCAAGCTCTCCGGATTTTTCAGGTTCGGGTTTTCGTTGTTTAAGCCAGGTCTGAACAATGTTTGCACAGGTCAGAAGCGCGACCAGCATGAGCACAAAGATTAGCGAACTGTTCATTATATGGAGTCCTCAAAGACGGAAATAACTCAGAGATTGCGAAATTCCTGATCCAGGTTGAATCTCGGGGAAGTCACATATCTTTCCAGGCGAGCCAGTCTGCTATCAAGTGACTGGAACCTTCTCTTCACGTCACTCAACGTCTGACCGGGATCCGACCTTACTGCTTTACGGAATTCGGCGTCATAACTCTGCCGCCCGCTCGGACCGGATGCTGCAGGCACCAGGAAAACAGTGGCGAAATAGACAAGCAGCGTAATCGGCGTCGCCATGACCAGCGAGATAAACGCCAGAAAACGTGTGACTCTCAGATTGAAACCGAAATAGTCGGCGAGACCGGCGCAAACACCTGCAACCATTGCACGGTCACGATCCCTGTAAAAACGCCGTCTCGGTATTGCATTGTATTCGCTCATGGGTGACTCCAGCGGTCGTTCCCGTCACGCTGCCTCCAGAATTCATACTCTCGGCGACTGCCAGAGTAGATCAGCGGCTTCTCTTTGAGCAGCATGGTTGCACCAATATAGATTATTACCGCCCCCCAGAAAAACAGGGCCAGGCATATCACTGCAATGAGTCGAACGGTCCCCGTACAGAAGTTGAAGCGTTCCGCAATACCTGCACAGACGCCGAAAATCCAGCCGTTTTCCCTGTCGCGGTATAGCCCGCGCAACGGTCCATAATCCAGATTCCAGGTCTCTCGGCTCATAATTTTCTCCTCCAGTCTGGCAGTTCACTATCGAGAATGGTTTCGAGGCTTTCCAGTCTCTGCTCTAGTCGCTGAGACAGCGTCCACAGGTCCTCGAGCATTTCTTCGTCCCCTCCCGATATTTCGCGTGACTGCTTCCATTTTGTTATGAAATGCAAAACGATAAACAGCGGCGCCGGAATTAATAAGAAGACGATTAGCGCAATCGTCAAAAGCTGATCAATGCCAAATCCCAACTACTTGGTCTCCGTTGTGGCGCCCGCGCCGGGTGACACACGCCTCTTGAGTTCATCCAGCTCCCTGGCAATCGATTCTTCTGCCTCCAGGCCCGCGAATTCGTGATTCAGATCCTTCGGTAATCCGAGATCGTAGGCTTCGATGCGGCCCTCGACATCGTCAATGCGGCGCGTGTATTGCTCGAATCGAATCATGGCATCGTCTATTTTATAGTCGTGAATCTTCTTCCTTACCGCCAGGCGGCTATTGGCGGTCTTGTGCCGTGCGAGTAGCGCCTTCTGTCGAGTCTTCGCATCGTCGAGTTTCTTCTCCAGTCTTGAGATATCGTGGTTTAATTTTGCGAGGCCTTCGTCAACTGCCGAATAGTCTGCCCGAATGATTTCAGCTGCGGATGACGCCCTCGATTTCTCCACAAGCGCTGCCTTTGCCAGGTCCTCGCGTCCTTTTCGCAGCGCCAGCTCGGCCTTCGAATCCCAATCGTCCTGTTCGCGCTCGAGGTGCTCCAGTTTGCGATTGAGATCCTTCTTGTCTGCTATTGATCGTGCAGCGGCAGAGCGTACCTCCACCAGCGTGTCTTCCATTTCCTGGATCATCAGCCGCACGATTTTCTCCGGGTCTTCAGCTTTATCGAGAATCGCGTTGATATTCGAATTCACGATGTCGCTGAATCTCGTAAATATGCCCATTGGTTCATCCTCTCTCTGCATAGGGTTTCTTTCAGGTCACTATAGTTACTGCAGCATCCATGCCAACTCCCTCTATTATGAGTAAGGCATTGTTTCTATAAGATATTCTGGTACCACCGGTGCCAATGGCGACAATTTCATTTGATCATTTTTGCTAATAATTTGTTTTTTTCGCTAAGTTTTGGTTTATTTGGTCAATGTCTTCAGATCGCCCAACACAACACATCATCGGCGAGGCGCCTGCGTTCCTCGAGATGCTTGAGCACGTCTCACGCGCGGCACCCCTGAACAAATCCGTGCTCGTTGTCGGCGAGCGCGGTACCGGCAAGGAATTGATCGCTTCAAGACTTCACTTTCTGTCGAAACGCTGGGAACAGCCGCTGGTCAAGGTCAACTGCGCAGCGCTGACGGAGTCGATTCTTGAGTCGGAGTTATTCGGTCATGAGGCCGGTGCATTTACGGGGGCGGCCCGAACGCATATTGGGCATTTCGAAAGAGCCGACGGCGGCACGCTGGTGCTCGATGAGCTCGCGATGATTTCGCTCAGAATGCAGGAAAAGATTCTTCGGGTGATCGAATACGGCGAGTTGCAGCGCGTCGGAGGGAGTGAAACGATTTCGGTCGATGTCCGAATTGCAGGGTCGACCAACTCCGATCTTCAGGCGCTAACGAAAGAGGGGCGGTTTCGTGAGGACCTTCTGGACCGCCTGGCATTTGACGTGATCACTATCCCACCACTGCGCGAACGCGTCGAAGATATTTTGCCGCTTGCCTACGCCTTCGCAATGAATATGGTCAGCGAACTCGACCTGCCATTGTTTCCGGGCTTCGGTGTTCGCGCATCGTCGGCTTTGTTGCGTCACGACTGGCCGGGCAACGTTCGCGAACTTAAGAATGCAGTGGAGCGATCGGTGTACCGCCTCAAGGACAAGAGCCGACAAATCACGGAGATCGCGTTTGATCCCTTTGACTCTCCCTATCGGCTGCGCGAGTCACGCCGCCCTGTATCGGAAGCGCCTGATCCGGCCGCTGCCGGCCATCGGCATGTGTTGCCGGTCAATTTGAGCGACAGAATGAAGAGCCTCGAGAAGGATCTCGTCGACGCAGCGTTGCGGCGTGCAAAATTCAATCAACGCGTCGCCGCAGATCTTTTGGGTCTGACTTACCACCAGCTGCGTGGCAAAATCCGTAAACATGAACTTGACGTCAGGAAGCCTGCGTCCTGACGTTTAGCTCTCATCCCTGTATCTGCGAACGTAAATCGCAGCTGCAGTGAACAAACCGCAGACGATGATTCCAAGCCACAATTGTGGGTCACTCAGAAAGCCGCCGAGATCCATTAGTGACATCAGGCTGAGCTTCGCTTCTGCGAGCCTGGCGAATTCGTCACCCTCCTGAAAAAGGATCTCCATATTATCCAGGCCGACAAACAGCGGCATCTTCACCGAACGAACGAAAAACGTTTCGGCAAATACGGCACTGTCGAACAGAATCTTCTCCAGCAGTGGGAGCATGACAATCGGCAGTGCAGCCATCAGCAGCGGAGATCGTTTCGTGAAAGCCGATACGAACAGAAACCAGCCGATGAATGGCGACAACCACAACGGCAGCGCGAGGAGAAAGACCAGGGTGGCTGTCCAGTTATCAACAAACGGAGCCGCCGACCAGATCAGGTGCCATACGCTTCCACCGCGCAAATCAACCCAGATGGTGACATTGAGGAGCACGAACAGGTGAGTTGCCGCAATGATTATGAATGTCACCAGCGGAATTACGAACATTGCAGTCAGCAATTTCGACAAGACTGTTTCAAAATCAGAGCAGGGAATTGAACGCCAGAACAAAATGCTGCGGTCTTTTCTTTCCGCATAAAGAGAATCAAGCGAGTAGAAAATCGTCAGAATCCACATCGCAAAAACGAACGTGCTGGACACCGCGATCATGAGTCCCGACAGGGCAGCGGACCGCGCGTTATCTGGCATATTCGTTGCGCCGAGAATCCCGATGTCGACGTGTTCCATTTGCCCGATCGAGACTTGCCCCGTCAAAGACGTAAGCACCATTAATACTGCGACGATGACCGGAACGAAGAAAATCGCCCTGTGCTCCCAGAATTCGCGACGCAGGAGTGCAATCTGGTTCCGAATCATGCCGACCCTCCCTTAACCTTGGCCACGAACAGATCTGCGATATCCGGCGTCCGAAGTTCACCGAGGCCGGTTAGCTGGTCACGATCGACACCCTCGAAAGTGAAGACCTTCTTGCCGAAAACCTCTCTCTCATAAATGGGACTGAACTGCTGCGCTTTGGCAGCGTTGTCGCCTGATGTAAGCAATTCGACATAGCGTTCCGGAATGTCATCCATTTTGGCATCCAGAACCACTTTTCCATGGTTGATAAACATGACGTCGGTCAGCAGGTTCTCGATTTCCTCGACCTGGTGCGTCGTAATGATGATGGTTCGTTCTCCGTCAAAATAATCATTCAGGAGATTGCCGTAAAACTCCTTGCGAAAAATAATATCCAAACCAATCGTTGGCTCATCCAGAACGAGCAGTTTGGCGTCAATCGCAGTGATTATTGACAGGTGCAGCTGCGTGACCATGCCCTTAGACAGTTGGCGCACCTTTGATTTCGAATTAATGTCCGTCTTTGCGAGAAGCTCCTCAGCGCGGGACCTGGAAAACCTGGGATGAACCGATTCCAAAAAATCGAGAAGCTGATCGACGCGGATCCATCGTGGCAGAACAGCAACGTCCGCAATGAAACAAATGTTTTGCATCAGCTCCCTGCGCTGACGAAACGGATCGAGACCCAGGACAGACAGACTTCCCTGGCAGTCGGTCAAACCGAGCATGGCTTTGAGCAATGTAGTCTTGCCCGCGCCATTCGGGCCTATCAGGCCCATGATTCTGCCCTTTTCGATATCGAAGCTAACATCGTCTACGGCATGCAAGGCACCGAACGACTTCGACACATTTCGGGCGCTGACAAGGCTAGTCATTCTTATCCCCTTTACCAGGCTTACCGACATCCTTGAGCAGGTCTTCTGCACTCAGCCCCAGCCGCTCAATTGTCGCCGAGACGATCGGCCATTCTTTTTCAATAAAACGCCGCCTTTCGTCCTTCAGGAGTTTTACGCGCGCTCCGTCATTGACGAACATCCCGCGTCCCCTTTTCTTTTCGACGAGCCCCTCATCAACAAGCTCCTGATAACCTTTGAGAACTGTCAGGGGGTTTAGCCGATATTCCGCTGCGACATTTCGCACTGACGGTAAGGCATCACCATCGCCGAGGACACCCTCCAGAATCATCGCAACTACGCGGTCGCGCAGCTGGCGATAAATCGGGAGGTCTTCATTCCACTTGGGGTCCATTAAATTCCGGTCCTTTATTACGTCTTGCTTTGTCCGGCAACATGCGCCGGAATTTCACCGGCAACACGTTCGGAAATGGTAACAGGACGAAGCACCAGTTCACCGTAGGAAAGCAGCGGATTCCATGACAGAAGATAAGCGGCGAAACGCTGCCTTATTGAAACCAGATTAGTCATATCGAATCCTCCTTTACTGCTTCAAAGATCGTGGTGCAGATTCATTTTCGCCATTGATTGAAGAACGACCGGCATCGTTACCGAGATCAACTTCAATTTGCAGCTTCAACATTGATTCGAGAACGTTTGGCAGGTCATCCAGGTTTTCTTTGAGCAACTTGCCAGTAACCACGATATGCATGGATGCCGCCGACATTGGTGCCGGTACCGCCTTCATATCGGCGGGCAGGTTTGCCCGGGCCTGTCCGGTTATCAAAGCGGCTGCAAACAGCAAAAGAACCGAAACCGGGATCCAGCCACTGGTCATTTGAATAAACTTCTTGCTCATCGTCTTTTCGCCAGGATTCCCTGACCCTCAATTAAGTGACGTAGTGTTATAGTTGACTATAACACCATATTGGCTAATTGCAAGCAACCCGCAAAAAAACCCCGCGCGGTCGTTTGATCCGTTTAATTACCTGGTCGAATACCATATTTATTATTTAAATCAGTGACATATAGGGTGTTCGAAGAGACATTTCCGGTGCCTGCTCGACGCGCCAGGGGCCTGGGAAAGATCGAAATTGTCCAATCGCGCCATAAAATCGGCGGATTCCAGAGACCATAAGATGACTTTGCTGAGCACCACTGCGGACTATCCCGACACTGCGCTTTGCGGCCGCAACCGCGTCGCTTATGCTCGCCGCATGGGCGAACAGCTGGAAGATTCCGCACTAATGCTCCGTTACCGGGAGGGCGACGTTGCTGCCTTCGAGAGTCTCTATCGCAGGCACAACGATTCTGTTTTTCGTTACCTGCTCAGATTGTCCCTGAATCGCCATACTGCAGAGGATGTTTTTCAGGAGACGTGGGGCAAGATCATCAGGGCACGCGAGAGCTACCGGCCGACCGCGAAATTCTCCACCTACCTGTTTCGGGTTGCGCATAACTGTTTCATCGACCATGTCAGACGCAACAAGCGCCACTTGCACGAAACCAACATAGATCCCGACCTGAGTCCCGCTACTGACCACGAACCTGAGCAAACCACGGAGCGGCTGCTCGCGCGGCAACGTTTGCACGAGTCACTCAGGCAATTGCCTGACGAGCAGCGAGATGTGTTTTTGCTATCCGAAGAGGCGGGCTTGTCGATCGATGAAATCGCTCACGTGACCGGCGTAAATCGGGAAACAGCCAAAAGCCGACTCAGGTACGCAGTCACCAAAATCCGCGCGTCCATGGCAGATGCGGACGCCGGCAATGAATAAGCGAACCGGATATTCATGATGAATAACGACCTCGAATCCGACCATGGAATGAGTGCTCAGCTATCGTCAGAGTACGGCGCTGTCGCCACGGAATCAGCGCCGGAGAAGCTTGATCGGGCGATACTCAGGCTGGCTAAGCAAGAGCTGCGGTCCTCAAACGGTGCTGCGTGGAGGGATCGGTGGTATCGCCCGGCTGTATTCGTGGCAACTGTGTCCTTGAGCCTTGCACTCATCCTGCAATTGAACGAATCATCCTTCCTGGTTTCGCCGGACGGTGTTACCAGTGCGCCTTTGAACGGAATCACGCCGGTACCTGAAAACGCGTTCCAGGATGCTGCCAGGGCAACCTCACAAAAATTGCGACAAATTGAAGCCGACGCGAAACCCTCCATGTCAGATTCGACATCCCCGATGTCAGTGCCCGAGCGCAGCGCCGGCACGACTGACGCGGGCACGTTGCTGCCAACGAACGGACATTGCGGCACCGAACAACGCGCGAACATCGAAAGCTGGTGGCGTTGTATAAAGGAGCTGGAGAGCAAGGGTCTCACGCAGTTCGCGGAGCTCGAGCTACAGGCGCTTCTGCGCGACTACCCACAATTCGTGGCACCCGAGTAGGCGCTGAAATGCTCACTAGGTAATTCCAACGGGTGCCGATGTCGCCTTCGGGTGCTAGAATCGCGCGCCGTTACCCGTAATGTTTTACAAGACAAGGTCAACTGAAAATGAAAAACCCTGTTCGCGTCACGATCACCGGTGCCGCCGGTCAGATCGGCTACCAGCTCGCATTTCGAATCGCCTCGGGCCAGATGCTCGGCAAAGATCAGCCGGTCATTCTGCAGTTACTGGAAATCCCGCCCGCGCTGCCAGCGCTGGAGGGCGTCGTCATGGAACTCGAGGACTGCGCGTTTGGCACTTTGGCCGGTATTGTTGCGACGGATGATGCCAATGCCGCGTTCAAGGACAGCGAATTTGCGCTGTTAGTCGGAGCACGGCCACGCGGCCCCGGCATGGAGCGCAAGGACCTCCTGGAAGCCAATGCAAAAATTTTCTCGGTTCAGGGCAAGGCCATAAATGATCATGCCAGTCGCGATATTCGAGTGCTTGTTGTCGGCAACCCGGCGAACACCAATGCGTTGATAGCCAGCAGTAACGCGCCGGACATCGACAAGTCCCGGTTTACCGCAATGATGCGGCTCGACCACAACCGCGCAAAGGCTCAGCTTGCTGCAAAAACCGACAGCCAGGTAACCGACATCCGACAGATGACGGTCTGGGGAAACCATTCGGCTACCCAGTACCCGGACATCCACCACGCAACCGTGGGAGGCGAAGCCGCCTCAGATCTGGTCGACCAGGCCTGGCTGACGGACAAATTTATCCCGACTGTTCAACAACGCGGCGCGGCGATCATCAAAGCGCGGGGGGCATCTTCCGCGGCGTCTGCTGCGTCTGCTGCAATCGACCATATGCACGACTGGGCGCTTGGCACAGCGAAAGATGACTGGGTGAGCATGGGTATCCCGGCCGACGGCAGTTATGGAATCAGTGAAGGCATCGTTTTCTCCCATCCGGTTCGATGCGTCGACGGGCACTACGAGATTGTGCAGGGCCTGGAGATTAACGACTTCAGCCGGCAGCGCATGGAAGCCACAGAAGCCGAATTACGTGAAGAGCGAGCAGCGATCGAATCCCTGCTTTAGGTAGTCGCATCTTGCAGTAAGCATGGGATTCAGGTCACGGGTATTTGAGCCATACTCTGGCAGGATGAACCCCTCAGGTGTTAGCCTGCATACGAGGCCGGTATTCTTCGCCCGGCCCGTTTTTTTGAGGGAAATTCGGTGTCCGGTCTTCTAATCAGTCTCGCCTGGTTTCTGCTGTTTCTCGGCGGCGCCATCTATCTTGCCTACAACCGTGTCAGCCTGCTGTCGTCCACTATTGCCATGGGCGGCATATTGCTTGTCTACCTTTTCTATGGCTCCTGGCACCCGCTGTGGATGCTGGTGCTCATTCTGCTCTTTGGCCTTTTGATCGTACCGAACCTGCCCGACTTCCGCCGTGAAAGGATTACGCGGCCGGCGCTGGAGATTTACCGGACCATGCTGCCATCGATGTCCGATACCGAAAAGGAAGCGCTTGAGGCGGGCAACATCTGGTGGGATGGCGAGCTGTTCTCCGGAATGCCGGACTGGGACAAGCTCATGTCGTTCCCGGCACCGAAACTTTCGGCTGAGGAACAAGCGTTCCTGGACGGACCCTGCGAAGAACTCTGCGCAATGCTCGACGACTGGGAAATCTCACACGAGCGTGGCGACTTGCCACCCGCAGCCTGGGAATTCATCAAGAAGCAGGGTTTCTTCGCGATGATCATCCCGAAGCAATATGGCGGTCTGGAATTTTCCGCCTACGCCAACGCCATGGTGATCGCAAAACTCGCGAGCAGAAGCTCGATCGCATCGTCGACCGTGGGTGTACCCAACTCGCTTGGCCCGGCGGAGTTGCTGCTGCACTACGGCACCGACGAACAAAAGGAACGCTGGCTGCCAGGACTGGCGGCAGGCGACGAGATTCCCTGTTTTGCGCTAACGTCTCCACAAGCCGGGTCTGACGCTGCCGCATTAATCGACAGCGGCGTGATTTGCAGGGGTGAGTGGGAAGGCGAACAGACTGTCGGCATCCGACTCAACTGGGACAAGCGCTACATCACCCTTGCTCCGGTCGCAACCGTTCTTGGACTGGCGTTCAAACTTTATGATCCTGATCATATTATTGGCGACAAAGACGAATACGGCATTACCGCCGCGTTGATCCCGACTGACCTGCCCGGCGTCAATATCGGGCGTCGGCACGATCCTTTGTCCGTCCCGTTTCAGAATGGCCCTACGTCCGGCAATGATGTGTTCGTGCCGCTGGACTTCATCATTGGCGGTCAGGATATGGCCGGCAAGGGGTGGAAGATGCTGGTGGAGCTGTTATCGGTCGGTCGTGCCATCACCCTGCCATCGACTGCAGCTGGAGGTGGCCAGGCGGCTGCTTACTCAGCGGGCGCCTATACGCAGATCAGGCGGCAGTTCAACCTGCCTATCGCGAAATTCGAGGGTGTTGGCGAGGCGCTTGCACGAATTGCCGGCAACACGTATATCATGAACGCAGCGGTGTCGGTCACGTCCGGCGCCATCGATCAGGGTGAAAAGCCCGCCGTACCATCGGCAATCCTCAAATATCACTGCACCGAACTTGGCCGCAAGGTCGCCAATGACACGATGGATGTTCATGGCGGAAAGGCGATTATGATGGGGCCGAAAAACTATGCCGGCCGACCCTACATGGCGACGCCAATCGCCATAACCGTTGAAGGCGCGAATATTCTTACCCGCAGCCTGATTATCTTTGGCCAGGGCGCGATGCGATGCCACCCTTACGTGCTTCGTGAGCTGCAGGCTGCGCAGGACGAGGATACCGAGCGCGGCCTTACCGAATTCGACGACGCCCTCTTCTCTCATGTCGGCTACGCAGTCAGCAACGCTGCGCGCGCCTTTTTCCTGGCACTGACTCACGCCAAGTTCAGCAAGGTGCCGTTGAATACGCCGACCCGCCGTTACTACCAGAATGTCAATCGCTATAGCGCAGCGTTTGCGCTCACCACCGACTTTGCAATGCTCACCCTGGGCGGCAGACTAAAAGTGAAAGAATTGCTGTCTGCGAGACTCGGCGACGTGCTGAGTTGTATGTATCTCGCATCGGCTGTATTGAAGCACTTTGAAAATCAGGGCCGCCGCGCGGCGGATATTCCGCTGGTCGAATGGTCGGTCAGGACACTCATGTATCATGCGCAGGAACAGCTGCATAGCTTCCTGAGAAATTTCCCAAACCGCCCGGTCGCCTTTTTGTTGCGCTGCATAATTTTCCCGCGCGGGCGAACATATTCCTCGCCCTCAGATGAAATCGGCAAGAAGATCGTGTCACTGATAACGGAAACAGGCGAAGCGAGAGAGCGGCTGAGTGAGCAAGCCTACAAAGCGCTCGCACCAAACAACCCATTGGGCCTGTTGCAGGAAGCCCTTGAACTATCCGAGCAGTTCTTGCCCATGGAGAAAAAACTCGGCCAGGCGCGCAAAGAAGGGCTCATTCGATCAGAGTATTTCGGTCATCAGATTGATGAAGCAGAGAAAGCCGAAATAGTCAGCCGCAACGAAGCAGCAGAGTTACGCGACTATCACGAGAAGGTGCTTTTCCTTTTGTCGGTCGATGACTTCTCACCCGATGAATTCGGCAGAAAGAGTGGCGGCAATGCCCCGGTTCCGGAAATGGACCACGCAGTTGTGCCTTCGATTGTCATTCCCGCAGAGGAAGAGCCTGCCGCGAAAAAGAAAGTAACAAAGAAGAAAGCCACAAAAAAGGTCGGCGGCAAAAAGGCCAGCAGTAAGAAAAAGAAAAAAACAGGATAGCGAATGTCAGATAACTTCGGGCCGGTCTACGAAGTCACGCACAGCGTTGATCGCGAAGTCGTTGGGGATTTTGACGCCTGGCTTGCGCAGCATATTGAGGAAATGCTCGAGTTGCCGGGCATCGTCCGGGCCAGCTCCTATGCTGCAGATGAAGACGAGCAGGGACGCCCACGCAGAGTCACACTCTACTACTTCGACAGCGATTCCGACCTTGATGCCTACCTGGCCGGTCCGGCCGCTGCTATGCGCCAGTCTTCCGAGGACCTGTTCGCCGGAAAATTCGACGTAGCGCGACGTACCCTGCACGAAACGGCGGTCATCGATGACACGCTGACTCCCGCCGAGTCCTGCCTGAATTGTGGAACGGCGCTGACGGGGCAGTATTGCGGAGAGTGTGGCCAGCGAGCAAGAAGCAGGCTGATCAGCATCTGGGAACTGATTCAGGAGGCATTCGGCGATCTGCTGGAACTCGATTCGCGCCTGTGGCGAACGCTGATTCCGCTGGCCATGCGTCCCGGAAGACTGACGCGCGACTACCTCGAAGGTCGGCGGGCACGATTCATGCCGCCGTTTCGCACCTACCTGGTTTTGAGCATCGTCTTTTTCGTCGTCGTTTTCTTCGATCCGCGAGAGGAATTCGGCATCTTCTTCGATCCTGAAGAGGATGTACCGGAGGTTACGGATGAACAAGGAAATATTGCGGAGGAAATTCGAGGTGAAGTGCTGCAGGATCTGGTCGACGATGGCGTTCTTTCCGCTGATCAGGCGGCAACAATGCTTCCCGACGGAACCGCGATCACCGGGGAGGAAAGCCCGCAACCAGACGGCGAGGACAATGCCGACGAAGACGACAACGGTGACATAAACATCAGCATTAACAGCGGTGAATCGACGGCGTCGGGTACATGCGACGATATCGAGACGAATGACTTTCCGCCATGGCTGTCGGCCAGGCTGACACCAGAACGAATGCAGGCGGCCTGTGAACGAATTGTCGCCGACGAGGGCAAGACGTATCTTGGCAAGCTGCTGGACAGCGTACCCGCAGCGCTGATTGCATTGCTGCCAATCATGGCGCTGGTGTTGAAGATGCTATACCCGCTGTCGAAGCGCTATTATGTTGAACACGTGCTGTTCATTGTCCACTACCACGCGTTCTTTTTCCTGATCCTGACATTGCAGACCTTGTTCCTGCGATTTGCGTCGCTCCTGAGTCTGCCCGACGGCGTTTCGGCTTTAACCACACTTGCCGTATCGATCTACATTATGGTGTACCTCTTCAAAGCTATGCGCCTGGTCTACGATCAGGGCCGACTCATTTCATTCACCAAATACCTGGTCCTGGTCGTCGCCTACCTGGTCGGCCTGGCGCTCGTCCTCGCCATAACGGGGATTCTGGCAGCATTCTCGATCTGAGCTTATGATCCGCACAGTGTAAGAACATGCCGCAATAGCCTTGAGCGAGGGAGCATGTACCACTAGAATTTGCGGGCTGAGCTCTAAACGGAGCCGAACAGAGAGTTTCCGACAGTCTAACCATGGAAAGAAAAAGCATAGGAATCAGTGGGCTCGCCGCCTATACGCCGCCTTTCCGGGTCTGGCTGGAGGACTGGTGCCAATGGACCGGCAACCACTGGCCCAAGATTCGCGAGGTGGTTGGCCGTAGTTTCCGGGTCCGCGGGCCAAATCAAAGCGTTTACACCATGGCAGCCACGGCAGTCATGCGCCTGATCAACCAGTACGACATTGATCCCACCAGGGTTAAATTCCTGGGGCTGGGCACAGAGTCGAGCACCGACAACTCGGCCGGCGCCATCATTGTGAAGGGTATGGTTGACCAGGCATTGGCTGCGCAGGGCAAACCTCCGATCGCGCGAAGCTGCGAAGTTCCTGAATTCAAACATGCCTGCCTCGGCGGGGTATACGGCATGAAGAGCGCAATCCGTCACCTGGCTCTGGACGGGGCCGGCGGCCAGGCGATCGTTGTATGCGCGGATATTGCCGAATACGCGCGAGGATCCAGCGGCGAACCGACACAGGGTGCCGGCGCCGTCGCCATGCTGCTGGAGGAAAATCCGCGGCTCGCCGAGGTCGACCTGGTCAAATCCGGATCCGCTTCCGACTATCGCATCATGGATTTTCGCAAACCGATGCTCCGTTTCTGCGGACAGGACCGTAGTGAAAGCCACCAGGTGCAGGACTTCCCCGTCTTTAATGGCAAGTATTCAACGACCTGCTACATCGACGAGACACTTCACGCACTCGACGATATGTATGAAAAGCGCGGCATCCGGGCCAGCGAATACCTGCGGTCACTGAAAACCGTTTTCATGCACAGGCCCTACCGGAGAATGCCGGAGACCGGTTGGGCAGTTGCTTACCTGTTCGCGCTCGGCAGCGGGTCGCCGGAGGACCGGGCTGAACTCGCATCATTTTGCTACGAGGCTGGCGTCGAGCCCGACGCATTGCTGGCGGAGATGAGCAGCAAGCCCGAAATCGTTCTGTTGGCCGATCCGGAGCGACTGAATTACGAAGCCTTCCCCCTGACCATGGCAGTGTTCCGCATATTCCGGGCATCGAGGAGGTACCGCCGCGAGATCCTGGACAAGCTGGCGCTTGGCAGCGACACCATGCTGGACCTTGGCAATTTGTACACTGCCGCATTGCCGGCATGGATCGCCGCCGGGTTTGAGCAGGCGATTGACGAGGGCTGTGACCTGACGGGCGAGGAATTGCTGACGCTCGGATACGGCAGCGGCGATGCAGCCGAAGTTATCCCGTTTTTTGTTGCGGACGGCTGGCGGGAAGCGACGGCAAAGATCGGCTTCGGCAAATCCATGGAATTCACGGTCGACCTGGATGAAGCCCAGTACGCCGCGTTGCACGACGGCCGCCGCGTTTACAACCTCGATTACCTGCCGCATAACGAATTCGTCATCGACAAAGTCGGGCGAACAGATGAGCGACAATTTCAGGATGTGGGGATCGAGTACTACAAATACGTGAGCTAAACTCTACTCAGCTGGCGCCGGGCATCGTTAAAAAAACGATGCCGAATGCTCATGTGCCGGTTCATACACTTCGCTTCGTCATCCAGTTTTTCCTCGCTTCGCATCCACCCGAAGCCGTTTCAAATATCGTGAGGCACTCGACTGGAGATATACGTCGCGAGCGTCTCGGAATATTCTTCTGTTAGCCGCTGCCATTCCATTCGAAACCAGGGCGTGAACTGCTGCGGTGTTTCCAGGAACTCTCTTTCCAGCGCCGCGGCCGATACATAGCGTATGGCTTCGATCTCGGTGTCGTTGGCGCTTGGCCCGGACTCGATACGACCGAGAAAAACGTGGCAAAGCTCATGTTCCGAACCGAGCTCGCCAAATGGTGCCTGGTAAACAAACTTATAGACGAACTTCAGATCACTTGCCGCGTGCAGCTCGTCCTGCAGCCGTCTGGAGGCTGCTTCCGGAACCGACTCTCCCTCCCTCGGATGACTGCAACAACTGTTTGACCAGTACATGGGCCAAAGGCGTTTACCTGCAGCACGCTGTTGCAGCAGAAGCTCGCCGTTACTGTTAAAGAGGAAAACCGAAAACGCCCGGTGCAGAACACCATCGCCATCATGGCACTCCGCCTTACTCAGGAACCCCGTTTCATTGTCGTCGGCGTCAACGAGTATCAGGCGCTCGTCCTCGGACGAGACAATTCTGGCCGATGATTCAGTCACGCTGGTCCCCGTCTGCCGCCATTCGGATGATCTCGTAGCCGGCCAGTCCCAGCGCCTCCGAAACTTCGTTGACCTTACCGGGACAGAGCGCAACAATCGACCCGCCTCCACCCGCACCGGTAAGTTTCGCGCCAATTGCCCCCGCGCTACGGGCGATATGAATCATCTTTTCAAGCTCCGGCGTCGATACCTCGATCGCGTTCAGAAAACCCTGACATACGTTCATCATTGAGCCAAGGTATGCATAGTCGGCCTCTCTGAGTGCGGTTGCGCCTGCGACGCTGAGCTCGCCAATCTCATCGAATATCGTTGTGTAGAGCGCTTCATTTTGTTCATAGCGCGAGCGGACTCCTGCAACCATTTCCCTGGTATCCCCCTTGATTCCACTGGACGCGATAACGAGCGGCGGAATCTCCACGAGCGAAACCGGTATCGTCCGGCCGCTGCTGCCCCTGGAGTAAAGCACCGGTTCGCCAAAAGTCGCAATGTTGTTATCGATTCCTGACGGCGTACCGTGCGTAAGGCCCTCGCAACGAAACGCAAGCCGGTCGATCTCCAGCTCCGTCTGTTTCAACCCAAGCAATTGGTCGAGTGCACGAATGACCGCCACGGCAAATGCCGCCGAAGACCCAAGGCCCATTCCAATCGGAACGCGCGAGGAAACCCGGATATCGAATCCCCGATTGGTCAGGCCCAGCTGCAGCATAATCAGGTCGATAACGATTGAAGCGCCGCCCGGTTTTCGGTTCCGGTCCGACCAGTCATCATGAATTCCCCATTGCGGAATCGAGAGCCTGATGCCGGACTCGCGCTCGGCAATCTGCGCCGTGACCGCCGCAGCAATGGGCAATGCCAGCACGTGGCGATCATAAACCGCAGCATGCTCACCAAGGAGTATGACTTTCGCACACGCCTCACCAATGGCCGCATTGCCTGTCAGCGGTTCATCAGGCATCCCGTCGGGAGTGGCAGAACTCGCGAGCTCCTCCGCCTTCCAGGTTTTGACGTCACCGCTTTCGATCATGCCCGCGACGACATTGTCGAACTGGTCGTCCGGAATGCCTGCTGCCGCAGCAACGCTGCGTGCGTGCAGACTCATATGACCTTTCTGAATTCCATGGGTGACCAGCGCCCGCAGCGCTGCGAAATTCTGCGCGAGACCGGTTGCCGCCATGAGCCGGGCCAGTTCCGTTGCCGACGATACGCCGGCAATGGCAAGTCCGGTCCTCGCACCGGGATTCGACGACAACGATCCCCCTACAATGCCAACCTTAAGCGGCATCGTCAGCTCGCCTGTCAGGTCACCGTTTGATTCGACAGACCATGAAGTCAACGATCGGTACGCGCCCTCTTTGACAGCAAACGCATGCGCGCCAGCTTCGATCGCGCGCCAGTCGTTGCCGGTAGCGATCGCGAGTGCGTCGACGCCATTCATTATTCCTTTGTTGTGGGTTGCCGCACGATATGGATCCGTATTGGCAAAATCGGTTGCCAGAACGATCCCATCCCGAACGAACTCAGCACTGTGTCCATCGCTGCCAAGTGATGCGAGGGCAATGGTCGCTTTCACCTTAACCAGGGATTTGTCCGCAAGATTGGAAAGAATTCGCAAAACAACATTACCGCTACAAACTTCCTCGACCCGCGCCGCCAGACCTTCGCACATGGCATTTACAATGTTGGCGCCCATCGCATCCCGCGTGTCAACGAGCAAATGAAGGACCACGGTCCAGTCACCGTCTGGCAGCCGGTACTTGTAGAACTCTATCTCGCGAGCACCTCCTCCTCGCTTCTCGAGATTGGGCTGGAGGCTATTCGCGAGCGCAATCAGCTCGTCCTGTACCGAGAAAAGAGACTGTACCGCCCTGTCCGGGTCCCTGACGCCGACAATCTGGATCTGACCAATCAGTATTGGGTCGCTCGATGTGGCAACGAAGCCGCCGGAATTACGGAAAATCCGCGCAGCACCACTCACACCCGCAATGATTGAAGGCTCTTCAACCACCATTGGAACAACGTAGTCTTTGTCATTGACCAGGAAATTCGGCGCAATACCAAACGGCAGGCCGAATACGCCAATCACATTTTCGGCCATCCGGTCTGCCGTACCCAGCGGTAATAGTGGCGCTCCTTCAAGCAACGCTTTGGCCGCGTCACGACTCAGGAAACCTCGCTTAACCAACTCGCCGATGCGGTCATTCACGGACAGGCGATAGAGTCCGGAAATGCGTGAATTACTCATCGCGATCCCCTGAATCCATCGCGATTCCGTTCTTGTCCGGCTGTACATTCAAAGGTATGAATCCGTGTTCACGGGCGCGCCCGCAGAAAAGCTCAATATCATCAATGCTGCTTGCCAACGCAATACCGATATCGCCGCCACCAGCTCCGCAGGGTTTGTATACGGCGCCAACGGTCGTAGCCAGATCGACCATGGCGTCGTGACCAGCAGAAAAGACACCAAGTTTGTAGGCATCGCTGAATTGCGCAAGACACTTTGTATAACGACGGAGGGAGTCGAGGAAATCTTCCCTGTTCCCTGTCGCCCAGGCTGCAGATGATTCTTCCGCCGCTGACATCAACATCCGCCACGGCTCATCAGCCGACGACGTACCGTCCAGTTTACCGAGTGCGGCGAGAGTGTCAGCGGGCCTGCCGCTATACAGGAATCTGAATTCCAGACCTGCCGGCCACGCCTGTGCCGCCGGTGTTTCAGCGTCATCGCTCCTGAATCGAATTACGCCGCCATGGCAGCTGGTGGCCACATCCACGCCACTGCCCCGGCCGCACTGGAGTGAAAGGTGGACACTGCGAGCCACGGCGCACAAATCCGCTGTCGTCTTGTCCGGGCGTGACAGGCCCGCCACGAGGGCGACCGTTGCGGCGGCGCTTGATCCAAACCCCAGTTTATCGCCGGATTGAGGGTCAAAGAACTCGCCCGTGTCGACGCTGACCGAGATAGGCGCCAACTCATCGCGCACGCAGGCCTTAAAGGCCTCTTCCAGCAATCTGAAACCTCGTGCCGGGGGTTGGTCCAGCCACTCGACACGACCGTCCGCACCCGCACGAAACCGCCAGTGGCCGTTTGCGAACCCCGGCGCTGTAAAGTTGTGGTACTGGTCAGCCGACGGGGAAAGGCAGACCCTGGCCCGTCGATTAACTGCCATTGAAAGGGCCGGGGCGCCACGAAGCACGGCGTACTCCCCGCAGAGAACGGCCTTGCCTGGCGCGCTGATGTACAGCCCGGTCATGCGCCGATCAGCCTCGCGCCGGCTCCAAGGCGGCTTTGCATCGTATGAATTACGCCCTCCGTTTGAGCCAGTGCCGATTCGACCGCCCCGGCGGATTTGGGCAAGCACACAGCCTTGACCTGGGGCCCGGCATCGATCGTAAAGAAGACGGAATGCCCTTCCGCCTGCAGGGCTCGCACGGTTTCCATACAGGCCAGCGTCGCTTTGTTCCAGTAGACGATCGGCGGCCTGGAACTCCACATGACCGAATGCATCTTCAGGCAATTATGTTCGGCAACTCCCGCAAGTGCGGCAAATCCTCTCGCAATAACCGCCTCGCGGGCAGTCTGCATATCAGCATCCTGCTGCTCGATCCAGCCAGGATAGAATGGCGAGGTTTCAGCGCCCCTTATCATCGCATCTCCGGAACCGACCGGCTTCGGGCCCTCTTCAGTCACGGCGACGATCACCTCGAGCGGCCACTCGTCAGCATCCATGAGTCGGTGCACATCAATTTCATCCGCCCCGGCAATCAACTCCACAATTCCGCCATAGAGCGACCTGGCAGCCGACCCCGATATGGCGCCTGCCAGCCTGGCCAGGGTCAGCCTGTCATGACCGGTACCTGCCGCCGCATCGGCCGCGACCACCAGCGCCGCAAATGCCGATGCCGAAGAAGCAAGGCCAGCGCCAATCGGAAAGTTACTCTCGCTCGTCACTCGCGCACGTGGACGATCCTCGCCAGCCACGTAGTCGAGGCATCGGCTGACGCGTGCCAGCATGTCGGGCGAATCAGCGCCATTCACCTCAAGCGAATCAGCCTCCCTGCCATCGAAACTGACCGACATCCTTGTCCAGAGACTATCGAGAGTGACAGACAGAGAGCTCACGGCAGGCAGGTTCCGATCCAGGTCGCGTTTGCCCCAATACTTGACCAGTGCAATATTCGGCTGCGCTTGTGCGGTTGCTTGCATTCTTGATATCCGGTGTCCGGCGTTTTGCCGGGAGCCGGATTATATCGTCCGGGGGCAGTTGAAACAGGATTGGTGTACGCTTGAGATGATGAGTGGAATGCGACAAGCAAGCGCAGAAAATGCGGATTTTGCGACCAGGATGCCTGCATACGTCGTCCGGGTTGAACAGTGTATGGACGACGCATTGCCGACCGCGGACCAGGTACCGGAGCGCCTGCACGAGGCCATGAGATATGCCGCGCTCACCGGCGGCAAGCGTATCCGGCCGTTGCTCGTATATGCAACCGGCGAATGCCTCGAAATTGATCCGGCAAAACTGGATATTCCAGCTACCGCCATTGAACTCATTCACGCCTTTTCCCTGGTGCATGACGATTTGCCGGCAATGGATAATGACGATTTACGCCGTGGCCAACCAACCGTGCATCGCAAGTTCGATGAGGCCACCGCCATCCTCGCGGCGGACGCGTTACAGCCGCTCGCGTTTCAGGTCATCGCAACGGCTGATCACCTGAGCGCAACTGAAATCAAGGCACTGATTTCCCTCATTTCAGAGGCCTGTGGTTCATTGGGCATGACCGGTGGACAGGCGATCGACCTCGCATCCGAGGGCCGCCAATTGTCCGTTGATGAACTTGCGCGAATGCACGGCTTGAAGACCGGCGCCTTGATCAGCGCATGCGTGATGTCAGCCTGCAGTCTGGCAGCAGAAATGAGCGACGAGAAACTTCGGGCGATGCGTCAGTTCTCGCACGACATCGGTCTCGCGTTTCAGATTCGCGACGACATCCTCGATGTCCAGGGCGATACGGAAGTGATCGGCAAACCCGTCGGCTCAGATCAGGCCCTTAAGAAAGCAACCTGGCCTGCGCTGTTTGGCATCGAGGAAAGTGACCGTCGCTGCATCGAACTCCTGAATGGCGCCATGGACCAACTGTCACTTTTTGGTGACTCGGCAGATTCTTTGCGAGCGCTGGCGAGCCTGATTGTCGAGCGGGTAAAGTGACAGACGAGCGCAGGATTCTGCACGTCGATATGGATGCATTTTATGCATCGATCGAGCAACGCGATGACCCGTCATTGAGAGGCAAGCCCGTTGTCGTTGGTGGAAACACTCGTGGTGTCGTGGCGGCAGCCAGTTACGAGGCGAGGGTTTTCGGTATTCGTTCTGCTATGCCAATGCGCGACGCACTGCGTCGCTGCCCGAACCTGCACAGAGTTCAGCCGCGCATGTCGCGTTACCAGGAAGCTTCAAAAGAAGTCTTCACGATATTTCGTGAATTCACCCCGTTGGTCGAGGGGCTGTCGCTTGATGAGGCTTTTCTCGATGTGACGAACAGCATGCAGTTGTTCGGCGACGAAATCCGCATTGCGCGCGAAGTCAAGAAGCGAATCAGGGAACGGACGAAGTTAACCGCATCGGTAGGCGTAGCATCGAACAAGCTTGTTGCCAAGATCGCGTCTGACCTCGACAAGCCCGACGGCCTGTTCGTCGTCACCACCGACAATATGCGCGAAGTGCTGGATCCGTTACCGGTCAGCGTCATCCCCGGAATCGGACCGGAAACGCTGTCCCGGTTAAGTCGCATTGGCATTGCCACCGTAGCCGATCTCCGCCTGGCGTCCGACCACGACCTGGAACCTGTTTTTGGTCGATTCACGAATCGAACCCGGGATCGCGCCGCCGGTATCGACGACCGGCCGGTTCAACCGTCCCGGCCGGACAAATCGATCAGTGCTGAGGAAACATTCGACGAGGACCTGTCCGAGCTTGGCACCATGCGGCGCCAGCTCTTGCGTCTTTGCGAGAGAACGGCCAGTCGACTCAGGGCGAAAGAGCTCGTCGCGGGCACGGTACAGATCAAGATTCGGCAGTCAGACTTCACGACCTTCACCAGGCAATGCGCCTTGCGGCCACCGGCGAGCAGCACCGAAACGCTTTACGCCACAGCAACAAAACTGCTTGTAGACTGGCTGGCCGAATTCCCAGGCGCACGCGTTCGTTTGCTCGGCGTAGGGGGCAACGATCTTGCCAGGGATACGCAGCCCGACCTTTTTGCACCGGGCCTGCCTGCCGGCGGGTCTCAGCTCGATCAGGCGGTGGATAAGATCCGCGACCGATTCGGCGATGAATCGCTTGGCCGGGCCAGAACACTGGATTCCGGACAAATCAGGTAAGATCTGACAATCAACGAACTCGTACCTCTGATATGTACACAGACTTCTTCGGGCTGAATGAAAAGCCATTCACGATAACGCCGGATCCGCGATATCTGTTTATGAGCGAACGCCATGGCGAAGGGCTTGCGCATCTCGTATATGGCGTCACTGAAAGTGGCGGTTTCATTCAGCTAACGGGTGAGGTGGGCACAGGCAAAACGACGCTGGTTCGCACGTTGCTTGGGCAAATTCCGGACGAAGTCGATATCGCCCTGATTCTCAACCCGCAGCTAACGGCAGTCGAGTTCCTGATGACGATCTGCGAAGAACTCGGTATTGAACTGCCGAAGCAAAAATACAGCGCAAAAGCGCTGGTCGACGCACTCAATCGCCATTTGCTTGAGGCGCACTCGCGTGGCCGGCGGACAATCCTTCTGATTGACGAGGCACAAAACCTTTCGGCGAGTGTGCTCGAACAACTCCGGCTCCTGACCAACCTCGAAACGTCCAAACAAAAACTGCTGCAGATCATCCTGATTGCACAGCCCGAATTGCGCGAGAAGCTTGCGCAGGAAAACCTGCGACAACTCGCACAACGTGTTACCGGCAGGTATCACCTCGAACCCCTGTCGAGGGAAGAAGCCTTTCAGTACATCGATCACCGGTTACGAGTAGCCGGAGCACTTATAGAAATTTTCGATCCCGCCGCCAAACGCGAGGTCTACCGCCTGGCAGGCGGAGTGCCCCGAATCATGAATGTAATCTGCGATCGTGCGCTGCTGGGCGCGTACAGCAAGGGATCAAGAACGGTAGACAGAAGACTGGTCCGCAAAGCAGCATCAGAGGTATCGGGCCAGACCATCACGCCAGCACTCGTTAAGTGGCTGGTGCCGGCCCTCGCTATAGCTGGCTTGATTCTCGCCGGCACGGTACTCAGGTCTACCTTTGAATCGACGGAACCGGACGGCAACGCCGGCACAATTTCTTTACCGCTCGATGAGACCGGGGCTGAGCCAGGAATTGCATTTGCGACTTCCGAGCCACTTGCGCAGTCGCCAGCCAACGCAAGCAATGTTGTCGACGCGCTGTTTGCAGACTACAACGACACCACTGGTTACCAGGCATTGCTTGGCTTGTGGGGCGTCAACTATGACCCCGCCGGCGGCACAGCCTGCGCACAAGCGGAGGCCGGTGGCCTAAGCTGCTATTTCCAGCGTGGTTCGTGGACTTCATTGGCGCAGCTCAATCGCCCGGCGATCTTGACACTGACCTCAGAGAACAGTGAGACCAATGAGTTTGCCTTGATAGGCCTTGACGGAGATATTGCAGAGCTCGCAACTGCGGACGGTCCGGTAGCGATACCTGTGGACACCCTGTCTGACCTCTGGTTCGGCCAGTTTCTGCTGATCTGGCGGCCAGTAAACGGCACGGTCGAGCCAATCGGCCCGGGGATGCGAAATGAAAATGTTCGCTGGCTGCGTCAGAGCCTGGCCTCTCTCGATTCAAACTATCAGCCGGCAGCGATCGACTCCGAATTTTTCGACGATGAACTCAAACAACAACTGATCGCGTTTCAACGTCAGCATCGGCTCGAAGCTGATGGTCTTGCCGGGCAGAAGACGCAAATCATCATCAACTCTCTCCTGGCTGCGGATGACACGCCGCGCCTTGCCCTCAATCACTGACCGGCCCCGGATCAACAATGTCCTTCATTCTTGACGCGCTGAAAAAGTCCGAGGCTGAACGCCAGAGACAGAATGCGCCGGGCATTGCGAATATTCCGCAAGGCGGCCGACAGGAAAGAAGCTCCAAATGGATTTTGATTATCGCCGGACTGCTGATCGTTAACCTGATTGTCATCTCGGGCCTGGTGATGAAACCGGACAGCGAGAAGGCGGCGCCCCCTGTGCAGAATCCAGCCTCCGTTTCCGTCGCCAGGCCTGCACCCGAAAGATCTTCTGGAATTGCAAACGAAGCACAGCGAAGCACTTCTCCGACGTATTCGACGGAACAGGTTCAATCGGCTCAGCCGGATGTGAGCACCCCCGCTGCATTGCCGGTCACGGCAGAACGGCCGGCGACCGTCTCGGAAGGCCTGCCGTCATTTAACGAGCTGAGGGTCCAGGGCATTCTCCAGCTGCCTGACATGCACCTCGATATTCATGTATACAGCGGGCAACCGGCCGACCGATTCGTATTCGTTAACATGTCCAAATACAAGGAAAACGCAACGCTGGCCGAGGGCCCGGTTGTTAGTGAAATCGCACCGGAAGGGGTTGTGCTGGAATACCAGGGCAAGCGGTTTCTCCTGCCGCGAGAATAAACAGAAGTATTTTGGGCAACCTGTCGTCAGGCGCTTCGCACCTTGATACCGAGCAGCTGGCACTCGCGCTCCGCTCCGGCATTCACCGGGTCATTCTTGCACAGGAAGACCTGAATCGGATCAACGTTTTCCCGGTCGCTGACGGAGACACCGGCACTAACCTGAGCGTATCCCTCGGCGCCGCACTCGCCTATCTTGCGAATCCGGGCGAAAAGCACACCGGGTCATTCCTTGCAGTATTGGCGGATATGTTGCTCGACAGTGCTCGCGGCAATTCCGGCGCAATCATCGCGCAGTTCTTTCAAGGGATGAGCGATTCGGCCGAAAATGTCTCCCTTTTTTCAGCCAGGACCTTCGCGAACGCAATTCTGCTCGGCAGCGACTATGCCCACGACGCCCTCGCAAAACCGCGGGAAGGGACCATTCTTTCGGTAATCGCGGTATTTGCCGCCAGCCTGCGCGAACATGTCTCTATTGATCCCGATATTTCGATCGGAACATCGATCACCCATGCGGCGCAAAAAGCCGGAGAAGCTCTTGTCAGGACGCAGGAGCAGCTGGACGTCCTCAGGAAAGCCGGCGTTGTCGACGCGGGTGCCAGCGGATTCATTACGCTGATCGAGGGGATGAAGGACTTCATTGTGGACGGCGCTTTCACGGAGAAGCCCAATCTCGCTGATACCCTGGTTCGCGACGGCCCCCTGAATACCGCCGGCGTCGAGACATCCCTTACATACCGGTTTTGTACCGAATGCGTAGTGAACGGGGCCGATATCGACAGACGCAAACTCCGTGAGCGACTCTCGGATCTCGGCGATTCACTGGTTTTGGCTGGTACAAAACGTAAGGCCAAAATCCATATCCATGTGAACGAGCCTGAACAGGTTTTTGACCTCGCGCGAGAATACGGCGAAATAGCCGGAATCAAGGCAGACGACATGCAGCGCCAGCAACACAGTACCCATGACGGAATTGCCCGGTTCGCTGTGATCACCGATTCGGCGGCCGACATCCCGGATGAAGAAATGGAGCGCCTGGATATCCATATGGTCCCGTGCCGCATCCAGTTCGGCGACCGCGGTTACCTCGACAAAGTCAGCATCTCCAGTGCTGAATTCTTCGACGAACTGGCAAGCAATGCCGTCGCACCGACGACGTCACAACCTTCGCCAGGCGACTTCCGGCGACATTTCCAGCACCTGGCCAGTCACTTCCCGGATGTCGTCTCGATCAATCTGACACCAGGAGTCAGTGGAACATTGCAGGCAGCCCGGTCGGCTGCCGCCCGAACCAACGCCTCCGGTAAAGTACACGTAGTCAATTCGCAAAATGCGTCACTGGGTCAGGGACTCCTTGCCGTTTTCGCCGCCGAATGTGCAACCGCGGGACTGGATATCGAAACGGCAATGGCAGCGATCGAGAAAATGATTCCTGTCACAACCAGTTTCGCGCTGATACGCGACCTTACCTATGCAGTTCGCGGCGGGCGTATTCCTGCTTCGAGGAAAATTATCGCCGACTGGCTTCGCCTGACACCGGTTATCCGCACCGAGGCGGACGGGAGCCTTTCCGCGAGCGGAATACTACCGGGCAGAAAGAATCTGCTACCCAAGTTCGCTCGTTACGTTGCAAAAAACTGCAATCCAGACACCGAATTGCACCTGGCGATCGGTCACGCCATCTGCTCCGATGACGCCTGCAATCTGCAGGAGCTGTTGCACGGACGACTGCCCAATATCCGAAAGAGTTCGATAACAGGTCTGGGGTCTGCACTCGGTGCGCATGGCGGTCCGGGCAGCCTCGTGGTCGGCGTACAGGAGTATCGTGCGCCGGAGACTTTCAGCTGATCGCAGCGCCCACCGCATCAATCAGATCCGGAGCTTCATTTCTCGCGTTATTGACTTTGCGATCAACCGGCCAGGCGCGAAAACCCGGACTGTTTGCGACGGCCTCTTCGAGCATGCCCATGTCGCCGTCGAGCCAGCGACCGCCGGATTCAGGATCGAGCACAATCGGCATTCGGTTGTGCAATTGCGAGAGGAAATCGTTGGCCGCCGTGGTGACGATGGTCGCCGTCTGCAGGGATTCATCTGTGTCCTTGCTCTGCCAATGCTCCCACAATCCGGCAAACGCGAATGGCTCTCCGCTTGCCAGCGAGATGAAATACGGAATCTTGACGCCACCTTCGGTGTGCCACTCGTAAAAACCGTCCGCGAGAATAAGGCAGCGTCTCTTCCGATAGGCCGCCCGAAATGACGGTTTCTCAGCCACAGTTTCGGCGCGCGCGTTGATCATTCGATTGCCAATCGCGGGATCCTTCGCCCAGAACGGCACCAGCCCCCAGCGAAACATTGCCAGCCCCGGACTATTTTCGTCGCTCTTCCGAATGGCAGCAATGTAAGAGGTCGGTGCAATGTTGTAACGCGGCAGAACGGCTTGGGAAAATTCGGCGCCGAACAAAGCCGCAGTCGCCTCACTGGGAGAGTAGAATGCGAAGCGTCCACACATCTTGCGACCTCCTTATTCCCGAATCCCGACGCCACGATTCAGAAGCATCAGATTCAGCGCGAACAAGCCGACCACAAATACCGCGACAATCAGGTAGGCCCAGCCAATGCTGATGTCCGACACTCCGAGAATTCCGTAACGGAAGGCGTTGACCATGTAGAGAATCGGGTTTCCGAGCGATACTTTTTGCCAGAATTCCGGCAGCAGGGAAATTGAGTAGAACACGCCGCCCAGGTAGGTCAACGGCGTCAGGACAAATGTTGGTATGATCGAAATATCATCGAATTTGTTGGCGAAAACCGCGTTTACAAACCCGAGTAATGCAAAGACCGTGGACGCGAGAATTACCATTGAAAACGTTATCAACGGATGCGCAACGTCCAGGTCGGTAAAACCGAGTGCGATGATTGTGACCAGCCCGCCAACCATCAAGCCACGCATCACACCACCGGCCACGTGACCAACGATGATGGTTGCGTTCGACATCGGCGACACGATCATCTCCTCAACGTGTTTGCCAAACTTTGCGCCGAAGAAAGACGAGACGACATTGCCATATGAGTTGGTAATAACCGACATCATGATCAGACCCGGCGCGATGTATTGCATGTAGTCGAAGCCATCCATCATGCCTATGCGCCGGCCAATCAAATTGCCGAAAATGATGAAGTAGAGTGTCATCGTAATTGCCGGTGGCACGATCGTCTGAACCCAGATCCTTACGACGCGAAGAATTTCCTTGCGCACGAGGGTTTTGAAACCGATCCAGTTAACCCTGATATCCATCCCGATCAGTCTCCCTGCCCGCCTGACACCTGGTGCTTACCCTCGACCAGCCCCATGAATAACTCTTCCAGCCGGTTGGCCTTGTTGCGAAGACTGACGACACTGATTCCTGCCCGGGTCAACACATCGAATAACGAATTCAGATCGTCTTTTGCGTCCAGTACCACCTCAAGTTCGCCATCGTTACGCAGGGACGTTTCGAAGCCAGGTAATGTTGGCGCTTTCGTCAGCGGATCGCGGAGACTCAGGACGAAGATTTCGCGCTGCAGTTTCCTTAGAACCTCGCTCATCTTTGCGTCCTCGATGATTCTCCCTTCATCGATAATCGCTACGTGGCGGCACAAGTTTTCTGCTTCTTCGAGGTAATGAGTCGTCAGGATAATCGTCGTGCCAGCCTCGTTCGTACGGCGAAGAAAATCCCACATCGATCTTCGTATCTCGATATCAACACCAGCCGTCGGCTCATCGAGGATGAGCAGTTTCGGTTCGTGAATCAGCGCGCGCGCAATCATCAGTCTGCGCTTCATGCCGCCCGACAGGTTTCTGGCCGAGTCGTCTTTTCGGTCCCAGAGTCTTAATTCGGAAAGATACTTTTCGGCACGCTGCAAGGCCGTACGACGATCGATGCCGTAATAACCGGCCTGGTTCACTACGATATTCAGAACGGAATCGAACAGGTTCATGTTCAGTTCCTGCGGCACGAGCCCAATACACGCTTTCGCGGACTCCAGATCCGTGTCGATATCGTGGCCGAATATCTCCACGGTACCGGACGTCTTGTTGACGAGGGACGTCATGATTCCGATTGCAGTCGTTTTGCCCGCACCATTGGGCCCCAGCAATGCGTAGAAATCACCGGATTCGACGTTGAAGTCGATGCCTTTCAGCGCCTCGGTGCCGTTGGCGTAGATCTTGGTCAGGTTTTGAATGGATAGTGCGCGCATAACAGCCGCGTATTGTATACGCCGCCGCTATTTCTGTGTCACATCGTTTTCCCCGGCAATGCTCAAACCGGGCGCCATGATCTTGCGTGCGGCCAGGTTCCATGACTCGCTCCTCTGTTTTTCGGCCGGATCCGTCAGGACAACCTGTAACGCACTCAGTTGTGCGGCATGTCGAACCGGGTTGTGCTTGCTGACGCCGCTCTCCAGGAGCTTTCGCCATAGCTCGTTCCGGCCCGCAATTCGCAATACGGGCACATCCCCTGAACAGCGAACTGCCTCCAGCAGGCGGTAGAAAGTCAGCTCCGCAATCCGTTCACACCAATAGAGTGTCGCGCCGCAGAACAGCCTGAGAGCGTAAGGATTTCGCCTGGCCAGCTGCCAGATGAATCCCAACGCAGCAGATATCAGCGTGTCGACATCGTCAGAACCCGCCGGGCTGAAAAGATCAGCATCGCCGGCATTGTGAAGAATGCGGGTCCAGTACCGATCGTCGCGCTCCCGAAACGAAAACAGCAGGAATGGTGCTTCTGCCAACCTGTCAACCCGGTGCTGACTCAGCTTAACGAGGCGCTGGCGAAGTGGCTCCGCACAGCCGTTCAGGCCCCGACACAGCTCCTTGTCCCGTCGAAGGAGCGCCAAATACGCCTGGTTCAGCGCCACGACATTTGCATAGTCATCCATATCGGGGCCTTCAAAAGACATTGTCTATCCTCCCAAATTACGCTTAAGCGCTTATTTTTTTGCTTTGTGGCTAGTTACTGTATTTTTCATTGTGTTCCCATTTATAGATGATATATGCTCTTATATCACTATATATGGTCTAAAACTAGCACAAAGGGGGAAATATGCGGCTTACAGACAACCGCTATGCAAACGAAAAACAGCAGTTCGAGCTGGCCCTCCGCATGATCAATCACGAGGCGAGGACACGCACAATCAGGGAGTGCACAGGCTTGAGCGACGACCGGATTCGCAAAGTCTTCAATACCTATTTCAAGCAGTCGGGCCACGGCAACGTAAAGCGACGTCGGGGCAAGTCGCCGCAACAAATCAGCTTGTTCGTCAAGACTCCGCAGCATCAACTCGAGGCCACAACGCTCGTGGCACTTTACTGCGCGAGCCTGCTGTTGCGCGTTGACAGCTCAAACAAGGTCCATTCATGCTGGCCCCGACCGGATGTGGAGTATGGCCATCGCCTGTGCAGGGCTTTCGAAACCTACCAGCTTTTACATCCACGATCTGCGCTCAGCTTTGAGTGGGCGTGGAACCTCCTTCGAAGTATTGGCAGGAACGATGAACTGTACCTGGCCACCTGCCGGGGTTGCCGGGCGCGCTATGTCCAGGATGCCTATGCGCTGGACCGACGTACCTGCCCAAGCTGCGAGATAGCACACCACTAACGGGAAGCGTGCGGTTGTAACCAGGTTTTCTGTACACTGCGCTACGCATGAATGGCCACAATGTATTTGCAGGCGCATTTGTTGATCGATCCGGCCACCGACGGGAAGACCCGAAGTGGCTTGCGGAGGCAATTGCCAGTCCGGCGGCGCGCTTCGCACCGGTCTGGCACGACAAATGTCTGGCGGCCGGTGAGCCGCCGACTGTCTCTCTGCTTTGCCATCGACATATCGATCCCGACCTGTCTGCGGATGACTCTGTTTTTCTCGGTATGTACCAGGACAGGCCCGTATTCGCTTACGAGATTGAGTGCGAAGATCCGCCATTTGCCGAATCGGGCCAGTTTCACGACCTCAGATATCTCGGCAGTGTCCTGCCCGCCGATGAAGCGAATCTTGTCGCGCACGCTGTCGCGTTGATCAACTGGCATCGGCTGCAAAAGTTCTGCGGTGTTTGCGGGGCCCGATCCCGGGCAGAGTCAGGCGGCAACACACGGATCTGTACCGCAGAAGCTTGCACCACGCGAATCTTTCCGCGCGTCGATCCTGCCATCATCGTGCTGGTTTCAGACGGTGATCAATGCCTGCTCGGACGGCAGACGAGCTGGCCAGAGGGTCGATATTCGACGATCGCAGGATTCGTTGAACCGGGCGAGAGCCTTGAAGACGCGGTGCGCCGGGAGGTTCTCGAGGAAACCAATATCGAGGTCGGTGATGTACGCTATCACAGTTCGCAACCCTGGCCATTTCCGTCATCGCTGATGCTCGGTTTCACCGCAAAGGCATTGAGCCGCGAGATCGAGCTTAACGATGGCGAACTCGAAGATGCCCAATGGTTTTCAAGAAAAGAGTGTCAGTCCGGATTTCCGAAGCTGCCGTTTCGACTATCGATTGCCCGTCGCCTGGTCGATGACTGGCTGAACGAAGACTGATTATGTGCCTCGTTGTCTTTGCGTGGAAGGTTCACCCCGAGTATCGGCTGATACTTGCGGCAAATCGTGACGAATTTCATCAACGTCCCTCCCGGGAATTGCACTGGTGGCCGGATCGGCCGGACATTGTTGCCGGTCGCGATTTGCAGGCCGGAGGCACGTGGCTGGCGGCTGGTCGATCCGGTCGTTTCGCCACGGTAACGAACTATCGTGAACAGCAGAGAAAGACATCGGGCCACCTGTCACGAGGGGCACTGGTGGCTGACTTTGTCGGCTCCAGGGATCAACCCGGGGTTTTTGCGGAGCGCATCGAGGGTGACCGTTATGCCGGATTCAGCCTGCTCGCCACCGATGGAGAAGACCTTTGCTACGTGTCCAATCGAGGCGATGGGCCGACCATCCTGGCGGCGGGAATTTACGGCCTCAGCAACGCGTCGCTGGACACGCCGTGGGCGAAAGTCGTACGCAGCAGGGAAGCAATGCAAACCCTGATTGATTCCGGGAACATCAACAGCACGTCTCTGCTTCGACTCCTTGCAGACCGGACCGCAGCGCCGATTGCCGACGTCGAAACGGGCGAGATGCCATTTGAACTCGCCCGCGCCCTGACGGCGCCTTTCATCGTGTCGCCTGACTACGGCACTCGCTGCACAACCGTTGTTGCGTGGTCGTATTCAGGAGAAATATCGCTTAGCGAGCAACGCTTCGATCCGACCGGCAAACGGTCCGGCGAGTCCCAATTTCAATTCAGGCCGGCTGCGAATCAACTCCCGGCGTAAACCGACAACAACCAGTGTCGAATGTCAGCGATCTCTTCGGCGCACACGGCGTGCGCCATTGGGTAGTCATGCCACTCGACCCGGTAGCCTGCTGCGGTAACAAGCGCATTCGAGTGCTCGCCCAGCGCCATGGGTAATACCGGATCAAAAGTTCCGTGCGCCATGAAGATCGGCAGTTCGCGGCTTTGTGCAGCAGGGTTGTCGAATACCTCCACGTCGAGCGTTGCGTCCAATGGCAGGTAGGACGACAGTGCCATCAAACCGGCCAGCCGGTGCGGAAATCTCAACGCGGTGTGCGAGGCAATTGCGCCGCCTTGTGAGAATCCCGCCAGGACAATCTTTTCATAGGGAATTCCTCGCTCATGCTCGCGCTCGATCAGCGCCGCAAGATGTGTGGCGCTTTCCCTGATCCCGACCTCGTCGACCGGACCGCTGCGCTCCAGCGTGAGAATGTCGTACCAGGCTCGCATCGCCATGCCGCCATTGATCGTTACCGGGCGAACCGGTGCGTGTGGAAATACAAAACGCAAACCCACGGATCCGGACAGTTCCAGTTCCGGAACGATGGGCTCGAAATCGTGCCCGTCGGCGCCAAGGCCGTGTAACCAGATAACACTGCCTTCCGGATCGGCGCACTCCTCGATTTCTACAGTGCCAGGTGACTCCACGGAATTGCCCTCAAATGTGAAAGATGTGCAGTGTAAATGATTTCGGAAAGACGTCCCTAAATCGTGACATACTCATCGAAAGCTACAACGTCGCAAAGAAAAAATATGAGCCGCCTCTGGGAAAAAGGCCTGCCGCTGGATGAACGCGTCCTGCGTTATACGGCAGGAGAAGATCACAAACTCGACAGCCGACTGGTCGCATATGATGTGCGTGGCAGCATTGCACACGCCGAAATGCTCAGGGAACAGAAGCTGCTGTCCCCTGAAGACTGCGAGAAGATCGTGAAGGGGCTAGCGCAGCTGGCCGCCGACTTCGAAGCGGGCAAATGGAAGATCGAACTTGAAGATGAAGATGTTCACACAGCGCTCGAAAGCCAACTGACCGAACTGATCGGTGAAGCCGGCGGACGAGTGCACCTCGGTCGTTCACGCAATGACCAGGTGTTGACGGCACTCCGACTTTACCTGCGCGATGCGACCGAAGTTGTCAGTGAACACGTAACGGGGCTCGAGACTGCGCTTGGCGAACTGGCGGAACGTTTCAACTCCATCGCCATTCCTGGTACCACGCATATGCAGCATGCGATGCCATCCACAGTCGCGTTATGGGCCGGTGGATTTTCTGCAGCGTTTGCAGATGCCAGAGAGGGCCTCGCATCCGCAATGCGGCGCATTAACAAGAACCCATTGGGTAGCGCCGCTGGTTACGGAACACCAGGGCTCGACATCGATCGTGAATCGACGACAAAGAAACTCGGCTTCGCCGAAACACAAACTCCAGTCACGGCCGTGCAACTCTCGAGGGGCAAGGCGGAGGCCGGGCTGCTTTTCGAACTGTCGCTGTTGATGCAGGACCTGGGTCGTCTCGCCACCGACCTGCTGCTGTTCTACACACAGGAATACCGCTACATCGACCTCGCGCCCGAAGTCACGACCGGTTCGTCGATCATGCCGCAGAAGAGAAATCCAGACGTACTGGAGCTGGTGCGCGGCGCGGGCGGCACGGTACAGGCGGCCTTGCAGGAAGTCCTGATCATCATGGGTAAGCTGCCGTCCGGGTTTCAAAGGGATTTACAGCGCGTCAAACCTCCGCTGTTCAGGGCCATCGACCTGACCATCGAGAGCATTGACATAATGGCTTACACCGTTTCGACAGTAAGATTTCTGCCTGAAAACATCCAGCTGGGAGACGAGCTGTTTGCCACCGAAGAGGCGTATAAGCTCGTAAGAACCGAAGGCATTCCGTTTCGCGAAGCCTATCGACGCGTCGCGAAGCAGCTGCAAGAGTAGCGCCAAAGGACTGCATCACGGTTTTCCCGGCCATTTTTGTATAACATGCCGGACTCCGTCATGAATGCCGAAACGAAGGGGCATTGCCATGCATCATTCAACGAAATACCTGGTCCTCGTCCTGCTTTCTCTCGCGTTCCTGGCGGCCTGTGGTCAGAAAGGGCCGCTGTTTTTACCGGGCGACCCGAGCGCAGTCCGTTCGGCAATCCCGCCGCAACAGCAACAGACTGAAGAGAGCGAAGCAGACGAAGACGAAGACGAAACTCCCATAACAAACCTCAAATAACCGGGTGCGGCTAAAGCCGCAATAAAGAGCTGATGAGCGACAGCAAACTCGTCCTGGTGGACGGATCTTCCTATTTGTACCGCGCGTACCACGCGCTACCCAAGTTGACGACCTCACGCGGTGAGCCAACCGGTGCAATTCATGGCGTGTTGAACATGATCAACAAGCTTGCGGCCGAAGAAAGCACGGAGCACTTCGTCGTCGTGTTCGACGCACCGGGCAAGACATTCCGTGACGAATTGTTCGAAGAATACAAGGCAAACCGGCCGTCAATGCCGGATGAGCTGCGCGAACAGATTGACCCGCTCCTGGAAGCGATTCCGGCCATGGGACTGCCGCTAATAAGAATTGCAGGCGTCGAAGCCGATGACGTAATCGGTACACTTTGCCGCCAGGCTGCGGAATCCGGAATGAAGGTGCTCGTTTCCACTGGCGACAAGGACATGGCACAGCTCGTCGACGACAACGTCACGCTCGTGAACACGATGACCGGCACGATCCTCGATCGCGAAGGTGTAAAGAAGAAATTCGATGTCTTTCCAGAGCAGATAATCGACTGGCTGGCGCTGGTGGGCGATGCCTCGGATAACATCCCGGGCGTTCCAAAGGTCGGTGCGAAGACCGCAGCGAAGTGGCTGAACCAGTACGAAAGTGCCGATGAAATCATTGCGAATGCTGACGATATCCCGGGCAAGGTCGGTGAAAGCCTGCGAGAACACATCGAGCAGCTGAAGCTGTCGCAGGACCTGGCGACTATCCGCCAGAATGTCGAATTGCCCGACGAGCTGAAGGACCTCAAACGCGGCGAGGCCGACACGGATAGGCTCAGAACACTGTATACGAGACTGGAACTCAGAAGACTCCTGGGTCTGCTCGATGACACATCCGGGTCGGTGGGCGATTCGCCTGAATCAGCAGGCAAGCCGGCTGAACCCGCGGCGCAAACCAAGGGCAAGTACCACACCGTATTGACGCAAAAAGACTTTGACAAGTGGCTCAAAAAAATTAGCCAGGCGGAACTCGTTGCGGTCGATACTGAAACGACCAGCGTCGATTACATGGTGGCGGAGCTGGTCGGTTTATCAGTTGCCGTTGAAACCGGCGAAGCCGCCTATATCCCGGTCGCCCACGACTACCCGGGTGCGCCGGACCAGTTGAATCGGGACGACGTGCTGGCCGCGATGAAAGATTTCCTTGAAGACGACAATAAGAAGAAAGTCGGTCATCATCTCAAGTACGACGCACACATCTTCGCCCGCTACGGCATTCACCTGAAGGGAATGGCATTCGATTCGATGCTGGAGTCCTACGTGCTGAACAGCGTCGCGACACGGCACGACATGGATTCCGTTGCAGGCTACTACCTGAACGTCGACACGATTCATTATGAAGATGTCGCGGGCAAGGGCGCCAAACAACTCACGTTTAACCAGGTCGGCCTCGAACAGGCGGCACCGTACGCGGCGGAAGATGCGGATATCACGCTCAGGCTCCATGAACACCTGTGGGGAGAACTGCGAAGGATTCCACCACTCCAGTCGGTCTACGAAGATATCGAACAGCCGCTCGTACCTGTACTGCTCGCGATGGAAGAGACGGGTGTGCTGCTTGATCGGGATATGCTCCGCAAGCAGAGCAATGAGCTTGCAAAGAAGATGATTGACCTGGAGAAGCTGGCCCACGAGGCGGCCGGCGGACCTTTCAACCTGGGCTCACCAAAACAGCTGCAGGAAATCCTGTTTGGTCAGCTGGGCCTCCCCGTCATTCGCAAGACACCCAAAGGTCAACCCTCTACTGCCGAAGATGTATTGCAGGAACTGGCAGACGATTATGATCTGCCTCGAATCATTCTCGACTATCGCAGCGTCAGCAAACTGAAGAGCACCTACACGGACAAACTGCCCGGGCAGATTTCGGAGCTGACGGGCCGGATTCACACTTCATATCACCAGGCTGTTGCTGCCACCGGCCGTCTCTCTTCGACAGATCCCAATTTGCAGAACATCCCGATTCGAACACCCGAGGGCAGGCGGATCCGGCAGGCATTTGTCGCACCACCAGGCAATGTCCTGCTGGCAGCCGACTACTCGCAGATAGAGCTGAGAATCATGGCGCACCTGTCCGGAGATGAGGGACTGGTCAGCGCCTTCAGGGACGACCTCGATGTCCATAGTGCGACCGCCGCTGAAGTCTTCGAGCTTGAGCTCGACGAAGTCACCGCCGACCACCGTCGCTCGGCCAAAGCCATCAACTTCGGCCTGATGTACGGCATGTCGGCGTTTGGCCTGGGAAAACAACTCGGTATTGGCCGCGGTCAGGCGCAGGAATATATGGACCTGTATTTTGACCGCTACCCCGGCGTCAAGAAATTCATGGACGACATCCGCGAACAAGCGCGACAACAGGGCTTTGTTGAGACCGAATTCGGCCGCCGACTGTACCTGCCGGAAATCAATGACCGGAACGCGCAACGACGGCAATATGCGGAACGAAGCGCGATTAACGCCCCAATGCAGGGAACCGCGGCAGACATTATCAAACGGGCCATGGTCACCGTGCAGAACTGGCTGATCAATGCGGACGCACCCGCACGAATGATCATGCAGGTGCATGACGAGTTGGTGTTCGAAGTGGAGGCGGATTCGGTCGCCCCGGTGCGCGACGAAATTGTCTCAATCATGAATGCCGCGGCGGACCTTTCAGTGCCACTCAAAGTCGATGCAGGCGTTGGCAATAATTGGGACGAAGCTCACTAGAAGCCGGTTAAATGCGATAAATCAAATGGTTACAGAACCGGGAACTCCGGCCGAAGAATTTGTTCCAATCTTTGAGTGCGTTAGTCACTTGCCCGCTTACCTCCCTAAGCGGGCTTGCAACAAGGTCACCCCAAACCTGTTGCGTTTCTTAAACCCCGGTAGCCTTTGGCAACCGGGGTTTTTTTATTCTTCGCCCTTTGCCAGAAAATTCTCCAGGACATCGCAGGCTTCGTCAGTACCCTGCCGTTTGAGGGCGGAAAAAAGCTGGACAGTTGCCGCGCCATCAAGCGCTTTCCTGACCTGCAGCAGCGCGGTCGCCGCTTGGCCACGCTTGAGCTTGTCCGCCTTGGTCAGCAATATATGAACCGGCAATGACACTGAGGCGGCGAATGCCAGCATTTGCTGGTCAAAGTCGGTCAGCTGCCGCCTGATATCGACGACCAGGATCAGGCCGGCGAGGCTTTTCCGGCCCTCGAAGTAGTCCTGCAACAATTGTCCCCAGTGCCGCCGCATGGACTCGGACACCTTGGCAAAGCCGTAACCGGGAAGATCCACCAGGCGCTGGCCGTCCCGCAAACTGAAGAAATTGACGAGCTGCGTCCGGCCGGGCGTCTTACTGGTCCTGGCAAACTGACGCCGGTTGACGATGACATTGATCGCACTCGATTTGCCTGCATTGGAACGCCCTGCCACAGCCACCTCGACGCCAGTATCCGGCAGAAACTGAGCGGGCGCATTGGCGCTCGTAATGAACTTTGCGTCAGGGAATTGCGACATGGGAACTGGGCCCGATATGTGTATAATTTGGGGCCTGCTGCGCTGGCCGGGCCCCGATATTGACGGGTCTGGAGGCAGGCGGCAAGGCCACTGGCCAATTCCACATCAGATGCCCGCCAGGCCCCGGATGCCGGAAATACGCCAGGTCTTTAATTCTGTTTTTTGCATTTGTTTTGCGGTAAATCTTTGGCTACCGCTCCAGAAAGTACGGTTGATTGATATGAAGAACATCATTGCGGCACTGGCATCCACGCTCCTTTTTACGGGCGCAGCATACGCCGATGGCCTCGTTGAGGGTGATGCCGAGGCCGGCAAGTCCAAGTCCATTACCTGTTCTGCCTGCCATGGTCAGGACGGCAACAGCGTGAACCCGGTTTGGCCGAGCATCGCCGGCCAGCACCCGACCTATATCGTCGAGCAGCTTATGGCATTCAAGAGCGGAGCCCGCAATGAGCCGCTGATGCTCGGCCAGGTCATGACGCTGAACGACGAGGATATGCGGAACCTCGCCGTGTATTTTTCAGAGATGCCAGCGGCTGCGAAGTCGGTATCTGACCCGGCTGTCGTCGATCGAGGCCTGCGCCTTTACCGCGGTGGCGATCGCGAGAATAACTCCAGCGCCTGTATTGCCTGCCATGGCCCGACGGGGCGCGGCAATCCTGCAGCTTCTGTTCCGTCAGTTCGCGGACAGTATGCAGTCTATACAGCGGCGCAGCTTCGCGCATATGCAGCGGGCACACGCAAGTCCGATGGCCCCACCCGCGTCATGAGAGATATTGCAGCTACATTAAGTGAAGAAGACATCCTTGCGGTCTCTTCTTACATGCAAGGATTGCAGTAAATCACCTAAACCAAACCCGATCGAGCCTGTCAGAACAGACTGTTCACAATATATTTCCTTCCGGAGAAATCCCGATGAAGCGTTTCAGTTTTCTTGCCCTTGTTTTGTCCTTTGCGCTTGCCGCTTGCGGCGGTGCCGAGCAACCCGTTGTGGAAGCACCCGTTGCACCGCCGGCGCAGGAAGAAGCCGTTGTTGAAACGCCTGATCCAGCCGCCGAGGTCGTTGATGAAGCGCCCGAGATGGTAGAAGAATCGGCTGCTGAGGAGGAAGACGTCCAGGCGGTCGATCAACCGATAATCCTGGCCCAGGCGGAAACATCCGCAGCCTCGCAAGAGTGGAAGTTCACCGAAGGTGTGCATTACGCCCGCTTGGTGCCGACCCAACCCACCGTTGGCGGCGCGGACAAAATCGAAGTCGCCGAGGTATTCTGGTACGGCTGTGGCCATTGTAATGACTTCGAGGCGTTCATTGACCGCTGGCTCGAGACCAAACCCGCCAACGTGCGTTTTGTGCGTATCCCGGCGATCTGGAATCCGCTTGTCAAGCTTCACGCCCAGCTCTATTACACGGAGGAAGTCCTCGGCAATAGCGGCAAAATCGCCGACAAGAAGGCGTTCCGCGCTGCGGTCTTCGCTGAATACCATCGTCGTGGCAATCGACTTGCGTCGGTCGATGCGATACAGGAAGTGTTCGAAAAGCACGGCGTGAGCGCGGAAGACTTCAATAGCACCTGGAACTCATTCGAGGTATCCCAGAAGCTGCGTGTCGCTGATGACCTGGCACGTCGCTACAGCATCACCGGAGTGCCTGCCGTCGTCGTCAACGGTAAATATCGAAGCGGCGCGGCGGAAGCCGGCGGCTATCCGCGGCTGCTTGAATTGATTGATGAACTGATCGTCAAGGAAAGCATCCGGTAACCGTCAAAAAACGAATAAGAAAGGGGTCAGAGCCTTGCTCTGACCCCTTTTTTTTACCGCTGTATTACGGCCGGAATCTAACCCGAGCCTTCGGACACGATTTGCCACTGGCTGTCGTCACTTCGTCGCCAGTAAAGTCGCCTGGTAGTCGTTACCGGCCCGACGTCGGTCGTGAGGACCTGGGTGAACCGGCTGAGATAAAGGCCGTCAACTTCGGGATCGGCAACCAGCATGACATCGTTCAGCGTGACCGCCTCAAGGTCCCTTTTCTCGAATACATTCAAACGATAAGAAGACCACGCATCGCGGTCCATACCCCGATAACGAAAATCATCGGCATAGAGCGACAGGTGCGTAATTATGTCGCCCCGCTCGAGGCTTTGACGCCAAATATCCAGCGCCCGCCTGAACTCAAGTCGAAGCTGCTCCATCTCGGCAGGCAATGACCATTTCATTTCACGAGTCACAATCACCGGTGTCACCAGCGGCTCGAGCGTGTCGACGAGCTTCAGAAGCTCTTCATTCGGAATTGAAAGACAGCCGTCCGTATCGCGAGGCGGGCGCTCGGGGCTCTTGTGATCAACGCCGTGTAGCCAGATTCCACTACCGGTCCGATCATTGAGCCGGTCCCAGGCATTGGGATAATCGAGCGGAAATGCCGCAACGCCGTACTTGTCATGTAATTTACTGGTATCGAGGCTTTCGGTAATAAAATACACGCCGAGCGGTGTCCGTCGATCCCAGGCTTTCTCCTTCCCCGGGCCTTTAAGCCCGATCGACATGTAGCGCTTGTCTTTTTCGACGATACGATCGCCGTTACGTGTGAATCTGTACATCGTCGCCAACTCGGTATCGGCAATCAGAATATCCGTGACAGACTCTGGTAGTTCGAGCAGGTAAGCGGGCACATTCCTGATGCCCGCCGTTGTCAGGACGACGTCGTCGGCCACGGCAGAGACAACGCCACAACAAAGCAGCAAAGTCGTCAATATCCAGCGCGCCGGTTTCATAAGGTCTATTGCATCTTCTGGCGACGCAAAAGACAAGCGCGCTGGTCACAGAGCTTGTTCATCATCCGTCTTCCAGCCCGCCCAGGAAGTTGACGGTGTTTTGCCCGATCCAGTCAACGGAGTAGCCGCCTTCCAGCACCACCAGCGTCGGTAACTTCAGCGATGCAATGGCGGCTCCCATCCGTGTGAAGTCGTCCGTTGTAATTTCGAAGAATGTTGTCGGATCCCCGGCAAAAGTGTCCAGTCCCAAGGCGACAACCAGTACGTCCGGAGAAAAACGGCGCACCTGGTCCAGCGCATCGGACAATGCCACGCTATAGGAATCCCACGCCGTGCCAAATGGCAGCGGGTAGTTAACGTTAAAGCCGGCGCCATCTCCCTCGCCAGGTTCGTCGGCATAACCAAGAAAGAAGGGATACTCGACCTTCGGGTCTGCGTGCAACGAGATAGTCAACACGTCGTTCCGGTTGTAAAAGATACTCTGCGTGCCATTGCCATGATGGTAGTCGACGTCGAGTATTGCGACCCGTGAAGCGCCATCATCCAGAAACGACTGTGCAGCAAGCGAATTGTTGTTGAGATAACAGTACCCGCCACAGTAACTGACCGTGGCATGGTGCCCTGGCGGCCGGCAAGCAGAGAACGCCAGCCTCGCGCCACCCTTTATGATTTCTGCTCCGGTCAACGCAACATTTGCAGACGTTCGAATCGCCTGCCAACTGCCTGCAACGAATGGCGAAGTCGCGTCAAATGAATAACGACCCAACCTGCCCACAACGCACTCCGTCTCTGCGTGTCGCATACCGGCGCCGACGAATGTATCGGGCCGCGCGTTGGCCCCTTTCTCACCCGATGCCAGCCATTCATTCCAGACAGACTCCAGGAACTGCAGGTAGTCCAACGAGTGAATTCTCAGAATCCTCTGATCGTCAAATACGTCCGGCCCAATGATTTCGCCGAATTGATTTTCCCGGATTGCAGTCTCGACATTGTTAGCGCGTGCCGGACACTCGGCGCTGGGACCCCAGTTGTCACCACGTGGATCGAGCAAGCCATCATGTAAATTGTGATCGTCAGAATATACGGTTTTCACTGGACTTCCCCTGCCCCCTGGATATTCGCAACCAGCTTGCCGTTGACAACCAGGAGCCGAATATCGTCGTCTTCGGCAGCGTCACCAGGTGCAACGCAAATCGCATCCAGCATTGCACCATTGACCGCGATGGTGCGCGAACGAAACCATGAAACCATGGGTCGAGCCGCTGCTTCATGGTCCGTGCCAGCGCTTCAGCATTTAGTACGGGCCTGGCGGGGTGGCGCGCTTCCTTGGCGGATCCCAGAACGGTTTATCAACAACGGTTGCTTCGGCCATTACTCGCGACCAATGCATTTCACGCTGGTAGTAAATCTCGACATACAGTTTGTCGCCCACCTTTCCGTGCGGCGCCTGTACGGTACCAAGGGCGATATTCTGTTTGCATACCGGTGACCACATTGCCGACGTAACGAAGCCGATATTCTTGCCCCCCTTCTTCCCGGCGTAGATGTAGGAGTTATGCGCCTCCTTGTTTCCCTCAATATCGAGTTTGACGAGACGCCAGGCCGAACCGTTGCGTTTCTCCTCCGCCAGCGCTCGCCGGCCATTGAAGTTCGGTTTTTTAAAATCAACCAGCCATTCGAGTCCCAGCTCCAGGGGAGATCGGGAACGACCCGTTCTGACGGTGACGTCAGCCGGAAGGAAATCGATATACGCTGCAATGAATCCCGCTTCGACCCTTGCGTGCTCGAGCGCCTCGGTTCCCATTGCCATGATTCCGTAAAGCTTGCCAGCGTCGAACAAGGCATCCCAAAGTTCTATTGCCTTGTCGGGGGTCAGCCAGAGCTCATATCCAAGGTCGCCCGTAAACCCGGTCCTGGACACCATCAATTCAGTACCCTGGAAATCAAACGTGGTCAGACCGAAAGGGCGCAGGTTTTCGATGCCATCCAGCCCCATCGCCTGCAATACGCTGAATGAGGTTGGACCCTGAACTGCGAGGCCGCAAACGTCTTCAGTTTCGTCGACGATCGACACCTCCATGCCTATCGCAGCAGCGGTCAGCCATGCCATGTGGCGTTCTTGCGAACAAAGCCTGTACTCACCCTGCCGCAGATGAAAGATCGTGCCATCATCGATGACCTGACCCTCGTCATCGCACCAAACGGCGTACGCGACACGGCCGGGTTTGATCTTGCTCATGTCGCGTGTAACCAGCCTGTTCAGGTAGTCGAGGGCATCCGGGCCGGTGATCCGGTACTTCGTCATCGGCGTCAGATCAAAAACACCGGTGCTGTTGCGAACCGAGAAATACTCAAGCGTCGTATCGTAAAATCCGTCGGCGCTGGCATAGCCCTTCCATTCATGCCAGCGAAACAGGCGGTCGAGTTCCGCTTGCCGTGGAAAGAATGGCGATCGCAATCTTCCCTGTTCCACTTCAGCAATAGTCATACCACTTTCTCCGATTTCAGAATGGCGCGCGCAGCGTTTCGGCCTGCTGCACCGCTCACGCCACCACCCGGATGGGTGCCGGCGCCGCAAAGGTAAAGTCCGTCGAGCGGCATCGCGTACTGGTGGGCTCCGCCGACCGGTCGCGTGAAGAGGAACTGATCCAGTACCAGCTCACCGTGATGCCAGTGACCACCCGATATATGAAACTGCTGCTCGATGTCCGCCGGCGTCAGCAACTCTGAAGCAGTGATCCGCTGTGGCAGATCCGGCATGTACTCAGAGAGCGTATCGATCGCCAGTTTCGTGAATGCGTCCCGCGCACCATCGGACCAGCCCTCACGTAATTCATAAGGAACGTACTGAACGATGGCCGACATCACATGCTTGCCCGTCGGCGCGAGGCTGTCGTCGCGGAAACTCGGAAACGTGATTTCAAAGACGGGCTTCGCCGAGGTCTCGCCATACTTGGCGTGATTGAACGCACGCTCGACATATACCTCGTCAGGCGCAATGACGAACCGGTCAGCAAACTCACGTTTCTCAACGCCGGCAATGCTCGGCAGGCCGTCCAGTGCCAGATGAAGTTTTGCGGCGTCGCCACGCATCCGGATGTGATGCACGCGACGTGTAAAGCCTGTCTCTACGTTCCGCGCACCGACCAGATTCATGATGGTGGATTTCGGGTCCGCGTTCGACACAACCAGGCGACTTGAAAACGTTTCGCCCGATTCAGTCTCCACGCCGGCTGCACGCCCGTTTTGAACGACGATTCGTTTTACTTTCATGCCGGTGCGGATTGTGACGCCATTTTCTCGCGCAGAATGAGCCAGTGCTTCCGTAACCGAGCCCATACCGCCCGCAGGTTGGCTGAGCCTGGCGTGCGAACCTGCCAGACGGTACAGATAGGTCATGATGGTGTTTGGTGATCTGGGGCCCAGGTGCGTTCCCAGCACTGCGTCAAAACTGACCGCACCACGCAACAGGTCGCTCTCGAAGCGTTCCGTGACTTCATCACGAATATTCATGCCGATCAGTCGCAAAAACTCCTGCATCTCCTTCCTGCCCAGACGGCGAATATCAAAACCGAGTTGCGCGAGCGTCAACATGTCGGACTTGCTGGCGTCTTTTGCCAACCGCGGCGCGGTTTTGTTCAGGTAGGTTTTCAGCAGGTCAGCGAATCGTGTCATCCGCTTGCGGAAATCACGATAACTGGCGACATCCTCATCACCGACACCGGAGACATCGTTGCCGTTGATACGCACGTGCTTACCGTCTGCAGACAGAGCAACGGTACCGAGCTTGTCCCTGGCCAGCTCGACCTTCAGCCCAAGATCCTTCGTGACCTGGGATTGCAGCTGGTACAAAAGATGCGCACAGGAGGAGACTGAGTAACCGTCGGCAAATTCTCGCGTGACCGCGGCACCGCCAACCCGGTCGTTCGCCTCGAGGACCAGCACCTTCCTGCCGGCCTTGCCGAGCAAAGATGCACACACCAGGCCATTGTGACCCGCGCCTACTACGATAGTGTCGTAACGTTCACTCATCAGTCGTCACCGAAATTGGCCGGCGTAATTGCCGGACGCTTGAGATCCGATAGGATTTCCCGAGCCGCATTACAACCTGGTGCAGCCATGATGCCGCCGCCTGGATGGTTGCTCGACCCACACATATAGAGTCCACCGACGGGCCCGCGGTACTGCGCGTATCCCGGAATGGGGCGATTGAACATCAACTGATCCATTGTCAGTTCGCCATGGAAAATATTCCCCTCCGTGATACCGATTTCATCTTCGATGACACTCGGCGTGCGAATTTCTACGTGCTCGATCAGGTCTTTGAAATCCGGGCTGTAATCGGCGACCTGATCAAGAACGGTCTGCCCGAATTGTTGCCGTTCGTCCTCGGTCCACTCACGGCCCTCGATTTGTGCCGGACAATACTGAACAAAACAGCTCATGAAATGCTTGCCCGGCGGCGCCATGGTTGGGTCAGAAACGGTCGGGATGGTCATATCGATGTAAGGATCTTTCGACCAGGTACCATCCTTCCAGTCATCGTAGGCACGCTCCATGCGCTCCATCGAATCGATAAAGTGCATGTCGCCATCGAGCAGCGGGCTGCCCTTCGGCAACGCCGGGAACGTCGGCATTCCGCCGAGTGCGATATTGACTTTGCCCGATGATCCGCGAATTTTGAAATTCTTCACACGATGGTAAAAATCCTCATCAAGATCGTTCTTATCCATGCACCTGAGGAAGGTGTTCTTGACGTCCATCGCGGACACCACGATCTTCGCACTGATCTCCTCGCCAGTCGACAAAGCGACACCGGTCACCTTGCCATTCCTGACCAGGATCTGCTCAACGCCGGCATCCGTTCTGAGCTCGCCACCCAGTGATTTGAATGAGCTGCAGATGGCATCCGCCACCGCGCCCGTTCCACCGCGTGCATAACCCCAGGCACCCATGTTGCCGTCAACGTCGCCCATATAGTGATGCAACAGCACATAGGCCGTACCGGGCGAATGTATCCCGAGTGCCGTGCCGATAATGCCACTGCCTGACAGCGCCGCTTTGATGACGTCGGTTTCGAAATATTCATCCAGGTATTCGGCAACGCTCATCGTCCAGAAGCGAATCGTGTCGTACATGCGCTGCTCGCCCATCTCGAAGAACTTGGCACCCAGATAAGCCAGTTCCTTCAGATCTTTTGGCTTGAACGAAGCAGGATCAGGCGGTGTGCGCATCAGAAATTCACGAATGAAGCGGCACTGACGCATCGTATCCGCCGAATATCGTTCATACGCATCGGCGTCTGCTTTCGAAAAACGTGCATATTCACGGTAGTGCACTTCGTGATCCGGATAACTGCCAAGGTAGTCTCCGTTTTCCATGAAGACAGATCCACCGCCATACGGGGTAACCTGCAGACCATGTCGTGCGAGGTCGAGGTCACGGTAGATTTCCGGCCGGAGCAGACTGCAAACGTATGAGCAGTTCGAGTACTTCCAGTCCTTGTACAAATTACGGCTGACAGTTGCACCGCCGATGTATTCGTTTTTCTCAACACAAAGCGTATTGAGTCCGGACTTGGCGAGGTAAGCCGCGTTGGTCAGACCATTATGGCCGGCACCAACGACGATCGCGTCGTAGGTTTTCATTGATTGAACTCACCCATTTTTTCGGCGTTTTTGTGCCGTATTTATCGTGCTTTTATCGGCTTGTGAATTTTCTATTGTAATGTCCACCGCCGTCTCAAATTTGTCCAGCGTTTCCGCCAGACATTCCACATCATGAGCCTCACACATAAACCAGGGTTCACGCGAGTCGGGCTCGACGAGAATACCAAGCTCATGCAATTCGAGCGCCAATGCATCGTAGAACGCGTAGTCGGTATTAATCCAGTCGCGGTAATTCTTCGGTGGATCATCGCTGAAAAACAAGCCCGTCATTGACGGATGGCCAACAAACGAATGTGCGATTCCACGCGCTGACAGGATCTTGCTCAGGCCATGCTGAAGATCGGTGCCGTATTTTTCGATAGAGGCGAGCGCATCCGTCTCTTCCAGGATTTCAAGCGTCTTGTTCGCAGCTGCGAGTGACACAGAATGACCGGTAAAAGTGCCACCATGTACAACGCCATCCCCGACGTTCCGCATGATGTCCTCGCGACCGGCAACGACGGATATCGGGTACCCGTTAGCCAGTGCCTTGGCGAACGTACAAAGATCGGCTTTGACACCCAGCAACTCCTGCGCCCCGCCTTTCGCCACTCTGAAACCAGTTTTGACCTCATCGATGATCATGACAACATCGTATCGGTCACACAGAGACCTGACATCCCTGAGAAATTCGCTGCTGGCCGTCAGGCTACAGCAGTTGCCCATTATTGCTTCGATCAGAAAAGCGCCAATATCCTGATGGTGCTCCTTCAAAATGTCTTCAACGGCATTCGCGTCGTTTAGCGGCACGCTATGAAACAGCGGCCTGATAATCTGCGGAACGCCATTGCCATAGGGCATGACTTCCGGAGCACCGTCTTCAGGCACCCATTCCTCGACTTCCGAATACCACATGACTTCGCTGAACACGCCGTGGTAGCCGCCCTCCAGAATGATATGCCCGTCTTTGCCAGTGTGCGCTCGCGCAATCCGGAGCGCTGCCATCACCGCTTCCGTACCTGAGTTTGAAAATCTGACCAACTCGGCTGCCGGCACCATACGGCTGATCCTGGACGCCACCTCGTACTCGAGCTCAGTGCCGAGCGCGAAGACACCGCCGACATGCATGCCTTCACGAGCCGCCTGATCGACGCGCTCGTCCGCGTAGCCGAGGATCGCCGGACCGTAGCCAAGCCGGTAGTCTATGTACTCGTTGTCGTCTATGTCCCACAGTCGCGCGCCTTTGCCACGACGGACGTAGAGGGTCTTGTCTTCCCCCCAATAACGGAAATTGGACGATACGCCCAGCGGTAACTTGCTGAGCGCTTTTTTGAAATGCTGATTGGACTTTTCCAGGGACCGCATCAGGCCTCCACACAGTAATACGCCAGCTCAGGGTCTCATGCCGGAGGGGCGAATGTCCAGAAAACTGAATGAATACTCATTCATTTTATGGCATTATCCTCAATATAAACAATAATTTATAGCGATGATAATTTAGCAAATGCTTGAGCATTCAAAGAGTTGCAGACCATGATGGTAGAGGCGGAGAAGCCGGGCCGCAGAGCACTGGCCAAGCAACGCCGGCGCCAACAGCTGATCGACGCCACCATCAAGTGCATTTCAAAAAAGGGGCTCGGCAGTACCACCCTCGGCGACGTGGCTGGTGAAGCCGGTTTGTCGCAGGGCATCGTCAATCTGCATTTCAACAGCAAGGACAACCTGCTGGCAGAGACGCTTCGATATCTTGCAGAGGAATACGATGAACAATTCATGCAAACCCTCGAAAAGTCACCGCCCAACCCTGCCGCCCGGCTCAGCGCGCTGATGGAGATGGCTCTCAAACCCGCGGTATGCGAGCCGAGAAAACTTGCGGTCTGGTTTGCCTTCTGGGGCGAGGTCAAGACGGTGCCCACCTACCGAAAGATATGTGCCGACCGGGAGCAAAAATACGACGATATTATTCGCGGGCTGGTGCAGGACATCATTCGTGAGGGAGGCTACGACGGACGTGACGCAAAGACCGTAGCTGATGCACTGTCATCAATAACCGACGGCATGTGGCTGTCATGCCTCATTAATCCAAAAACATTTGACCGGACCACTGCCTGGAACGCCGTAAGAAGCTACCTCAGTGCGATGTTTCCGGATCATTACCTATAGCGGGAGCGATACCCTGGATATCCAACCAGGTGAAAGCGAGAACCTACGCCGACGAGTATCTGCAACCGCACGAAGTGGAAGCCGAACTAAACGGTGGTTGCCTGCCGGACAAGCTTGCCTAGCGCAACAAGATACGGGCAAACGAACCTGGATTCAGTGCAATAGACGCGCTTAAGTCGTGCGGCGGACTCGAACTGCCGATGATCGAGCAGGTTGCAACCCGGGAACAGCTTGGCCGTGTGACCAACGCCCTCTCCTGGTGTTTTTCCGAACCGCAGAAATGGATGTTCGAGGCATGCAGCGAAGAACAGATCCGGGAGGGGACAAGTGAGATTCAGCGTCTCATTATTGCCCGTAAGCTGTTGAAGCGCGGTCTTGACGACATCTGATACGGCTCAAACGTAGTATCCTTTGCGGATGCCCGTATGCCAGCGCCTATTCATTGTGATGTCAGGACTTCTGTCCCTGGCGGGATGCACGACCGACAAGACGGCCGACACAGCAAGCTCTGAAAAAATCGTCAACGTATACAACTGGGCGGACTACATCGCTCCGGACACACTCGATAAATTCGAAGCCGAATACGGCATCAAGGTTAACTACGACATTTACGACGGCTCGCAAGTCGTGGACGTCAAATTGCTCGCCGGCAACTCCGGCTATGACGTTGTCGTTCACTCAAGCCAGTATTCCTCCCGGCTAACGCCGATTGGCGTGTACGAGAAACTCGACTACAGCCGTCTGGACAACCGCCACCACATGGACCTGGAACTGCGCCGTAAAACCGATGTTTATGAGAAAACCCGTGGCTACGCGATCCCCTATCACTGGGGAACGACAGGCTATGCCTGGAACGAGAAGCTGGTTCGCGAAAGATTACCGAATCATCCTATGGATTCGGCAGACGTCCTGTTTGACCCCGAAGTGGCATCCAGGCTTGCTGACTGTGGCATCAGCCTGCTGGACGGCCCGACCGACATTTATCCGATGGTGCTTGCCTATCTTGGCCGCAATCCGAATGCAGTCGATGACGAAAGCCTGGCCGCTGCCGAAGCGCAGTTGATGAAGGTCCGCCCCTACATTCGCTACTTTAGCAATCAGAAAATGCAGATAGACCTGCCAACGCAGGAGGTTTGTGTTGCCATGAGCTGGTCGGGGGACTACGCCACGGCGGAGCGGCGAGCCCGGGAAGCAGGCGTCGATATAAAACTGAACTACACGATGCCCAAGGAAGGTTCGGGCCTTTGGGTTGACGGCGTCTATATGCCTGCCGACGCACCGCATAAAGACAACGCCTACCTGTTTATGAACTTCCTGATGCGGCCCGACATCGCGGCAGACATTGCCAATGAAGTCTGGTACGCAAACGTTAACAAAGCTTCCTGGGAGCTGACCAATCCCAAAATCATGAATAATCCAGCCATCTACCCGCCGGAAAGCGAGTGGCATGTGCTCTACCCGGTCCTGGCTGTCGATCCGAAGCGAGAGCGATTCAGAACCCGTTCTTTTGCCCGCGTAAAATCGGGCATCTAGATCAGTCCAGACCTGACAATGAATATATGACAGCACGATCGAGTAACAGCGCCTTCATTGAAGTTCGAAAGTTGAGCAAACATTTCGGCGACTTCGTCGCTGTGGATGCCGTCAGCCTCAAAATCGAGCGTGGTGAGCTATTCTCGATTCTTGGCGGCTCCGGATGCGGCAAGACAACGCTGCTGCGTATGCTGGCCGGTTTCGAGACGCCCACTTCCGGCCAGGTCTTTCTCGATGGCGTCGACATCACGAACCAACCGCCCTATGAACGCCCTGTCAACATGATGTTTCAGTCCTATGCGGTTTTTCCGCATATGACAGTTGAGCAGAATGTCGCCTACGGACTGAAGAAAGAGCGCCTGCCAAAAGAAGAGACGGCTTCTCGCGTACGTGAAATGCTATCGCTCGTCAAACTCGATGACTTTGGAGCCAGAAAACCAAATCAGTTGTCCGGAGGGCAGCGCCAGCGTGTTGCCTTGGCCCGCGCTTTGGTTAAAAAGCCAAAGGTGCTTTTACTTGACGAGCCGCTCGCGGCACTCGACAAGAAGCTCCGTGAGCATACCCAGTTCGAGTTAATGAATATTCAGGATGAGCTCGGAATTACCTTTGTCGTGGTTACCCACGATCAGGAAGAGGCGATGATCCTTTCGAACCGGATCGCTGTTATGGAGAAAGGACGGTTCGAGCAAATTGGCACACCGAAAGAAGTCTATGAATTTCCCCGCAATCGATTTGTTGCCGACTTCATCGGCACGATCAACACCTTCGATGGTGTGGTGCAAAACTCCGGCGACGGCATCGTCACCGTGGCGTCGGACGAATGCGGGCAATCCCTGCGGGCCTTGTGCGACAAACCACCTAAGAACGGCAGCGACGTCTGCATTGCGGTGCGGCCCGAAAAAATCTTTATCAGTCAGTACAAACCCGACAACCATGAGGACGCCTGTCTTGAAGGGGTGGTCGAGGATTTGGGTTATTTTGGCAACCTGTCGTTGTACCGGATCCGCCTTGCGACCGGGAAAGTCGTTCAGGTCAGCTCCCAGAACCGGCGGCGCTCGATCGAGCGGTCCTTCGATTGGGATGACAACGTCTACATTTCCTGGCGGCCGCGAAGCGCGCTCGTACTGGAGCCATGAGCAGACAAACCGGTCACAGTGATACGACGTGGCAGCGCATAGCTATCGCGTTGCCCTATCTCTGGCTGCTCATATTCTTCCTGGCGCCGTTCGCGATCATCCTGAAGATCAGCTTCGCCGACCCGGTTATCGCCATGCCTCCGTTCACGCCGACATTCGGTGACGATGGCGCTCTGCAAATCACGCTGGACAACTACGCATTTCTGTTCACGGACAAGTTGTATGCGGTGACCTACCTGAAATCCGTGCTCATGGCAGCGTCGGCCACCGCACTTTGCCTGCTACTCGGGTTCCCTATTGCCTATGGCATTGCCCGTGCAGAACCGGAAACGCGAAACATCCTGCTACTGCTCATCGTCCTGCCATTCTGGATTTCGTTCCTGCTGCGCGTATACGCCTGGATGGGCCTTCTGAACAACTACGGCGTCATCAATAACCTGCTGATGTGGGCCGGGGTCACGGATCAGCCACTGGCAATGATGTACACCGATTTCGCGATCTACATCGGTCTCGTTTATTCCTATCTGCCTTTTATGATTCTGCCGCTCTACGCCACGCTCGAACGCATGGACCTGGATCTCGTCGAGGCTGCTCAGGATCTGGGCGCCACCTCAACCGTAGCATTCTGGAATATCACCTGGCCGCTCGCCCGGCCAGGCGTCATTGCGGGTTGCCTGCTCGTGTTCATTCCAGCAACCGGTGAATACGTCATACCCTACTTACTCGGTGGCCCGGAGTCGCTACTGATCGGTCGTGTACTGTTTGATGAGTTCTTCACCAACAGGGACTGGCCGCTTGCGTCGGCTGTGGCAATCGTCCTCATCTTCCTGGTGGTCATTCCAATTGTGCTTCTGCAACGCAACCAGGCAAGAGCGACGGAGAATGCGGCGTGAAGGGAAACTCCCGTTTTGTCATTTCTGTACTCGCGTTCGGCTACGCGTTTCTCTATCTGCCGCTGCTTTCCGTCATTGTCTACTCATTTAACGACTCGCAACTGGCAACCGTGTGGGGCGGATTTTCGATGCGCTGGTACGGGGAGCTATTCAAGAACAGCCAGATCATCGACGCGCTGATGCTGAGCCTCAAGGTCGCAGTGAGCGCGGCGACGATGGCGACATTGTTCGGCACGATGGCTGGTGTTGCGTTATCGAGATTCGGTCGATTCCGGGGCAGAAACCTGTTCACCGGCATGATTACGTCACCGATGGTGATGCCGGAAGTCATCACCGGTCTTTCATTGCTCTTGCTGTTCGTCAGCTTGCAGCAACTGACCGGCTGGCCGTCGCAAAGAGGCTACGGCACCATCACAATAGCCCATACTACTTTTGCAATGGCCTATGTTGCTGTCATCGTGCAATCGCGCCTTGCTGCAATGGATGAATCACTCGAAGAAGCCGCAATGGATCTCGGCGGTCGCCCTTTTCGCGTAATGATTGATATCACACTGCCGCTGATCGCACCGGCTATGCTTGCCGGCTGGCTACTGGCGTTTACTCTTTCCCTGGACGACCTGGTCATCGCCAGTTTCGTCTCCGGTCCGGGCGGCAGTACTTTGCCGATGCTGATATTTTCGAAAGTGAAGCTGGGTGTAACGCCTGATATCAATGCGCTGGCGACGCTGATCATGCTTTTCGTTTCGGCAGGTGTCGTTCTCGCGTGGGCCATTGGCCGTCGCATGCAAAAAGCCTGAAAGGAGACTCTAACGCCGCACCGCGCAGGCTGAGGCGCTTCAGCTAGCTGATGACACTTGGGGCTCGCCTGAGTTCGTGCAGGACCCACTCGATCCAGTGCCGTTCTGTTAACTCCATGGCAGAAAACGGTCCAGGCCGATAGAAGCGCGATTTCACGCCCGTCCAGTTATTGACGATAATCTTTTCGTCTGCATAGGTCGTAACGTCCCACAACCACATCAGCTCCTCGCGATTGTAATCTTTGCCTTCCTCGGCATCGCCCCGCACCAACCAGTAAATCTGACACTGGCAATGAGTTTGATCTACCGGTGTAAACACATAGCCGACGACATGATCGCTATAGGCGAGAAGAAAAGAGAAAGGTCCGAAAGCGAGATCGGAGGCCCCGCCGTCGTAGTCCTTGAGGTCACCTAACAGTGGCGCAATCGGTTCACCATCACCGCTGCCCGTCTTGTAGCCCTCGAACATCGCAGTACGACTGTAGTGGTACCCCTGCTCGCCCGGCGGTGATTCCGTGGCGAAAAAATTGTATTCAATTTCCTTCATACCGCAGGCTTCCATCTTCTCTAACATGTGCTCCTGGACTCGCTCCCTTTTCTTTTCATCGAGCATGAGCGTGTGCATTTTCGCGTACTCGGGATGCGCCGGCGCGCAGTGATAACACTCCACGTAGTTCTCGATAGATAATTTCCAGTTTGCGGCAATCGGGTAGGTCTTGGTTGCGGCAACCTTGAGGTCATCGAAACCGAACATGGCCATCGGTTCAGCCAGGTCACGCTTTGCCGCTTCGAATGACGGGGCGTCAGTGCAGAAACAGATAAACACGAGGCCGTGCACGATGTCGACAGAGACCCTGTTCAGGCTGTGGTCTTCCCGCCTGAAACCCTCCGGCATAGCCCGGGCGCCGACCAGTTCGCCTTCCGTGTCGTAGACCCAGCCGTGGTAGGGACAGGTAAACTTTCGTGTATTGCCTGATTCTTCCAGGCATACCAGGGACCCGCGATGACGGCAGACATTGGCAAACGCCCTGATTTCACCGTCCTGACCGCGAACGATGATGGCGGATTCATTTGCGACGTTGAATACCTTGAAGTCCCCCGGCTGCGCCAGCTCAGATTGATGGCCCGCCAAAATCCAGTTACGCATGACAATATTGTCCAGCTCCAGCTGGTAGATTTCGGGGTCCGTATAAAACCGCTGTTCAAGCGACCAGCCAGGCTTCTGGCAGGCAATCAGTTCGCGGATGGGTCTGTCGTCGTGCATTTCGAGGACTCGTTGTGCTTTGACTGGCTATTTTAAGGCCGCGATATTGATAGTCGAAACCGATGTTTCATCTTGTGAAGCAGGGGCACTATACATGGCCACGCTGTAAACGTACCCTTTGCCTGATGATGACACGCCTCTCGAGTTGCCTGCTTTTACCAATTCTTTTCTGCGTGGCTACAAGCGATTTACTGGCTGCTGAGCAGAAACGACTGCCCAATATTGAAGACCGGGAAAACATTCGTTACCCCGGATCGCCGCAAATATCACCGGATGGCAAACAAATAGCTTTTTCGGAGGACGGCACGATATACGTGATCGCCGAAAACGCACCTGAGCCGCGTGCGCTGACGACATCGAGCCATTCTGCGTGGAATCCCCGCTGGTCGGCCGACGGTAAATACCTCTATTTTCATTCTGACCGGGGCGAACAATCGCAGTTGTGGAAGCTGCCATTGGCAATGAACGGGGAAGCGATCCAGGTTTCCTCGTTCAGCCAAGGCCTTTCAACAGGCCTGTTGTCGCCGGATGAGACGAAATTGCTCGTCGCGTTCAGTGATGCTCAACTGGAAGAAGAGAGCAAAGCGGACGATGCCCTTCCGGAGCCATTCGTCATCACCCGCCGGCAATTCAAACGGGACGCGGGCGAGGGCTATATCACTGCCGGCAGCAGCCGGAATTTGTTCATCTACGACATCGATGACGACTCGCTCACGCGACTGACATCCGGAGACTATGGCGCCAGCGATGCTGCCTGGTCGCCCGACGGACAATCGATCGTGTTTGCGAGCAATCGGGAGACCAGGCCGGACGCCAGCTATCGCTCTGATATCTGGGTGGTTTCCGCAACCGGCGGCGAACTGGTAAAACTTACCGACAACGACAATTCAAAATACAGTCCGGCTTTCAGCCCTGACGGCAAATCGATCGCCTATCTCACGGCTGGGGACGGTGTTTACAGCGTGCCGCATATCGCAATCGTTCCGCTTACCGGCGGTACGCCGAGAATATTGACCCGCTCACTCGATCGCTGGATCGGCGGCTTCGAATTCTCGGAGAACGGCCGCTGGATCTACGCCAATTTTGACAACGCTGGCAGCAATCATGTCGCCCGCATTCGGCTGAGCGATGGTCGAATCGAGAGAATCGTCGAGGGTGAAGTCAATGTCAGCGCCTTTGATGTCGGTCCGGGTTCTACGCTTGCGGTGAACTTGAGCCAGCGTGACGGAACTCCGGATGTGCACCTGCTGCAGGGCAAGTCGCTGCAAAAACTGACCCATCTGAATGCCGACTATTTCGCCAGGATTCTTGTCAGCCCGCAGCAGAAAGTTTCGTTTCCCAGCCGCGACGGAACCATTGTCGAAGCTTTCATTACGACGCCGCCGGACTACGATCCTGCGAAACGATATCCGACAATCCTCAATATTCACGGCGGCCCGGTCGGTCAGTTCGCCTGGGGATACAGTTTCAGTACACAATATTTTGCCGCGAACGGGTACGTGGTCGTCGAGCCAAATCCACGCGGCTCTTCGGGGTTTGGTGAAGACTACGTTCGCGCTATCTTTCGCACCTGGGGCATCACTGACTACGACGACGTCATTGCCGCTGTCGACTACGCAATAGCGGCCGGTTTCGCCGACCCGGATCGTCTTGCAGTAACCGGGTATTCGTATGGTGGTTACATGACCAATGTCGTCATTACTGAAACAGGACGCTTCGCGGCTGCTGCATCCGGCGCGGGCCACAGCCTGATCGAAGCAAATTTCGGTCACGATATTTATCAGCAATGGTATACGTGGGAGCTCGGCGTGCCTTGGGAGGATCGGGAGAACTTCGACAGACTTTCGCCATTCCTCAGGGTCGGGAAAGTGACGACACCGACACTGTACCTGGGTGGTCGCGTCGACTGGAACGTCCCCATTCTGAATGCAGAACTCATGTACCAGGCATTACAGGTCCGCGGAATCGATACAGAACTGGTTGTTTACCCGGACAGTCATCACGGCGGTTGGGCAACTGAATACGAGCAAGATTACCTGCGGCGAGTTACCGCCTGGTTCGATCGTTATCTGAAAGACTAGATGAACAAAGAAGCCTGCATTCAAAGCGCGCTGAATGCAGATTTTCCGCAACTCTACGAAGATTTCGGCAGCGTGCTTGCCACCGACGAGCGATCATATGCAGGAGCCGCCGAGAAGGGATACCGCAAGCATCTCGTTGCAGAACGAGCACCTGCTCGTATCCATATTGCCGGCAGCCGGCGGCAATATCACGGAACTCGTCGACCGACGAACCGGAAGAAACTGGCTCTGGACGAATCCTCATATTCCTGCAACACAACCGCGTGCCGGTCTGGACTATGGCAAAGAAATCGACTCCGGCGGTTGGGACGAAATTCTTTTGTCTGTTAGCCCTGACGATTTGAAGATTCCCGGCCGCTCGACACGGCGAATACCCGATCACGGAGATCTTGTGCGACAAGCATGGTCCGTACTCGAGACCGATGACAGTGCTTTGACGTGCATGCTGGGGATTTCGGGCCAGTTGTTGAATTACCGCTTCGAAAGAATCGTTGTGCTGGCCGAGCGTGAGCCGGTAATTCAGTTGCACTATGAGTTAACTAACAATGAGTCCTTTCCATGGCCCTGGTACTGGTCCGCTCATGCCCTGCTTTCAGCCGAGCCGGGCATGCAAATCGAATTACCTTCAGCGCAACCATTTCGCCTGGATGACGCAACGAGCGAACACAATCCCGCAGAACGAATTCGGCGGTGGCCCGATCTCGACCTGACGGAACATGTGTCTGTTGACCTGTCAAACAGCTTTGCGGCGAAGAAATTTGCTCACAAGATATTTGTAGAATCTCCGGAAGACGGATCAGTGCGCGTAGCCGCGCCCGGCAACAGGGAAACACTGACGATGTCATTCGATCGCGGGCAGCTTCCGTGGCTCGGCCTCTGGATCAATAACGAAGGGTGGTCGGGATGCGGATCGGCGCCCTACCGCAACCTGGGCCTCGAGCCCTGTACGACACCGTACGACAGTGTCGCGGAAGCCATTGGCAATGACGCGGTCGACTGGATTCAACCCGGCGAAATCCGGCGTTGGTCGTTGAGCGTGGAACTCACGGCATGAACGTTCAGGCACGACTGGCGGAGGCCCGGGCCTCGGGTGCAAAACTCTTCAGGGCGCCTGGTCGTGTCAACATCATCGGTGAACATACTGACTACAACGAAGGCCTGGTTTTGCCGGCCAACACTGCGCTGTATACGTGGCTTTCCATAAAGGAGCGTTCGGACAGGCGCATTCGCATATCGACCAGCAGCCTTGATGCGTCTGGAGCGTTTCACCTCGATGAACTGACCCGGAGCGATGATCCCACCTGGATCGACTACGTGAAAGGTGTGGCCTGGTTTCTCGAAAACGAAGGCGGCAAGCTCAGGGGCGCCGATATTTCGATCGACGGGGAAATCCCGATTGGTGGGGGCTTAAGTTCGTCGGCATCACTTGAACTCGCAGTTGCCGTTGCGCTCCTCGACGTTGCAGGAATATCGCTGCCGCCAAAGACAATCGCAGAGCTTTGCCAGGCAGCCGAAAGAGAGTTTGCCGGAGTAAACTGCGGCATCATGGACCAGTATTCGATTGCTTGTGGTCAATACGGCAAAGCCATGCTGCTCGATTGTCGGACGCTTGCAACCGAATACGCACCGATACCGGCAGAGATAGCGCTGGTCGTGACCGACAGCGGTGCAAAGCATAAACTTCCGGACAGTGGCTACAACGATCGGGCGATTGAGTGCAGTCAAGCGGCCCGGTTGCTGAAAGAATTCGACACAACGGTGAACTCATTGAGAGACGCATCGACCGACTTGCTGGAATCGCGGCAGCAAGAACTTGGCGACACGCTCTACCGCCGCAGCCATCACGTCGTCACCGAAATTCAACGCGTCCGGGATGCTTTCGAGGCCCTTGGAGCTGGCGACGCCAAGCGACTTGGGACACTGGTCAAGGCGTCCCATGCGAGTCTGCGCGACGACTTTGAAGTTAGTTGCGATGAAGTTGAATCTCTTGTCGAGATTGCGGATCGGTGCGACGGTGTCCTCGGCTCCAGGATCGTGGGCGCAGGATTTGGCGGCTGTGTGCTATCGGTTGTCGAGGCGAAAAACATCGGTGCAGTAATGGACGACATTAGCCGTAATTACGCCACCGTCAGCGGACGACGCCCGTGGATTCACCGTGTAACGGCAACTGACCCTGCAGCTGAGGTGTCCGAAGTATGAGTATGCAGAAACACTCTCACGCCAGAAAAAACCTGCTAACAGGAGATTGGGTTCTCGTATCCCCGCAACGCTTGCAGCGACCGTGGCAGGGACAAATCGAAAAGCCGGAGAAAGCCGAATTACCCGATTACGTCCCGGACTGCTATTTGTGCCCCGGAAATACCCGCGCCAACGAAATCGTCAATCCCGACTACAGCGGAAGCTTCGCCTTTGATAACGATTTCGCAGCGCTGTCAAAAGACAGTGACATCGACGCCGCGGTCAGCAATCTTTTCGTCGCACGAGGCGAATCGGGTCGCTGCCGGGTCATTTGTTACTCGGAAAAACACAACCTTCGCCTATCGACCATGGCCGTTGAGGAAATCGCTGCTGCACTGGAAACGTTAAGCGATGAATTCATAAGACTCGACACTGATGATCAGGTCAGCTACGTCCAGGTATTTGAAAACCGCGGTGAGATGATGGGCTGCAGCAACCAGCATCCGCACGCGCAAATCTGGGCGAGCGAAAACATCCCGGACGAACCCGCCAAAGAACTGACGACGCAAAGTCAGTGGTTTCGGGAGTCCGGCTCACAACTGCTTGCAGACTACCGGGATGCAGAGGTCGACGATGGCACGAGGGTCGTTTTCGCAAACAAGCACTTCATCGCCCTGGTGCCCTACTGGGCGGTCTGGCCCTACGAGACGCTGCTATTGCCCCATCGTTCGTTTTCTGCACCTCATGAAATGACGCCTGATGAGAGATTCGGGCTCGCGGAATGCCTCAAGGCCGTTCTATTTTCCTACGACAGCCTGTTTGATACGTCGGCACCCTATTCCATGGGTTTCCATCCGCGTCCTTCCGATGGCCAGCCACACCCGGAATGGCTTTTCCATGCGCACATTTATCCTCCATTGCTGCGGTCTGCGACCATTCGTAAACACCTGGTTGGTTACGAGATGCTCGGCATGCCACAGCGCGATCTGACACCTGAAGCAGCTGCCGAGCGCCTGCGGGAGCACTGTGAGTGAATTACAGAAACACAATGCTTGCGTTGTTATCGATAGCACAGTTATCGGGCTGCGCCGAAGGCACGAATGACGGTCCGCGACCGGCATGGAACGACATCGACATCATTCGTGAAAATACGGAGATGCCACGGGCACACTTTGTTCCCTATCGCAGCGTTGAAAATGCGTTGGCCGCAAACACCGATGCGAATCCGCGGCATTTGTCTTTAAATGGTGACTGGAAATTTCACTACGCGGATGCGCCGGCGAACCGGCCGGCGAATTTTTACAAAATGGATTTCGACGTATCCGGCTGGTCGAACATTCCAGTTCCTTCAAACTGGGAACGCGAAGGCCACGGCCATGCCATCTATGTCAATGTCCCTTACCCGTTTGAAATCGACGAGCCGAATGTGCCCGTCGACGAGAATCCGGTCGGTTCCTACCGTCGTGACTTCGACATGCCGTCTGACTGGCAGGGTGATGAGGTATTTCTGAATTTCGGAGCGGTTAGCTCAGCGTTTTATGTCTGGATCAACGGCGAGTACGTCGGATACAGCGAGGGCAGCAAGACCTCATCCGAATTCAAGGTATCGGACCATGTTCAGGTGGGCACGAACACCATCGCAGTCGAGGTTTATCGATGGAGCACCGGCAGTTACCTGGAAGACCAGGACTTCTGGTCACTCTCCGGGATTCAGCGCGATGTAAAGCTATACGCCCGGCCGAAAGCCAGGGTTCGCGATTACTTCGTTCATGCCGGGCTCGCGAACGAGTATCGTGATGGCGTATTCAGACTCGAAACAGAGTTCGTAAACGATAGCCCCGAACCCATCGAGGAAACCTTGTCGGTCGAAATCCGTGATGGTGCCGACGTCGTATTCTCAACTCAGGACACGATCGTCCTCGAGCCCGGCGCAACCAGTCACCAGGTATCGACCAGGCTGGAAAATGTGAATCGGTGGTCGGCGGAGTCGCCAAACCTCTACACCATGTTGCTCAGCCTGGGTGGCGAAACCATTTCCCAAAGAGTCGGCTTTCGCACAGTTGAGATCTCTAACGGCCGTTTCCTGATCAACGGCCGACATGTTCGGCTGAAGGGCACTAACCTGCATGAGCATCACGATGACAAGGGTCACGTGGTCGATGAGGAAACCATGCTTGAGGACATCAGGCTAATGAAGGCCGCTAACCTCAACGCAGTGAGAAACTCGCACTACCCCCATCAGGAACGGTGGTACGAACTGACCAGCGAGCACGGTTTGTATGTCGTAGACGAAGCGAACATCGAGAGCCACGGGTATGGCTATGATCACGACAAGACGCTCGGCAACAAGCCTCACTGGATGCCGCACCATGTCGATCGCACGCAGCGAATGCTGGAACGATCGAAAAACTTCCCGTCTGTCGTTATATGGTCGCTCGGCAACGAGGCCGGTGACGGCGTCAATCTCGGCGCAACCTACGACTGGATCAAATCGCGCGACCTGTCGCGCCCCGTGCAATACGAGACGGAAGGGAACATCGAAGAGGTCGGCGAACGCCACTCCGATTTTCACTCCAGCATGTACTGGCGCTACTGGGATCTCGAGCAATATGCACAAACAAGCAACGACAGGCCATTCATCCTGATCGAATACGCACATTCGATGGGCAACAGCACCGGAAACCTGCAGGAATACTGGGACGTCATCAACCGATATGAAATCCTCGCCGGCGGTTTCATCTGGGACTGGGTCGATCAGGGATTGCTGGAACACAATGAGGATGGCGAGCCGTACTGGACCTACGGCGGTGACTACGGTCCAGTCAATGTGCCCTCCAGTGGCAACTTCAATTTCAATGGGGTCGTTTTCCCCGACCGCCGCGTGCAGCCCGCGTACTGGGAAGTAAAGCGCGTTTATCAATACGTTGACCTGCTCGCAGCAGACCTGCAGCGAGGCGATGTCACGGTCGTTAATAATTACGATTTTATCGATCTGTCAGAATTCGAATTGCAGTGGGAAGTCACTGCAGACGGCCGTGCGGTTCAGAATGGTGTCGCGCGCGACCTCGATATCGGACCCGAAAGCTCGGGCCATATCCGCCTGCAGTACGATTTGCGTACGCTGCGGGACGGCCCCGAATATCATTTGAACTTGCGCCTTGTCGCACCCGAAACCCGGGGACTTTTGCCCGCAGAACACATTTACGCCGAGAACCAATTGAGCTTGCCGGTAAGTTCGTCGCCGTTTGCGAACGCAAAGAATACCAATGGCACGGTCGACCTGGAGCAGACCGAATCGGGGATTCACGTGATCGCCGGTGACACGCAGGCACTTATCAGTGCAGAGACTGGATTGCTGAGCTCGCTTCGCCACGCCGGCCGGGAGTTATTGCTGACTCCTCTCACGCCAAATTTCTGGCGAGCGCCAACCGACAACGATTTTGGCAATTACATGCAGGACTGGGCCGCCGCCTGGGAGCAGGCGGGGCGAAACAGGACGCTTGAGTCACTGGAAGCACTCAACTCTGCTGACGGCTCGACCGACATCAGGGCGGTCTATGCTTTTACGGACGATGCCGGCAACCGACTGGGCGTCTGGCGGTCCATTTACTCGTTCTCGCCATCCGGTGCCATCGATGTCGCTAACGCTTTCGAGCGAGAAGACGGTTTGCCGGTCATACCGCGAATAGGGATGAACGTAGAAGTATTGCGTGACCTCAACAAAGTGGAGTGGTTCGGACGCGGGCCCTTTGAAAATTACTCCGACCGCAAGCTTGCGGCCATGGCAGGCCGGTATGCCAACAACGTTGCGGACCACTACGTTCCGTACATGCGACCGCAGGAGAATGGCTACAAAACCGATGTTCGATGGCTGTCATTAAGCAACCATTCTGACGTCGGACTGCTGGTCGTAGCTGAAGACCTGATCAGTTTCGGTGTCCATCACAATCGACTCGCCGATTTCGTGCCACCGGTCAAAATCGCCATTACGAGCGAAGACGGCCCGGGCGCCCGTGAAAACGAAGAACGTGTGAATATTCACGTGAGCGACGTCGAGCCGCGCGACCTTGTGTCGCTCGATATCGACTACGGTCAGATGGGCGTTGGCGGTGATGACTCCTGGGGAAAACGTACGCTGCAAAAATATTCACTTAACGAAAAGTCGTATCGATACGACTTCACGTTAATGCCTTACAGTGGCGATGCCACCAGCCTCAATCAACTGGTCGAGAGATAACGAGAGCAGTTACCAATCACGGCTCAGTCATTGAGCGTGCCGAGGTCATAGCTCGTATTTCCTGGTGCCGAATCCGGCCAGTTTGTGCGCCAGACCTCCCGGGACACATCGCCAACATGAACGCCTGTTCGGTCGAAACCCGGCTGGGGGCTGCAGAGCGGCTTCACGATCGTATCGAACCTGGGCACCGCAAAGTAGGGAAAGCTGTATCGTTCCGCACCGCTTTTGTTGATCACCTTGTGCGGGGTCGAGACAAAGTAGCCACCGGACCATAGTTCCAGCAAGTCGCCAATATTGACCACCACCGCGTCATCCGGCGCCTTCACTTCGATCCACTGGTCGCCGTTGCGCTTCTTCACCATCAGTCCGCCAACCTTGTCGGGCACCAGGATCGTCAGCGCATCCGTGTCCTTATGTGGATGAATACCAAACCCCGAATCGTCTGCTGCCTGCGGCGGATAGTGCAACAGGGTCATGTTGGTCAGCGGTTTTTCGAAGAGCTGCAGGAAGTCGTCACGACTCACGCCCATAATGTCTGCAAGAATCCCAAGCAATACAATTGCCGCATTGTCACAAGCCCGCCAGTAGTCGAGCACCGCTTGTTTGAAACCCGCCGGCGCTTCCGGCCATTTGTTAGAGCCATACAAATCGCATTCGTGACAAATCGGGTCGTCTTCAGCAGTCTCGAAATGGAGTTTGTATCCTTCGTAGTGGTCGGCATTGGTGTCCCCGCTATTCGGGCTGAAGAATTTCGCAGGAATATAGCCACGATAATTCTCCGGGGTAATCCGGTCGCGACACTTTTCATCCAGGGGTCGATTGAAATAGGCAATAACCGCTTCTCTGACCCGGTTGATGACATCCGGCGCAATACCATGACCGCGGACATACATGAACCCAATGTCCCTGCAGGCATCCTCGACCCGGCGGGCGACGTCGCGATCGCTGTGAATATCAATCACCGGGATGTCGTGCATTTGTTTGCCACTCCGTACTACTGTTTTTCTTCCTCAAACGCCAGCCGCCCCTGACGAATGATGTAGGCACGGATCGCCTGGGCATCTTCTTCACTGAGTACGCCGTTGAACGAAGGCATGCCTTTAGCGAAGAAAGCGCCGTCCAGCACGATCGAATTCCAGATGCTGTGGGTTGCGGCGCTCGAGTAGCGAAGGTCGGGAAATGACCCGTTGCCTGTGGCCTCATAGCCGTGACACCATGAGCAGCGATCCAAAAACAGCACACCGCCGTGATCGATGACGTCCTGAGATGCGGTTGTATCGGCAATGTCGGGGCGCGTGTACTCGACAACTTTCGGTGACGGCAATTGCTCTTCGCTGCCAAGCTTGTACGTCAGCACACGTCCAACGGCCTCCTGGTTCGGACTCGGTCCGGGATCGCCGGTGAACAGGCCCAGGCTACCACCCCATCCGCCAACCACCGCGACGTATTGCTCACCCGCTACTTCGAAAGTAATCGGCGCCGCCTGGATTCCCGTACCCACGTAGGCTGACCAGAGATGTTCACCGTCGTCGGCACGGTACGCGGCAAACTCGCCGCTGGCCTCGCCCTGGAATATGAGGTTGCCGGCGGTAGACAGCAGACCCGCATTCCAACCGTTGCCGCTATCGATCCGAAAGACTTCCTTTTGCCGGATCGGGTCCCAGGCCGACACGCGTGCGACAACCGACGGACCTTCGGCAATGTCGTCCGCCGGTACGTCAGCGACAGCCTGCCAGTCAATTGCCGTGTTCAGGTGGTTATCGAAAAATGAAAAATCCGGCGGGTTCGCAAACACTTCCGCTGAACCTATCACGGGAATGTAAACGAGACCGGTCTGCGGACTGAAGGTCATCGGATGCCAGTTGTGGCCACCCCAGGCGCCAGGAAAAACAATGGAGTGAGCCTGCTCGTACCGGGCGCCCGGCACCTCGACTGGTCGTCCGCTGTCCGGATCAACGTGAGTCGCCCAGTTGAGCGGCACGTAAGCTTCGGCCGAAATCAGCTCGCCGGTTTCGCGATCAATCACATAGAAGAAGCCGTTCTTCGGCGCCTGCATCAGCACCCTGCGAAGTTCGCCGGCAATCTCGAGGTCCGCCAGGATAATGTGCTGTGTTGCCGTGTAATCCCAGGATTCACCCGGGGTAGTCTGATAGTGCCAGACGTAATTCCCGGTATCCGGATCGAGTGCCAGTATCGATGCCAGGTAGAGATTATCGCCGCCTCCCGGACTGCGCACTTCGCGGTTCCACGGCGAGCCGTTGCCAACCCCGACATAGAGAAGATCAAGGTCAGGGTCATAGGCGAACGCATCCCATGCGGTGCCACCACCGCCAAACTTCCACCATTCGCCGGTCCAGGTCTTCGCGGCCTGTTCCATGGCGTCCGATTCGAAGCCGTCGGCGGGATTGCCCGGTACGGTATAGGTTCGCCACGCCTGCTCGCCGGTCTCGGCGTCGTAGGCGGTCACATAGCCGCGCACGCCATACTCGGCGCCACCATTGCCTATGATCACCTTGCCCTTGATGACGCGTGGCGCACCGGTGATCGTATACGGCGGCGTGCGATTGATCGTGTCTGCCCGCCAGACCTCCTGACCGCTTTCAACATCGATTGCCACGAGGTAGCCGTCAAACGTCGCCACATACAATTTGTCGTTCCACAGGGCAGCGCCGCGATTCGGCACGTCGCAACAGGCATACGCGCCCCAGCTCCTCGGCGTTTGTGGATCGTAACGCCAGAGAAGTTCGCCTGACACGGCGTCCAGTGCGTGCACGATACTCCAGGGAGAGGTGACGTACATGACCCCGTCGGCGACCAGGGGCGTTGCTTCCATGGCTCGATTCGTATCGATATCGAAATACCAGGCAAGCCCAAGGCCGCTTACATTGCTCTCATTGATTTTCGCGAGCGGACTGAAGCGTTGCTCGTCGTAGGTGCGACCATGAGAAAGCCAGTTACCCGGCTCAGAATCGGCATTGATGATTCGGTCGGCGGTGACCAGTCGGATACCGCCTTGGTCAGCCGCCACGCCGGCAGCAACGTCTGCCTCATCCTCTTTCCCCGTACAACCATTGAGACACAACAGGCTTGCCAGCAGGCCTGTAACGACAATTCGAATACGTGTGTTCGATGACATGCGGGTCTCCACAATCCAGGTCACTTTATTGCACAGCGAGTCCGCGCTGTCTAATGGGCGGGATCAGAGCAGATCAACGCTTATAATGGGGCCCTGGCCACGAGGAATATGCTGATGTTCGAGAAGACGATTTTGACGATTGCATTGCTTTCGATGGGGATTGCCAATTGCCCGGCCGCGGACGAACGCCAGGAGCTGGGATACGCGGAACTGATGTCCGGCAGGCATGCCAGCGAAAGTCCGGTTGCAAACCGGTTTTTTGTGCCACAAGGCGAAGCTGCCGGGGCGCTGCATGAATTTTCGGGCGCCATCACGATTCCCGAGCATCCCATGTGGACAAAACCGTTGAAGATCAAACCCGAGCTGATCAATGGCAAGAAGACGCAGCTCTTTCCCGGCATCCGGCTGCAGTTTGTATCACATGGCGAATACCTGGTGCCGGTCGAGCGCGACATACTGGTGGCCAGAGACAGCGACAGCTACTGGCAGATCCAGGTGTCGCCAGGTCGCGTGTGGGCCGAAGAGGACGATGAGGGAATGTCACGCGCTTCTTTCCCGTTCTTCCTGACCAGTATTATCGAAAATGAAACCTACAACGGCATCGCAACATTCCTTTACGACGACGATTCCGTTTCACAACTGAGATACCAAATCGTACAGCACCTGTCTCCATTCATGATCGAAACTGGTTTCGTGGCCGCCGGCCAGGCGGAAATCCGCTATCAGCCGGCAACCGTCGCGAGCGAGCAGGTCAGTGATGATTTTGCCCGCGAACTTGACGATCGACTGGTGTGGCGAGACTGGTCGGATCTCGAAAATCAGTACGGCTCTGAAACATTCGCCAACTTTGATTCCGGAATCGATCCACAGCTGGTTGTCACCAGCGGGCTGGTGCTTGATGGCGAGGTCTACGTCCGCTCGATGGATACGCCCTTCGGCCCGTACCCCTATCCCAGGGAGATGCGGCACGGGGTCTGGTCAGTCACCAAGACGGCAGCGGGGCTCGTTACGCTGCTGCGAATGGCGCAAAAATACGGGAACGATGTCCTGGATTATCGGATCAGGGACTACCTGGATGTCACGGCGACACACGACGGTTGGGAAAACGTCACGTTCCGGCATGCGATGAGCATGGCCACCGGGATTGGCACAGGGACGCTAAACGTCAAGCCGAACATCATCGGGCTCGGTGACGCCAGCAACCCGGCCAATAATGCTGGCTTCGACGACTACATGGCCTGGTACCTGGCCCCGACGTTAAAGGCGAAGCTCGGTGAGGTATTCAGGGTACCCAGTTATCCCTGGGGCCCAGGCGAGCACGCGCGATACCGGGATCGCGACATATTTACGCTCTCGGCCGCGCTGGAGAGCCTGTACAAGCAGAAAGAAGGCCCGGACGCCGATATCTGGCAGATGATGCTGGATGAGGTTTATCGACCCATCGGGATCCATCACCTGTCGATGACCCGGACGAGGGAACCGCAGAAGCCGGGAACCCCGATGTTGGCCTGGGGCATTTATGTGTCCATCGACGACATAGCCAAGATTGCCAGGCTCCTGCAGGATGGCGGCATGCACGATGGCGTGCAGCTGCTGAGCCGCGCCGGGCTGGCGGAAGCGATGTACGAAACGGATGTCCGCGGTCTGCCGACAGGAGAAGAAAATCAATTCGGTGCCAAGTCATATCACTTGTCCTTGTGGCACGAGAATTACATTACTGATTCCGGCAGGCACTATGCGGCACCAAGGATGTCAGGGTACGGCGGCAATATCGTGCAGCTGATGCCGAATGGCATCATTGGCTTTCGCTTCGGCAACGGCGGCGACAAGCCGCTCGAACAAATGACCATCGTTGCGGACAGGATCCGACCATTTGACAGTCATCCCCGCCGTCATTGATTCCAATGCCACCCTGATTCGGATGCGCCACAGAAAATGAGTCACGAAAACGAATATTACGACAACATGATCACGATGCTCGAGCTGATCTGGGGCGAGGGCTACATGGCGCCAGGTGGCCCGGGAAACGTGGCCAGAATGCTGCACGGAATCGAAACACGCGACAAACGCATTCTTGACATAGGCTGCGGCATTGGCGGTCCCGCTCTGGAAATGGCGGCAACCTTCGGTGCTGAAGTTGTCGGTATCGACCTCGAGGCACCGTTGGTCGAAAGAGCGATCGCGGCGGCGCAGCGGAAAGGCCTGTCCGACCGCTGCACGTTCCGCACGGTTGAGGTCGGACCTTTGGCATTTCCCGACGAATCGTTTGACATCGTCGTTACGTCAGGCGCCCTGACTCAAACGAAAGACAAGGATTCCGTGTTCAGGGACTGCTTCAGGGTCCTGCGTCCTGGCGGCAGCTTGAGTTGCTATGACTGGATGAAATCCGCGGCACCGTACTCGGATGACATGCTTTACTGGTTCAAGGTGGAGGGCCTGACTTACGCCCTCGAAACACTTGAAGACTACGAAATGCATTTTCAACACTGCGGCTTCGTGGATATCGCCGTTAATGATGCGTCATCCTGGTACCGCTCGCAGGTCAGTCTCGAATACGACTTGATTAAGGGTAAATTGTATCCACGCATGGTTGAGCTTCTTGGCCAGCAGGACGCCGACCATTTCGTCGAAAACTGGCGAGCAATGACGATCGTATGTAATAGCGGAGAAATGCGGCAGTGTTATTGTCGTGGCCAACGTCCCGACTGATGGCAACCTGATGAAGCGATGAAAATCGAACCGGTCACTCCGACAATCGGCGCCGAAATCAGCGGCATTGATTTGTTTCGCACCAACGATCCGAATCTCATTGAACACATTTATGACGCGGTCATCAGACATCTCGCGCTGTTTTTCGGGGACCAGGAGTTAAAGCCACAGGCACACTTCGATTTCGCCTGCGCTTTCGGCACACCAGCCGCACCGCACCCGGTGTACCCGCACCTGCCCGGATTCGACCGGGTCGTACTCCTCGAATACTGCGACTTCTGCATCATTCCTGGCGGATATAATTCGCCAGCTCACCGCCCGTCGTCATCCACACTCCTTCGAAAGTCTTCATCCACTCAATGAACTCGTCGAGCATCTGAATTCGTGCCGGCCGCCCGATGATTTGCGGGTGCATCGTCAGGTTAAGGTAACCGCCGTCTCTGTAGGCGGCAGAAAACTCCTCCTGCCATATGGCCTTGACCGAAGCGGCGGAGTGAATCGTCTTGTTCCATGAGTCTTCGTCGAACCAGAAATAGGGAGCGTCGTCCAGGACCCAGGAGACCGGCAATTCGACAAGACCAGCTGGATCCTGATGGACGTAGGGGAGATCGGCGTCCATCAGGTTGCTTGAATAAGTGAAACCCTGCTCTGCCGCCAGGCTCAAAGTGACATCGCTGAATGCCCATGAGGGCGCACGATAGCCGACTGGCCTCTTGCCGCTTACCTGCTGCAGCAAGCGAATGCTTTGCCGGAAGACTTCCAGCTCCTGTTCGGGCGTAAGCTGAACCGGCGCTATGTGCTTAACGCCGTGTGCAGCGATTTCATGCCCCGCGTCGGCAATGCTCCGCACCGTATCCGGGTAATTTTCAGCGACCCATGCCGGAACAAAAAAAGTTGCGGTTATCCCGTGCTTCCCAAGCAGCGACAAAATCTTCGGGATCGCCACTTTTGGCCCATACGCACCTTGCGAAAGAGAGCTTGGGTTGCCGGTCATTTTGTCTGCATCATTCCACCAGACAGTTTCAGCATCGAGATCGAATGTCAGCGTGACCGCCATGGTTGCCCGGTCAGGCCACTCGGCCGCCTCCGCGTTCAGCGAAAGAACCAAGACAGCGGCGCCGAACAAACGGGCACACAACCTAAATACGTAATAGATCATGGTAATCAACTCACGGTCGTTCTTTCATAAAGCTATTCGGGTTCGATCTCGGCGAGATCGGCAGTCATCAGAACACCGGTCAGCTCCGTCATCGTATGCGCCTGGTTTCTGAACAACTCCTTGTTCCAGCGTTCGATACCCGAAGCCGTCGTCCAGTACATTCCAAGGAAGCCGCCAAGGCCAAAACCGGGCAGGTCCAGGCAGCGCTCGCAGTCGCGCAGCGCCCTCGAGCCTACGCCCCACCAGACCTGCTGCAAACCGCCATTAACTCCCTTGCGTTCCGGCACAGCTACCTGCACACGCTCCCAGCCATGTGACTTGGCAGCTGCGATAGCCGCCTCAATCAACAGCGGGTTATTCCGCGACCACAGGTACGACTGTTCAGCAAGCCCGACCGCCTCTACCTTGCCGTCAACTTCACGGTAGTCCATTTCACCCATGTGCTCGGCTTGTATGATTCCGACAAATGGCTCCTTCGCCTCAGGGTGGCGGGTCAACCAGCTCACATCGTTCGACGCTCTTTCCATCCCGGGGTAGTAATGCCTGCTATCGAGAAAGACGGTCAGCGTTCTCGGCCGATGCTCTCGCGGAATGTTGGAAAAGTATTTGACGATCGCCAGTAAGCCAAGTGCGCCGTTATCCTGCGTGATCGAAGGGCCGTCGGTATGATTGATCAGGAGTATTTGCTCATCTTCCGGTGTGCCGTAATGACGACCGGGAAGGTAGGCGATAGTCTGATAGGCCTCGGACTCTTCGATGGTTGCTTCGAGCCTCAGTGTCGCTGTCTTGCCCGCCTTTGCATCCTCGATCACTTTGGCGCCGTCGTCCCGGCTGAGAATCACGCCCGGTGACTCATGCAGCGGCGGCACACCGAAAGTATAGAGGCCTTCAGTGCGCTCGAAAGCCATGTCGTAAACAATGATGTGCCCTGCAGCCTTTCCTTCGACAGCGATCTGCCACAGGCGCTGACCCAGCTGCCACCAGATATCGAACGTGATACTGAATTCCGGTGGCACAAACTCGAAGAGTTCCCAGTAGCTGTCGTCATTGGCGCGCCACTCGTAGTCGTTAAACGTGAAATTCCTGATGTAGTTCTCGTCGTACGGTGGCTCCGGGTGCGGGCGCGTCGGAATCACCACTATTTTGCCTTCGATCGATTCGGGTGGGTTGTCGTGATCGTAGTAAATCAATTCTGCGGTTATGCCTTCGTTTGCCGAAATGCCGGAGTTGGCCGCGTAATGTGCCACTCGCACCGGCTCGCCATCGGAAACCAGCGACCAGCCACTCGAGTCGTCTGTCGTGTCCCAACGATCAAAAGTCCAGCTGTTGTGATGCATATCGACCACGCCATACCCGGAAAGCTTTTCCTCAAGAAACCCGATGTAGTTGTTCCACTCCGGACTGCCGGTGATTGCCGGAAGATTGGCGTCTTTCACCAGCGCCCATTCGTAGCCTTCGTCGGCAGTAACTGCCCAGGCCGGGTCAATGTTGGTGAACTTGTCAGCGTACGGGTTTGAAGAATCACTGCAGGCAGTTGCAGTCAGCAATACGGCAAACGCCATCGTTACGAATCTATTCATGTCGGGTTCCTCAGGCAGAGAGGTCGGGCGTTTTCCCGGCTGCCAGTTCTGGCGTTGCTGATCCTGGATACGTCTTCGGCTTCTTTCTCAGAATACGGAAAATTTCCCTGAATGGTGTCACCAGGTTGTCTCGCAAGCTTGTGTACTCCGCCTGGTCTTTCGGTGCGAGCCCCCACGGCGTTTCCTCGTACTTGTCCGCAATGTAAATCGTGCCCATCATCCGGTCCCAGATGCTCGTGACGAGCCCCAGGTTAGTGTCCCAGTGCTTTTCGAGATAACTGTGATGCGTGTGATGCATTCCCGGACTCTGTAGCCAGAGTTCAAGCCAGCGCGGGTAGCGAAAGGAAACATGGTAGTGCCGGAAGTTGCCATTCAGCGCGTACAGAAGCGAGAAAATGCCTACGTTCCAGACCGTGATGCGCGTGATGTCGCCGTTGAATACCCAGGCGAATATTGAACCGGCCAACGTAATACCGATCGCTGGACCCAGCGCCCAGACCGGTCCGGCAATAAAATGTTCGCGCGGCCGCGTCAGTGGCGTTAAAACCTGCGCGGAATGATGCACCTTGTGAATTGCCCAGCCGATTTGGGTCTTGTGCATCATGTAATGCGTCCAGTAGAAGATCATATCTGCAATCAGGACTGTGACCAGGCCGTATAGCAGCCTCCATGCAATGGTCGGCTCGACTCCCGGGCTTGCGCCAAATGCCCACTGCAACACGCCGATCGTATTGCGCTCGACAAACGGTGCCACCGAGCCCAAAAAAAGCACCGTCCAGATCGGCATCATTCCCCTGTCCAGCAGGTAAAGCCCGATATCGACGCGCGCCGACTGGTGCGTATAGATTTCCCTGGGCAACAGGTAATGCAGGAGACTGTTGGCCGGTCTTTCACGACCACCCGCGTCTTTGGAACCGCGACCTTTGCGAAAAAACCAGAATGCCGTCGCCATCAGCAGTGTGAGCGTCAGCAACTCCCAGGAAAGCGAAGATCCCGGCGAACCCGGCAAAACCGCATTCCAGAGCGCCTCGGCGACCTGGTTGCTGATATCGGAAAACGGCCCGAGGATTGCGTCTGATTTTTCCTTGATACCCGACTCCACAAGATACTGCTGAATGTCTTCTTTGAAGGGGCTTTTCGGAGAAATCACGTCCGCCATATCAGTGCCGCTCGCATCCTGCAGGTAGATCAGATTGTGTACACCAGCGGCTGCGGAACTGTCAACGCAGGCGGCTAAGCCATTGTTGTCAGGTCAGGTAGTCCGGGGCGACTTCTTCAACCATTCGAACCAGGGCTGGCCACTCGAACTTGCCATGAGGAAACTCGAGGGATTGCTGCGCCGCTCTCTCGCATACGCCGGGAGCAGGCAACGCTGCTGCCTGCCCGCTCGCGAGCACCTGCATTTGTACCTGGCACGCACGCTCAAGGTAATACATTTTCATGAACGCTTCGCCAACCGTCTCGCCGCAGGTCAGAAGGCCGTGGTTCCTGAGAATCATGGCCTTTCTGTCGCCCAGGTTATCGGCCAATCGCTCGCGTTCTGCGGTATCCGTCGATAGACCCTCGAAATCGTGATACGCAACCCGCTCATAGAACGCCATGGCGTCAATGGTCATCGGCACGAGCCCGTCTTTCAGCACCGATACAGCCATTCCGGCTGCGGAGTGACTGTGCATGACGCAACAGAGCTCCGGCCTCGCTGCGTGCACCGCACTGTGAATAACGAATCCGGTGCGATTAACATCCACTTCGCTGGTAGCAGAACCCGCATCAATGACATTGCTATCAAGATCAATCGTAACCAGGTTGGATGCGGTGACTTCATCGTAGCGAAAGCCAAACCTGTTGATCAGGAATGCTTCGGTTCCCGGAATTTTCGCAGTGATATGGTTCCAGATGACGTCTGAGAAACCAAACATGTCCGCAAGGCGATAGCAGGCGGCAAGGTCGACGCGCACTTGCCACTCCGCATCCGTACACCTGGCGCGGACCTCCTTTTGCTGCCTCGCTGATACGTAGCCACTCACGAAACTGCTCCCCTGTGGGATACGGTAATTTTGCATGCAACTTCTCCGCAAATAGTACAAACTTATTTGGGCTGAGGCTATTTGGCGTCACTGCCAGGCTTTGCACTTACCATCACTCAGGAGCACCTCAAACATGGCGCGACGATCCGGCGGAAGACAGGCACGCCATGCGCTGCGCAACGCGCCGCTTGCGGTGGACAAGAAACCCGTAAGTGCCGGAATGCTCGGTGGCCAGTACAGGCCGCTCAGCGAATCGGATATCGCAGCGATAGAAGAAAACATCTACCGCATCCTGGCGGAGATCGGGTTTAACAATGCCACGCCGCATTGCATCGAAACCTGCACTGCAATTGGCGCCGTTCTCGGCGACGACGGTCGGCTCCGTATGCCGCGTCAGGTTGTCGAAAAGGCCTTGGCGCAGGCAGAACATAACCTGGTCCTTCATGGACAGGACCCGGTCCATGACCAGAAGATCAACGATACGCGCGTGCACTTTGCAACAGGCGGTGCGGCAGTAATGATTGCTGATACCGTCAACAACTGTTACCGCGAATCGACCGCCCAGGATCTTTACGACCTTTCCCGTATTGTCGATACCTGCGAACACATTCACATTTTTCAGCGTATGTGTGTGTTGCGTGACATCGAAGACAACTACGAGATGGACCTCAATACAACCTACTGTTCAGTTGCCGGAACCAGCAAGCACGTCGGCGCAAGCTGGACAGATCACAAACACCTCGAGAAGACGCTGGAGATGCTGCACATCATCGCTGGCGGCGAAGACAAATGGAGGGCACGCCCTTTCGTCAGCCAGTCGAATTGTTTTGTCGTCCCGCCGATGAAGTTTGCTGAAGAGGCACTCGAATGCCTGCGAGTTGCGGTCGAGGGCGGCATGCCGGTACTGCTGTTATCCGCCGGCCAGGCTGGCGCCACAACCCCTGCCTGCCTGGCCGGGGCTGTGTCACAAGCCTGGGCAGAAATTCTCGGCGGTCTGGTCTATGTCAACGCCATCAAACCGGGGGCGCCCGCCATACTCGGCGCATGGCCATTCATATCGGATCTGCGCACAGGTTCCATGAGTGGCGGCTCGCCGGAGCAAGGTCTGCTTTCGGCGGCGTGCGCACAAATGGGTGTCCATTTCGATTTGCCCTTTGGCACCGCCTGCGGAATGACCGATACCAAGATGCCCGATTTTCAGGGCGGCGCCGAGCGCGCTCAGACTTTGCTTGCGCCCGCGTTGGCAGGCGCCAACATCATCTACGAGTGCGGCGGCATGTACGCCAGCCTGCTGGGTGCCTGTCCCGAGAGCCTGTTGATCGACAACGACGTACTGGGCGGAACACTCAGAATAACGCGCGGCATCGAAGTCGACGAAATAACCTTAAGTTTCGAGAACATGAAAGAGGTCTGCCTGAGTGGCGAGGGGCACTATCTTGGATCCGACCGTACGCTCGCAGTTATGCAGAGTGAATACATCTATCCGGATTTCAGCGATCGCAACAGCCCCAACGTCTGGGAGGAAAAAGGCAAACCCAGGTTGCTCGATAAAGCGGTTGCAAAGAAAAATGAAATCCTGGCAAGCCACTTCCCCAAACATATTAGCGACGAAACGGATGCAGAAATTCGGCGGAAATTTCCGATCCACCTCTCACCGCAATCGGTGGGACGTAGCTAGGGATTAACCGACAGGCGTTTGTTTTCGGCGGCGACCTGCCCGGTGGCCGGACAATTCTCCAATGCGGTGACCGGCACAAGTTCCCGCACCATGTCATGAAAGAGATAGATCGAGCTCTCCTCGCTCGATAAAGGACCCGGACGATAGCCCGTTGTTTGCAAGCCTTTCTGCACCCGCTCACACAAAATCCGGTCTTCCTCGTTGACGGGGTCATTGACCTGAATATTCAGCTGCCGCAACTTGCTCTCTTCCGGTGTCGGGTCCCGATGTCCATAGTACGCGGCACGAACGAGCGTCTTAGCCGGACCCAGCGGGATCAACTGGAAAATATCGAGCATCTCGGGGTACATATCGATACCGAGATTGCCGGTGACGCCGAATTGCACCCATTTGTCTTTTAATTCGTCCGGAACCCGGGCATTGGCGTGATGAAACTGTTCCTGGTATTGCCGCTCGACCTCTACCTTGGACGGTTTATCTTTCAGCGCAAATGTTCCGTAGCTGACACCGCCGGGCAACTCTTCCTCCTCATCCGTCACTCTCAGCAACCTGTTGAGTCCGGGATGACCGACCGGAATGTGGTAATTCTCGAGATAGTTGTCCCAGGCAACCTTCCAGTTGACGTTCCAGATCTGGGTCGACTCCTCCAGGCATGGCACGTAATTCGCGACATCGTACAGGTCAAAATACCTGCCTGAATGTGCGAATTCGTCGGCAATGCCCGGCCCGTTACCGCGAACCCGAACGAAGACCAGCCCGTGGAATACTTCCAGCTGAATTTCGTGAAGGCCGTGCGTTGACCTGTCGAAATCCGGGAAGTTGCCCTCCCTGGGCACACCGTGCAGCTTGCCATCCAGCGTGTAGGTCCAGCCATGATACGGACAGCGAATCACGCCACGACAACTGCCACGGCCCTCGAGCAGTCGTGACGCCCGGTGACGGCATACGTTGAGAAATGACCGCAGCACGTCATCCTTGCCGCGCATCACGATGACATTGTCACGGCCCAAATCCGCCGTCATGTAGCTGCCGGGCTCGCCAACCTCGTTAACGTGGCCAACAAACTGCCAGCGCCTGAGAAAGAAAGCGTCATACTCGAGCTCGAAGACGTCGGCGTTGCTGTAAGTCCAGGGTGCTAGCGGTGCGGCCATGTAATCCTCAGAATCATTGAAAAGTATTTTTTTACGAAATTAACTAGCAGCGGATTCGCTGATTGCCCGGATCGTAGAACGGCCGCAACGACGCCTCCGCCGGCACCCGCACGCCGGCCACTTCCACTTCGAACGATCCGTCAGGTATTCCTTCTGTCCCCGGATCAACGGCGACATAGCCGAGGCCGATGCAAGCACCGAGAGTGTGACCGTAGGCACCTGAGGTAATGTGACCGACCAGCTCATTACCGCGCCAGATCGGCTCATTGTGATATAGAAGCGGCTCCGGGTCTGCGAGCCTGAACTGCACCAACCTGCGGCTGACACCGACCTCCTTTTGTTTGAGAAGCGCGTCACGGCCGATAAAGCCGCCCTTCTTGTCGAACCTGACTGCAAATTCAAGTCCGGCTTCGACCGGTGTGTCCTCGTCTGTAATGTCGTGGCTCCAGTGACGGTAGGCTTTCTCCATGCGCAGCGAGTTGAGCGCATGATAACCCGCATGAACCAGCCCGAATGACTCCCCGGCCGTTACGATTTCATCGTAAACGCCGAGCATGAACTCGGTCGGTACATATAACTCCCAGCCCAGCTCCCCAACGAAAGTGATGCGTGAGGCGCGCACGATGGCGTAGCCAAGCTCGATCTCCCGGCTGGTCGCAAATGAAAACGAGTCGTTGCTCAGGTCCGCCGGGGTGAGCGACTGCAACAGGTCACGTGAGCGCGGCCCCATGACAGAGATGACCCCCATCCCCGAAGTGACGTTCGTCAGCACACAGTTTGCGTCGGGCGGTATGTGGCCCTTCAGCCAGTAAAAATCGCGATTCTCTGTTTCCGCAGCAGTCACAATCAAAAACGCATCCCCGGACAGGCGCGTAACCGTCAGGTCCGCTTCGATTCCGCCGCGCTCATTCAGCCATTGCGTATAAACCAGTCGCCCAGGGGCAACGTCAATGTCATTGGCACAAACATAATTCAGCACCCGCATTGCATCACGACCTTCCAGGCGGAATTTCGCGAACGAAGACTGATCGAACAGGCCGACACTGTCGCGCACGGCCCGATGCTCCGCTGCCGAATATTCGAACCAGTTCTGCCGCCCGTAACTGTATTCATACTTTGCCTCGACACCGGCAGGCGCATACCAGTTCGGTCGTTCCCAACCAAATGCTTCGCCGTGACAAGCGCCAGCAGCAACGAGGCGATCATGAACAGCGGATTGGCGCACTCCACGTGCCGTCTCGAATTGCCGGAAAGGAAAATGAGTTGCGTACAGTAAACCCAGGCTTTCGCTGACGCGTTCACGAAGGTATTTGCGATTGCCCTGGAAGCGCATATTCCGCCGTACATCCACCTCCCAAAGATCGACAGGAGGATGGCCGTCACGAATCCACTCAGCCATCACCTTGCCGATGCCGCCAGCCGATTGCAGGCCGATAGAGTTCAGTCCTGCGGCAACGAAACAATTTTCAAGCTCGGGCGCCTTGCCGAGATGATAGCGAACGTCCGGCGTAAAGCTCTCCGGGCCACAAAAGAATTTCTGGATGCCGGCATCCTGTAGTGCGGGTAACCGCGCCATGGCATCGTGCAGCACTGGCTCGAAATGGTCGAAGTCGCCGGCAATCTCGTCGAAGCAGAAGTCTTCTGCGATTCCATCCATGCCCCATGGCTTTGCCGTCGGTTCGAACGCGCCGACCAGGAGCTTGCCGGCGTCGTATTTGTAGTAAGTGCAGGCATCGTAGTCGCGTAACACGGGCAAATCCGGATGCAGGCCGGCGACAGATTCAAACAACACATAGTAGTGCTCGCAGGCATGCAGTGGCACATTGACGCCAACGGTTGCTGCCAGATCGCGTGACCACATGCCACCGCAGATGACCACGTGATCGGCCGCTATATCCCCCTCCGGTGTGCTCACACCGGTCACTTTGTCGCCGTCGTTGAGAATCGCAGTGACCTTCGTGTTCTGGAAAACCTGTGCACCACGACTGCGTGCGCCTTTTGCCATTGCCTGAGTGATATCCACGGCGTTGGCGTAGCCGTCCGAAGGAATGTGAATACCACCGTAAAGGTCATCGGTATTGATTAACGGGTACTTGTCGCCTATTTCCGCAACGGAAAGCACGTTCACTTCGAGATCGAAAACCTTCGCCATCGATGCGCTGCGCTTCAGCTCCTCGAAACGCTCGGCAGTCGCGGCGATGGAAATGGAACCGCATTGCCGGTAGCCCGTCGCCTGACCGGTTTCGCCTTCCAGTCGCCGATAGAGTTCGCTCGTGTAGCGGGCTAACTTGGTCATGTTAATCGAGGTGCGCAGCTGTCCGACAAGCCCTGCCGCATGCCAGGTCGTGCCGCTGGTCAGTTGCTGTCGCTCCAGAAGTACGACATCCGTAAACCCGAGCTCCGCCAGGTGGTAAGCGATGGAACAACCAATGACCCCGCCACCAATGACCACAACACCACACTTATTCGGCAGTTCCGCCATGCTGATCAGGCCCTCAGCCGTTTATTCGCAGGGTCATAGGCAGGATCTTCGAGGACAATCGCCCGGCAACGTTCATCGAGCAGGCCCACCGCTAATTCGGTGCCGGGCGCCGCCAGCTCCGGTCCGACATAACCGAAGCCAAGACTCTTCCCGACGTGGTGGCCATAGCCACCCGACGTTGTGACGCCGACGCAGTCATCGCCCAGGAAAATCGGCTCACCACCACGAACATCCGAATCCGTCGCATCGACTTCAAAGTAGATCAGCTGTAATGCCCGTTTCGCGTCGCGCTCTGCCAGCGTTGCATCGCGACCGATGAAATCGTCTTTATCCAGCTTGATGAAGCGCTCCATGTCTGCATCGAGCATGGTGACCTCATTGGTAAGCTCCGCGCCCCAGCCACGATAGGCCTTCTCAATGCGCAAGCTGTTGACCGCATACAAACCGAAGTCGGCGATCTCGTATTTTTGTCCCGCTTGCCAAATGGCATCGTAAATCGTTTCCATGTCTCTGATGGCCGGGTGCAGTTCCCAACCGAGCTCGCCGACATAATTGACACGTAACGCTCGTGTCGGTACACCGGCGACCATGATCTCCTTCCCGGTCAGCCAGCGGAAATTCTCGTGGTCGAGCGGGGTGTCGGTCAGGCTGCTGAGTACATCCCGGGATCTCGGACCCGCAAGAACCAGCACGCCGCGATCGTCGGTGATATTGCGGATCTCCAGCTTTTCATTCTCGAGTCGTCCCTGCAGGAGGTGGTCAAGATCGCGCAACTCCGCACCTGCTGCGGACAGCAGGTAGAAGCGATCCTCGGCCAGCCGGGTAATCGTCACCTCGCCGCCGATCCTGCCCATCTTTGAAAGAATATGCGCGAGTACGATGCCCCCTGTTTTCGGCATGCGGTTCGCGCACAATCGATTCAGGAAGACCTCGGCATCCGGACCCGTGACGTCGTACTTCGCGAAGCCCGTCAGGTCGAGTACCCCAACCCGCTCGCGTACCGCCCGACATTCTTCGCGCACCACGTCAAAGACGTTGTTGCGGCGATAGCTGTAGTCTTCCTCGCGACCGTCGGATGAGAACCACTTCGGCCGCTCCCAGCCGAAGGTCTGCGTATAAACACAGCCCTTTGCCAGTAACTTTTCATAGAGCGGACTCGTTCGACACCGCCTGCCTGCCGGTAACTCCTCTCCGGGAAGCGGCGTAAAGTAGGTCATACCGTAGTCCTGGAAGCCCTTCGCCTTCATGTAATCGTCGTCAGCGAAGGAACCAAAGCGGCGAGGATCGAAACCGGTCATGTTGATTTCGGCATCGCCGTGCACCATCCACTGCGCCAGGTACTTGCCGCAACCGGCGCCCTGCGCGATACCGAATGATGAACCGCAGCAAAGCCAGAAATTTTTCAGGCCGGCGGCAGGTCCCAGGAGCGGCGGGCCATCTGCCGAGTGCGGAATTGCGCCATTGACGACGCGCTTGATTCCGGCCTCCTCGATGACAGGCATGCAGTGCATAGCCCGCTCCAGCCACGGCATCAGCCTGTCGAGATTATCGGGAAACAGCTCACTGTCCGATTCCCAGGGCGGATAGCCATTCGGCGCCCAGGCCTCGGCAAGATCCCTGTGTTCGTAAATGCCGATGAGGCCCGACTTCTGCTCCTGACGGATGTAGGCCGATGCATGCGGGTCGCGCATGACCGGAATCTCTTCATCCCTGGCGACGAATTCCGCTACCGGCCCGGTCACGATGTACTGGTGTTCCATGTTGCAGATCGGCAAATCGCTGCCGACCATTTTCGATACCTGGCGGGCGAAGCTGCCGGCCGCGTTCACAACGATTTCGGCGACCACAGTGCCTTTCTCGGTTTCCAGTTCCCACTCACCAGACGGTAATGCCCGGATATCAATTACCCGATTCTGCTTGACGATTTTCACGCCCATGTTCGTTGCGCCGCGGGCCATCGCGTTGGTAAGACCAGACGGATCGGCATGCCCGTCATCGGTCGTCCAGGCGCCGGCGATTACGCCGTCCATGTTATAGAACGGATTGATTTCCCTGATCTTGGCGGGATCGATGATTTCCATACGAAAACCAACGCTGTCGGCGATGCCCTTCATGTAATGGAACCAGTCTACGTCCTCTTGCTTGCGCGCAATTCGAATGCCGCCGGAAGCGTGCCAACTGACGTACTGCCCCGTCAGCTCTTCGAGACGTGGATACAGATCATTGCTGTACGCATGAATCTTGGCCAGGTTGTAGTTGCCCACGAGGCTCGGGCACTGACCAGCGGCGTGCCAGGTCGATCCCGATGTCAATTCGCCTTTTTCAATCAGCAACACATCCTTGCAGCCTTCTTCGGCGAGGTGGTATGCAAGGCCAACCCCCATGATTCCACCGCCAACGATGACAATTTGAGCGTGCGAGTTAATGACAGCCTCCGGAACAGTACTTTCGATCACAAAGACAGAGGCTAACTTGCGCCAAGGTGGCGCGCAATCAGGTCCATTTCACATTGTGCTGTCCGCGCGTACTCATCCCGTTAAACGGTGATCTGCTGCGCCGCCAGGCGCACCGATTCTCCTTGTTGGCGAATACGTCTTTGACTAAGCTCATCGAATCGGCACGCACAAACAAAAAAGTATGCCAATGCGGCGTGCGCTGACTTACCGTTACCTGGACGGGCAAGTCGGTCAGCATATCTTCATGGAGTAGCCCAGATGCCCTTGGAAATGAACAGAGAAGTTTTTATTACCTGTCCGGTCACCGGGTCGGGCGGCACTCAGAATCGCTCACCGCATGTGCCACGCAGCCCGAAGGAGATCGCTGAAAGCGCCATCGAGGCGGCCAGGGCGGGAGCCGCCATCGTGCACTGTCACGTACGTGATCCGGAAACCGGGGCGGCGTCGAGAAAAGTGGAGTACTACCGCGAAGTGACTGAGCGCATTCGCGACTCTGACACTGACGTCGTGATCAACCTGACGGCGGGAATGGGTGGCGACCTCGTCACCGGGTCGGCCGAAAAACCGTTGCCTCTCGACGAGAAAGGCACCGATATGGTGGGGGCCACGGAGCGCATGGAACACGTTGCCGAATGCCTGCCCGAAATCTGTACGCTCGACTGCGGCACGATGAATTTCGCTGAAGCTGACTACGTCATGGTCAATACACCCGGGATGCTCCGGGCGATGGCAACCATCATCAAGGACCTGGGCGTCCGCGCGGAGATCGAGGCGTTTGAGACCGGCCACCTGTGGTTCGCCAAGCAGCTCGTAGAAGAAGGTTTGATTGAGGACCCGGTGATGATCCAGCTTTGCATGGGCATCCCCTGGGGAGCGCCCGACGATCTGAATACTTTCATGGCCATGGTCAACAACCTGCCTGACGACTGGACCTTTTCCGCTTTTTCACTGGGGCGTAATGAGATGCCGTTCGCGGCGGCCGCAGTTCTCGCCGGCGGCAATGTCCGTGTGGGGCTTGAAGACAATCTTTACCTCGAAAAAGGCGTACTCGCGACCAACGCCCAGCTCGTGGAGCGTGCTGTCAGGATCGTGACCGACATGGGCGCGAGGGTCATCGGGCCGGAAGAGGTTCGCGAAAAACTGAAACTGACCAAACGCGCACCCCGATGACTAACGATTCCCCCACAACACCGACCGTCGCTATAGTCGGTGGCGGCGTGATCGGAGGCGGTTGGGCCGCACGATTCCTGCTGCATGGCTGGCGTGTGCAGATCCACGACCCGCATCCCCAGGCTAAAGAACGGATCGAAGCAGTCCTGGATAACGCACGCCTTTCCTTGCCGGCACTTGCGGACTTCCCGCTGCCCCCCGAAGGTGAACTTGTCTACACAGATTCGCCTGGTGAGGCCGTTGCCAATGCTTCCTGGATCCAGGAAAGCGTGCCGGAAGACCTGGGAATCAAGCACCGCGTGATTGCCGAGATAGAGAAACACGCGCCGGACACTGCGATCATCGGCTCGTCAACGTCTGGCTTCAAACCGAGCGAGCTGCAGGAGGGTGCGGCGAACCCCGGCCGAATCCTGGTGGCCCACCCGTTCAACCCGGTATACCTGTTGCCATTGGCGGAGGTCGTCGGCGGCCCCGCGATTGACGTCGATATTCGGGATCGTGCTTGCGAAATATTATCCTCAATCGGCATGAAGCCGCTCGTTGTGCGCACAGAGATCGACGCGCATATCGCCGACCGTTTTCTCGAAGCAGTCTGGCGTGAAGCGCTCTGGTTGATTAACGACGATATCGCGACGACGGAAGAAATCGATGACGCTATCCGCTATGGCTTCGGCTTGCGCTGGGCGCAGATGGGGCTCTTCGAAACCTACCGGCTCGCCGGGGGCGAAGCAGGCATGGCCCATTTCATCGCCCAGTTCGGCCCCTGCCTGCAGTGGCCATGGACGAAACTGACTGACGTACCTGATCTGACTGACGAACTGGTAGACAAGATCGCGACACAGTCCGACAGGCAGTCAGGCGATTATTCGATACGTGAACTCGAACGCATTCGTGACAGGAACCTGGTCGGCATCATGCGCGCGCTGAAAGACCGCAACTGGGGTGCCGGGGCGGTATTGGCGGAACACGACAAGCGCCTTGCGAAAGTACAGCCAGTCGCGGCCACCGTGGATGACACGGGGCCTGTGCGCATGCCGGACATTTCGGTTTTACCTGCGTGGATCGACTACAACGGCCATATGACCGAATTTCGCTACGTGCAGGTTTTCAGCGACACATGCGATCGGTTGCTGGTCATGATCGGCATGGACGCGGACTATGTCGCAGCAGGCTGCAGCTACTACACAGCGGAAACACACACGATGCAGCTCGACGAAGTCGGCGCCAATGAAAGGATCTACAGCACCGCCCAGGTATTACTTGCAGATACGAAAAGGCTGCATGTTTTTTATCGCATGCATGCGGCCGCCGACGATCGTCTGCTTGCGACGACCGAAGCGATGTACCTGCACGTAGACCGGGATTCCGGACGTGTCTGCGAAGCCGATCCACGGCTCGTCGCCAATGCGAAAGCCATTGCCGACGCACACGCCAACCTGCCACGCCCGGACGCGGCTGGCAGATTCGTTGGCCAGCGAAAACAGGACTGAAGAAATGCATTTTGCACTGAGTGACGAGCAACAGATGATCGTCGACACGGTTCGCGCCTTTGTCGAAAACGAAATCTACCCGCACGAAGCCGAAGTCGAAAGGACCGGCCAGGTGCCACGTGAGGTGGGACAGGAAATCGCAGATAAATGTAAGGAGCTGGGCTTCTTTGCGGCGAATATTCCGACCGAGTTTGGCGGTGGGGGCCTCAACCAGCTTGAGTTTTCATTGTTGGAGCGAGAACTCGGCCGGGCGTCGATGGCGCTGTCGGTTTTCTTCGGTCGGCCGTCCGGCATTCTCGCCGCCTGCGACGGCGAGCAACGCGAACGTTACCTTCTGCCCGCCGTCCGCGGCGAAAAATTCGATGCGCTGGCCATGACGGAACCGGACGCCGGATCTGACGTGCGTGGCATGAAGTGCACAGCGAAACGCGACGGTGACGACTGGATCATCGACGGGACCAAACACTTCATCAGCCATGCTGATCTCGCAGACTTCGTGATCGTGTTCGTCGCGACGGGCGAAGAGTCGACGCCGCGCGGGCCGAAGAAAAAGATTTCCTGTTTCCTGGTCGATCGGGGCACGCCGGGCTTCGACATCCTCCCCGGATATGACTCTGTTTCGCATCGTGGCTATCACAACTGCATTCTGAGTTTCGACGGCTGTCGCGTGCCCAATTCGCAGCTACTGGGTGAGCCGCACCGGGGTTTTGACCTTGCCAATACCTGGCTGTATGCAACCCGCCTTACCGTTGCCACGATGTGTGTCGGTCGTGCGCGCCGTGCGATGGAGCTGGTCCTGCCCTACGCGGTAGAGAGAAAACAGTTCGGGCAACAGATCGGTAAATTCCAGGGCGTATCGTTCAAGCTTGCCGACATGATCACTGAAATCGACGCAGCTGACCTGTTGACATTGTCCGCGTCATGGCGTGTCGACCAGGGCCTGCCGGCAAACCGTGAAATCGCCAGCGCGAAACTGTACGCGTCAGAGATGCTTGCCCGGGTCACTGACGAGGCTGTCCAGATTTATGGCGGCATGGGGCTGATGAGTGATCTGCCGCTGGCACGACTTTGGCGTGACGCCCGTGTCGAGCGCATCTGGGACGGAACCTCGGAGATTCAGCGTCATATCATCGGTCGCGAACTGCTCCGACCGCTCGGTGGATAAAACCCACTGACTTCCGCAACCAATAATCAGTTGAGACGAGTATGAGTAGCGAACCAATCAGGACACGTATTGAGGGGCACATCCTCGAAGTGACTATCGACCGGCCGAAAGCCAACGCCATTGATCGCGCGACCAGCAGAATCATGGGCGAAACTTTTGCCGGGTATCGCGATAACGATGACCTCCGCGTCGCAATCCTCACCGGCGGCGGGGAAAAATTCTTCTCGGCCGGCTGGGACCTGAAAGCGGCTGCGGGGGGTGAAGAAGTCGACGGCGACTATGGCATCGGTGGATTCGGCGGCATTCAGGAACTCGAAAATTTCAACAAACCGGTTGTTTGCGCCGTGAATGGCATTTGTTGTGGCGGCGGGCTGGAAATCGCATTGTGTGCCGACATCATTGTCGCAGCAGATCACGCGACGTTCGCGCTGCCCGAGATTCGCTCGGGCACTGTAGCCGATGCCGCGTCAATCAAGCTGCCGAAGCGAATCCCTTATCACGTCGCAATGGAAATGCTGCTTACCGGTCGCTGGATGGAGGCCGAAGAAGCGCATCGCTGGGGCATCGTCAATGAAATAGTGCCAGCGGACCAGTTGACGGATCGCGCCTGGGAAATTGCGCGGGTCATTGAATCGGGACCACCGCTCGTCTACGCCGCGATAAAAGAAGTTGTGCGCGAGGCGGAGAATATGAAGTTTCTGGACGCACTCCGAAAGATCACGGGTCGCGAATTCCAGACGGTCGACAAGCTCTACTCCAGCGAGGATCAACTTGAAGGCGCTCGTGCTTTTGCCGAAAAGCGCGATCCCGTCTGGAAAGGCCGCTAGCCAGCGGCCGACTGTTCTGTATGAACCGAAACGCTGCACTAAAGAGACTGCTCGGCCCGAGAACCGTAGCGATGTTCGGTGGCAGAGCGGCTGCGGAGGCGATCAAGCAATGCCGTGCGGTCGGCTATGACGGCGAATTATGGGCCGTCAACCCGAATCGCGAAGAAATCAACGGCGTAACCTGTTTCAAATCGGCCGCCGACCTGCCGTCTCCGCCGGATTCGAGTTTCATCGCCGCACCACCAGCCGTGTCGGTTGAGATTATTGCTGAACTTGCATCGCTTGGCGCCGGTGGCGCCGTTTGCTACGCGTCCGGTTTTGCCGAAATCGGTGCGCAGGGCGCCGAGCTGCAGGACAAGTTACGTGGAGCCTGTGGCGAGATGGCAGTCATAGGTCCCAACTGTCACGGCTTCCTGAATTATCTCGATGGCGTGGCCCTCTGGCCCGACCAGCACGGCGGCGAGCGGGTCGACCGTGGCGTTGCACTGGTCACCCAAAGCGGCAACTTCGGAATCAATCTTTCCATGCAGCAGCGCGGCGTCGATCTGGGTTACGTCATCACAATTGGTAACAAAAGCTGCCTTGGCCTTCACGATTACATTGAGTTCCTTATCGGGGATCCGCGAGTTACGGCGATCGGGCTGCACATCGAAGGCATCGACGATGTTCAGAGCTTCTCCATTGCAGCGATCAGGGCACTTGAAGCCGGTATTCCGATCGTCGCAATCAAGACCGGGCGCTCCGCTCGTGGCGCGGAAATCAACATGAGCCACACCGCCTCTCTCGCCGGAGAGGATCGGTTGTACGAGGCACTGTTCAGACGCCTTGGAATTGCGAGATGCAACACCGTTGTACAGTTCCTCGAGACCCTCAAGTTTTTGTCCGGCGTCGGTGTATTGCCCGATAACACGCTGGGATCGATGAGTTGCTCGGGCGGTGAAGCCTCGCTGATTGCAGACTGCGCGGATTCGGTCGGACTTGAAATGCCCTTACTGACACCTGCATCGGCAGCCGAATTGACCAACATCCTCGGGCCGAAGGTGCCGTTATCCAATCCGCTCGACTACCACACCTATGCGTGGGGTGACCATGAGAAACTGAAAGACTGTTTTTCTGCGATGCTCAGGAATCAATTCGCGTGCACCATTCTCGTACTCGACTATCCAACCCGGCCTACTGCTGATACCTCGAAATGGGAAGTCGCCGAACACGCATTGACTGAAGCCATTGCCGAAACGGGCGAGCGAGCGGTCATCGTGTCCACATTGCCGGAAACCATGCCCGCAGGGGCTCGCCAGCGCCTGAAAGCCGCCGGTATTACGCCGATGCAGGGCCTGGACGAATGCCTGTCTGCGATTCGCACGGCGGCAACGATTGGTCGGGCACAGCAGGAAGCCGGAAACACGCTTCCGTTGCTCGAACCCGTTGCAATCAAAGGAGAGATACATAACCTCGACGAGTGGCAAAGCAAATTGGAGCTTTCCGGTTATGGCCTGCAGGTGCCGGAGGGTCGGATGTGTGGTCGTGACGAGACGGTAGACGCGGCGGAAGCGCTGGGGTATCCCGTGGTTCTCAAGGTCGTCTCCGGAGACATCGCACATAAGAGCGAAATTGGCGGAGTCGCCGTCAATCTCGGCAATGCCGCGGCAGTCGCCACTGCCACCGGCAAGATGGCGGAGGGCTTCGACAGCTTTCTCGTCGAGAAGATGGTCGGCCCCACTGTCGCGGAGATCATCATCGGCGTCAGTCGCGATAGAACTTTCGGCCTGACCCTTCTGCTCGGTGCAGGCGGTATCATGGTCGAGCTACTTGATGATACCGCCTCGCTCCTGCTCCCTGTTCAGCGGCACGAGATCGAGGCTGCAATAAGAGGACTCAAAATCGCCAGGCTCATCGAATCATTCCGCGGCGCCAGCAAGGGGGATTTCGATGCGTTGGTAGACGCTGCGGCGGCTGTCGCCGAGTATGCAGTCGAGCATAACGACAAACTTGCCGAGCTGGACATCAATCCACTGATCGTATTGCCGGACGGTGCGATTGCTGTCGACGCGTATATTCGCAGAAGCGACGACAGAACGTAGGAAGAATCATGGCGAACCAATACCACGCGTTATCGACATTACCCACACAACAAAGCCACGTCGTCGGTGATCCGTCCGACCTGGAAACCCAGCTCGGTCCGCTTGTCCCTCGCGAGCATTACGAAAAGCTACTGGGTTATCTGTCCGCTGCATGCAAAACGGGCGCAAGACATTTCGTGGTACCGAGGCCATCGAGCACCAAGCACTGGTAAAAACCGTGTACGCCAATCTCGGCGAAGTGCCGAAAACTTACTGAAAAAAGCAAGGGGCACGACAACATGAACAGAACATTTCTTTCGGTACTGGCAGCTTGCAGTCTGCTTGTGGCATGCGGCACGAAAAATGGGCCGGCTGCGCCCAAGGCAGTTTTCATTATCGTGGACGGGATTGCAGCGGATGTTATCGAGAGTACGCCGACTCCGAATCTCGATAACATCGCAGGGATCGGCGGCTATGCGCGAGCATACGTCGGCGGCGAAGCCGGTGGAGAATCGGAAAGCCCGACAGTCTCGGCCGTTGGCTACAACAGCCTCCTCACCGGAACCTGGGCGAACAAGCACAATGTGTACGACAACGACGTGGATAGCCCGAATTATGCCTATTGGGATATCTTTCGAATTGCCAAAGCACACAATCCCTCGCTGAGAACGGCAATCTTCTCGACCTGGACCGACAACCGTACCAAGCTTCTGGGCGACGGACTCGCAGAGGCTGGCGGATCGAAGCTGGACTACTACGCCGACGGCTATGAACTGGACACAGCTCGGTTTCCCCATGACGACGCCGGCGAATACATCCGCATGATCGACGAAGTCGTCGTGGCAGAGGCGGCTCAACACATCCGCGAGAACGGCCCGGATCTATCCTGGGTGTATCTCGAGCACACTGACTGGATCGCGCACGAAGTTGGCGACTCATCCGAACAGACCCTCGCGGTTCGGGGTGTGGATGAGCAAATCGGGAAAATCTGGGCCGCGATCAATGCGCGACAGTCGGCACACGATGAGGACTGGCTAATCGTCGTAACGACCGATCACGGCCGCGATGCAGAAACCGGCAAAGACCACGGTGGACAGTCCGAAAGAGAACGCACAACCTGGATCGTCACCAACAGCAACCGCCTGAACGCTCATTTCGACGAGATACCGGGCATCGTCGACATCCTTCCTTCCATTGCGACACACCTGAACATCAGCATTCCGGCACCAGTCCAGGCGCAACTTGACGGGCAATCATTTATCGACTGACGGCGTGATGCTTTAGACTGGCACCGGTTCGCAGGACAACCTTACAGGATCGTATCCGAGAGACATGCTGGTAAACGTCGACAGGAAGAGACTTTCAGTTTACCTGCAGGTGATCTTGCTGGCGCTGGCCGCATCAGTGATCTACAGCGCACCTTATCTCAGGCAACTTTTCAAAACCTCACTGCTCGATGCTTTCTCACTCACTGAGACACAGCTTGGCAACCTGAGCAGTATGTACGCGATCTGCTCCATCATCTGTTACCTGCCGGGTGGCTGGCTCGCAGATCGTGTGGCGCCGCGAATTCTTGTCATCATTGCACTTTTCTCCAGCGCCGCCACGTTTGCCTGGTACGCAACGATACCGGGTTACCCTGCACTCCTGATCATTCACGGCCTGTGGGGCGTCATCGGCGTCGGCATTCTGTGGGCGGCAATGTTCAAGCACATTCGCCTGCTCGCTGGCGGAGACGAACAAGGGCGCATGTTCGGCGCACTCGAGGGTGCGCGGGGACTATTTGAGGCCATCCTGCTCACGGTAGCCACTTTTGTTTTCACGCTATTTGCCACCCGCAAACTCGGCATGATTAACGTCATTGTCATCTATGCCGTAGTCGCCACCGCACTCGGCTTCCTGATGCTCTTCATGAAGAACGCAACCGGGGCGTCAAGCGACAAGCCTGCCGAACCAATACGCCTTGCTGACGTATTGTCAATCGTCAAGCAGCCAGCCGTCTGGTTGTTGTGCATCATCCTGACCGCGGTCTACCACCTGTTCTGGGCGACGATTGAGTTTCCGAGCTTTGCTGAGACCGCCGGTTTCGGCATGCCACTTGCGGCCGCCACCGCGCTCGGCGCGACCAAGCTCTGGATGCGACCTTTCGGTGGCGTCCTCGGCGGCATGATTGGTGACCGAATCACCAACGCCAAACTGATGACGTGGCTGTTCCTCGCCGGCATCATCTGCTGCCTGTACCTGGCGCTTATGGACACGTCGCCGGAGATGCGCTGGACGCTTTGGGTTTTCATTATTCCATTCGGTCTGCTTGTTTATGCGGCACGGGGCATATTCTGGGCGTTGCTCTATGATTGCCCCTTGCCGACACGCGTACTCGGCACAGCAATCGGATTTATTTCCATCATGGGATACAGCTCCGATGCTTATATCCCACAGGTCGCCGCCTACCTTCATGGCACCTACTCGACCGCATCGGCGTACCAGTGGTTCTTTGCCTATGTAGCAACTGCAAGTGCCATCGGGATGACCGCGTCCTGGATGCTGGGTCGAATCTCCAGGCCCGCGGACGCCGGCTGAAGTCGATGACGGAGTTCGATTACATTATCGTCGGGGCAGGGTCTGCCGGGTGTGTGCTCGCCAACCGGCTCAGCGAGGATCCGGACACTTCGGTTCTGCTTCTTGAAGCTGGCGGATCCGATCGCAGCATCTTCATCCGCATGCCGACCGCGTTGTCTATTCCAATGAACATGGACGCGTTCAACTGGGGCTACGAGAGCCGGCCTGAGCCTTTCCTGGACGGGCGTCAGATGGATTGTCCGCGCGGCCGGGTTCTCGGCGGTTCGTCCTCGATCAACGGCATGGTTTACGTTCGAGGCCATCCTTACGACTTCAACCAATGGCAGGAACTCGGGGCAGCGGGCTGGGGCTATGACGACTGTCTGCCCTACTTCCGCAAGTCGGAAAGCTGGATGAACGGCAGTGACCAGTACCGTGGCGGCGAAGGTCCTCTCGCGACGTGCAATGGCAATGGAATGCGCAATCCCTTGTACCGGGCATTCATCGAAGCCGGACGCGAGGCCGGTTACCCGGTGACGGAAGATTACAACGGGTTTCAGCAGGAGGGCTTTGGCGCAATGCACATGACGGTCAGGAACGGCGTTCGTTGCTCGACGTCGCTCGCCTACCTGCGCCCCGCCCTGGGCCGACACAATCTGGCAGTAACAAAGAAGGTGTCGGTCAATCGGATCGTGCTTGATGGCAGAAAGGCCACCGGCGTCGTTTACTCGGCGGGCGGCGCGGACCACACGGTCAATGCGCGCGCCGAAGTCATCGTCTGCGCAGGTTCAATCGGATCACCGTTGCTGCTGCAACGCTCCGGCATCGGACCCGGTAATGTATTGCAGAACGCCGGTGTCGAGGTGGCTCACGATCTGCCCGGCGTCGGCGAGAACCTTCAGGATCACCTGGAGGTTTATTTTCAGTATCGCTGTAAAGAGCCCATTACCCTGAATTCGAAACTCGGCCTGTTCAGCAAAGCCATGATCGGTAGCCGATGGCTTCTCAACAAATCAGGACTGGGGGCCACCAACCATTTCGAGTCATGTGCATTCATTCGCTCGCGGCCCGGTGTTCAGTGGCCTGACATACAGTTTCACTTTCTGCCCGCAGCAATGCGCTACGATGGGCGAGCCGCATTCGACGGGCATGGTTTCCAGGTGCATGTAGGGCCCAACAAACCGGCCAGCCGGGGTCATGTCCGGCTCACTGGCGCCGCCATCGATGCGTCACCCGACATTTGCTTTAACTACCTGTCGGCGGATCAGGATCGTGCCGACTGGCGCACTTGCCTAAGGCTGACCCGCGAGATCCTGGGTCAGCCGGCGATGGACCGGTATCGCGGTGATGAGATTCAGCCTGCGATCGATCTCAACGCACATGACGATGTCGATCGGTGGGTGCGACAGAACGTCGAAAGCGCCTATCACCCTTCTTGCACCTGTAAGATCGGTGCGGACGACGATCCGATGGCGGTGCTGAGTCCGGATTGCCGGGTGCGCGGCATCGACGGCTTGCGTGTTGCCGATTCGTCGATCTTCCCGGTCATAACGAACGGCAACCTGAACGCACCGACCATCATGGCGGCCGAAAAGGCAGCCGACATGATTCGCGGCAAGCCGGCACTGAATGAAGACGCAGACTGCTGGATCGACGAGCAATGGCGCGAACGACAACGCACCAGCGCACCGGCCCGCGACATCACAGACAAATAAGAGGGGGTTCGCTTGAGTTATTCAATCAGAAGCATAACAACTGGCATTATGATGCTGGCGCTGGCGGCCTGCGGGAGCGAGTCGCAGGATACTGCCACGACCCAAACCCCCGAATCTGTGCCTGCGCATGCAACACCGTTCGCCGTTGGCTCCAGCACATTCTTCATTCACGATGAAACCCGCCCTTACGACAGCGTCAATGGTATCAACGAAGGTATCAGGACTTTGCTTACCGAAATCTGGTACCCGGTAGACCATGACGTTGCCGAGTCGGGACCCTACAGGCGTGCCACCTATGGCGACTACGTCTTCGGTGACCGGGATGTCCATCGTCTGATGATGACCAGGACAACCTTTTTCCACATGACATCGGATACGGTTCGCGAGGGCGTCACTGCCGAACAGATTGAAGCGGCCATCGATGAACTCTTCCTGCGCGAGCGAGGCAGTGTCATTGATGCACCCGTCGCGGACGTCGGCCATGGGCTACCCGTTGTCGTAATGAGCCACGGCGACGCCGGCAGCCGTTACAACATGCAGTCCGTCACCGAATATCTAGCCGCTCATGGCTACCTGGTCATCGCACCCGAGCACACCGGCAATTCCCCCTATTCCCTGACCGGCCGCGATCCGGCATTCGACAGTGACCCGGAATTCCGGGAAGCGATGGCAGGGGTAATGCCGCACCTTGCCGAACTGGGGACGTACGGCCAGGAAGAAAACTACGGGCAGAGTTACACGCCCTTGTCTTCGGGACGAGGCTCGGTCGAATTCCTGCAAAGCCTGGATCGCTCCCTGCTGCAGCGGCTTAATGATCTTCGTGCAGCGCTCAGGGAACTCGACCGAATGAACGAGGAAGGTTTCGCTGGCGCGGGACCAGGCGCGCTGAATCTCGAACGCATCGGCCTGACAGGCCGCTCCTTCGGCGGCGGCACCACCTTGATGGGGCTGTCAATGGAACCACGATTTACAGCCGGTTTCGCCGTTGTTCCGCCCGGCTGGGCCGACACGAGGCCTGCGCTTCCGGCGGAAATACTCGTTCCGGCGAGCGAAGAATCCGTAATATTGTCGGCAGAAGGGCCCTTCCCGCTAACCACTATTTCCAAGCCGACCGTGCTTCTTAGCGGAGCCGAAGACTCGCTGATTATCGGGCTCGCGGCGCAGGTGGCGGAAATGAGCGGCACCGACGCGCCAAGCGCAGAAAACCCGCACCCGCTATTGCGGCAGGCTTTCGAGGCAACGGACTCCCCGGTCATCTGGGGCTTGCTGGCGGACTCCAATCACGCCACTTTCGGCGTGTCGGGCGGTTACTGGTGGCCCGACCTGAAACCCAACACGCAGGCGCGCACTTTCGATCCGGACACGGAGTTTGAATTGATTCCGCCATCGATTGCACACGATATGCAACGGGAACTGGCGCTTGCATTTTTTGACCTGACGATTCGCGAAGACGCGTCAGCAAAATCTCGCTTGCTGGAAAATCGCTATCGTGGCGCAGGACTCATCATTGAGTCCCGCAACTTCTAGCCTGAAAGACGCATAGTGATAAAGCCTTCATGACCCTGATTCTGTCCATCGCCATTATCATCACGATGCTTACGTCGCTAGTCCTGGTAGCGCGCTGGTACAACCTGCGCTGCGAGGGCCCGCTACCAGCACCGCTATTCACATTTATCGCCATTTTGTTTACATCGGGACTGGACGTCGGCCTGATCATGTTCCCGCTGGTCGATTTTGAAGCCTATGCAAGTGAAGAAGCCTACTCCTTCACCAACCCCCTCGCGTTCGAGTTTGGTTTCTGGGGATTCCTGGTATGGGGTTTTTATTTTCTGACGACGTTTTATTTCTGCATTGTCGAGCCAAAGCTCAAGCTGTTCGAGATACCGATAATCAAGTTCATCAACAACGTCATTATCATCGGCACCTGTGCCTTCACGGGCTACCTCTTTCTTATATACCTGCCCAGTTACATCGAAGGCATCAGCGATACATTCCGATTTGCGCTTGTTGCACTGGTCGTACTCATGGCTGCGTTGTCAAGCACACATATCCGTTTCATCGCAATTTTGAGCGTTTCTTCGACCTGGCTGTTCTTTTTACTGATTGCCGGTGTCTGGTTTTCCTCCGGCATGGGTGTGACGGGATTTCTGCAGTCAGCTTCGAACATCAGCGGCTACTTTGAAAACATTCAACGCTTTGTCCTGCCTGTCAGCGACTATCACCAGTTCTACCTGTACTGGTGGTTTGCATGGAGCATCATGATTGGCCAGTTCGTGGCCCGATTTGCCGGAGGCCTCAAAGCCTGGCAGTTGCTACTGGCACTTTTGGTTGTGCCGTCCATCCCGATCGCAATCTGGTTTTCGGTGCTTTACTACTATTTCGTCAATGACCTGGTCATCAGTGACTTCTGGCGCATCAGCATGATCGTCGTCGGCGTCATCTTCGTCGTGAACTCACTCGACTCGCTGATTCGCCTGTACACGCGTAACCTGAACCTGACGGTTGACCGACTTGGTTTGAAAAAATATATCACCGGCAACTGGGCGGCATTGTTTGGCCTCGTTCTGCTCTACCAGTTCACGCCGCTCGAGATCGAGTGGGTTGGTGTCGTCGTTATCGGTCTCTATGCAGCTGTCTACGCCCTGACATTCAAGCGCCGCCGCGAGTTAGCGATCGGTTGATCGATCAGGTAACAACGCAAAGGAAGAGTGAAGTGACATTATTGAGATTTCGTGTGGCAGCTGCTGCCGCGTGCCTCTTAACAGTCAACGTCTTTGCGCAGGTTCCGGATCTGTCGGATGTGACTATCGTTACCACGCCACTTGGCGACGGAATGTACATGCTTGAGGCCACCGGTGACGTTGCCGGAAATATCGCGGTGTCTGCAGGCGAAGACGGGATCCTGATTGTCGACGACCAGTTTGCAGGACTGACGGATCAGATACTCGACGCGCTGCGGGAAGTCTCGAGTGGCCAGTTGCGATACATCATCAACACTCATCATCATGATGATCACAGCGATGGCAATGCCAGCCTGGTTTCGCAAACCGGGGCGACGATCATCGCGCACGACAACGCCCGGCAGAGGTTATCAAGCAAGCCGGCCGGACACTGGCCAACCATCACGACCTCCGCTGGCCTGTCCATTCATTTCAACGGCCAGAAGATTACAGCGTTTGCCGTACCTGGCGGGCATACCGACAACGACATCATTGTCTTCTTCGAACCGGCGGGCGTCGTTCATATGGGCGATCTCTTTAACTCGGCCCGGACCAGCTTTCCTCTCGCCCACCTGGCGGCGGGCGGCAATGCTTTGCGCATCCTGGATAACATCGAGCGGATATTGCCGATGATTCCCTGGGATGCCCAGGTCATTGCCGGTCATGGCCCGCTGTCCGATCGGGCCGGACTGGTCGACCTTCGCGACATGCTGGCGTTCACGATCGACTTCGTTGAGAGGCGCAAGAAAAGCGGCCGATCACTGGGTGAAATTCAGGCCGAGGGCTTTCCCGCTGAATATGATGAATGGGCCGGCTACATCACAGCCGATGCATGGACAGAAATGATCTACGCAAGCCTGCCGTAGTCGACCGACCGCGCCGGCCCGCATCCGTTAGTCTGCGCCTAATTCATCCAGCGCCTGATAGGTCGCAATCTTCATGTTGAATCGTGTTTCGTCACTCCAGGGCGAACCCAGGAATTGGGTCATCAGGATGGCGACCAGGTCCTCCTCAGGGTCGATCCAGAACTTCGTGTTAGCCGCACCACCCCAGGAGTAGGCGCCTTTTGAGGATATGACGCCGGTCAGGCCCGGGTTCGTAATCACGCCGAAGCCGAGGCCGAATGACTGTCCGGCATAAAGGTGCGATCCGGGGTACTCACCCACGCCTTCATTCCTGACTTCATCCGTCAGGTGATTGAGGGTCATGAATTGCACTGTCTTCGGGCCGAGAATCCGCGTGCCGTTGTAAGAGCCGCCGTTACGCAGCATCTCGCAGAAGATCATGTAGTCCATCGCGGTGGAAATCAGGCCGCCACCACCGGAAAAAAGCGTTACGCCGGTTGGTGGCCGGCTGTAATCCGCAGGCAAAACCGCCATGCGGTTTTCGTCCACGTTCCAGTAATGATTGCTCGCCAACCGATGCATCTTGTCTTTCGGCACACTAAAAAATGTGTCATTCATACCGAGCGGCGTGAATATTCTCTTCTCGAAATACTCTTCGAGAGTCATGCCGCTGAGTCGCTCGACCAATGCGCCCAGCACGTCCGTCGCCACACTGTAGTGATACCGCGTCCCCGGCTCGAAGCGCAGCGGCAGAGCCGAGAGTTTGTCGATATATTCGTCCAGATCCTTGCTGTCGGACAGGCCGGACTCCTGGTAAGCAGTTTCGACTGCGTGATCACCCTCGAAGCCGTATGTCAGACCTGCGCTGTGGGACATCAGCTGTTCGATCGTCATCGGAGACTTCGGCGCGACCAGCTCACCGTTGCGCATGATCTTCTGGTTTTCAAATTCGGGAAGGTATTTCGACACCGCATCGCCGAGCTGAAACCTGCCCTCCTCGTAGAGCATCATTGCCGCGACGGTTGTGATCGGTTTCGTCATCGAGTAGATCCGGAACAAGGCGTCCGTATCCATCGGCTTGTCGTTGTCGAGGCCATAACTTCCGGCCGCTTCCAAATGCACGATCTTGCCGTGCCGCGCGACCATCGTGACGACGCCTGCCATTTTGCCCGCATCGATGTCGCGTCGCACAAACTCGGTGATCTTCCCAAGCCGCTCACTGGAAACCCCTACGTCTTCCGGATCGACCATCTGAAGTTCTGCCGCGCTGAGCGGCAACATTGCGAGGGAGAGCAGAACGACGCATATCGATTTCATGGGACTACAACCTGAATAACATCCTGGACGAGAGCGACACAATGTTGTCGATCTCCACACTGAAGTCAATGATCCGCGATGCAGCGTCCACTCCCTGCCCGAAGAAGCGCCTGGACGGCGGGGCTACCCGCGTATCAGCGCAGGCGCACACCCTGGCGGGCGAGCTCAGCCTGAACCAGTTTGATGTCGAGCTCGTCAAATGCCTGCTCGTGCCTGACCGACATCGCCGCGGCCACGCCTGCCCCCTGCCCGGTAACGGTGCAGCACACCATGTTACGAGTCGCTGCGTGACTGTCCTTGTCGCCGCCGGTAATTCGTCCTGCACAGATGAGGTTGCGCACGCCTTTCGGCAGCAAAGTGCGGTACGGCACGTGAAAATATCGGCCGGTGGTCGGCAGGATCAGGATTCCGTAGCCGTCAATGAATTCAGGAAAGATGCCGATACTGTCCTCGAAACGCGCCTGCTCTCGCACGTCATGGGACGTCATGTTGTAGACGGCGTCGATCTTTCGCGTATCGCGAATACCAATCGTCATGCCGAAATTCCGCAGCTTCGCCTTTTCGCAGCCAGGGTTGAAGCGGCGCATGGCGTCGACCGCCATCATTGCCTGCTTGCGCCCTTCCATCTCACCGCGGGTCAGGTCATCGGGGTCGGTGCCGTCATAGCCCAGCAGGTGCACGAGGTTCAGGTAGGTCAGGTCACCGGTGTCGTAGATAGCTCCCCAGGTTCCGGCGATGGTGTCGAGGTTTTCCGGGATGACGCCAGCCTTGCGCGCTTCTTCGAAGGGCTTTTTCAGGAAAGGCGAGAACATTTCATCCTCCTTACCTGTGGTTTCGACAGTCCACTGGCCGTAAGCCCAGTCGCTGTATGTATGTGGATTCGCCTTCACATGCTCAATGAATCGCTTCTTGTCCACCCCGGACATCGAAAACATCACTGATGCACCAATCATCTCCTCTTTAGGGTTCTTCACTGTGACCGCGCCAGCCCTGTGTGCCACGTCGGCATCCCCGGTTGCATCAATCACCCGTTTCGCAAGAATGGCCTCTCTCCCGGCCTTGCTCTCGACGATCGCGCCGGTGATGACATCGCCTTCCAGCACCGGCGCAACAAACAGGCGATGCAACATCGGGGTGATGCCTGCTTCCTCAACCAGCACGTCGGCAACGCACTTGAAAGCCTCGCCATCCAGCGCATGACTGTCGGACTGTGGCTCCTTGACGGCAGCACCCATTGCTTTGGCGCGCTCCTCAAACTCTATGCCGACGCCCTCTGTGTCCACCGTGTGCTCGTGCCGGTACCAGGCGAACCCCTCGACACCGACCGCGGTGATGTTGCCGCCGAAGCAGCCGAAACGCTCCAGTAGCGTGACCGATACGCCTGCGCGAGCTGCGCCGATTGCTGCGGCCAGGCCTCCCGGACCGGACCCGACGACCAGCACATCAGTTTCGTGAATGACGTCGACCTCGCGGGCCGCCTCGCTAATCTTCAACAACGTTGCCTCCCACTACCAGCAATCTCATCAATTCGTCATATTGACCCAGACGGGATTCGTATATGCCGCTTTACCGGCAGTATCGACGACCACGAGGCTGTACCAACTGTCAGCGTCGGGGCGCACAGTAAAGATTAGCGGCGTCAATGCAGTCTCCCCGTCAAAGTTTATCGTCTCCACAGGATTGCCACCCTGGACCAGCGTAACTTGTGCGAGGCCGCGGACGGACTGAAGGGAAAACCCGAGCGCTAAAGGCTCGCCGGCGGCGTGACTTATCTCTTCCCCGAACATCGTCTCCGGAAAGATGAGCGGACCGGCCGATGCATACGAGTGACCGTTTCGCAGCGCTTCGACAAATTTCCCGATCGTCAACTCACCATCCACGTGTACATACATGCGAACGGCGCCGGACACCTCCTGCCAGACATCGTGCGCATCGGATCCCGCAGAAAAGTATCTTCGTTTGCCTTCGTTCCAGAGATTCCAGACAGCCGTGACGGTTTGTTCGTTCGAATACGTCGCGCTTATCTCGACAAGATCGAACTCGTCGCTGAAACCGCCGGGAACCGCTTCATTCTCTCTCGCCCGAAAATAGCCGTAGTCAATGTATGGGTGATTGACCTGCACGACGTCCGCGCCCAGGCGCCGGGCCTCGGCGAAGATCTCCTGGACCGTGGCCTTGCCGACCTCGATTGATATCGTCTCGTTGGCCTCGATCGGGTAAGCGTTGAAATGTGCCCAGGACGGGGAGAGCTCAGTCGCGGGAATAAACGGGATACCGCGCTCCGCGGCAAGCTGACTCATTTTTTGGTTATTGATCATTGAGTCGTGATCGCTCAGGAATGCAATGTCGACGCCCGCCGCAAGTTCGGAGCTCAGCACAAAATGCGGCGCCGTATAACCGTCGAGCACGTCGGAGTGATGATGAAGGTCGGCGCCATACCAGCCACGGGCCCTGGGCTCGGCGACAACGTCGATGACCGCCGTTACTTCACGAGATTCAGCCGATGCAACCTCGATGTCGAGGAAGACGGGCGCGGCCGTGAACCCTTCTGCCCTCGATACGCGGAACCTGTAATTGCCAGGCGCAATGGTCAGCGAGACCTCGCCGATTGCCTTGAGCTCGGTGAAATGGGTGGCTTTGCCGAAATAGCCTATGAGTGGGGCGTCGCCTTCCTCGATCACGATTCGTGCGTCGAGCGGAGCGCCGCTTTCCTCGTCGACAACCTTGATCGTCAATTCGCCCGGGGGCCTCAGGTCGCTGAAATCCCTGGATTCCGCCTGGCCCGCGGTCAGCTCGATCGTTGCCGCGCTGCTGCGCGCATAGCCCTTTGCCGTGGCATACAGTCGGTACGCACCGACCGGCAGCTGAAACGAATAGTTGCCGTCCTCGCCGAATACCCAGGCATACGGATAACTGCCGGTCCCGGTTATTTTCTCAGCGACGACCACGGCGTCGGTGACAGGACTGCCATCGGACTCGGTCAGCGTCCCGGACACGCGACCCGACGGCAGCCCTTCGAGTTCGATCGCGGACGCAACAAGGGGGGCGAGTTCACCGCGATCGTCAATTTGCAGCCATGCTTCGAAGCGACGCGTCTCACCTGCTCCGAGACTGTGCAGGAGATAGCGGTCGCGGGCGTCGTCGTTGATTCTGTCGTCGAACCCGGCATGCAAACCGAACGCCCAGTCTTCATCATAAAAAGCAGACCAGCCGGCAAGTGCGCCCGTCGTCGGTCCTTCGCTCAGGCCCCGAGCACCCGGTATGCCGAAAATGAAACCGCCATCGGGCCACAGCACATAACCGGACGACAGGTCAGATAGCGGTTCATCACCATCATTCATCATTTCGGTGAGCATGTGGAGTTTGTTATCGCCGGCCCGAATCGTAAACGTGGTGACGAGCCGGACCGAACCCCAGTCCCGTTCAGTCCTGACAATCACCTCATCGGCCGCCTGGCTTTCCAGCGTGACATTCTGGTAACTGGTCGGCCAGTCGGACCAGTCGTTCGGCATGAAATCCACCAGCGATGCCCGGTCGGCAGATAACTCACCATCCCGGACCACCGCGACATCGACGATGCCACCTCGAGCAACACCCCACGGCGGTGCCGTCTCGACCGCGAACGCAACCGCAAACCGGTTATTCCTGACGGTAATGTCTGTCGCGCCAAGCGCATCACCAGCCGGGATGCTCGTCGGTCCTATGTCAACCGTGACCTGCGGCGTCTCACGCGTACACGCTGGCGCTGCCAGTACGACCAGCAGCGCGACTAATGCAGAGATGGGTTTACAGATATTGGTGGCATGCATGGAGTGAATTGTCCGGGTAAAGCATCAATGCCGCCAGTCATAATAACCGACACCAGCATGTGTGGCGAAATAACGACAAACCTGAGGCTCCGGGTCCATCAAGCGAAATGAACAATCAGTTCGCCTGCAAGTCCATGGTTTATTGTTTGTGGAAAAATGCGGTAAGCTCGGCACTTGCCGGAGAAAATTTTGTTGCGCCGGCGCGAAAATTTGTAATCCCGGAGTCACAAGAACAATACAAAATACAGCGAATCAGAATTCGAATTGGTGCCTTCAACAATCGATAAGCTCGACACAGCAGCACCGTTCTCCTTAGTAGTACTAAAAACCAGCCAGTACAGAAGATGAGGAAGCCAAGATGAAGATCAAAAAAGCGTCACAGCCGTCCGGGCCGCAGTCCAGGCCTTTACGCAAACCGCTTGCTGCGGCAATAGCAGCCGCTTGCGGGGTCAGCAGCATTGCCCTGGTTGTTCCGCAGGCACTCGCCCAGGATCAACTGGAAGAAATCGTCGTAACGGCGACCAGGCGTGCAGAAGGCGTGCAGGACATCCCGATGGCCATCACGGTGCTCGGGGAAACGCAGCTTGAAAACCTGAACATCACGGACATGGAAGACTACATCCAGGTGCTGTCCAACGTCAGTTACGTCTCACTCGGCCCGGGCAGTGGCAATGTATACATTCGGGGCATTTCAAGTGGTGGCGAAAGCGGCATCGGCGCAAACCCGAGTGTCGCGGTCTACCTGGACGAACAGCCGGTCACTTCCGTTGGGGCCTTTCTAAACCCGCATATTTATGACGTCGCCCGTATCGAATTACTGGCCGGCCCCCAGGGAACGACCTTCGGCGCCAATGCACAATCAGGCGCCATGCGCATCATCACCAATCAGCCTGATCTGTCCGGTTTCTCAGGGGGCTTCAGCATTGACGGCAACCAGCCCAAGAGCGGTGATATCGGTTACCTCGCGGAAGGTTTCGTCAACATGCCCATCGGCGAACGGGCAGCGGTACGGGTCGCCGGTTTCTACAAACGCGATGCCGGCTACATCGACAATGTCGCCGGAACATATACCTTTAGCAACGCCAATATTCGGGCAGGGCTGACGGATCCGGCGCTGATCGCGATCGCTCAGGACATCACCATCGACAACAATTCGATTGCCAGAGAGAACTTCAATGAGGCGACCACGTTTGGTGCCCGTGCCGCTTTGAAAATTGACCTCAATGACAACTGGACAGCCACCGCGGGTGTCATGTTCCAGGACCTGGAATCAGAAGGCGTGTGGGATCACGATCCGACAGTGGGTGACCTGCAGGTACAGCGCTGGATGCCGGATACTAACGACGATAGCTGGACCCAATTGGCGCTCACGGTCGAGGGACAGGTTTTTGGTGGAACGCTGACGGCCACCGCGGCAGATCTCGACAGGGACACTTCAACAGCTTCCGACTACTCCCTGTATACCGACTATTACGTTTCCTACGGTTTCGTACAGCCTTACTATTCCTGCTACGTGTCGTATTTCGGCGCATGCGAGGATCCGCGGGAGAATCTGACCAGCGTCGGTACCTACAGCCGGCAAAACTTCGAGCTGCGCTATGCCTCAAACCAGGAGAGTCGTTTTCGCTGGATGTTAGGCGCGTTCTACTCTGACTCCGATGACACCAGTGACAACGACTGGCATGTTCTCGGCCTGGCTAACATTCCCGGATCGTTTGTCGAAGGACCGGACATTTACTGGACGACAAACTTCAACAGAACCTACGAGGAAACCGCGTTCTTTGGCGAAGCCAGTTTTGATATCACCGAAAAGCTGACCGCAACCGTGAGCGCGCGTACTTTCGACTACGAAGCCAAGCTCGACGGGTTTTCCGGCACGGTCTTCTGGCCCTGCGGCGGTTGGGGCCCCGGGCATCCGGATAACAACTATGGCGAGGACTGTGCTGACGACAAGCGCGTCACCAAAGGCAACGACCAGGTGTATCGCGTCAGTGTCGAATACCAGTTCACGGACGACTTTATGCTGTATGGGACCTGGGGTGAGGGCTATCGTCCCGGCGGGCTGAACCGCTTCTGCGCCACCCGTATACCGGACGGCCTGGGCGGCCAGGGCGAAAATCTCGCAAGCTGCGATTTCCGCTCCGACTTCCTGACGTCCACGGAATTCGGCATCAAGTCCACGCTCCTGGACGGTCGTATGCGCCTCAACGCCGCGGTGTTCTGGCAGGATTGGGAAGACTTCCAGTTCTCGCGCCTCGACACATCGATCTCGCCAATCACATTGACGTATAACGTCGGTGATGCCGAGAGTAACGGCTTCGAGGCAGATTTCCAGGTGCTCCTGACGGATAACTGGGATCTGACGGGTGCGGTTTCGCTCCTCAGCTCCGAACTGACGTCCGATTACTGGCGCAGTCCGCCAGACCCGGCCGACCCGAATCCCGCGCCACCGGACGCCCCCGCCGGCACCAAACTGCCGAGGGTGCCGGAGACCAAGTGGAACCTGGGCACGCGCTACCATTGGAATAATAATGTTTACGTGCAGGGCACTTATGCCTACACCGGGGATTCCTTCAATACGCTCTTTGACGGCGGCACGATTCCAACCCAGCGCCAGACCCAGGATGCGTACGGGGTGTTGCATGCCAGCGTCGGAATGGACCGCGAAGACTGGTCGGCGGAGCTCTACGTCCGCAACCTGACGGACGAGCGCGGAGACGTCTGGATCAACGCAGTGAACTGGGACGCCCGTGTCATGATCAACCGGCCGCGAACGGTGGGTGTGAATTACCGCCGCCGCTTCTGAGCAGGTCTTAAAGGCTCAAGCGAAAGGCGCCCTGTCGGGCGCCTTTTGTTTTTGCCTGACTGTGGATCAGCGATCACATCGATGCGAAGATTCAGGCAGGAACGGAGACAACGTGGACGCAAACAACGCACTTTTGGACAAGTTGCTCGAGGCCGCGCGCCAGGGGACCCGGAACAACGAGCCGGCAAGCGTGATCGAGGCCTGCGAGCGGGCGCTCGAGATTGCTCCTGGCGATACGCGCTTCATCTTCATGTACGGCGTCGCGCTGCGGCGCTCGGGAGACTTCGAGAAAGCAGGGCCGCTGTTACAAACCATTGTCGACGCCGCACCGGACCTCGCCACGGCACACCAGGAGTTCGGCCTCAATTGCCTGTCACTCGGGCGGCTCCACGACGCGCGTCAGTCACTTGAAAAAGCGGTCGAACTCGAGCCTGGCCTTAGTGCCGCCTGGCAGACGCTTTACGATGTCAGGGCGGCCGAGGGCGACGACTTCGGTGCGGCCGAGGCATACCGGAACTCGCTCGGCACAACCGAACCAGACCCCGCCCTGCAAAAGGCACTGGATCTGTTTGCGGCTGGCCGGGTAGGAATTGCCGAGGGAATTTGCCGGGAATATCTCCGCCAGAGACCGATGGACGTCAACGCGATACGTCTGCTTGCCGAGATTGGCACCAAACTCGGCATCGTTGACGAGGCAACCAGCCTGCTGGAACGCTGTCTCGAACTTGCCCCCGATTTCCATATCGCGCGGAGTAACTACGCCACCGCACTTGGCAAACAACAGAGATTTGCAGAAGCACTTGAACAAATGGGCCAACTGGAGCGCGATCGCCCCGACAACATCTCGCACAAGGTCCAGACTGCGGCGCTGCTTTCGATGGCCGGCCGTTTCGACGAGGCGCACCCGAAGTTTCGTGACGTTCTGAAGCTCGCACCGGGCAATGCGCGAATCCTGACCAACTATGGTCACTCTCTTCGTTACGGCGGAAAAGGCGCAGAGGCAACGGATGCCTATCTCCAGGCAATTGACGCAGACCCGGAGGCCGGCGAAGCCTGGTGGAGCCTTGCCAACCTTAAGACGTTTCGCTTCTCCGCAGAGCAGATAGAGACAATGCGGGCACGGCTCGCAAAACTGTCGAAGGACAGCGCAGACAAATTCCACCTGGCGTTCGCGCTCGGGAAGGCGCTGGAGGACTCTGAAGCCTATGACGACTCCTTCGAGGCCTATGCCACCGGTAACGAGATCAAACGGCGCTTCAGCGCCTATGATCGCGAAGACAACAGCGCACGCGTCGATGCCGCTATTGAACAGTGCGGTTCCGAACTGTTCGACGGCGGGGGCCATCCATCTGACGAACCGATATTCATCGTTGGCCTGCCGCGCGCCGGATCGACGCTGCTCGAGCAGATTCTGGCCAGTCACTCGGAAGTGGAAGCAACGGCGGAGCTGCCATTCATCGGGCAAATCGCTGCTGAGATTTCGGGCAAGCGAAAACGGTCCGATGAACGCAGGTACCCCGATGTAATCAGGGAATTATCGGCAGAGCGTCGCGAAGCGCTGGGACAGCAGTATCTCGATCGGGCCGCCGTTTACCGCACCGGCGGATCTCGCTTCATCGACAAGCTGCCGAACAACTTCCTGCATGTCGCGCTGATCAAGTCGATATTACCGAACGCGACCATCATCGATGCCAGGCGTGAGCCAATGGCCGCCTGTTTCGCCAATTTCAAGCAGCTGTTCGCGCAGGGCCAGGAGTTCACTTACAGTTTAGAGGACATCGGACATTACTACGCCGACTACCTCAGGCTCATAGCGCACTGGAATTCGATACTGCCCGGCGGCATCCTCACTGTGCAATACGAGGATGTCGTGGACGATCTGGAAAAACAAGTCGAAACGCTTCTCGCACACTGCGCTCTTGGATTCGAAGAAGCCTGTATTCGTTATTACGAAAAAGACCGTGCGGTAAGAACGGCAAGTTCGGAACAGGTTCGGCAGCCGATCTACCGCGATGCACTCACCTTGTGGAAGCGTTACGAAGAACATCTGCAGCCCCTCAGGAGCGTACTGGAAGGACGAGGTGTGCTGCAGGCGCCGTCGAGCTAGTGTGTCTTCCTGCCTACTGCCACTTCGCGTCGCGTACCGTCGCCCTGCAAATGTCGCCATCGGCATCCACCATGACGACGGTCCCGGGACTGGCAAAGGAAGGTTTGACCATCGCCATGCCGATGTTCGCTCGCATATGTGGTGAGTAGGTTCGCGACGTCACTGTACCGACCTGCTCGCCCGCTTCGTCCAGCACCCGCCAGTCGGTGCGCATCAGGGCAAGCTCCTCACCATCTATGACGATATTGACGAGGCGTTTAGCGGGCCCGGTCTCTGCAACTTGCATCAATGCGTCACGACTCATGAATTCGGCTTTCTTGTCGAGGTCGATGTAATTGTCCATCGAGGCCTCGAACGGGTTGTTCTCGATTGTCATATCCTGGCCGTAAGACTTGAGGCCGGTCTCGATGCGTTCGATCAGGTTTGGCGCACCCGGTTTGAGATTGTATTTCTGACCAGCCTCCCAAAAGATATCCCACAGGTCGTTACCCTTGGCAGCGTCCTGCAGGTAAACCTCGAAGCCGCCCTTGCCACTCCAGCCGGAGCGCGCAATCTTGACCGGAGTGCCAACGATCGTTTCGTCGATAAACCAGAAAAACCTGATGTCGCGGGTATGCTCGCCGACGACATCGGCCATCAGGTCGTCAGCCTTCGGGCCCTGGATGGCCAGCGGGCTGACGTCCGGCTCAAAAACCTTCACGTCGAATCCGCGCCCGTAAGCAATGCCCTTTACCCAGAGATTGACGTCGGAATCGGCGATTGAAAGCCAGAAACGGTCCTCGGCCAGGCGCAGTATGATCGGATCGTTAATGATGCCCCCATTCTCGTCACAAAGCGGCGCGTACTTGCACTGGCCGATGGCGCAACTGGAAATGTCGCGTGGAGTAATGAGCTCAACCAGCTGCAACGCATCCGGGCCAACGATTTCGACCTGGCGTTCGCAGGCGACATCCCAGATCTGCACGTGTTCACAAAGGTGCTCGTATTCCTTTTCGTAGGATTCGTATACGAGGGGTAACGTCATCTTGTTGTAGAGCGTAAACGCCGATGCACCGTTCTCGATGACACGCTGCTCGAAGGGTGACGGGCGCAGCCGGCGCGACATTATCATTGGTAAAGTCGACATCAATTCCAGTCCGGTTCCGGTAGTCAGGGGTATGGCTTTTTTTGCATAAACGCGGCGCCGACGCAACAATTTGTGCCCTCGTGACCACAGTGTGGGACACCATGCTTGCACGCCATCGGCGACTTGTTCACAGTGCGACAATGACCCGCTTGATCGGGTTTCTTCGAATGACCGGGAGAGCTGGATGAACTCAAGATCGTACTTCCTTGCCACCATCTGCCTGCTGCTTGCTGCCGACACCTGGGCCAGTTACGCAATTTATATAGGCAAGAACCTGACAGCCGATGGCAGCGTGATGATTGGCGGGTCGGGCGACGAGGTGTCCAGTCACTGGCTAGAGGTCATTCCGGCCAGAGAGCATCCGCCCGGCGCAATGATCACCGTCGGGGTCACCGCCGATGCGTTCATGCCGGGCCGGTTTATGGAGATTCCGCAGGCGCGCAAAACCAATCGTTACCTGACGATGAACTATTCCGAGTACGAGGGCTTCCCGCCGCCACTGACAAACGGTGGTCTCAACGAACACAATGTGGCCGGGCGGGATGTCTGGTCACCATCGCGACCGGAACTGGTCGAAATGACGCCGAACCCGCAGACCGGTCCGCAATACAGTGACTTGTCGAGAATCGCGATGGAACGTGCGCGTACTGCACGTGAGGCCGTCGAAATTATCGGCGCCCTGATTGACGAGCATGGCTACTCGACCTACGGCGGCAACTCGCACATGTTTGCCGATGAGAACGAAGGCTGGGTGCTGCTGAACTTCGCGGGCGGCAAGGGGTTGTGGATTGCAGAACGCCTCGGCCCCGATGACATACGCATGTCTTATCCCGGCTACATTCAGGACATACCGCTGAATCTCCAGGACAGCGACGACTATATGGGTTCCGGCAATTTCATCAGCTTTGCCGTGGAGCAGGGCTGGTACGACCCGGAGGGCAACGAGCCATTCAATGTGACCAGGGTCTATGGCGTTGACGAAGAACGCTACCCGCGCGGCGACATGGAGAAAGAACTCAGGGCGGCTGCGCCGATCGACCTGCGCGCCATGATGAATGCGGTTCGCGATCCGCGAATTTCGAAGGACTCGACCGGCTACGGGCAGGTTGCGGCCCTGGCGAACAACGGGCGCCCGGAAATGAACCTGCTCTGGATTGCACCAACCGGGTCGGTTACGTCGCCGTTCATACCGTACCGGATCGGCGTGCAGAACATTGCGCCTCAGTTCGGCAAGCACCGCTACCTGACCAAGGGTGAGGCGACCGGCTTCGTCACTCCCGACTGGCAAATCCAGGAAGCCACCGAGTTTGCCGGCCGGACCTTCAAGCGGCTCATGTACTTCACCTGCGAGCATCCGGAAAAATTCCTGCCTGAGGTGAACGAAGCGTTAACCGCTTTCGAGAATCGCCTGATCGCCGAGCAGGAGACAGTCGTCGAGACAGCGGAGTTGCTTTTCGAGGCCGGAAAACCCGGGCTGGCAAAACGTTACCTGACAGATTACAGCTGGCAAAGCGGCGCGGAAGGCCTGCGGCTTGGCAACGCTTTACTGGCCAGCATCGAGGCGCGCACGGCGCTTCTCTATGGCTTGCGGGTACCGCAGGGAGACGTGGTCAGCCGCCTGAGCTATGACCGCGTCGACTGTCTGCCGTGACGTTTGCTCCCCATCCGCACGACTGACAGGTTTCGCGCTATCGCGTTTCGGCACGCTCTTCGCGCAACCCTTTCAACAAGCCGGCGGACATCAGTAGCAGGACAACGCCAAACGGCAGCGCAATGGATATCGTCATCGATTGCAGTGAGTTGATGCCGCCTCCCAGCATCAGGGCGACCGCCACAAGGCCCGCCAGCAAACACCAGAAGACCCGTTGCCGAACGGGTGAGTCCATCTTGCCGCCCGCCGTGATGATGTCCATAACGAGCGAGCCCGAATCGGCAGACGTGATGAAGAATATCGCGATCAGGAATACGGTGACTGTTGAGACCACGGAGGCGAAGGGCAAACCTTCCAGCATCTTGAATAGCGCCAGCTCGGGCACGGACTCGGCAACGCTCCGATTGCCTTCCGTGAGCAGTTGATCGAGGGCCGTACCACCAAATGTGGCCATCCAGATCAGCCCGATCAGTGTCGGTATGAATAGAGCCCAGATGATGAATTCACGGACGGTTCGGCCATAGCTGATGCGGGCGATGAACATGCCGACGAACGGGGACCAGGAAATCCACCACGCCCAATAGAAGATCGTCCAGCCGTGCAGGAACGCTGTATCCTCGCGATCCACCCAGTTGCTTAGAGCCGGCAGAAACTTCAGATAGTCTGCAAAGGAATTGAAAATTGTGACGAGAATTGCCAGCGTTGGTCCGGCAATCAGCACGAAAAGCCAGAGCGCGGCCGCCATGCCCATATTGAGTTCACTCAGTCGCTTTACGCCCTTGTCGAGGCCGGCAACGACTGAGACCAGCGCAATACTGATGATGACGAAAATCAACACGACTTTGGTCGTGTTGCCGGCTGGCACATCTAACAGGTAATTCAGTCCAGCCGCGATTTGCTCAGCGCCAAGTCCCAGCGAAACTGCGAGTCCGAACAGCGTTGCCAGGACCCCGACGATATCCACGAAGTGCCCGAATGGTCCCCAGACCTTGTTACCGAGCAGCGGGTAAAATGCGGATCGCAAGGTCAATGGCATGCCCCGATTGAAGCAGAAGAAGGCCAGCGACAATCCGACAATGGCGTAAATCGCCCAGGCATGCAGACCCCAGTGAAAGATGGCCGCAGACATGCCGGCGGCCCTGGCCGTCGCTGTGTCTGCGGGGTCAATTCCCAGCGGGGCATTGAGCGTGTGCGTGACCGGTTCCAGGACACCGAAGAACATCAGACCAATGCCGACCCCGGCGGCAAACAACATCGAGAGCCAGCCGGGATAACCATAGCGAGGCCTCGCGTCGACGCCGCCAAGACGCACTCGTCCGAGTCGGGAAAACGCCACCGCCATGCAGAACAGAACCAGAAAGTTGGCCGAGATCAGAAAGAACCAGTCAAAGGTCGTCGTGATCCATGTCCTTACATCCGCAAAGAAGATTGCCGCCTGCTGCTGAAACAGCAACGTGCCCGCAACGACAGTGACCGCAAGTACGGCGGATATCATGAATACCGGATTATGAATATCGAAGCCCAGTGCCTGGATATTGTGCTCGCCGACTTCGTGACCGATGTCTGCCGTGTTTTTGGTGTTTTTCGGTTCGGTGACCAAGTCGAAGTGCCTTCCGAGTATCCTGTTGCCGCCACGCCGTTTGGCGCTCCGGTTTCGCTGACTGAGAAACAAGGATACCGCGCGGGGACTGGCATCTGTACCCGTCAGCCATCCAATAGTACCCGCTTGCCTGTTGCTGCCGAGAACTCAACCCGATTGGTGTCCTTTCCGGCCAGGCCGGTTGCCGCGCGAGACTGTGCCGAACCCCTTGTCTGGAACACACCAGCAGGTCAGAATCCGTTAGCTCTGCAAGACTTGCAGATCCGTACAAGGCGCTACCTGATGAGTGAAGGAACAAGAAGAAAAAAGTCTGCGGGCCGCAGTGCCAAGCGGGCAGCACGGCAAAACCTGCAGCAATCTACGGTCGCATTTATCGACCGTAAAATTCCCTATTACGAGGTGCTTGGCGAGGAAGCGCTGCAACAGATCGAGTACAACGCTGACACCGTGCTCGAGGAAATTGGCATCGAGTTCAGGGACTTTCCCGAAGCCCTCGATTTGCTCAGGAAGGCCGGCGCAGATGTCGACGGTGTGCGCGTGCGTTTTCCACGCGGCATGTGCCGTTCGATCATCCAGGCATCCGCCCCGTCGGAATTTACCCAGCACGCGCGAAATCCGGAACGGAATGTCATCATCGGCGGCGACCGCACCGTATTGGTGCCGTCGTATGGCTCCCCTTTCGTCCGTGACCTCGACCATGGGCGACGCTACGCAACGCTTCAGGACTTTGAAAATTTCGTCAGGCTCGCCTATATGAGTTCAAGCCTGCACCATTCGGGAGGCACCGTTTGTGAGCCGGTCGATATCCCGGTCAACAAGCGTCACTTCGATATGATTTACAGCCATATCAAGTACAGCGACAAACCTTTCATGGGATCGGTCACTCACCCGGAACGTGCCCAGGATACGGTCAACATGGCGAAAGTCGTATTCGGTGAGGACTTTGTCGAACAGAATACGGTGGTGACGAGCCTCATCAATGCCAACTCTCCAATGACATTCGATGCCACAATGCTGGGGGCCGCCACCGTTTACGCGCGCCATAATCAAGCCACGATGATCTCGCCGTTCCTGCTGGCCGGTGCGATGTCACCGGTGACGGTGGCGGGCACGGCAACGCAAATCCTCGCAGAGGCACTGGCTGGCATTGCCTATGTGCAGCTGGTCAGGCCGGGTGCGCCGGTAATATTCGGTACGTTCGCCGCAGCCGTTTCCATGCAGTCCGGTGCGCCGACATTTGGCACACCGGAACCAGCCCTTATCCTTTACGTCGCTGCGGCGCTTGCGAGACGTTTGGGCCTTCCGTTTCGCAGCGGCGGCGGACTGTGCGCATCGAAAATACCCGATGCGCAGGCCGCCTACGAATCAGCCAACACCTTGCAGGCCTCTGCCCTTGCCGGCGTCAATTTTATGTTGCACACGGCGGGATGGCTCGAGGGCGGTCTCGTGATGAGTTACGAAAAATTCATCATGGACGCGGACCAGGCGGGAATGATTGGGGCGTTCCTTCGAGGTGTCGATATGAGCGAGGATGGCCAGGCTATGGACGCCCTGCGTGAAGTCGGCCCGGGCTCACATTTCCTGGGTGCCGCGCACACCCGAGCGCATTTCGAGAAGGCGTTTTATCGCTCTAACATCGCGGACAACAACAGCTTCGAGCAATGGGAGGAGGACGGCGCGATGGATGCCGCGCGGCGCGCAAACGGCATCTGGAAATCGATGCTGCGGGACTATGAACCGCCGCCGCTGGACCCTGCCGTCGATGAGGCGCTCATTGACTACATCAGCCGCCGGAAGGCTGAGTTCCCGGATCAAAACTACTAGCAGACGGGCGAGTGAACGAATGACCAGGAAAGTAGCATTTACCGCCATGGAGCATGGCACACAGGCAGACTACGACCTTATTGTTGCGGACGAAGCCGAGAAGAAAGGACAGCTCGCCGAAAGGGTCCTGGGCTGGCTTCGCGATATGGATGGCGACTCGCCGTATCACATCACTCGCCTGGGTCATAGCCTGCAGTCGGCAACCCGCGCGGAGCGTGACGGGGCCGATGACGAGACCGTTATTTGCGCGCTGCTGCATGACATCGGCGATATCCTGGCGCCTGCCAACCATTCCGAAGTCGCAGCAGCTCTGCTGGCGCCTTACGTCAGCGAAAAGAATCACTGGATCGTCAAACACCACGGACTGTTCCAGGGCTACTACTGGTTCCAGTTCGTGGGTCTGGATCGTAACGCCCGCGATCGTTATCGCGATCACAAGTATTATCAGGCCTGCGTCGACTTCTGCGCCAACTGGGATCAGCCGTCGTTTGACCCGGACTACGATACACTGCCTCTTGAGCATTTCGAAACGAGAGTCCGCGAGCTGTTCGACAGGGAGCCCAGGCCGTTCTCCTGAAATTGCGTGGCGCAAAAAAAATATAACTAAAGAGTCAGTTGGATGGGAAATAACGGATTGAAATCAGAGGCACGTGTCGTCGTCATCGGTGGTGGCGTAGTCGGTGTAAGTGCCCTCTACCATCTTGCCAGGAAGGGCTGGGGCGAAGACGTCGTATTGCTCGAAAAGGGCGAACTGACGTCGGGATCAACCTGGCACGCCGCCGGCCTTTTGCCACTTTTCAATATGAGTTACAGCGTGGGCCAGATTCACAAGTACTCCGTGAATCTTTACAAGAAGCTCGAGGAAGAAACCGGCCAGCCGGTCGGCTTCAGCCAGGTTGGCAACCTGCGCCTGGCGATGAACGACGACCGAATGGATGAGTATTATCAGTACGCGGCAACCGCCAAAACGATCGGCGTCGACGTCCGCTTTCTGACGCCTGCGGAAATTCAGAAACTCTGGCCAATGTGCAATATCGACGGACTCGTCGGCGGCATCTTTCATCCGGATGACGGTTACATTCAGCCCGCCGACCTGACACAGGCACTGGCGAAAGGTGCACGCGCACGGGGTGCAACCATCTATCGCAAGACGCACGTACTCGGTATTGAGCAGGCCTCGTCCGGCGCCTGGCTGGTCAGAACAGACAAAGGCGACATTCGCTGTGATCACGTCATCAGCGCGACCGGCAACTATGCCCGAAAGACCGGCAACATGGTCGGCCTCGATATACCCGTGATTCCGGTCGAGCACCAGTTCATTGTGACCGAACCACACCCGGAAGTGCAGCGGCGCCATGCGAACGGCGAGCCGGAATTGGCTGTACTGCGCGAATCGGACGGCTCCTGGTACCTGCGCGAAGAAAACGGCGGCTTCATTCTCGGCCCGTACGAGCAGGGCGCGCCATGTTGTTACGTCGACGGTCCCGATCCGCGAGCCGAATACGAACTGTTCCAGGAAGACATCGATCGTCTCGCGCCACACATCGAGGCCGCCATGTCGCGCGTGCCGGCTTTCGGCGAGGTTGGCATCAAGCAAGTGTACAACGGCGCGATTGCCTATACGCCGGACGGCAGCCCGATCATCGGCCCGGCCTGGGGTCTCGACAACTTCTGGCTGAATGAAGGCCACAGCTTCGGAATTACCGCAGCCGGCGGCGCCGGCTGGCAGCTCGCCGAGTGGATTGTCGAGGGTGAACCGACCATCGACATGCTGGGCGTCGAGCCACGCCGTTTCGGCGATTACGCCACGAAGAAATACCTGATCGAAAAGAATGAGGAGGCGTATGCCAACGTCTTTGTCATTCACTATCCCGACGAAGAGCGGCCAGCGGGCCGACCGCTGCGCACTGCACCCTGCTATGAGCGTATGAAAGACCAGGGCGCTGTGTTCGGCCAGAAGTTCGGCTGGGAGCGGCCCAATTTTTTCGCCACCGACGGCATGGCACAGGAGGACGACTGGTCGTTTCGGCGCTCGAAGTGGTTCGAGGCCGTGCGCAAGGAAGTCGCCAATACGACAGAGAACGCCGGCCTCCTCGACATGACCGCATTTGCCAAATGCCGTCTGTCCGGTCCCGGCGCAGAAGAATTCCTCGATGAATTCGTTGCCAACAGCCTGCCGAGAAAAATTGGTGGTTTGACGTTGGCACATGCACTAAACGGAAACGGCGGGATCCACTCTGAATTCACGATCAGGAGAGAGTCGGCTGACTCCTTTTACCTGGTCTCCGCCGGCGCGCTGCAGCGTCTCGATCATGACTACCTTTTGAAACACATGCCGGGAGACGGTTCGGTTCAGTTCACGCAGCTCACAGGGACGATGGGCGTGCTCGTCATTGCCGGACCGAAATCCCGGCAGCTGCTACAACGCGTGACCGCTGCCGATTTATCGAATGCAGCGTTTCCCTGGCTGACTGCGCAGGACATCGTGGTCGGTATGGCCCCGGCCAATGCCATGCGGGTCAACTACGTTGGCGAGCTCGGCTGGGAGTTACACCATCCGCTCGAATATCAGAATCATATTTTCGATACCTTGTTCGAGGCCGGCGAAGACCTGGGCCTGAAGCCGTTCGGCATCCGGGCGATGGACTCGATGCGGCTCGAAAAGTCCTACCGCATGGTTGGAACAGAGCTCTCGATTGAGTACTCGGCCTACGAGTCTGCGATGGATCGCTTCGTCAAGGCGGATAAGGGTGATTTTCTCGGTCGCGATGCGTTGCTGGCATCAAGAGACGCCGGGCTCAATAACCTGCTCGTGACGCTCGAAGTGCACGATGTCGACGATGCCGATGCGCTGGGCAACAACGCGTTGCTGCAAGGCGGCGAGATTATCGGCCGGGCGACCGGCGGCGGTTTCGGCTTTCGTATCAACAAATCATTGGCCCTGGGGATGGTGAAGCCCGAGCTGGCCAAGCCGGGCACGGCGCTTGAAATTGAAATTCTCGGCAAGGTATACCCGGCGACGGTCGTACCGGATAGCCCGTTCGATCCAAAGAATGAACGATTGCGAGATAGCGGGGGCAATAATGAGTAACGCAAGCGGCGGCTGTTTGTGCGGCGCAGTCCGTTATGAGATCACGGGCAAGATGCAGAAGGTTGTCTACTGCCACTGCGAGCAGTGCCGAAAGACCAGCGGACATTTTGTAGCGGCGACTGCTGTCGACCTCGACAAGCTGCAGCTCGTCGATGATTCAGGACTCACCTGGTACCAGTCTTCCGACATAGCAGACCGCGGATTCTGCAATCAGTGCGGCTCGAGTATTTTTTGGCGGCCCGCCCACGGCAAATATATGGCGGTCATGGCGGGCGCGATCGATGCACCTACGGGTCTCCGCAGTCACGAGCACATTCATACGGCCGATGCCTCTGATTACTATGAGATTTGCGACGGGCTGCCGCAATTTCCGCACGAGCATGAAGACCTGTGGGAAGAGAACGACAAGTGAATTACTCGGCTTTCAGCCTGTTGCGAAACGCACTGAGTCACAATCGTGGCTGGCGCGAAGCCTGGCGCAGCCCGGAACCGAAGCGAAAGTATGACGTCATCATCGTTGGTGGCGGCGGTCACGGCCTGGCGACTGCCTATTACCTCGCGAAGGAACATGGTGTACGCAATATCGCCGTCCTGGAGAAAGGCTGGATCGGTGGTGGCAACACAGGACGCAACACGACGATCGTCAGGTCGAACTATCTGTGGACAGAGGCTTCCCTGCTCTATGAAAAATCGATGCAACTTTGGGAGGGGCTCAGCCAGGATCTGAATTACAACGTCATGTTCAGTCAGCGCGGCGTATACAACCTGGGCCATACGCTGCAGGACATGCGCGACATCGAACGACGGGTCAATGCCAACCGGCTGAATGGCATAGATGCCGAAGTCGTTAGCGCCGCAGAGCTCCGAAAATCGATTCCGTATCTCAACACGTCGCCGGAAGCACGCTATCCGATCATCGGCGCCTCGTTACAGCGGCGTGCCGGTGTTGCCCGCCATGACGCGGTCGCATGGGGATTTGCCCGCGCAGCCGACAAACTCGGTGTCGACATTATCGAGCAATGCGAAGTGACCGGCATTAACCGCGCCGGCGGCCGCGCCACCGGCGTAGAAACCACCCGCGGCACGATCGAAGCCGACAAGATAGGAGTCGTCGTTGCAGGTAACGCGAGTGTACTTGCCTCAATGGCCGAATTGCGACTGCCGGTCGAGAGTCACCCGTTGCAGGCCTTTGTTTCGGAACCGCTGAAGCCGGTCCTTGATACCGTGGTCATGTCAAACGCGGTGCACGGCTACATCAGCCAGTCGGACAAGGGAGAGCTCGTGATTGGGGCCGGCATCGATGCCTACACCGGTTACGGTCAGCGCGGAAGTTTTCCGACGATCGAACATGCCATGCAGGCCATTCTCGAGCTCTTCCCGGTTTTCAGTCGCGTGCGGATGTTGCGCATGTGGGGTGGCATCGTCGATGTTTGCCCGGACGCCTGCCCGATTATCAGCAAGACGCCTGTTGACGGGCTCTATTTCAATTGTGGCTGGGGTACGGGCGGATTCAAGGCGACCCCGGGATCAGGCTGGGTATTTGCCCATACGATTGCAGAGGACCGGCCACACGAGCTGAACGAAGCCTTCGACCTGAAGCGGTTCGAAACCGGCGCACTGATCGACGAGCACGGCGCTGCTGCGGTCGCTCACTGACAGGCGGGTTGAGATGCTGCTGATCAAGTGTCCATGGTGCGGTGAGCGAGCCGAGACCGAGTTCAGTTGCGGCGGAGAAGCTGGCATCACCCGACCTGCCAATCCCGACTCGCTGACCGATGCCGAGTGGGCGGATTACCTGTTCATGCGCAAGAACCCGCGCGGCGCTCACGCGGAACTCTGGAACCACAGCCTGGGCTGCCGACGCTGGTTTGGCGTCGAGCGCGACACGGTTACCTACCGGATCGCGAAGACCTGCAAGCTATCGCCAGGAAAAACGGACTAACGGACGGCACATGCAGCCCAATCGTATCGACAAGGGCGGACGCATTGACCGTTCGCAACCGCTTCGCTTCCGCTTCAACGGCAGGACCTATGAAGGATTTGCCGGCGATACGCTGGCGTCTGCGTTGCTGGCCAATGGCGTCTTGCTCGTCGGCCGAAGCTTCAAATTGCACCGGCCTCGCGGCATCGTCGGCGCCGGTGCCGAAGAACCCAACGCGATCATGCAGATCGGGACCGGGGCCGAGGCTCTTCCGAACAGGCGGGCAACCCAGGTATCGCTTCACGACGGTCTCGTGGCCAGGTCGACCAGGGGCTGGCCCGGACTGCGATTCGATGTCGGCGCAGTTAACAACCTGTTTTCGCGCGTATTCGCCGCCGGCTTTTACTACAAAACCTTCATGTACCCGCAAGCGCTCTGGAAATACTACGAACGCTTCATTCGCCGGTCGGCTGGCTTCGGCAAGGCACCCAGGAAGCCGGACCCTGATCGATATGATCACCGCAACGCGCATTGCGATGTGCTCGTTGCCGGCGCCGGCCCGGCCGGATTGATGGCAGCACTGGCCGCCGCAAAGTCCGGCGCGCGCGTCATCATTGCCGATGATCAGCCCGAATTTGGCGGCAGCCTGCTGGCCAGTTCACAGACGATCGACAACAAGGCCGCAGATGAGTGGCTTGACGACATCGTGACGGAGCTTGCTCAGCTGGACGGCGTGACAATGCTTAATCGAAGCGTCGTGTTTGGCTATCACGATCATAATTTCCTCACCATCGCCGAGAACCGTGAAAACCATGTTCGCCAGCGCCTGTGGCGCGTGCGTGCACGTCAGGTGATCCTGGCCCAGGGGGCATTCGAGCGTCCGCTCGTATTCTGCAATAACGACAGGCCGGGCGTCATGCTGGCCTCTGCAGTATCTACCTACATCAACCGCTACGCAGTGTGCCCCGGCAAGCGCGCCGTCGTCTTTACGAACAACGACTCGGCATACCAGGCGGCGATTGATCTCCATGGCGCCGGAGCAACAGTTTCGGCGGTCGTGGACAGCCGGATGCAAGGCGCCGGTGAGCTGGCCAAAGCCGTGGAACAAGCAGGCATCCCTGTGTTTCATGGACACGTCGTGACAGACGTTACCGGACAGAAGCGCGTATCCGGCGTCAGGATCGCGAAATGGAATGGTGATGCTGATTCACTCGTAGAGAATACGATCAGCATTGACTGCGACCTGCTTGCTATGTCGGGTGGGTGGAACCCGGCGGTGCATCTTCATTCTCAGTCGGGTGGCAAGAACGTGTGGGACGAAGAGCTGCATTGTTTCGTCCCGGGTGACGCGGTGCAGGCCGAAATTTCTGTGGGCGCCGGGATCGGCCAATGGTCTCTTAGCGACTGTCTTCGAAGCGGACTCGAGGCCGGAAACGAAGCGGCTATGCGCTGCGATTTCGCGACTGCAGAAATGGTTGCTCCGCTGGCAAACGACGCAGCCACGCAAGCTTTGCAGCCGCTTTGGCGGGTGCCCGCGGCAAAAGACCCGGACCGATGCCCGAAGCAGTTTATTGACTTTCAGAATGACACAAGCGTTACCGATATTCGCCTTGCTGTTCGTGAGGGCTACCGAAACGTGGAACACGTCAAACGCTATACCGCGCTGGGATTTGGTACCGACCAGGGCAAACTCGGCAACATCAACGGCATGGCCGTGCTCGCCGAGTCGCTGGGCGAACAAATCCCTGCCGTCGGCACGACGACCTTTCGGCCGCCCTACACGCCGGTATCCTTCGGGGTGTGCGCTGGCGAGAGCATCGGCGACCTTTACGACCCGGTCCGTAAGACCGCTATTCATGAATGGCACCAGTCCGCCGGGGCAGCGTTTGAAAATGTCGGCCAATGGCACAGACCGTGGTACTTCCCGCGACGTGGTGAAGATCTGCACGCAGCGGTTGCGCGCGAGTGTCTCGCAACTCGGCAGTCCGTCGGTATGCTGGACGCTTCAACGCTCGGCAAGATCGATGTGCAGGGCAAGGATGCAGTTGAGTTTCTTGAGCGTATCTATACGCACAACGTTGGCAAGATGAAGAACGGGCGTTGCGCCTACGGCATCATGCTTGGCGAAGACGGGATGGTCATGGATGACGGCGTCATGGCACGCATTGGCGACAATCGCTTCTACCTGACGACAACAACCGGTGGTGCTGCGAATGTCATGAGTTGGCTGGAGTCATGGTTGCAGACGGAATGGCCTGAACTGGATGTCTATCTGACGTCGCTTACCGATCACTACTCGACTATTGCCGTCGCCGGCCCGAATAGCCGCCGCCTTCTGCAAAAGGTCGGCTGCAGTATTGATCTCGCCAATGAACACTTCCCTTTCATGACGATGCAGACTGCCGAGCTGGCGGGTGTCGCTGTACAACTCTTTCGCGTCAGCTTTAGCGGCGAACTGGCATTCGAGGTCAACGTTAACAGCAACTACGCACAGCATATGTGGCAAACATTGATGGACGCCGGCCAGGAGTTCGATATCACGCCTTACGGAACGGAGACAATGCACGTCTTGCGTGCTGAAAAGGGATTCATCATCGTCGGCCAGGATACTGACGGGTCCGTAACGCCCGTTGATCTTCGCATGAACTGGCTCTTATCCAGAGACAAAGACTTCCTGGGCAAGCGCTCCTTGTCGCGACCTGATTGTCTGCGCGACGACCGCAAGCAGCTGGTTGGCCTTCTGCCTGAAGACAACAAGACCGTTTTGCCGGAGGGAACGCAGCTGATAGAGAACCCTTCTGCAACCGCGCCGGTACCTATGTGTGGCCATGTCTCATCAAGCTACATGAGCGCCTGCCTTGGTCACCCGATTGCGCTGGCGCTTGTGGCAGGCGGCCATTCACGAAAAGACGAAACCATATATGCATCATTGGCGGATGGCTCTGCAATTCCCGTCAGGATCGTGTCGGCCGTTTTCTACGATCAAAAGAATGAGCGCCAAAATGACTGAAGCACCAACACAACGGCATGGGCTCGAGCACTTTTTGGGTGACCCGCTGCAGGGCAATGCGACCGATTCCATCGTGGATATACAGCTTCAGCCGCGCTTAAGCCATCTGAATCTGCGCGGCAATGCAGGAAACCCTGATTTCGTGAAAGCGACGGAAGACGTACTCGACCAGAAGCTGCCAACCGTACCTAACACCATGTCGGCGAACATGCATCGCGTATACTGGCTGGGCCCGGACGAATGGTTGATCCTGACCGACTCGCAGACGCTTGTGGAGGAACTGCAGCAGTCTCTATCACCATTACATGGCGCGGTGAATGATGTCAGTGGTGGGCAAATCGCGTTACGTATTTCCGGCACACATGTTCGTGACGTGCTCGCCAAGGGGTGTACGCTGGACTTTCACCCACGAGTTTTCACTTCCGGCCTGTGCGCACAGAGCGGGCTCGCGAAGGCGAGCGTTCTTATCGCGCTAACCGGCGACGCGGACACATTCGATGTGGTTGTCAGGCGGAGCTTTGCCGACTACCTCGTACGCTGGCTTAGGCAAGCGGCGGACGAATATGGCGTGCGAATCGAATCCGCATGAGGAGCCGCGTACTGCGGGCGCTCAGTGCGCCGTGACAAAGATGGCCGGTGCGGTCTTGTTCACCTTTCATTCACCGCCCGATGAAATTCCGCCAATTTGTTACCATGCAGAACGATATTCACGGTTGCCAGGCAACCCAGGAACAGTAAGCAATTGTTTTTAAATAAAGAAGACACGTTTAAGGATGCCGCAGAAACCATCGGCGGACGTATCGTCCATGCTCGGGAAGCCCAGGATCTCAGCACGGCGCAGCTTGCCCGGCGCCTCGGCGTAAAATCTTCCACGCTGCATGCGTGGGAAACGGACCAGCGAACGCCCAGATCCAACCGGCTCATCATGCTCGCGGGAATACTCAACGTCAGCCCGACATGGCTGCTCATGGGATACGGCGAGCGACCAATGGATGTACTCAAGGAAACCGAGATGGAGCAGATTCGCAGCGCCGCCGAACGGTTGCGCCAGCAGGCTCTCACGCTTGCGGATGACCTCAAGCAGCTTGAAGCAAGGCTCGAATCCTACGAGAGCTACCAGAAATAGAGAGACCGCACGCAGCCCGAAACGTCACCTGATCACGCGCAAATTACGGAATTCCAGGGCCTGTCGATTCGGCCACAACCTGATTCGACAGGGAAAAATAACAACAAGAGAGCCCGTCATTGCATCTTGAAACCCTCGATTTCGTCGTCGTCGCCATCTACGCGGTGTCACTACTGGCACTCGCGCAATGGGTCTCACGCGAGAAAGCCGGCCACGAGAAGAACACGCAGGACTATTTCCTCGCCGGACGGGCGTTGCCGTGGTGGGCGATCGGCGCATCCCTCATTGCCGCGAATATCTCGGCCGAGCAGATCATCGGTATGTCGGGGTCGGCATTCGTCATGGGTATCGCCATTGGTGCCTACGAGTGGATGGCGGCAATTACCCTGATCATTGTCGGCAAGTACCTGTTGCCCGTCTTCCTGAAGCACAAGATCTACACAATGCCGCAGTTCCTCGAACAGCGCTTCGATCACCGTGTGCGGACGATCCTGAGTTTCTTCTGGCTGGGTGTCTACGTATTCGTCAACCTGACGTCGATTCTCTGGCTTGGTTCGCTGGCCATTAATACCGTCACGGGACTGGACCTTAACTACGCCCTTATCCTGCTGGCGGCGTTTGCGACCGGTTACTCCTTGTATGGTGGTCTCAAGGCGGTGGCATTAACTGACATCATCCAGGTTATCCTCCTGGTGTTCGGTGGCCTGATGATCGCCTATTTCTCAATGAATGAGATTTCCGGCGGTGAGGGCGTCATCGCCGGTTTCAAAATAATGGTTGAGCAGGTACCTGAGAAATTCGACCTGATCCTGTCGAAGGATAATCCGCACTACATCAATCTCCCCGGCATTTCGGTGCTGGTCGGCGGCATGTGGATCATGAACCTGTCTTACTGGGGCTTCAATCAGTACATTATCCAGCGCGCGCTGGCTGCAAAAAACAGTCGCGAAGCCCAGAAAGGCATCGTCTTCGCCGCTTTCCTCAAAATGCTGATGCCGGTTCTCGTCGTATTACCCGGTATTGCCTCAGTTATTCTTGCGCCTGACCTGGCAGCGCCGGACCAGGCATATCCGGAGGTAATGAAGCTTCTGCCGGCCGGCCTGACCGGTCTCGTGTTTGCCGCACTGATTGCTGCCATTGTCTCGTCGCTTGCCTCGATGATGAACAGCATCTCGACCATTTTTACGATAGACGTCTACTCCAACTTTGTTAAGGATCGAAAATCCGAAACGCACCTTGTCACAGTGGGAAGGATCGTCAGCCTCTCGGCGATTATCGTCGCCTCGATCGTTGCCCGGCCACTGCTCGGCAACTTCGATCAGGCGTTTCAATACATTCAGGAGTTCACCGGCTTTTTCACGCCGGGTGTGGTCGCCATTTTCCTGCTCGCCATCTTCTGGAAGAAGACTACGGCAAATGCCGCTATCGCCGCGGCGATCGGATCGGCAGTGATATCTCTGGCATTCAAGCTCCTCTGGCCTGCGCTACCCTTCATTGATCGCGTCGGAATTGCGTTTTTGCTCTGCGTCATTATCGGTCTCGTGATTTCACAACTTGAAAGTGGGGTCGATCAGCCGGGCGCGATCGAGTACAAAGAAATCGATACATCGACAAGCGCAAGCTTTAACCTGGCATCGGCCATCATCGTCCTGATGCTCGTCGGGCTCTACGCAACATGGTGGTAAATATGGAAAGGCACGATAGCGGTCGTTCAATTCTCAGGATCGTTTTAGCAGTGATACTGATGCTCGGTACCGCGATTGCCGGACTGGTCGTTGCTGACGAGCGCGAAACAGGCAGGTCTGCGAAAGAATTTGTTCCCGCATCCACGGTGCCGGAAGTTCAGGCACAAATGCGAAAGCTGCCAACAGACGATATCTGGTGGACCGTCAACGGCAAAGATATGGCGTGGAACTTCAAAAATCTGCATCAGATCTTCCCCACCGTCAATGTCTATCGGAACGGTCCTGTCAAAACCCTGGCCTACCGCCCGATGAAAGAAATCGCTGAACACGTTGTGGGCACGCCCGAAGGACCCATGACGTTCGAATCGTTTATCGAGAGCGACCAGTCGACAACGATGGGTGTCGTCATACTGCACAAGGGCGATATTGTTTTCGAGCGATACCCGCGAATGCAGGAATATGAAAAACCGGTTTACTGGTCGACCGCCAAAATCTTCACCTCGACCGTGATTCGCATTCTCGAGGAGCGTGGCCAGATAGATGTCAGCCATCCCATCGACGATTATATACCGGAGCTCAAGAACTCGAGTTTCGCTGGCACGCCGGTCCGGCACATTCTCGACATGGCCTCGGGCCTCGATTGCTCAGATGAATACGAGTCGTGGGACTCCTGCTACTACCTGTACTCGATGGCAATCGGCGATGGATTCCGGACGGAGAACGCGCCGGATAACCCATATGACTTTGCCGCGACCTACAAGGCAACCAGGCTGGGACCCTCGGGCGAGAAATTTTCGTACTCGGGTTTCAATACTTTCATCCTGGCCTGGTTGGTAGAGAAACTCACCGACATGCCATTCCAGGACGCATTCACAAAGGAAATCTGGCACCACATCGGCGCCGAAGCAGACGCCTCATACATTGCGCCGCGTTACGGCATTGCGGTTACCCATGGTGGCTTCGTCTCACGAATGCGTGACCTGGCACGATTCGGACTGCTGTTTACGCCGAGCTACACCGTGGTCAGCGATGAAAAGATTATTTCTGAGTCGCACATCGATTTGCTTCGCAACGGCGGCGACCCGAAGCTACGACTAAACGCCGGCCTGCCCGGCGTCGAGGAAAGCGGCGTCAAGCACAACGTGTACCAGTGGGACGAGATTTACGCGAACGACACTTTTTTTAAAGGTGGCTGGGCCGGCCAGGGATTGCTCGTCAATCCAACACGTGACACGGTCGCCGTATTCACCAGTTACTTCAAGGACGATCAATACAGCGAAGTCCGGCTGGAGCCCGTGCTATTCGAGGTACTCGACGCGGTATTCGGCAACGCGGACCGCCAGTGACTCCGGATGAGAGCCGAAGCACTGTTGCCCTGGTAACCGGCGGAGCATCAGGCGTAGGGCGCACAATCGCCGAGTTCCTTATGGCCGAAGGTGCGTCGGTCCACGTACTGGACGCGGCACAAAAACACATCGACGATTTTATCGCCGCAAATCCGGATGCGACAGCAACACTCTGCGATGTTGGCAATCCTGACCAGGTCGAAGCGGCGTTCAGCGATTTACAGGCGAGACATGGTGCGCTGCACATACTGGTCAACAACGCCGGTATTGCCGGTCCAGCGGGGCCTGTGGAAGATCTCGATGTCGACGACTGGGTACGCTGCATCGACGTCAACCTCAACGGTGTCTTCTATGTCACCCGTCAGGCCATACCATTGCTCAGGGAGCAGACAGGTGGAGCGATCGTCAATCTTGCCTCCAACGCCGGTCTGTTCGGCTGTCCTCATCGATCGCCGTATGTCGCCTCCAAGTGGGCCATGATCGGGTTGACCAAGACCTGGGCGATGGAACTCGGCTCACACAACATTCGCGTCAACGCGGTCTGCCCTACGAGCGTGGAGGGCGAACGAATTAACGGCGTCATTGAGGCGGATGCGGCCAAACGAGGGCTGACCGCCGCCGAGATTCGCGACGTGTATCAGCGCCAGAGCTCGATGCGGACCTTCGTCACCGCGGAAGATGTCGCGAATATGGTCGTGTTTCTTGCTTCGGACAAAGCCGCACGAATCTCCGGCCAGGCGATAGCCGTGGACGGACACACAGAAACCCTCTCCAACTGGCTGGATCACTAATGAGCGAGAGCGAAAAGATGCGCGCTGCATGGTTTAGTACGTTCGGCAAGGCCAGTGACGTATTAAGCGTCGGCGAATTCGACAAACCAGCCGCTGGCCCCGGGGAAGTCCTTGTCCGGCTGCACACCAGCGGTGTCAATCCGTCCGACGTAAAGAAGCGTGCGGGTTCGTTCCCGGATTTGCTTGATGAAGGACCCGTCATTCCCAACAGCGACGGTGCCGGAATCGTTGAGGCTGTTGGCGCAGGCATTTCAGACAATCGCATCGGCGAGCGTGTGTGGATCTACCAGGCCCAGTTCGCAAGGCGGTTTGGCACTGCTGCGGAGTATGTCGCCATTGACAGCTCAAGAGCGCCGCGATTGCCTGACAGCGCAGGATTCGATGTGGGCGCCTGTCTTGGCATTCCGGTTATGACCGCGCATCGTTGCGTCTTTGCCGACGGTGACATCGATGGCCGCACGATCCTGGTTACCGGCGGCGCGGGACGCGTAGGCCACTATGCCATCCAGTGGGCCAGCCAGGCCGGCGCACGGGTAATTGCCACCGCAAGCAATGAGAATGACCGCGAAGCGTGCATTAGTGCAGGCGCAGATTGCGTCGTCAATCATCGGCAAAAGACGTTCGCAGAGTCCGTGCTCGATGCGACGCGTGGCGAGCTCGTGGACCGTATCATTGATGTCGAATTTGGCTCGAACCTGGCGACCTCGCTTGAGGTTATTCGCGTGGGTGGCGCCATAGTGACGTATTCATCTACGGTCGATCCGAGACCTGAGTTGCCATTCTTGCAGATGATGTACAAAGACCTGGTCGTTCGCTTCGTCATTGTGTACGCGATGCCGGAGACGGCCAAACAGTTCGCCATCGCAGACATAGCAAGGGCGCTGGACAAGAATCAGCTGCAACACCGGATTGCAGAGAAGCTTCCGCTCGAAGAAATTGCTCGCAGCAATGAAATTGTCGAACAAGGTAATATCAGGGGATGCGTCATTCTGACGATTGATTGACCAGGGAGAGCTAAGCGTCATGGAGCAGAAAAAAATCGACCGGCCCGCGTTCATAACGAGCGTCGCGATCATTGTCCTGGTCTGCATCCCTCTCGCGGCATCGCCTGATACCAGCGGCGCGATCCTGCAATCCTTGTATGACTACATCGCTAATGAATTCGGCGTGATCTACCTGATTGCCAGTGTAGGCGCGAACGGTTTTCTGATCTGGCTCGCTTTCAGTAGATTCGGCCATGTGAAGCTGGGTACAGACGATGAGGGACCCGAATTCGACACGCTGAGCTGGGTCGCGATGCTGTTCTGCGCAGGCATCGGCGGCGGTCTGATCTACTGGTGTGGAACCGAATGGGCCTTCTATTATCAATCGCCACCATTCGGTGCCGAGCCGTATAGCGCGGAAGCGGCCGAATGGGCTTCAACGTACGGCTTGTTCCACTGGGGATTTACCGCCTGGGCGTTCTATTGCCTGCCCACGCTCGCCGTCGGTTACCCCTACTACGTCAGGAAGCTGACGCACATGCGCTTCAGCAATAGCTGCAACTACTTTCTGTCCGCTAACGAAGTCGGTCCTACCGCCCGCTTTATCGACTTTCTGTTCATCATGGCGATGGTTGGCGGCGCCGCCACGTCGCTTGGTTTTTCGACGCCGATGATCGCGGCTTGCGTCTCCTGGCTCTTTGATATCGAGCACACGTTCGCGCTTGAAGTCGAGATGATGTTTCTCTGCATGTTTCTTTTTGCAGGCAGCGTGTGGCTGGGACTCCGGAAAGGCATCAGAACGCTGAGCGACATCAACCTGGTGATTGGCCTCTGCCTGCTGCTTTTCATCCTGGTGGTCGGACCAACGGCATTCCTGCTAAAGACGAGCCTGAACGGGGTGGGCGTGCTGTTGCAGAACATCGTGCGTATGAATTTCTGGACCGATCCGTTCACGGACTCGGGTTTTGTTGAAAACTGGACCATATTCTACTGGGCCTGGTGGATCGCATTCGCACCTTATGTCGGAATGTTTGTCGCGCGAATCTCGCGTGGCCGAACCATCCGCCAGATTATCGTCGGCATGCTTGTTCTCGGTTCACTGGGTTGCTGGGTTTTCTACATGATCATCGGAAATTACTCACTATTCCTCGAGCTTGAGGGAATCGTTAAGAGCACCGAGATAATCAATAACGAAAGTCAGAGCGCCGCCATAATCGCCACTTTGACCCAGCTGCCGTTACCGGCCGTGGTCGTTGGCGTTTTTTGTCTCATGGCGATCATTTTCGTGGCAACGACCTACGACTCGGCTTCCTACACGCTGGCATCCAGCGCCACGCTTAACATTCCGGCGGGCGACGATCCGTCTCGTGGACATCGCGTCTTCTGGGCATTCGCCCTTGGCTTACTACCGATCACACTGATGTTCATCGGTGGCCTCAAGGTAATGCAGGTCGTATTACTCGTCGTATCTTTACCCATCCTGATTGTCGGTATCGTTATGTGTGTATCGCTCGTCAGGTCCCTGCAGGAGGACGTCAAATGATGCGCAGTGCTGCGATCGCATTGCTCTTTATGATGTTAGTGGCTTGCACCCGGCAGCCCGAAGTCAACGTAGACGGCGAGCAACTCCGCGGTGAGCGCCTCGACGACACAGGTATCGCGGTCTTCAGGGGTGTTCCTTTCGCCGAGCCCCCGCTCGGAGACCTTCGCTGGCGGTCGCCGCAACCGCTGCAGACAAAAGTTCCGGATCGCAATGCGACGGAATTTGCGCCCGCCTGCATGCAGTCGATGGGGATCCTCGAATGGTATCGGGACATGGCCGAACTTTTCGGCAGCACCCGAAACGAATTTTCGGATCTGGCGGTCAGCGAGGATTGTCTTTACCTCAACATTTGGACAGCGAACCTGGACGAGAATGCCAGGCGTCCGGTCATGGTCTACCTACATGGCGGCAGCAACGACCAGGGCTGGGCCTATGAACCGGACTACCACGGGCATGTACTTGCCGAACGTGGCGTTGTACTCGTCAGTATTGCTTACCGCCTGGGCGTGTTCGGTTTTCTCTCGCATCCGGACATCGGTGATAGCGAGGCCCAGGCCAATTTCGGGCTTTGGGATCAGATTGCGGCGCTGGAGTGGATACAGAAAAATATCAGCAAGTTTGGCGGCGACCCAAGCCGTATCACCGTGTTCGGCGAATCAGCCGGCTCCCAGGATGTACTGGCCTTGATGGCCTCGGAAAGAGCCGCCGGCCTGTTCCATGGCGGTATCATGCAAAGTAACGCCGGGTTTGGAATTGGCCGTCGGGGATCGCCTTCCCTTGACGACGAACGACAACGCGGCATGGATACCGCGGCTTTGTTCGGCTTCGACGGTACCGACGCCTGGCAACAGCTGAAGTCAGTGCCGGCAAGCGAGTTACTCGCGAAGTACGAGGAAACCTTTTCCAGCTACTACCACTCGCCGGCCATTGACGGACAAATCCTCGAACGATCCGTCTGGGAAACGATTAATGATGGTGGCCTTGCCGACATTCCGTTCATCATCGGCAGCAACGGCGACGAGTGGTATAGCCGGGTTCCCGAGGACGCCGGAGAAGCAGAGCTTCTGAAGGCTATTGAGTCGTCATCTCACCTGAATTCTCCCGATACGCTCGCCGCCCTGCAGGGTGAAACAGACTATCGCCGCGCCATCGACCGCATCTCGGCTGGCAACGGGATGTTGTGCCCGTCTCAATATACTGCGGCTCAGTACGACGATGCGTGGGTCTACCACTTTACGCGGATTCGTGACGGTGAAGGTGGCGCCACGGTGCGCGCCTACCACGGTGCGGAACTGCCCTACGTTTTTGGCACGCACCCGTCGTGGATGGCAACGTCCGACATCGATCGGCACCTGACAGACCAGATTCTTTCATACTGGACGCAATTCGCCGCGACCGGCAACCCGAATTTACCTGGCCTGCCCGAATGGCCTTCGTTCAACCTGCCGGGACACCAGGTTATGGTATTTGGTGACGAGATGACGGCAACTAGTGCGCCGGAGCCTGACCTGTGTCGGATTTTCAGCAGATCAGTCGCTGAAACTCTGGAATAGTTCAACCGGTATCATCCGGTGTTTTTGAGTCGACCGGCCCGGAAAACACTGCGTCAGAACGAACTCTACCGCGTAGAATAATGTAGCACACGTATCAATCGAGCAGTCGGATTGCCTGCAACCGTGCCGACGACTATTCTAATAAAGTAAACAATACCGGGGAGTCACCATGAGAAACCACAGCTTTATTCTTATCAGCGTCGGCATGACACTCAGTCCGCTGGCACTGGCAGACGTTGCCAGGCACACGACGGTAACCATGGACGCAAACGGAAACCGCACCGAGTACACGGAAATGGTGGCTGACGACAATGGCAACCTCAGAATAGAAATTTACGCTGTCGACGGTTCAGGCAATCGCGGCGCATTGCGTGACTTCGTTGTCTTCCAGGCGAAGGAGCAAAAAATGCTGACATCCAGTGGTGGCACCTGCCAGTCAATGAGTTACGACAGCGACGAGCTCCCGGGCGGCATAACCGCGGCCGAGCTGGCAGAAGCGCAAAAGGCCATTGCCGAGATGAAAGCGCAGAATCCCGATATGGCAAAAATGCTGGAACAACAAATGGGCAGTGGCATGGCGGCCATGATGGGCGGCGAAAAGAGTGAAATTCAGATAGTGCAAACGGGAGAGACCAGGACCATCGACGATTACGACACAACTGGCTTTCGGGTCAGCGGCTTACCCGGTGCCATCGGCAATTACACGGTCTGGGCCGCTGATATCAATGATGTCGAGGGAGCCCGAACCATGGGCGCTGCATCCGCCGGAATGATGCGCGCAAGTAAAAAGATGATGGACAACATGGGAATGGGCCAGATATTTGGCGGAAACATTTTCGCCGAGATGATGGAAAAGATGGAGAACTACTACCCGATCGTGAGTGACATCAACGGCGGCGAGACGAAATTGATCAGCACCGACGGAGCTGGCTCAAGCGACTTTTATCCTGCCTGTAACTAGATGGATGAACGACTAGCCGAGGATCTGAAACGCCATTCGAAGAGCAACGACCAACAGGAACAGGCCAAATAACAGGCTTAACCACCGCTTGGGCATTGCGTGCGCCAATTTCGCACCGAGAGGTGCAAATAAGATCGTTGCAGGAACGATGAGTGAGAATCCAACAAGGTTGACGAAACCCAGGCTTCCGTAGGGAAGCATTTCATTGCCCCAACCGGTGTAGATAAAGCCGATAGTCCCCGGCACGGCTATGAATGCACCGAAGAGCGCTGATGTACCGATTGCAATATGAATGGGTCGGCCGCATCGGGTCATTACCGGCACACTCATGGAGCCACCGCCAATTCCCATCATTGCCGAGACAAGACCAATTCCCACCGGCACCGTGGGACCCAAAATGCCTCGTGGAACATCCGCAGCAATAGCATTGTCATCGAACGGCATAATCATCTTCAGCGCAACAATCAGTGCGACAACGGAAAAGACCGCATAGAGCGTCTGGCTGGTCACTTCGCCGGCCACCAGTGTTCCGATCGCCGCGCCAATCACTATAAACGGTGACCAGTAACGCACCAGGTCGGTAGATATTCCACGCTTCTGATGGTGTGCACGAGCCGACGAAATCGATGTGGGAATAATTGTCGCAAGTGACGTGCCAACGGCGACATGCATCCGAATCGACGGATCGACGCCGACAAACCCCAACACAATTTCAAGCACGGGCACGATGACGATTCCACCACCGACACCGAGCAGGCCGGCAATGACGCCGCCGGCTGCACCGGTCGCGATCATGGCAAGAACAAGACTGAACATGTCCATCGCTCAGATCGGCAGCACCGTCGTGTGCTTGATCTCGGAAAGCGCAATGCTCGAGTTGACTTCCTGCACACCGGGAAGCTGTGACAGCTTCTCGTACATGAAGCGCTCGTAATCTTTTATGTCTTCGGCAACGATACGCAGCAGGAAATCGACGTTGCCCAGAACAACGTAGCAATCGAGAACCTCCGGGTATTGACGAACTGCTTCTGCAAAGTCGGTAAGGTTGCTGCGTCCGTGCGACGTCAGTTTTACGTGGGCGAAGACCATGGTGCTCAAACCCACCTTCTCGCGATCCAGTATTGCCGGCTGATCCTTGATCACTCCCTCGTCACGCAAGCGCTGGATCCTGCGCCAGCACGCCGATTGAGACAGGCCGATCCGTTCGCCAATTTCGGTGGCCTTAATACCGGGTTTGGTCTGCAGGAGGCCAAGAATTCGGCGATCTGTCTGGTCCAGGTCGATTTTTTGCATAACTTATGACCTTAATTAACGTATTTGCACATAGTTTATGCCTCAAACAATAACTTAGCAAAGAAGATTGCAACCACATTCGCGGTTTATGCGGATATATTGTGCGGTCAGGTGAAGGCACAATAACGACAACAGCGGAACAGACTCGCATGGCCAGACAATCACGACTGCACATCCCACATCCCTCGGCGCGTCCCGGCGAAAAACCGGATTTCAGCTACCTGGACCTGTCGCCAGCCGGTAGCGTCGAAAAGCCGTCAATCGATGTCCGCACCCGGGATATTGAAAACCTGAGCACAGACCTGGTCCGGGTCCTTGACGACGAGCACCACGCCCAGGGCGAGTGGAATCCGAACCTTGATCCGGAGAAATTGCAAATCGGTCTCAGGTGGATGCTGCTCAACCGCATTTTCGATCAACGACTCTGGCAGATTCAGCGACAGGGCCAGATCAGTTTCTACATGGAATCAAAAGGCGAGGAAGCGGTCTCGATTGCACAGGGAATGGCGTTGCGTGCCGGCGACATGTGTTTCCCGTCCTACAGAAATACAGGACTCTTCCTGTACAGAGGCACGAAACTGGTCGACATGATGTGCCAGTGCCTTTCGAATACGCGTGACATGTGTAAGGGGCGCCAGTTGCCGATTCTTTATCACAACAAAGACGCGAATATCTTTTCGATCTCCGGCAACCTTGGTACGCAGTATCCACACGCCGTTGGCTGGGCGATGGCGTCGGCGATCAAGGGCGAAGATCACATCGCGGCATCGTGGTTGGGAGACGGGGCCACTGCGGAAGCCGACTTCCATTACGCAATCACGTTCGCTGCGGTTTACCAGGCCCCCGTCATATTGAACATCGTCAACAACCAGTGGGCGATTTCCACATTTCAGGGTTTTGCCGGTGGCGAACGCAGACCGTTTGCCGCTCGCGGCATTGGTCTCGGCATTCCGGGTATTCGTGTTGATGGTAATGACTTTCTGGCCGTCTACTCCGCAACCTTGTGGGCCGCGGATCGCGCAAGGCGCGGCGGTGGACCGACGATCATTGAGCACGTGACCTATCGCGGCGGTGCGCATTCAACCAGCGATGATCCGACGAAGTATCGGCCGAAAGATGAGTGGGAAGCTTTCCCGCTGGGCGACCCGGTCGAACGTCTCAAGCAACACCTTATTACGGAAGGACATTGGTCCGAAGAACAACACCAGGCAGTTCTCGACGAGTACAAGGAGAAAATCACCGAAGCCTGGAAAGAGGCCCGCACGTTCGGAACCATGACACAAGGACCGTTCCTCGACCCATCGGAAATGTTTGACGACGTTTATGCCGACCTTCCTGAGCACCTGATAAAACAGCGCCGTGAGATGCTGGAGCTGGAGTCTTAGCCGTGGCGCAAATGAATATGATCGAGGCGATTCGTTCAGGACTGGACGTTTTGATGGACAAGGACCCGAATGTCGTCATCATGGGTGAGGACGTCGGTTACTTCGGCGGCGTATTTCGTTGCACAGATGGATTGCAGCGCAAGTTCGGTGAACATCGTGTCATCGATGCACCCATTGCCGAGGGCGGCATCATCGGTACCGCTATCGGTATGGGGCTTAACGGCCTGCGGCCGGTGGCAGAAATCCAGTTTGCAGATTACATCTACCCCGGCTTCGATCAGGTGGTCAGTGAACTCGCGAGAATTCGATACCGCAGCGGCGGCGATTTCTTTTCTCCCGTGACGATTCGTACGCCGTGTGGCGGCGGCATCCGGGGCGGACAGACTCACTCGCAATCCCCCGAGGCGATCTTTACGCATATCAGCGGCATCAAGGTTGTCATTCCGTCAAACCCTTATGATGCAAAAGGCCTCTTGATCAGCTCCATCGAGTCAGACGATCCTGTCGTCTTTTTCGAACCTAAACGAATCTACAACGGCCCATTTGATGGCGATCCGGAGAATCCCGCTGTGCCATGGACGTCACACCCGAAAGGCGACGTTCCCAAGGGCTATTACTCTATCCCGCTTGGATCGGCAGAGATCGTCGAGGAAGGCAGCGAACTGACGATCATTACTTACGGTACGCTCGTGCATGTAGCACAGGCCGCTGCCAAACTCGTTGGCGTTGATGCCGAAATCATCGACGTTCGCACACTTTCACCACTCGATACGACTACACTCGAAGAGTCTGTCAAAAAAACCGGGCGATGCCTGATTGCACATGAAGCCACCCGCTTCTCAGGGTTTGGCGCAGAACTCGTTACCACCGTTCAGGAGGCATGCTTTTATCATCTGGAGGCGCCTATCGAGCGGGTCGCCGGTTGGGACACCCCCTATCCGCATGCGTTTGAGTGGCAGTACTTCCCGGGCAAGAAACGTATCGCCGCCGGCATTCGCAAAGTGATGGAAGTTCAATGAGTGAGTATATTTTCAAGCTACCGGATCTTGGTGAGGGTACTGTCGAATCGGAAATCGGCGAGTGGAACGTCAAGGTCGGTGACATGGTTGCCGAGGATTCGATCGTCGGCACCATGATGACGGACAAGGCGGCTGTCGAACTAAACTCACCAGTCTCGGGCAAAGTGTTGTCCCTGGCGGGAGAACCAGGCGACAAGGTCGCCGTCGGGGCGCCACTGGTCGTCTTCGAAACGGACGGCCAGGCGGCTGGGAAAGAGTCCTTACCAGCTGATCCGGATCCCGGTCAGCCCGAGCAGGCGAGGAAGCTTCCTGACGCTGTCGAACCCCGACCTGCCGTTCAAAACGGCAAGGTGATTACGTCACCGGCAATTCGTCGCCGCGCCAGGGAAGCGGGCATCGATCTCTCAACCGTCCCCGGCAGTGGAGCCGGCGGCAGAATCATGAAAAGTGACTTCGATGAATTCCTGAAGTCAAAAACATCCGGCAAAGCGCCAATGCAACCGGTTCGCAGGCCGACCAAAACTGAAGAGATTAAAGTCATCGGTTTGCGTCGGGTCATTGCAGAAAGAATGACCGAGGCGAATCGTCAGATACCACATTTCGCATACGTCGAAGAAATAGACATCACCGAGCTGGAGGCGTTGCGCCAGCACCTGAACAGCAAGAAGACTGATTCGTCCGAAAGACTGACCTTGCTCCCGTTTCTCGGGCTCGCGCTGATTCGCGCCCTCCGGGATTTTCCGCAGTGCAACACGACCTATGACCAAAGTCGCAATGTTCTGCTCAGGCATGGCGCGGTTCATTTGGGAATCGCCACTCAAACGCCGGACGGACTCAAGGTTCCAGTGGTAATAAACGCCGAGGATCGGTCGATCGAAGACCTGTCGAATGAAATCAAACGCGTTTCGGTAGCGGCGAAAAACAACACAGCGAAGAAAAACGAGCTGTCCGGCTCAACCATTACGATTACCAGTCTCGGCAAATTGGGTGGCATCGTTTCAACACCGGTCATCAATATGCCGGAGGTTGCCATCATCGGCGTCAACAAGGCAGTTGAACGACCGGTAGTTGTCAACGGCCAGGTGACGATTCGCCTGATGATGAACCTCTCTTCATCGTTCGACCATCGTTTCGTCGACGGCTACGACGCGGCGGCCATGATCCAGAAAATCAAAGAGATGCTCGAGCATCCGGCGACCATATTTATCGGTTAAGAGTATCGCTGCAAAGCATGCCTGACCGGATTCCCTTGCGCAGAAACCGGAGAGATTGCGTCAAAACCGGTCTGCAACGGGTATTTTCCCCTGATCCCGCCATTTTCCTCACCGGATTCCGTTCTTTGCGCCGGGGACCGTTTTGGCCTACATTGAACCTGTCAATAAGAAATCGGCGTGCCATGCAGCGCACTGCCAATAATCAATAAATAGAACAGCCCGCGAAACGGGTGAGCAAAAGGTGCGCTACAGGCAGGTAAAACCTCCTTGTTATTATTGATGCGCAGACGAATCAATCTCCCGTAGAGGATCTGGTCATGCACAAAAACTCCGTCTTTGTTCTGCTCGGCATAATCATGAGTTTCCCGATGATTGCGCTTTCTCAGGATGCTCGTTCAATTATGGATACGGCACAGGAGAAACAACTCGAACGCTGGGAAGGGGTGGACGTCTACGTTGTCACGCAGTCCATAATGGGCAACGAGACGAAGACCTGGTTCCAGAGGACGCTCATCGAGGATGATGCCGGCAACTCGCAGACTCTTTTCCTGCCGGTGCGAAACGGTGGGAGCCACTCCGGCCAGTGCATGGGACCGCAGGAAATGACACCTGAGCAGCTGGAAGCCTTCGCTGCGGCGACAGAGATGACCGGCTCTGTGGCCGCAGGCGAAATTGAAAACGGGTTGGAGGAAGCGGGCCTGCCTCGCGGGCTGCTTGCTGCCAGCGGCTCCGATCCGACTGCAACGTTCGATCCGCGCGTCATGATGGGCGCCAACGCAGAGTTTCTTCGCGGCGCTGCGCAGGCGAAGCGAGAAATGGCCGCAGAAGATCCGAGTGCCGATGGGCAGGAAATGGCCGAGCAGATGGCCCAATTTGCCGAGAATGCGAAACTGGTCGGCACGGAAGAAGTCGACGGGCGAAAGGCATTTCACTTGCAGGCAGACGTCGTTGGGCAGGTTCAGCAAATGGAGGGCAGCGAGTACGAGATCAAAACGCTTAGCCTGTGGATTGACACAGCTGAATATGTGCCGCTGCGAATGAAGGTCGATGGCACACTAACAGCAGACGGTGAAACCAAGCCGATGTCCATCGAAAATCTTCAATCCGACTACCGGACAGTGCCGGGAAGCAACATGTACGAGTCCTATAAACGGGTCATGAAAATTTCCGGCATGATGAGTGCCGAGCAAGAGGCTCAAATGCGTGATGCCGCCGAGCAAATGGCCGAACTCGAGCAACAAATGGCGAGCATGCCCCCCAGCCAGCGCCAGATGATGGAAAAGATGATGGGCCCGCAACTCGAAATGATGAGAAACATGACGTCAGGTGGCGGTTTCCAGACCGAGGTTCTTACCACTTTAATTACCGTCAACCCGAAGTTGGCTGACAGTGATGGGCAACCCTGCCCCGCCAGCAACAACGCTGTAGACGGCAGTGATCCGGACTCGAAAACGTTTCGACGCGACCCTGCGCTGGAACAACAAACACAGAGTGCAGCGGATCTGTCAAAAAACGAACTGACGGCAAACTACCTGGAAGGTTTCTGGTGCACCGAGCGAATGCAGGAGCGGGAGCTGTACAGTTTTGCCGCAGACGGCAGCTACCGGCTGGGGGTCGTCGGCCTGACAATCACTCAAGCGGACGGCATCAACTATTTCCCGGAAACTTTCAGTCGCCAAAGTTTTCTCGATGAATTCGAAAGTATAGCGACCAAAGAAGAGGACCGGTTTTCCGTGACACTCAAAGGCGGCTCGCGCGAGGCTTTCTTGCGCGGCAACTGTTTCCAATAGGCCACCTCACGCCAGGCAATTTCCGGGAGAACGAATATGCTCGATATCAACCGCACTGTTAAGCTCGTAGTCGGCGCACTCACCGACAGAGAAGCAACCTGGCAAAGCTATCTGTCAGAAGCTGGTGACTGGCAAAAAACGGCATTTCTTCTTACCGGGCCTCTCATCGTCGTATCCGCGATTGTCGCGTACCTCCTGAGCCTGCTGACAAGCGATGCATCAATGTTTACTGCGTTCAGACCCACGCTGATGTCCACTTTGTTCAGCATTGTGACAGGGGCGATTGGCGCCGGCGTCATCGCATTCGTTGTCAGTACCCTGGCGGGGACTTTTGCAGGCAAGAGCGACTTCGCGCTGGGGCTGGCGGCAATCACTCTGGCATTCGTACCTGGATATATTGGCCAGGCCCTGGTCTGGCTTCCCTGGATCGGCGGCCTGCTCGCTTTCGGGCTTGGGATATTTTCCCTGGTGCAGCTCTGGCAAATCATCCCGCTATATCTCGAGGTGCCGGGCAACAAACGGGTGGTTCATTTCGTCCTTTCGCTGATTGTGACCATTGTCGTCATGGTAATCATCTCCACGGTTCTGGCACCCGTCCTGGGCGGGCCAACAGCGCAATCGCCATTCGGCTCAACTTCACAAATGGACAATTCCGACCCGGGCTCCGGCATGTTCAGCGACATGAACCGAAATGCAGCAACTGTTGCCGAGGCCGAAGCGGATCGCTACACGCCACCGGTAGATGGCAAGCTGACCGAGCAGCAGGTTCGTGAATATGTATCGGTCATGCAGACCGTAGCGGAAGAAAGAGCTGCGATAGTTGAGCGAATGGAGAAGCTCGCCGAGAAAGCCGACGAAGACGACAGGGTTTCGGCCAAAGACCTCGGCAACATGATGAGTGGTATGGGGGAATTTGGTGCCCTGGCAACGGCTGAGATGGCGGCAGTCAAAGCGAACGGCGGAAACTGGGCGGAACACCGGTGGATCCAGGAGTCGCTGTTGATGGCATCAATCCAGAAAGATACCAATGATACTGTCAGCCACAACTTCAGCCTTTATGAACAATTTGCAGAACAGCTGGAGAAGAATGCCGGCTGGTAGTCAAAACCGGTCAGGCGCCGATCTTTCACTTCAACGGGTGAAAAGAAAGTAGTCGTGGACTGCGCGCGCGGCCTCTGCAATAGCACGTTCCCGAACTGGACCATCCAGGTCCGAATTCTTGATAAACGCAACGACGATGACGTGGCCGGCCTCGTCGGGAAGAGAAATGACGCCGACGTCATTGGTCGTTCTGCCGATTGTGCCAGTCTTGTGTGCGACCACGGTACCCTCAGGCAACAATCCCTTCAGTCGTGCGGTACCCGTTTCGCAGCGTTCCATAATATCGATCAATAATTCTCCGGAAGATTTACTCAGCGCATCGCCCCGCCAGATCTTCTCCAGCAGCGTCGCCATGCCACGCGGTGTCGACGTATCACGCGGGTCCGCCTCAAAGTTACGCGCCGCCTGTTCACGTTGTCCCTTCGGGAGCTCATCAACAAGCTCTTCATAGTCTTCCCAGCGCTTGCCGGCTGCCGATGGCATGTCCTCTATGCCCAGCCAATCGCCAATCAGGCGAATGGTGGGTCGATCGACCCGAATTCCTTCCACGCCGAGCGAATTCATGTGTGCGGTGACGGCGTTTCCGCCACCAACGGTATCCAGCAACCGGTCAGTCGCGGTGTTGTCGCTGATCAGAAGCATAATTTCGAGCAGATTATGAATTGAGACAGACAGGCCCGGGTCATCCAGCAGCTTCGCAATCACGCCACTGCCCGGAGCGTATTCCTCGATGCCGATATCGACCCGATCGCTGAGACTCAACGCACCGTTGTCGACCATATCGAGAAGCCGGGCGGCGATTGGCACCTTATAAGTGCTCGCCATGGGAAATGATTCGTCTGCATTAAGCCAGGCACTTCGCCCTGACTCCAGGTGAATGGCCGCAATGCCCATCGTGCCACCGGACAGCATCCCGAGACGCGCAAGCTCCCGTTCGAGTGCAGGCTCAGCCGACCAGGTGACCTGGGCGGAATTAACGAGCAGCAATACAACGACTGCGACGCGGGCGATCTTCATGGCTTTTCTCCTCTCAAATAAGCAGGGTCAAGCCGTAATTATCGTTTGGCGAAAACCGCGGTTCGACCATTATTCCCGGCTCCTAGCGCATCCTGTTGCCAAATCCGTCCCAGACTTCGACTGTGCCGTAGTTCAGCGCACGGACTTTCTCCTCTATCTCCAGGAGATCACCAACGACCACCCAGGTCAGCTCGTCTGGACGAATAACCGAGCGAGCGCGCTCGTTGACACCCGCCAGCGTGACTGCCTCGACTCGAGCCGCAGTGGTCTCGGCATAGTCATACGGCAAACCGAATGTATCCGAGGCAATCATGCTACTCAGGAAGCCGCGCTTGGATGAAAAGTTTCCGGGCAACGACCGCGTACGGTTGAGCTTCACGCGCTGCAATTCGTCAACAGTCGCCGGCCGTGAACTGACATACTCCTCATACTCGCGCATGATCTCGGCCATACTTTCCATTGTCTTGTCCGTTTGCACGCTACCGGCGACGACGAGGTACTGATCACCGCTGGTGTTCTTCGAGATTTGGGAGCCGATTCCATACGACCACGACTTGTCCTCGCGCAGATTCATATTGATTCGCGCTTCGAAGTCGGCGCCAAAAACTGCGTTGACGATACCCAGCTCGGTATCTCCTTCAGCGTCATAAGGCGCAAGCGCATGACCAACGCGTATGGTGCTCTGTGGTGCTCCAGATTGATCTATCAATATGACGCGGGGACCCGTGGAGGCAACGCCTCCTATCGGCTTCATCATTGACGCGCTTTTCGCCTTCCACTTGCCAAATGTGTGGTTTAGCGCGGCAGTTGCGGTATCGATGTCGATATCTCCGATCATGAATACCGTCATGTTGTCCGGCGCCACTTCGCGAGCGTGAAACTCCTGAATGCGTTCGCGATTAAGATTGTTGGCAAGCTCCGGCGTCCACACGCCACCGAGCGGATGATCGGCGCCATAAAGCGCTCGTCGAAAAAGTGGTGTGGCGTTGCGCGAAGGGTTCTGCTCGACGTTGGAAAGATAGGCGAGAATTTGCTGCTGAAATTTGAAAAGCTCGTCCTCAGGAAACGTCGGGTTACGCAGGACCTCCGCCGCGATCTCCAGCGACTCTTCGAGGTAGCCGGTCAGAATGCGATAGCCGTACTGGCTGTTTTCGACATTAGCCGCCATGCGCGCCTCCATGCCGATCCTGTCTTTCGCCGCCGCCAGTTCGTTGGCGTCGTACTTCTTCGTGCCTTTTTGCATCAGGGCGAAGACCGCGTCTGAAATTCCTGGTGCATCCGGCGCGTCCGCCATGTTGCCCGTGCCCAATCGGATCGACACGTCGATCAGTGGCAAATCGCCGCTGGGCGCCACAACAAGCTGCATGCCGTTATCGAGAGTTGTCGTCTGAATATCGGGAAATTGTATTCCGGAGACCTCAGTCACTTCCGGCACAGCACTTCGGTCAACCGGGTCTTCGCTTGTCACGTACTCCGGAAAAGGCAAAATTACAATTTCGAAAAACCCACGTGTCAGCCAACGGTTGGCAACAGCAGTCAGGTCTTCGGCCGTTGCTTCATTGAGCCACTCGATTTCCTTCTTAACCTGCAGTGGGTTGTTCGAGTACAGCTGCCCTTCGGCCAGCATTCTGCCAATAGTGGATTTGCTCTCCATCGTGCCCAGCATGTACATATTCACACCGAGCTTCGCGTTCTCCAGTATTTCCTTATCCGGCCCGGCCTCCAGGTATTCGGCGACAACCTTATCGATGACGTCAATCACCTGCTCGGGCTCAACGTCCGGGCGCAGATTCGCGGTCAGCGTATATTCACCGCTGATGGTCCGGCCGTAGGCGCTGCCACGAACATCGGTCGCGAGCTGCAGATCATCTACGAGTAATTTTTGCAACGGTGAATTCTTGTTGCCCACAAGCGTTTCGTTGACGAGATACATGAGGTTCGTGTCGTAATCACCCTGGTTCGGTAACACCCAGGTACGTACGACTCGCGTCTGACCGACCCGGTCATACATGATTTCCTTACGGTCCTCACGAATTTCCGGGATCCACTGTTGAGGTTTTACCAGCGGTACGCCGGCCGGGGCACCGCCGAAATAATGACTAACCTTTTCTTTGGCGGCTTCAATGTCTACATCCCCAGACAGCACGAGCACGGCATTGCTGGCGCCGTAATATTCATTGAACCAGTCATGAACATCGTCGAGTGATGCCGCATCGAGATCCTCCATTGAGCCGATAATCGAGTGTCGATAAGGATGGCCCGCCGGGTAAATGCCTGCACGGACCCGATCGTATACGCCGGCATATGGACGATTTTCGCCTTGACGCTTTTCGTTTTGCACGACCCCCCGCTGTTCGTCGAGGGCTTCTTGTGTCACGGCGCCCAAAAGGTGGCTCATGCGGTCACTTTCCATCCATAGCGCCATGTCCAGCGCACCACTGGGTACGGTCGCATAGTAGTTTGTACGGTCTTCCGAGGTTGTGCCGTTCATACCTGTCGCACCGGCTTTCGTGAACGGAGTGAAGTACTCACCTTCCCTGTTTTCCGTTCCCTGAAACATCAGGTGCTCAAACAGATGTGCGAAGCCTGTCTTGCCGTCCGGCTCATCTTTCGAGCCAACGCCGTACCAGATGCCTATATACACGGTGGGCGTCGAGTGATCGGAATGCACGATTGTCGTTAGGCCGTTTTCGAGCCGGAACATCTCGTAGTCGATGTTAATCCTGCTGGCGATATCCTCCTGCGCGGCTGAGCTGCCTGCGACAAGTAGAATGAAAACCGCGATCAGTCTCTGGAAGCTGTTTCTGTTTTTCTGCACCTGGCAAACCTTTAAAAATAACAATGCTTAAGATGGACGAGCGCCATCATCGGTCAACATTATGAACTGAAAATTGACCCATAGTTCACAAATTCGGCCGTGGTGACATATAGTTAGGCCCACCGAACAATAATGAGAATATGCCCGTGAGCACCGAAACAACCGAAACCTGGTCTGGCCGCCTGGCCTTTATTCTCGCCTCAATCGGTGCCGCTGTCGGCCTCGGTAACATCTGGCAGTTTCCAGCCAACCTGGGAACGAGCGGGGGCAGCGCGTTCATACTTGTATACGTGCTGGCTATCCTGCTGGTCGCCACACCGATCATGCTGGCCGAGATGATTATCGGTCGACAGGCGCGACGCAGCGCGCCATCCGCAATGAAACACCTGGCAGAAGAGATCGGCGCCAGCGGCCGGTGGTCGATTGTCGGCTGGATGGGTCTGTTCGCACTATTCCTCGTACTGAGTTTCTACAGTGTTATCGCCGGCTGGTGCGTGGCGTACTTCTTCAAGTCTTTGTCTGGCTCAATGACCGGCCTTACCCCTGCTGAAGTCGGCAACGACTTTTCGGAATTTCTGGCCAGTCCCGGCAAAATGCTCCTGTGGCACGGACTGTTTAGCGCAGCAACGATCTTCATTGTTACCAGGGGCGTCAAGGTCGGTCTCGAGCGAGTGGTCAGCATCGTGATGCCGGCACTCCTGGTGACGTTGGTCGCGCTGGTCATTTACGCTGGCATTACCGGCGACGCCGCGACGGCGTACAAGTTTCTTTTTGCGGCCGATTTCTCAAAGCTGACGCCGGCTATCGTACTCGCCGCAGTTGGCCAGGCATTCTTTTCAGTCAATGTCGGCGTTGGCGCTGTGCTGACTTACTCGGCGTATCTTCCCAAGGACGTCAATCTCTTCAAATCGGCCATAGCCGTTGCCGGTGGCGATACCCTGGTCGCCATACTCGCCGGTCTGGCCATCTTCCCTATTGTTTTCGCTTACGGTCTGGACCCGAGCGAGGGTGCAGGGCTTCTGTTCGTCACCTTGTCGACGGCGTTCGCGCAAATGCCCGGTGGTTCGATCATCGGCGCTGCTTTCTTCCTGATGTTGATATTCGCCGCACTAACGTCGTTGATATCCATGCTGGAAACGATAACAGCGCGAGCCAATGAGGTTCGTGGAATCTCGAGAACCACTGCGGCCGTTTCAATTGGCTTCGGCAGCTTCCTTTTCGGCATCGTGACGATATTGTCTTTTTCAAGCTGGGGTGACGTTCATTTGCTCGGCATGTTCGAATTATTCGCCGGCATGAACCCGTTCGACCTGATCATCTACTTCGTGCAGAGAATCATCATGCCAATCGCCGGTGTGCTTTACGCTCTGTTCGTCGGCTGGTGGCTGCCAAGGAGCACTTCGTTGGGTGAGATTGGCCTGCAAGACGGCGCAATATTCAAACTGTGGATGCTCCTGGTTCGAGTCATTGCACCGCTCGCCATTGCCGTCGTATTTGTAACGAGCCTCGCCTGAGCGATTGGGCGAAGGACGAATGTCGCTCGCGACTGGTCGACCGGACTCATCCCCAGCGCACGGAGCCGTAAATGCCTGAACCTGACTCTGCCAGTATTCGACGCCGCTCTTTTGTTGCCTGCTGCAGTGGCCTGGGGCTTGGTTCGACCCTGTTTCCCGGAGCCCTGTGGGCGCAGTCCAATGGAGGCAAGGCCGAAATCACGAGCGAGATGATTGATCATGCGGCCAGGCTCGCCGGCCTCGAGTTTTCGAATGAAGACCGCGAACAGATGATCGAAGGGATCCGGAAAAACCGCGCCCTGTTCGGGGAGCTCCGCGAAATATCCATTGATCAGAACGTACCGCCGCCTCTTTACTTCAACCCTGTGGTGCCAGGCCAGATATTCGCCGACTCGAGACGAGCCTTCCAACTCGGCGATCGTGGCGCTGTTACGCGACCGGAGAATCTGGAGGATGTTGCATTCTGGCCGGTGACAGATTTGTCGCAACTTGTCGAAACCCGCCAGGTCACTGCAACAGAACTGACGAGAATGTATATCACGCGGATTAAGCGCCATGACCCGGTGCTTCGGTGTGTGATCACACTAACTGAAGAACGCGCCCTCAACCAGGCGAAGGTTGCCGACGAGGAAATCGCTCGCGGCCGCTATCGTGGGCTTTTACACGGCATCCCTTGGGGGGCAAAGGACCTCCTCGCGGTAGAAGGCTACCGCACCACCTGGGGCTTCAAAGCATACGAAGACCAGATGATCGACATGGACGCGACTGTCGTCGAGCGTTTGGACAATGCCGGCGCCATCCTGATCGCAAAGCTGTCCACCGGCGAGATCGCCAATGGCGATCAGTGGCTCGGAATACAGACAAAGAATCCCTGGAAGACGGACGAAGGATCCGGTGGTTCGTCGGCAGGGCCCGCATCGGCGACAGCAGCTGGCCTCGTTGGTTTTTCGATCGGCACGGACACGACAGGTTCGATCCTCGGCCCGTCACGGACCTGCGGGATTACCGGGCTGCGTCCGACCTTCGGCCGGGTCAGCCGTCATGGAGTAATGCCTGTGTGCTGGAGTCTCGACAAGGTCGGCCCGATGTGTCGATCTGTCGAGGATTGCGCGCTGGTCTTTAACGCAATTCTCGGTCCGGATGACCAGGATCTTGCCGTTGTCGACAAGCCTTTCAACTGGGATGGAAATCAATCAATTGCCGGGATACGCGTCGGCTACCTTCAGGCAACGTTTGAACGAAAAGTTGATGCCGAAAGTGCGACCGCACACCGCAACGACCTGGCAACGCTTGGTGCGCTGCGAAATCTAAATCTCGACCTGGTGCCGGTGACCCTTCCGGAACATGCCGATATGGATGCGCTGCAATTGCTACTCGTCGACGAAGCGGCCGCCTTCGATGAGCTTGTGCATAACGGCAAAATCGACTTGTTCCGCCAGGACATCGATGAGCCGGAAGATATGCTGATGCGAATCGCACGCCTTCACCCCGCCGTTGAATACCTGCAAATCAACCGTCGGCGAATGCTCCTGATGCAGGGAATGGCAAGGATTTTTGAAGAGATCGATGTCCTCGTTGCTCCATCGTCGGGAAGTCCGGTTCAAAGTGCGACGAGCCTCACCGGTCATCCGGCTGTTGCTGTCCACAACGGCTTCGATGACGATGGCACGCCGACCGGGATTCAGTTCATTGGTCAGTTATACGGCGAAGCCAGGACACTGGCGTTGGCCAGCGCATACCAGGAATCAACCGGATTTCATAAACAGCATCCGCGCGTCTTCG